>PMNE01000033.1 GCA_003162635.1 Ignavibacteriota bacterium
GGATGGAGGGGCCGGTTTGCTTTTCAGGCGTCTATCACGCGCATGGGGAGGGCTTAACTCCAGCCGCGCGGTTTTTCATGACCGGAAAGCGCGCTCCAGGCGAGTCTCGTGCATTCCCCGACGGACGAGCGGGGGAATACTTCGTATCTAATCATTGATAGGCCGCCCACAATGCAGATATGAAAACACTTGTCGTAGAAATACGTCGCTCTCTTGCTGCCATGCCCAAGAAGAATGCTCCTTCCTTTCGTCTGATACGACGCGAGTGGTCTAAGCAACTGAAGCATTCGTCTGCTACCACTGTTCTTGCATTGGCGAAACAGTTGGTGCCGCTTGGGTCCTGGGAACGTATCTTCTCCTACGAGATCATTGTGAATCACCAACCTTCCCTCGATGCACTGAACCAAAAGTATGTTGCCTCCCTTGGTCGAGGTATCCAAAGCTGGGGAGAAGCCGACTGTTTCGCCTGTTTTATTGCTGGTCCTGCTTGGCGTCAACGCAAAATCTCAGACCAACTGGTTATGTCTTGGGCTCAATCTCCCAATCGTTGGTGGAGAAGGGCTGCCTTAGTAAGTACAGTTCCACTCAACAATCGTGCTCGTGGCGGTCAAGGAGATGTTCGTCGCACACTCAAGATCTGTCGAATGCTCATCTCCGACCGTGATGATATGGTGATCAAAGCACTTTCCTGGGCACTCAGGGAATTGAGCAAGCGATATCCAGCGCCTGTGAGCTCATTCTTAGAAAAGTATGATGAACGGCTGGCAGCTCGCGTCAAGCGGGAGGTAACCAATAAGTTGAAGACGGGACTCAAGAAACCTCGTCGAGTGTCAGACTCTTCGTTGGTGCGGCCTCATTAGGCGCTCACGCTGATGTTGTGAAAAGCCGGGCGCCCCGAGTTGATGTGAGATAACCGGGGGAAACCTTTGATGGAGAGGAACGGATCTCACCCTCCGGCATTTCAACACCAATGTGGNNGTTTTGAGCTGCTCTTTGGTAATAAATCCACTGGTCGCTATGATCTTCACATCAGGGCAAATTCTCTTCAGCACGAAAATCGCGGCCGTCCCATCCATGACAGGCATCATGATGTCGGTGATAACGACCTTAATGTCCCTCTTGTTTTCAGCAAAGAGTGCGATTCCTTCCGCCCCGTCGCTTGCAGTGATGGCATTATAGCCATGGACCCGCAGAGTTTCCTTTGTAATCTCCCGGATGGCAGCTTCATCATCGATAACCAGGATCAGCTCTCCATTTCCCTCTGGGAGAATGACTTCCTCATTCGTTGCCGCTTCACTGGAAGCTGTTCCTGTCGCCGGTATGTAGATCCTGAACGTCGTCCCTTTTCCCACTTCGCTTGTCAGGCTGATGAACCCTCCATGGCTCTTGACGATGGCAAGCGTGGTGGAAAGGCCTAGCCCGGTTCCCATCCCGATTTCCTTTGTCGTGAAGAAGGGCTCAAATATTTTCTCCCGGACGTCGGCAGGGATCCCCGTTCCCGTGTCAGTGATGACGATGCACGCATAGGGCCCTGGCTTCGCCTCAAAATGCATGCGCGAGTAATTCTCGTCCAGCTTCGTATTTTCCGCCGATATGGTAAGCATCCCTCCCCCAGGCATGGCGTCCCGCGCATTCACCAGCATGTTCAGGAGAACCTGATGCATCTGTGTCGGGTCGGCGGAGACTGTCCACAATTCCCGCGGAATATCCGTTTTGATCTCGATCAATTTCGGAAATGTCTCTCGGGCGATCTTGGATACTTCCTTGACGACGTGTTTTAGTTGAACGAGAATGCGGTCTCCTTTGACACCTCGTCCGAATGCCAGCACCTGCCTTACGATGTCCGCGCCGCGCTTTGCTGATGTCTCAACTATTTCGAGGGTTCTCTGACTGCCCGCATCGGGTATCTTGTCCCGCAGGATCTCGATCGCCATCATGATCGGCGTGAGCACGTTGTTGAGATCATGGGCAATGCCGCCGGCGAGCGTGCCGATGCTTTCCATGCGCTGGGACCGCAGAAATTGTGCCGCGAGCTTCTTTTCCTCGGTCACATCACGGGAGACCACGACGACGCTAACAATCGTGCCGTCACCATCTCTGATCACGCTTCCCTTTGAGTCAATGGTGCTTTCGGATCCGTCTTTGCGCAAGAACCGGTATTCGATCCGTTGCCCGACTCCGGTTCTTACGGTNNAGAATACTCCTGTATGACGGACTGTTGTAAATCCTTCTGCCTTCCAGGTCCAACACTGCAATCATATCCCCTACATTCTCCGCAATCAGCCGAAATCGCTCTTCACTATGCTTTATGTGCTCCTCTGCGAGCTTGCGCTCTGACACATCCCGTCCAATCGTTGAAGCCGCGACGACTCTTCCCTGGGTATCGAAGATTGGAGAAATGGTCAGGGAGACAAATATATCTTTGCCATCTTTGCGACGACGCAGTGTTTCATAATGCTCAACGTGTTCTCCCTTTTGGATTTTGTCGAGAATCTCCTGCAATTCATCCAGCAGTCCAGGAGGGACCAGGCTGACAATACTTGTGCCCAAAACCTCCTCCTCGGTGTATCCGTATATTTTCTCAGCGCCCTTGTTCCAACTCGTAATAATCCCCTTCAGGGTCTTGCCGATAACCGCATCCTCGGACGATTGGACGATGGCGGCGAGCCGGTTGGCCTTCTCCTCGGCTCGATTTCTTTCCGTCACATCCTCACCTATGCTCGCAGTCCCGACAGTCTTTCCCGCCGCATCACGAAGCACAGTGTTGTTCCATTGAATGGTCAGAAGCTTACCCTCTTTCGTCAGCATCTGACTCTCATGGTGAGTTGGAAGGAAAGCCTCTGCAGGCGACTTGCGATGGAGATCCTTCGGGGAAACAGTCTCCTCAGGGATGAATTTGCTCAACCACTCTTCATTGATGACCTCTTCCCTGCTCCAGCCGGTCAATGTGAGCAGATAGTCGTTGCAAAAGGTGATCTTCCCGTTGCTATCCAGGGTCAAAGCGATCAGCTTGATGTTTTCGAGCATATCGCGGAAACGGCGCTCTGACTCTCGAAGCACGGCGGTTCTTTCTTCCACGAGGTGAGTGAGCTTCTCGGAAAA
>PMNE01000099.1:0-5026 GCA_003162635.1 Ignavibacteriota bacterium
AAGGCCGACATGATATGGACGCCCTTGGCTTGTACGTCGGCTTCGCTCAGAGGAACAAAGAAATTCGGCGCTCCGAGGTCGCCGTCATACTTGGGAATCTCGTACTCCAGAATAAAGTTGTTCCGCCATGTATTCCACGTCAGCTCGGACACCAGCCGGTGGTCCTGATGACGGTCCGCACCGTAGTGGGTAAGGATCAGATCCGGCGAAGGTCCGCCCTTCAAGTCTTCAAAAAATTCCTTCACCTGCACCGCAGTGTACGGGAGGAAACCATCGCGGTTGTCCCGGATGATCACCTCCTTCTGCCGCGCCCCCTTCAGGAAGAAGTCGGCACAGGCAGCAGCTTCCTTTTTCCTTTCTTCATTGGAGCACAGGACCACCCACCGAACCGCCACGTTGCCGAGCTCGCGCACAAGCCGGAGCACCGTTCCCCCGGCGCCGATCTCGATGTCGTCGCAGTGAGCCCCGAGACACAGGAGATGAAAGGGTCTCCCTTCCGCTTTTGCAAATGTCAGTCTCTGCATACGGGTCCGCGTCAGTTGAATGTGCGGTAGACCGGCTTCACCGGCCTGCCGACGAGATATTTGTCGACCCCTTCATCGATCGCCTTCCGGTACACCGCCAACGCCTCGTCGACGATCTCCACGGTCTTGTCGATGTCTTCGTCCTTATGGGAATAGTTCACCACGATCGACGGCGCAAGGAGTCCCCGCTTGATGGTCTCCTGGAGGAACAGCGTTCGGAACGGCTGCGACGGCTGTTTGTTCTCGTCGCGTGTCGCATACACCATGTTGCACGGCCGGCCGATGACCTCCACATATCCTTCCAGGTGGTGGCCGGCGATGGCCTTCCTGAATCCCGCGGCGAGACGTTCTCCCTGCTTCCAGAGAGTCTTCACCACGGGTTCTTCCCGGTACACTGTCATCGTGGCGATGGACGCAGCCAGGGAATGCGTCTCCGCGCCATGCGTGTACGACATAAGGAAGACCCGCTCCTTGTCGTGCCGCAGACCGCCCAGCTTCATGATCTCTTTCTTCCCTGCAAGGGCGGAGAGACAGAATCCGTTGGCCATTGCCTTGCCGAAGGTGCAGAGGTCGGGGTTGATATTGTACATGGCCTGCGCCCCGCCGTTGTCCCAGCGGAAACCCGTGATCATCTCATCGAGGATAAAGACGGCGCCGTTCTTCCGGCACAGCGCCTCGACGGCGGTGAAGAATCCCGCATCGGGCGGATGATCTTTTTCCGCCTCCATGATCAGGCATGCGATCTTCCCGGGATAGGCATCGAACATCGTCCGCACACTCTCCACGTCATTGAAGTGGAATTTCACCGCCAGGTCCCTGATCACCTGGGGAATTCCTCCCGCCACGGGCGTCGTGCCGATGAACCAATCATCCACGGAAAAGAACGGATGCTCGGCGCACATCCCGATGAGATCCCGCCCGGTGTACGAACGCGCCAGGCGAACGGCTGCGCTGGTGGCATCCGATCCATTCTTCCCGAATTTCACCATCTCCGCCCGGTTGATCATCTGGAGGAACGCCTCGGCGCACTCCAGCTCGATCGCCGCCGGCCGCACAAAATTCGCTCCGAAAGCCATTTGCCGGGCGGCCGCCTCGATCACCGGCTTGTAGGCGTGGCCCAGACCGACGGCCCGGAGACCGCTTCCGTACTCGATGTAGCAATTGCCGTCGACATCCCATACATGGCATCCCTCACCCCGCCGGATGATCGGGAGAAGCGCCTCCGGGTACTGATCTTCCCCCTTGGCGTAGGTATGAGCACCGCCGGGAATGATTTCGTTCATCCGTTCCTGCATTTGTTTTGACCGGTCCCATTTCATTGCGCTGAAGCTCCTTTCATTCCTTCTTCTTTGCCATCTTTTTTCCAGACCTCCCACGGCGCATTCCCCTGGTTGTTGAGGTCCGTGAGTTCCTGCTGCTCCTTGAACGTGTCCATCGCCCAGAACCTGTCGCATTTGTAGCCGAGGAGCAGGTCCTTCTGGATGAGACGCTCAAAGGGCTGTATCACAAGCTCTTCGCCGGGCTTCATGTAGTCGAAGATCTCTTTCCGGAGGACGAAGTATCCGGCGTTGACGCGTATTCCAGAATCCCGTACGTAGCGAAGTTTCTTCACCGATCCCCCTTCCCCAAGCTCCACGATATGAAAGCTCTGAGAAGGAAGGGCGCAGACGAAGGCCGCAACCTTTCCGCTTTTCACAAACGTATCGATCATGAGGGGAAGATCCAGATCGGTGAGACCGTCGGAATAGTTTGCCAGAAACATCTCCTCCCCCTCAACATATTTCCTGACCGCCCAGAGCCGCTGGCCGATGTTCGACGTCAGCCCCGTGTCGACAAACGTAATCTTCCAGTCGTGAATGTCCGTCTTCATCAGGCGGAGGTCCTTTCCCCCGTTCGTCAACGTGAAGTCGTTTGAGACATACTCGTTGTAGTTCAGGAAATACTCCTTGATCTTGTCGGCCTTATAGCCGAGACAGAGGATGAACTCCTTGTGGCCGAAGTGGGCATAATACTTCATGACATGCCAGAGGATCGGACGGTAGCCGATAGGAACGAGGGGTTTGGGAATGCTGTCGGAATAATCCCGAAGCCGCGTTCCCATGCCGCCGCAGAAAAGAACAACTTTCATAGAGGTCCTCTGATAGTTCCGTNNTGACCATCCGACAGATTCAATACCCACAACAGCGCCAGCTCGTTCGCCGGCTCATCTGTCTGTCCCCCCATCGACCGGTAGAGTCCGCGCTTCCCCAGTTGGGGTTCGCAGTAGGGGTTCAGGCTGAGGTACACCCTGTTCTTCTCGAGAAGACCCACGATCGACAGGTATGTTTGGAGGGAATGTTCCAGCGATGCCGGCCGGATGAACTCGAGATTGTCCGCCGACGTGTGATACTCCGGAAACTGGCCGTGGGGTGTACGTGTCAGAGAACCGACGGCCAGATTGAACCCCGGCGAGCAATACTGGCGCTCGTCATAACCGTACGGTGAAAAGTCCTTCACATGGAACGGTTCTCCCGAGTGTTCCATGACATGGAGAGCTGCGCGGTCGATCTCCGCATCCCCCCGTCTGCTCTTCTTATATGTCAGCGGACCGGGGTCACCCACGCACGCCACGACGAGGCCGTGCTTGATCTTCAGGGCTTCTTCCTTGTGGCGCGCCAGCCAGGCGATCGATCCGATTGCGCCCGGAATGAACACAAACCGGTACGTGTATCGCCGTTCCACTCCGGCGAGCAGGCGGGCCAGACTCGTCGCAACGACCATGCCGGAAAGATTGTCGTTGGCCAACGACGGATGGCAACTGTGGCAAGAGATCAGAACCTCGTCCGCGGTTGCGCCGGGCAGGACAATCTCGCCATACGACAATCGGCCGTCGGCCAGGGTGGAATCGATGCACACTTCGTACTGACCATCTTCCAGGGAGTCCAGGACCTTCTGCGAGAGGCAAAACCCCCAGTTCTTCTTGTAGTACGACGTCCGGTACGGAACCCAGTCGGGGTGATCGGGGAGCGTGAAAAGATGAGGGCGGAGTTCGGCAAGCGTCATCGTTTCCCGGATCGGAACACTGTATTGAAGGACATGGAGGTTGAGCCGGGTAAAATCGACGACCTTCTCCCCTTGTGAATTCCTGATATAGGCGTCCCGGATATTCCACTCCTGCGGAATCGTCCAGTCGAAAACCTTGGTACCTGTCGGCACATCGACGACGTTGAGCGGCACCTCCCGCCCCAGGATGGCGAGCGAATCCCGGAAGCCGTTCCCCGTGATGCTGCGGCAGAGAGGGTAGAGCTCCGTCGCCAGGCGATGCATGCTCTTGCCGGTCTGAAGCCCGGGGAATGTGCGTTGAAGTTCAAGGATGGTCATGGCCTGTCGAACACCTCATGATACTGGCGGTCAAGGATTCCGCGATACTCGCTCATTTTTTCCGCGATGCGCACCCTGGCAGCCGGAGAACAACTCTCGAGGCGGGTGACCGCCCCGATGACCTGATCAGCCGTAAACGTGCGGATGTCGCAACAGTACTCTTCGTGTCCCAATGCGCTCATCAGGGAATCAATTTTGTCGTGGTACGATATGGCCACAACGGGCGTGTTCATCACGTGCGCAAGAAGAACTCCATGGAACCTTGACGCCACCACAATATCCACGCTCCCGAGGAACTCGAGCAATTCTGTGACGGTGCGGAGATCCCGCTGCGTGACACGGGGATCAGAAGGCGTGATACCCCGGGCCGCGAGCATGTCGTGGAGATCAGCCATTGCGACGCGGTCCGAGCCGATTTCGCTCGGAAAGAGGACCACCTGCCATCCCTTTTCTCTCCCTCGCACGATCGTGTCGGCAAGTCGTGCAAGGTACGACTCGTACACCCCCCGGTCTTTCTCGGGCCAGATATCGGGGTGATAGTACGACATCGGGCCGATGCCCAAAACCCGTGTTCCCCGGCGACTCGCTTCCTTCGAAACCGGCGGCGTCGGAACGCTGTAGGCGAGGTCCGGACAAACCGGATCCGCGGCATCAAAACCGATCGATCTGATGAGCGCCCGCGAATGTTCATCCCGGTAGGAGCGATACGATGCCTTGCCCAACGCGTACCGGATGAATCTCCTGCTCATCGGCGCATCGATGGGGCCTGCGCCGACGCTGATGAACGCAAAATCAACACCGAGCAAACGCGCGATCGTTCCCCACTTCGCAAGCGTGTACGGATGGGCCCACGCGCCCCCCCAGTAGTCGTCGAGTTGGCCTCCTCCCGACACGACGAGGAGATCGAATCCGCGCAAATTCCAGATCGACCGGAGCACATATCCCATTTCGAGAGGCAGACGAATAAGGAGACGCTCCGCAATTCTTCCCCACCGTGATCGCTGCAGACGCCTTGTCAGGGAAGAGTAGATATTCTGTTGGGGCTGCTCTTCCCAGTCGGCGCCCACGCGCGGTTTCCGGTTGATGGGGAAGGCGGGGATGCCGTGACGCCGCTGCGTGTCTTCGGGATTCTGCGAAATTCC
>PMNE01000099.1:5077-5844 GCA_003162635.1 Ignavibacteriota bacterium
TGCAGCGTCCGGCACATAGTAGTCGGACATCTGATAGAAGATCTCCGTGTTGTCCGCGAGCGTCAGGAACCCATGCGCGCACCCCTTGGGGATGAAGAGCATCGTCCCGTTCTCGGGCGTCAATTCGACGCCGAAGGAGGCGAGGAACGACGGTGAACCCGGGCGGATATCGAGGATGACATCGTACAGCGCTCCCCGCGTACACCGCACGAGCTTCGCCTCTGCGTGGGGTGCCGCCTGATAGTGCAAACCGCGGAATGTCCCCCGCCCAACGTTGAAGGATACATTGCACTGGACGAGATTCGGATCAAGACCATGCTCGGCAAATTCGCGCCGGCACCACGACCGGGCGAAATAGCCCCGTTCATCGCGCATCATCTCGAGCCGAACGATGGCGGCGCCGGCAATGTTCGTCTCCGTGAATTTCATGGCTTTGGCAATTGTGCAACAATCTCTTCGCCGATGTTCAACGATGCCGTCGCTGCGGGAGAAGGCGCGTTGCAGACGTGCATGGAACGATTCCCGTGCAGGATCACGAAATCATCCATGAGGCGCCCATCAGGCATCAGCGCCTGCGCCCGGACGCCGGCAGGAGCGGCATGAAGGTCTTCTTCGATGATATCCGGAACGAGCCGTTGCAGGCTTTTGACAAACGCACGCCGGCTGAACGACCGGATCATCTCCTTCATCCCCTCCCGGTAGTTGCTCCGTGCCAGCGTCCAGAATCCCGGATACGTCAGCACCTCCCATGTGTCGCGAAGGTTGAT
>PMNE01000100.1 GCA_003162635.1 Ignavibacteriota bacterium
GAATGCTTCTGTACGAGGGGCTGCTATAGATCCGTTTGCCATCCAGATCCAACACTGCAATCATGTCTGCGACATTTTCCGCAATCAGACGAAATTGCTCTTCGCTCTCCCTGAGGTGTCCCTCGACAATGGTACGGTCAGTAATGTCCCGGGCGACGCCGACCAGAGCCACCTGAGCCCCCGCGTCATCTCTCACCGCGGAAGTCCACAGCTCCACCGGGAAATCGGTCCCATCCTTTCGGCGGTTCATGAGTTCGCCGTGCCATCCTCCGTCCTGAGTATCGTGGAGGATTCGATCTGTCATTGTGACCGGCGTGCCGGGTGGTCGCAACATGGAAATGTCTTTTCCCAGCAGCTCTTCTGTCGTGTATCCGTATGTATTGCAAAATGCGTCATTGACAAAGATAAGCCTGTCCTCAAGATCGGTGATGGTGATACAGTCCCGTGCAGAAGAGACTGTCTGCGCCATAAGTTTGAGTTCCCGATCTGCCTTCGTGCGTTCGGTGATATCGCGATCAATGCCAATTGTGTATGACTTCCCCTGCCAGGTGATCGGCATCCCCACATATTCAACAACGTTATCCTTTCCATCAGGTCGAATCCATGAAAAGGAGCCCCGGTATGCCGTCCCCTTGCCGATGGCTTCCACGCGATTGTCATTTGCCGTGTCTTCGAGCGATCTCTGAAGCACCTTCGTGCTTCCGAGTTGGAGCAGCTCCTCGCGACTGCGTCCTGACATGAGAGCATACTGTTCATTGCATTCGATGAGTTTTCGGGTCGTTGGGTCAGGATCTTCGTTGTAAATGCTGATGCCGTCAAACACATGCTCGAATACCATGCGAAATCTCTCTTCGGAGTCCCGAACCACTTCCTCGGCCCGCTTTCGCTCAGTGATGTCGCGGAAATACCAGACGCGGCCATAATATCGGTTGTCCGGCCCGACCATGGGCGCCGAGTAGCGGTCAAAGATCCGCCCGTCCTTGAGAACAACTTCATCCCAGCTTGTTTCCTGTTTGTGCTCATTCAGGTAGTCAATGCGCTGGAGAAACGACTGAGAATCCGCCACCTTGCCCGCATTAAACTCCTTCAGGAGTTCGTCGGTCTTCTTCTCCACCAACTCTCGCGGGATACCCCACATCTCCACAAACCGACGGTTGTACGACACGATATTGGAGAGGTCGTCGACCACGAGGATCCCATCAAACGATGCTTCCTGCTGTGTGGATAAAATGACATTTCTGAATCGCAGCTCCTCCTCTTCCCGCTTCCGTTCGGTGATATCGCACGCAGTTACCTGCACTCCCCTGGATCCCTGCAATTCGACTGCGACTGCGCTCACTTCCACATCAACGACGGAGCCGTCGAGGCGGATGAATTTCTCCTCGATACGCGGCGCGGGCTCACCGCCGAAGATGAGATTCCAACGTTCGCGAATTTTCTCATAGTATGCCGGGTGTACTATCTCAAATACCGATCTTCCAATGAGTTGCGACGGATCGTCGGCGCCGAGCAGCTTGCAGAGGGCCGGGTTCACGAGGATGATGCGGTTGTCAACGTGAACGTAGAGTGCATCAGGCGAGAATGTGACCAGCGTGCGGTAGCGTTCCTCGCTTTCCCGCAATGCCCGCTCGGTTTCGTCCATGGCTTCGCGGACTTTCTTGCGCTCAAGCGCGTCCTTGATGGCAAACGGCAATCCTGCAACATGCTCCTTGATGACGTAATTCGTCGCCCCGGCTTTCATGCATTCGACAGCCGTCTCTTCATTCATCGATCCGGTAAGAACGATGAAGGGAATCGTCGTATCCCGTTCGAGCAGGAGTTTCAATGCCTGCATTCCGTTGAATTCCGGCATCATGTAATCCGACACGATGACATCGGGCTGAAATTCCGCTAGTGCGGAGAGGAAAGCGTCTCTCGTATCCACTCGTCGCGGAGTAAATTCGAGTCCGCTGTTGCGGACCTCCCTCTCCGCCAGCTCTGCATCAGACGGCAGGTCTTCGACGAACAGAATGCGAAGCGGCGTTGCGCGTGCCATTGTCTCGCCCGGGTATTCTATTTGTTTGCCGGAAATTGATTCAGGAGCAGCCAATAGTATCCGATATCTTTGACGGCTTCGACAAACTTGTCAAAATCGACGGGTTTCAAAATATAGCTGTTCACTCCCAGCCGATAGCTTTCCACGATGTCCTTTTCTTCTTTCGAGGATGTCAGCACGATGACAGGAATCACCCTTGTTCGCGGGTCGCCTTTGATCGCCCTCAGGACTTCAAGCCCGTCCACTTTTGGGAGTTTCAGGTCAAGCAATATCACCCTCGGACCAAATCCAATTGTCCGCTGAGCGTGCTTACCGCGGGCAAAGACAAAATCAAGCGCCTCCTCGCCGTCGTTCACGAGGAAAACGTGGTTCGCAAGGTTGTGCTTTTTCAGCGCCCTAAGAGCCAATTCGGCATCATTGGGGTTGTCTTCCACGAGAAGAATTTCCACCTCGTTGACATTATCCACGGTTATTCTCCTTTTGAAGGTAATGCAAAATAGAAAGTCGCGCCTTCTCCGATTCTTCCTTCCGCCCAGACCCGTCCTCCGTGACGGTGAACAATTCGCTGGACAATCGCCAGTCCGACCCCTGTCCCTTCGAATGCCTCTGTTGTGTGCAGCCGCTGGAACACTCCAAAGAGCTTATGAGTGTATTGGGGATCAAACCCGACTCCGGAGTCCCTGATGAAATAGACGGTCATCCCATCCTCCGAGCGGGCACCGATCTCAATGTGGCGCACATCTTTGGTCGCTGTAAACTTGATCGCATTGGAAATCAAATTGCGCCAAACCTGTCTCAGGAGCGAAGGGTCGCCGTATGCGTCGGGCAGCGCCTCGATGGAGAAAGCATACTGCTTTTGCGCATCGGGCGAAGCGATCTCACGGAAGACGGAATTTGCGAGCGTCGTCATATCGACGCGCACCGTTTTCATCTCATCTCTCGTCACGCGCGAGAGGTCGAGCAAATCCGTAATAAGCTCCCCCATCTTCTGCGTGTTTGAGCGGATGACATTCAGAATCCTCTTTCCTTCGGCGTCGAGTTTGTTTGAATACTCTTCCATCATGATCTTGGAAAAACCGTCGATCGAACGCAACGGTGCCCGCAGATCGTGTGAAACGGAGTAGGAGAATGCTTCAAGCTCCTTGTTCGCGGTTTCAAGCTGACCTGTTCGTTCTTTCACCCTCTTCTCCAGCGTCGCGGCATGCTCGCCGACCTTGTTGTACATCATGGCGTTATGCATCGAAATGCCGACCTGGTCTGCAAGCGATTCCAGCATCTCGACGTCGCCCTTCTTGTATGCCTCCGGATTCTTGCTTGCGAGCGTCATGGCACCGATAACCTTTCCTCGTACGATGAGCGGTACCGCCACGCGTGAGGCGATTCCTTCCTTTGTTAGAAGTTCGTTTTCGGGCCACGTCCCTTGTTCGCCAATTCGCTCTTCCACGAATGATCGCTTGTTGAGGATAAGCCATTCGACCACCGATCCTTCGACCTTGCGCCAGACCTTTGGCATAAGCCCTGGTTCGCCGCTTGTCCATTGCTTGACGATTTGCCACTCCGTTCTTTCTTCATTGAGAGTCGATAATGATGTCCGGTCGAACTGAAAGAGTTGCCGCATATCTAAAACCAGAGTATCGTACACTTCCCCGATGTCGAATGTCGACGAAATGACATGGTCAAGCCGGTTGATCACCGAAAGCTGATTCACATATCGGCGCAACTCACTCTCGGCCTGCTTGCGCCCGGTGATGTCCCAGAAAACGCCAAGCACGCCTTCGATCTCCCCTTTCTCGCCTCTGATCGGCGTTTTGATTGTGTTGACCCAGGTTTCCTTCCCGGCGACTATATACTTCTCTTCGAACTCCTCGGCCTCTCCGGTCTCCATGATCCTGACGTCGTCGGAATGGTACTTGGCGGCGAGTTCCGGCGTAAACAAGTCGGCGTCCATCTTGCCCACCACTTCCTCGGGCCGGAAACCGAAGTCACGGGCGAGGTTCTCGTTGATCGATACCCACCTGAAATTCCGGTCCTTCATGAGGATCTTTTGCGGAATATTCTCGACGAGCGTCCTGTATCTGGCCTCGCGCTCTCGCAGTTCCAGATCTGCCCGTTTGCGTTCAGTGACATCCGTGACCGCGCCGATCCACCTACCGGACTCACCGCGCTCGTTCTTGATTACCGTGCCACGAGCCGACCACCAGTACCACACGCCGTATTTGCCTTGGATGCGATACTCCACATCATAGGGAGCGGCTCCTTTGAGCTGTTCCTCGACTGCCATCCAGACGCGTTCTTTGTCCCCGGGGTGGAGGGCGGCGACCCAGCCGCCGAGAGTCCTCGGGAATATTCCAGCCGGATACCCGAGCACGCCATCCACGTCCCCGAACCAGGTAATGCTCTCCTTGAGATCCCACTCGTAGATGACATCCGTCGTACTCTCGGTGACAATGCGAAATCTTTCCTCGCTCGCGCGAAGCTCTTCCTCGGCCTGCTTGCGCTCGGTGATGTCCGTGACGATGACAAGGCAAACGTTTCCTTCGGGTCTCTCAACGAGTTGGAGATGCGATTCAACCGGGTAACGGGATCCATCCTTGCGCCGGTGGAGGGTCTCGATAACGAGGAGACCTTTCTCTCCCGTGAAGAGTGGGCGCAGCATGGCCCGAAAAGTTTTCTCCGTGTATTCCGGAGCAATATCGACCGGAGTCAGTTCAGTCAATTCGCCGGCGGTGTAGCCGATATTGCGCTGGGCTCCCGCGTTCGCGAATTTGAACCGCAATGTCTGCGGCTCAATGACATAAATTTCATTGATACTCCGTGCAATGACGTCATGCAGCCATGTGCGCTCATGTTCGGCTAAATATTGATCTTTGTAGAACCGGACGTTTTGCCGCCTCCTGAGCAATGCGAGGCCCGAAGCCGCTCCAATAAACATGACGCACATGAGGAGGATTGTTATCCGTGATCTCTCATGAAGGGGGGCGTACACCTCTGAGAGGTCGATCCGGGCAACCAGGGACCAGGGTGAGTCCGGAACGGCATGCACGTCCGCTATCACTGCCACTCCGCGATAGTCTGTGCCTTCAACAATCCCGGACAATCCCAACGCCGCCTTTACCGCGGGTACGTTTGTACTATCGAGCGGGATTCGCAGTTTCAGAGCTGCATCGTTGTTGAACCTCAGCCGATTCAGATACAGCGCAGCGTTTCCCTCCTTCCGGATAAGCAGGGTCTCCGCTGTTCGACTTGGAGTCGGCCACCGCTTGAGGAGAGGATAGATGTACTTGTCAGGATCTATGCGCATCGCAATCATCCCGATGATCCGATTGCTGTTCCGGGCATTAACAACCGGGATGAGGATGTTCAGAAATACACGATCAGTATGTTCGTCCCTGTAGAAATCCTGAAACACAACCTCATGGGAACGCATCGCAATGGCAGCATGCCGCAGGAACAGCGAATCCGCCAGTTCCAATCCGTTCGGGGAGGATAACCGCTCTACCAACGAGGCATCGTACAGGGAGATGCGGTCATACCGATTGGCCTCCCGCACCTGCCGGAACCAGGCCAGAATGCTCGATCGCGCATCGACGTCCTCTGGAATGCGAAGAGAACGTTCGGCCAGTCCGGAAAACGTCGTGTTCCTGTAAAATTGGGCGGCACCTGCCAGGCGCTCCTCCCGCCAGTGCGTGAGTTCACTCACTTTGAGGTCCGTGATGGATGCGAGCACGTTTTCGATTTCTGCTCTGTACTGCCGTTCAAAGTTGCGATGATACACATACCCAACGACCAGGATACCGGAGGAGAGGAGAACGAAAATCAGAGCTGCAGCATATGAAGGGCGAGCGGCTTTTGGTTCGTCGGTTGTTCCGGATGGCCATACCTGCAGGCCGGCAAGTATGACTACCGCCACTGCAAGGAACAAAGAGCAAAGGGAAGACGGCAGGGCCGGCGGAACGAATTCACCGCCGTAGAGGAGAGGTATTCCAAGCAGATAGCCCAGGAGGAGAGCGGTTGAGACAAGTGTCAGGATGCAGGTCAATGCGAACGCTGCGACTGCCCGCCCTCGCCGCTCCGGCGACGAAGAAAGCGTTCCGAGGAAGGAGAGTGCGATGAACGCGCAACTGAGTGCAGTCAGTGGAGACATCTGTCCGAGCGGCACGCCATTACGTGTTCCGGATATGGACATTCCCAGGTGCTCGATGGAATTGTCGATGGTGGCGGCGGGAAGAGCCAAGAGCAGGATGGCGGCGAGCGCGGTGAGAGAACCGAGTGCCATCCCCATGAGGTATGTCCATCTGCTCGAAGGAAAACGGCTGCGGAAATAGAGAGAAAGTCCGAGCAAGACAAAGGAGAGCGCTGCGCTTGGAGCCATCGGCATTAGACTGCCACCGAAGCTGGCAAGAAGAGTGTGTCCGGATATCCAACCGAGGAGGGCGAGAAGGCCGAGCCCTGTTGCAGCCGCCGCAAATGCCTGGAGGAGGTGAGTCAATATCCTATAACGGGGAGGATCTGCGTCTGATCTCAATTGGCAGCTCCTTGATCTTCCACTTCTTGGCCCTACGCTCTCCACGGGGGATGAGGAGGGCAGAGGGCAAAGTCGAAGATGGACTAGCGGACCACTATCTTGGTTCTCCTGCTGTTCGTTGGCTTCGTTCGCCGGAACTGCTGGCCAGCGGGGTTCTTACCATCAGATAAGTAGTGAATAACCTGCCAAAGTGGTATCGTCCAAAGGGATGGAAGTGTAGCTAATCCTTTGTCCCTCTCACCGCACACACGGTGACCTGGCCAGGATCGCCTTGTTTCGTACTAAACCTCTTAATATCATATGTGTCTAAGAAGCAGCCGATGACGAAGTAATCGCGGAAGAGGGGGGGCGCTCGGGGCTGCATTCGAGCAATTTTTCGCAGAAAAGCCGGGTTCGTTTAAGGATTCGGTGGTGATGATCGCCGTTGCTCTTGGGGTCTTTGTTATCTCGGCATGGTTTGATATCTTCAACAGAATACTATACCATTCTTCATAAGGATGAACTATGAAAAACAGGAAACTGATCATTTCCGGTGCAGGGATTCTTGTCGTCGGGGTTCTCGCGTATTTCTTGTTTGCGCGAAGCACGGGTCAGAAATACGACTTCCGCTTCGATAAGGTCTCGAAGGGGAGCGTTGCCGTGGTCGTCTCTGCAACGGGTACAGTGAATCCTGTGATTTCCGTGGATGTCGGGACCCAGGTTTCCGGAATTGTCTCGAAGCTCTATGCCGACTACAACTCCATCGTGAAGGAGGGGCAGGTGATCGCCCAGATCGATTCCACCTTCCTGAGCCAGGCAGTGAGGGATGCCGAGGCAGGCCTGGATAAGACGCGCGCCCAGATCGAACAAAGCAGGAGAGCGTACCACCGGATGCGGGACCTTTTTCAGAGAGGGCTCGATTCCCAGGCGGATTACGATGTTGCGTACACGACGTATCTGTCCGATTCGGCTTCCGTGAAATCCGCCTCGGCCAGTCTCGACCGGGCGAAGATCAACCTGGCCTACGCGACGATCTATGCTCCCATCAACGGCGTCGTCATCAATCGTGCGGTCAACGTGGGCCAGACGGTGGCGGCGAGCTTTTCGTCGCCCACTCTGTATACGATCGCAAACGACCTTCACAAGATGCAGTTGCAGACCACCGTGGACGAGTCTGACATCGGGGCGGTTTCCATCGGACAGGCGGCGACGTTCAGCGTCGATGCGTACCAGGATGAAAAGTTCACCGGGACCGTGTCCAAGATCTGGCTTGTTCCTCAATCGATCTCGAACGTGGTGAACTACACGGTCATCATTGATGTGAACAACGATCAGCTCAAGCTGATGCCGGGGATGACTGCCAACGTCAAGATCATGGTGGCAAGCAACCCGGAAGCGCTTCGCGTGCCGAACATGGCGCTGAGGTTTCAACCTCCGGCGGATCTCGTTGACAGCGCACAGGTGCTGGCGCAGCGGGCGGAATTCCTGGGCTCGGGAGGAGCGGCGAATACGGGTGCAGGCGGCGCGAGCGACAGCATGAGGAGCGCTACAGGAGGCCGGCAGCGGTTCCAGGCGATCCGGGATTCAATCCTTGCTGCGCATGGCGGGCAAATGAGCCCGGAAGACCTCCAGAGCGCGGTGAGGGCAAAGTTCCAGGAGATGAGCGGGGGGGGGAGTCAGGCCATGTCGGAGGAAAAGGTGGTGCCTCCTCCTCGCACAAAGGGCTCGACGAAGTATGGAGTCACAGAGAGATTTCCTGAATATGCAAAGAGCGGCTCCGGGACGGCTCAACGAACGGGGACCGGAAGAGTCTGGATCATGAACGACAAGGGAAAGCTCGTGCCGGTGTTTGTGAAGACAGGCCTCAACGATGGCAGATTCACCGTCATCAGTTCCTCGAGCTTGAAGCTGGGCGACCAGGTGGTGCTGGGAGTAGTCTCGAACGTGGATGCCGCTTCAACCCAGACGACAAATCCGCTGGGGGGTCAGGCACAGCGTCCGCCGACGGGAGGGTTCCGATGATAAGCCCCGCGAATCCGAATCCCGGACAGAATGGGGCGCTGATTCACATCGAACACCTTACCAAAATCTACCAGCTCGGAGAGATGGAGGTGCATGCGCTGCGCGGGGTAACGGTGAATATCGAGCGGGGGGAGTTTGTGACAATTATGGGGGCTTCCGGGTCAGGAAAGTCGACGTTTATGAATATCGTCGGCTGCCTGGACAAGCCCACCAAAGGGGTGTACCTTCTGGAGAACATCAGCGTCGGCACATTGTCCCGCGACGAGCTGGCGCGCATTCGCAATCAGAAGATAGGATTTGTCTTCCAGGGTTTCAATCTGCTCTCGAGAACCTCGGCGATCGAGAATGTCGAGTTGCCGCTGATGTACGGCTCATTGCCCAACCGGGTCCGCTACGAGAAGGCCGTTGCAGCCCTTACACGGGTGGGCCTGGGCGACCGAATCCACCATCACCCCAACCAGCTTTCAGGAGGCCAGCAGCAACGGGTGGCGATCGCGCGGGCCCTGGTCAACGATCCCAGTCTTGTCCTGGCCGACGAGCCCACGGGCAACCTGGACAGCCGGACGAGCATCGAGGTCATGGGACTTTTTCAGCAGTTGAACGACGACGGCGTTACTGTCGTGCTGGTCACTCATGAACCGGACATTGCCCGGTTTGCCAAACGCCACGTCGTGTTCCGTGATGGAAAGATACGGCTTGATCGGGTGAACCCAACCCCGAAACGTGCTGAGGAGGCAATGCGGGAAATGCCCCCTCCAGATGAGGAGGATGAGGAATGAGCACATTGACGATTCTGATTTCGGCATTCCGCGCACTCCAACGGAACAAGATGCGTTCATTTCTTACCATGCTCGGGATCATCATCGGTGTGGGCGCCGTGATTGCGATGCTTGCGATCGGGCAGGGCGCCGAATATTCGGTGAAGGATCAGATTGCTTCGCTGGGGACCAACGTGCTCATTATCCTGCCGGGGTCCCAGCAGCAGGGGGCGATCCGCGTGGGAGCAGGATCGATGACCACCCTCACGGAGGAAGACGCCCAGGCAATGCAGCGTGACTGCCCCGCGGTGGCCTTTGTGTCCCCCGGAACGCGGGCAATGAACCAGGTCATCGCGGGAAACCTGAACTGGGCAACCGTTATCGATGGCGAAGGCGCAGAGTATCTTGAAATCCGGACCTGGACCGTGCAGTACGGCGACTTTTTCACGGACCAGGATGTGAAATCGGCCGCGAAGGTCTGCGTCCTTGGAAAGACTGTCGCCGACAACCTGTTTCCGGACGGCGATCCGGTGGGTCAGACGGTTCGTATCAGGAACGTGCCCGTTCGGGTGCTGGGTGTACTGAGCAAAAAGGGGCAGAACGCAATGGGTCAGGACCAGGACGACATCATTATCGCCCCATACACGACAGTCCTGCGGCGGCTCTCCCGATTCCCATTCCTCCGGCAGATTGTCGTGTCTGCGACAAGTCCTGCGGCGATAGATCCGGCGCAGAAGCAAATTACCGATTTGCTGAGGATGAGGCACAAGATTTCCGCGTACGACCCGGATGATTTTACACTCCGGAACCAGACGGACATTGCCCAGGCGGCGACGGCGACAACACAGATTCTGACGATACTCCTGGCGAGTATTGCTTCGGTATCCCTGCTCGTCGGCGGCATAGGGATCATGAACATCATGTTGGTGTCGGTGACGGAGCGGACGCGGGAAATCGGCATTCGTATGTCTGTCGGGGCGCGGGGGAGGGACATCCTCACGCAGTTCCTGATTGAAGCGCTCGTGCTCAGTCTCCTCGGCGGCATCGTGGGGATGCTTCTCGGCATTATCGGCTCTTCGGTCATCTCGAGCATGGCCAAGTGGCCGACCATCGTGACGCCTTTTTCCATCGTGCTGTCATTTGGTTTTTCGATTGTCGTGGGGATCTTTTTCGGATTCTACCCTGCACGCAAGGCAGCGCTCCTGAATCCCATTGATGCGCTGCGGTATGAGTGATTGCCATTGTGAATTCTTGATGGAGGTGGCGGATGGAAATTAGACATACCATGAATATTCCTGGGACGGAGTTGCTGAATCCTCGTGTTCTTTGCAGAGGAGCCTTGAACGTCCAAGCGAACCTCTGCGTCATTGTTGCAGTGATGCTGTCGCTCCTCTTGTCTTCCTGCGCAACGACGCAGATCTCTCACGTCTGGCGGGACCCGTCGTATGTCTCGGGGCCGTTGAAAACCATTCTGGTGGTCGCTGTGAGGAAGAACCAGCAGACGAGGAGGGCATGGGAGGACGGGTTCGTGGCAGAGATGTCCGGGCACGGTGTCGTTGTGACGCCATCCTATCGCCTATTCCCTGACGCTCTCCCCGACACGGGTCTGATTGCTACCATCACGAGGGAGCGAAGGTTTGACGGGATACTATTGGTCGGAAGAGCCTCCACCCAGACGATGGGGGACGTCACTCCCGAGTTCGACATCACCTCATCGGCGTCCCCTCCCTATCCAATGGACGCGTGGTACTCTGCAAACTATAATCGCGAGTATTATCCCGGCTACCCTGTCTTTGACGATATCGTGAAAGATGAGATCAAGGTATGGGCTACTCAGGGGAAAGCACAATTGATTTGGACCGGGGTGGGCGAAGTCGAGGATAGCGATCTGCGTGAAGACGTGAGGCACGCGATTATTCACCTCATTGTTCCGGAACTTCAGAAACAGGGGGTGATCGCCGGCGGATCCTGAATGGAGTGCCCCAGGAATTAGTCCTTTCTTCATCCCTTTGCTCTATTACGCTTTGCATGCTCCTTTGGTAAGATTGGTGAGGGATCCTGCCAATGGACAACCGTCCAACAGTATCCCGTCGTTCCAGTCGCCATGAAAGGACGTCCAAAGATGGAAAAATCCAAGCTTTGTCTCCTCCTGTTTTGTGCCGTGGTATTCGCGGGCATCGGGGTCTCCTCCATGAGCTGCGTGGGCTCAGGGACCATGTATGGAAGTGCTGATGTCAATATCAGCGATCAACCCATCTGGGGTCCGACAGGGTATGATCGGGCAGATTACTACTACATTCCTGATATAGATTCGTACTACTCGGTCTCCGAGCATCAGTATATCTACAGGGATGGGTCGGAATGGACGCATGGCGCATCGTTGCCGTCCAGCTACAGCGGCTATGATCCCTATCATTCCTACAAAGTCGTCGTCAATGAAGACAAGCCGTATCAAAACAATGATAGCCACAAAGCCAAATTTGGAACGTTCAAAGGTGTGAAAGATCAGCCCGTGATTCGCGATAGCAAAGACCCCAAGTACTTTGTGAACAAAGATCATCCCCAGCATGACAACTGGGTAAAAGAGCAGAAGCACTGACAGCTCGTCGTTCTCCATATTTATTTCACATATCGCGTAAATGTTCTTGACAAATATCATTCTGGCGACTATTTTAGATGCGATCCATTCGGTGCGGTCGTTGATGTTGCCTCTTTGATTCCCATCTTCCCGTTCTTGCTCGTAGTGAATCTTTTTGCAAAGAGTGACGCCGTGCGGGGGGCAGCAATCCCCCGCAGGCGGAATGTGCATCAACGGAGGCATGGCAGTCTTCGCCGCAGCATCTTGTCTTCCCAGCATATTCGTGTGCAAGCGGAGTTCCCCTGAACGATGTACAATACGCAAGGAGAAAAAGATGGACGTACCCCGGGTACTTCTTCCCTTGTTGTGTCTGTTGGCGGTAAACGGTTTCAGCCAAACTGAGAACGCCGGTTCAAGCAAAAGACCGGATGATTCCGAAGCGATCCCCCATCTGGAAAAACATGGCACGGCGACGCGGCTTGTCGTTCACGGGAAGCCGCTTCTCCTGATCGCCGGTGAGCTGCACAACTCAACGTGCGGCGGATTTGAATACATGAAGCCCGTGTGGAAGAGACTGGCCGCGAAGAACCTGAACTCCGTCGTCGCGACAACCTCCTGGGAGCTTGTTGAACCCACCGAGGGGAAGTTTGATTTTTCTCTTGTGGACAGTGAAATCGAGGGGGCAAGAGAAGCGCACCTTACGTTGGTGCTGATCTGGTTTGGAAGTTGGAAGAATGCAAGTTCGGTCTACGTCCCTTTATGGGTGAAAGAGAACCTTACCAAGTACCCCAGGGCGGAAAACGAAGAGGGGAAGCCGCTGGAGATCTTGTCGACATTTGGAGAGGCCTCGAGTGAAGGGGATGCCAGGGCATTTGCGGCGTTGATGCATCACCTGAAAGAAGTCGACGGCAAGAAGCAAACCGTGGCATTGATACAAGTCGAGAATGAAGTGGGCGTCCTCGATCACATGGGAAGAACACCCGGTGATGCAAGGAGGGATTTCAGCCCGCCCGCCAACGCTGCCTATCATGGTCCTGTTCCGCAGATGTTGATGGACTATCTTGTCAAACACAAGAATAGTCTGTTCCCCGAGCTCTACAAAGTGTGGGGAGCGAATGGCTTCAGGACTTCGGGCTCATGGGAAGAAGTATTCGGGAAGAGCGAATTCAGACCTGAACTGGAGAACTGGCAGTTCTGCTCCTTCTACTCCGAAGAGCTGTTTTCTGCGTGGAACTACGCGAGCTACGTAGAGAAGGTCGCCGGAGCCGGCAAGAAGGAGTACCGGTTGCCCATGTACGTCAATGCCTGGCTGAAACAGCCCTATAGCTATTGGCCGGGAAGGTATCCATCAGGGGGGCCGCTGCCCCAGGTGCTGGATGTGTGGCGCGCCGCAGCACCATCGATTGATTTCATCGCTCCGGACATTTACATGGATGAGTTTACCATGATGTGTCGGGAATACACCAGGGGAGGCAATCCATTATTCATACCGGAAACCCGGGGCGGGGAGCTGGGTGCGGCAAGGGCATTCTTTGCTTTCGGACAATTCGACGCCGGATGTTTTTCGCCGTTTGGCATTGACGACAATCGAAGCGGAGAAGCCGACCCTCTCGATGAGAGTTATGCAGTGTTGCGGAAACTGTCCCCCATTATTCTCGCGAACCAGGGTATGGGAACGATGAAGGGAATACTGGTTGACACGCTCTCGCCGGTGCAACGCCTCGAGTTGGGCGATTATTTTATCGAAGCGAGGCTTGCGGGTCAGCGCAGACCGGGTGTTGCCGGTGGTCTCATCATCCAAACGGGCCCTCAGGAGTTCATTGCAGCCGGCAAGGCACTTGATATTTACTTCATCCCGAAGAACGATTCCCTTCGCATAGGGGTGGGCGCAGTGGATGAAGGGACCTTTGAGGATGGAGCATGGGTGCCCGAGAGAAGGCTGAACGGAGATGAAGTGCATGCGAGTACGTTCGACGGGACGGGGCTGAGACTCCGAGGCGGAGAGATATCGATTCAGAAGATCTCCCTCTATTCATTCAAATGAACCTGCGGACCGGATTTCCTTTTTATGCCGCTCAGGGAACCCCTGAGTTTCGTGAATCGGTCCGCGGCGATAGTGCGGGGAATCACCGGTGTGTGGTGCGATGGAGGTTAGTCGCAGATTCTCCAGGCAACGCTCAAAACTCCACGTGTCCCCGGAGTGAGATGACATTCACAACGGGCCCCCTGTCCCTGTTGTAGGCGGGATTGAGCACGACCTGGTCGTCGAACGTGAGTGAGAAGGAAGGGAAGAGCCTGGCGCTGTAGTATGCTTCGGTGATCTGCTCGAGGGCGTAGTTCAGCGCGCTGTCACCTATGAGGAAACCGTATCCTCCCTGAGCCAGGTAGTCGCGGTGATCGCGGGAAAGTGCGTTGACGACGTACGCGATGCCGGCATTATCGTCTCTTCTTCCCCAGGCGTCACCATGTGTGGTGATCCCGGCGTGGAATGACCTGTCGATTTCCGTAAACGCCCACGTCTCCGTCCGTCCGTCGTTCAAGCTGAATCTGCCGAACAATCCCGCCGTGTTTCCCAGGGCCTGTTCGGCCGAGACGACGAATCCATACTTCGAGCAGTAGCGATGGGTACGATCGATATCCGGCGCTGATCCCGTGAGGCGTGCCTGGTCGATCGCACTCCGGTAGTTCCCCATGTCGGCATGGTTGAGGAAGACGATCGCGTGTATCCTCCCCCCGAGCCCCGAAAGAGTGTACGGCTTGACCACCTCCAGGTTGAGGCTGTACGCTCTCCCGATGTCATGATCGAAATACGGTCCGTTGGCGGACGAGGGGACCATGACCGCGGCAAAGTTGAGGATCCACGAGGGGAGGCGCACCTCCGTCAGGATTCCCCAGTCGTATCCCCGCGTGTCCGCCGCGTAGTCCCAGGCCGCGCCGGACCAGAGCGCCCAGTTGAGGAACTGCGTCCGCGCGTCATGAGAATACCTGTTGTCGTCGAAGACATCCGTGAGGCTGAATTTCCCCACCGTCACCGTCAGTCTGGCCTTCGGGAGGAGGCCCGCGATCTGGTTCTGGTCCGGATCGACGCTTTCCATTTCATCGCCGAGCGCGAAATTCTGACGCACGAAGAGCCTCGCGACGAAGACCTTTGGCGTGGGATTGTCCACCCGGTAGACCTCGCCGTTCGGGAACCCCGCGATCCCCGTGGTGGAGCTGAACCCGCTTCCTCCCGCCAGCTCCGGGTCGAGATAGATCTCCCCTCCATTCCAGAGGCGGCCGCCGAGGAAGAGGGTCGATGTGATCGAAAGGAGGTTTTCGGCGGTCGGAAGGAGGCTGTTCCGCCCGGTGTATGCCGCTCGGAATGAGGGGTGGGATTGCTGTATTCCCGTGAACTGAAAATGATAGCTCAGCGATTCGCTCGAATCCTGTGCATGCGCTTCACGCGCGAGGATGAGGACCCCGATCACTATGAACAACGATGCTCTCATGAGACGTCACCCCATTGTCCGTTGAAAGGTAATGGATGAGCTCAATAAATGCCAGGAACAGGTTGCCATTGCTGTTTGGTATCGGTTTCATCGCCGGAGCGGTCATTGCCGTTGTGGATAATTTTGCCTTTGGGGGTGAAGTCAGCCCGATTGTTATCGTCGCCATGCTGTTTGCAGCGACGGCCGCTGCCGGGTGGATCTGGGGTTGGCGTGGATGGCGAGCGTCCGCCGTTGTATGGTTGTGTGTTCCATTGGCCCACCTCGTCAGGCACCTGCTACGTTTGCCGGACACGTTGCAACCGAACAGTTACGCTTCAATCCTGATGCTGGCCGCTTTCACTTTCGCCGTTAGTACCATCGGCACGGGGTGCGGTGTATTGCTGCGCAGAATTACCATTTCAGGAAAGGGTGGGGGGTCCCCGAAGTAATCTGTTTGCGGATGTTCAAGAGGTTGAGTAGCTTATCATCACGTTCTTTGGCGGTGAGACCTCTTTCATCCGGGTTGCGGATGGGGGAGGTCGTTGTGTTCATGGAGTACATGCTGCAGCTCAGCCGCGGGCGTTTGGCAGCACGTAACAATCATTTATCAAGGAGGATCCAATGAAATGGTATCACTATCTTGCCTGTTTCTTCGCGGGTCTTTTTCTGGCCAATGCCGTTCCGCATTATGTTCATGGCATATCCGGTGACGGTTTTCCATCTCCATTTTCAAATCCGCCGGGCAAAGGATTATCATCTCCGACAGTAAATGTTCTGTGGGCGCTTGGCAACTTGCTCGCCGGGTACATTCTCGTAAGAGTAGGCAAGGTCACTCAAAACAATACCTGGAGTCTTCTCACGCTCTTTGTCGGAGTTGTTTGCATGAGTATCATGTTGAGCATTGCATTCATTGATAAGGTGCATTAGGAGGGCAGGCAAACAAAGGTCTCAGACACAAACCAAGCAACAGAGAAGAACATAGCGTGCCACCTTGCGCCTTCAGAAGGGAGATTGTCCCCGCCTAAAGAGCCGGGCCCGGACCGCAGTCGTTTTGTCGTCCAGAAAGCCCCTTCGCCCTTCATACACGTGAAGCAAGTCAGGCCCGAGAGAGCATTTTCACATGTTTGCTTACCGGGAATGCTCCTTTGGTCCCCGTTCGTTGACCCAGTATCCTGGGTGATCATAATGCCGGTACAGTCCGGTCTCATAATCCCGTGTCAGAAGTGACTCCTCGCTGTATGCCGGCGAACGCTTGATTGACTCAAGCGACAGCCTGACGAAGACTTTCGCGTCGGTCCAGCTGACTCGATCGATCCATTGCGGCGAGACCAGAACCTTGTTTCCCGGCCACCAGTTCCGCGTGTCGATGATTAGATAACGAATCGCCCACGTCTCGTCATCAATCACAAAATCATCGACGTGGCCGATCTCGCCGTCCGAGGCGTGGACATGATACCCGCTCACTTCGTGAGTGCTGCGCAGATGGGGATCCCACGCTTTCTTATGTTGTGTGGGATTCTTCCATTGTTCAGGGTCCCGCACAATGTAGGGAGCAGGTCCCCACATGAACGGTCCGCCAGAATACATCGGCCATCCGTAATACCCGTAATAGATCTCCTCGAATTGGCGTGAGACGGGCCTGTCGCTTTCCAGCGACGGACTGTTCTCAATCTGTTTTTTGGTCAAAGCAACGGCGATGTCGTGTTCTTCTTTGATTGCGGCAACGAGGGCATACGGCGAGATCAATACCTGCCTGCCGGTGAGCCAGTTTCCCGTATCGGCTACCAGATACCGAATTGTCCAGTGCTTGTCATCGAAGTAGAATTCTTTGACCTTTCCTATTTCCCCGTCGAGACTTTCGAGTTTGTAGCCCTGGAGTCTCTTGGCCTTGATAAGCATAATGCAGTCCTTTCATCTATTGTCGTTCCTGTGAAAGAAAACGGGAGGGAAGCCCTCCCGCCTTCTCCGGATCATCAATTATAATTGACAATCAGTTCATTGTCGACATTCCAGACGCCGGGCGCATTCCATGCGATTCGTGCAGCCTCGTCTTTTTCATACCATGAATCCACGGACCCGGTCAGAGTCACCCTATGACCTGAAGCTCTCACGGTAATATCTTTGTCATTGATGGACCAGTTGCGTCGAAGTCCCCCTTCGATGTCCTCTTTTTCGATCTGGTCCTGTGTATCGGACTTGATCGTAATGTTGTTTGATACACCCGTGACGCCCAGGAGATTCTTCACAGCGGCTTGTGCAGTTGCCTTCTGGTAATTCCAGGGCAGCTCTCCCGCAAGCGTCACCCATCCTCTTTCGACCTTTACCGTCACTCTGTCGGCGGGAACCTGCCAATTCCACTTCAGGGCATGCACCACTTCAGTGGCGATTTCATTGTCGTCCTTTTTGGCCCAGCCGTCATTAGACTTTATATTGATCTGCTCGACAACGGCTTTGACGCCGGCCACGTTCTTGGTTGCATCTTCGGCTTCCGATTTTTTGGAGTAACTGTCAACGGTTCCCGTCAGGGTAACAACGCCGTCCTTCACAGTCACGCCGATTTCCGCCGCGTTCAACAGCGGTTCCCATTTGATTGCATCCTGAACATCTTTCTGTAACTCTGCGTTGGTTTTCATGATAGAGCTCCTCTGGTTTTTGGTTGTCATTACGCGCTGTCTCATCAATTGTCGATCTTCTCATTGTCGTCAGCCGTACCGCTTCGCGAGGGATGACATCCGCGTAGTATCTCATGGAAGTTACCCGATAAATCTGCGGCATTCATAGGCCGAAGGGATGAAAGAGTAGCTAATCCTCGGAAGAGGGAGGATGTTGTCCATCGCGGGGAATTGAGAGAAGAATGGCGGAACGATGAGGAATCTGGTTCAAAGGGCTGAAAGCGGAGCCAATCCGGAAAATATCCTGGCGCAGACCCCGGAGCTCCCCCCCAGATATCCTGTCCCGGCTGATTCCTCTCCTCATCTTCAGCCCCAGGATCTCGAGATCGCGTGAAGCACCAAGTAAGGACGCAGCAATGAGCACAGGAGAGCAACAAAGACAGACAAAGCGCGGCGGATCCTTCAGAAGATGAAAAACTGGAAACGACTGAACAACCCCGAGACGAAGGAGAGGATCCTCAGCGACTTCAATCAATCGACGCTGGATCCAGTGGGGCCAGGTGCGGGAGCAAGCGGGACAGATTCTTGAAGGAGCTCAACGAGATGCAGGATCTGCAATGCGATGCTGGACGAAAAGAAAACCCCGACAGGTGATGCCGGGGCTCTCTGTCAACGAAGCTGGGCAGGAACTACCGACTATTAGGACATTTGTCCGG
>PMNE01000032.1:0-14589 GCA_003162635.1 Ignavibacteriota bacterium
GGGAGGATTTTCTCCTGAGCAAACGCATCGTTTCAATCCCCTCGATCGGCTCAACAGCCCGGAGAAGGACCGCACATCCTTTCCCCTTCACTTCCGTGACGACATTGCAGCAAAAATGCATCCCGTACGTGAAGTAGACATACAGATGCCCCCCGTCGCCGAACATCACTCTGTTTCTTTCCGTCATCCCCTTGTATGCGTGGCTCGCGGGATCCCGGTCACCGAGATAGGCTTCGACTTCGACGATGCGTCCGACGAGGATCCTGCCGGCGTACCTGCGCACGAGATACTTCCCGAGAAGTGCACGGGCAACCGTCAGCGTCGGAAGGTGAAAGAAACGCTGGGGAAGGATGGAGAGGGAGTGTGTCTGCCGGTGGAGAGAAGAAGCCGCATGGTTGATCGCCGCAGGGACAGGGAGATGCGATGAACGTCGGGGCATAAGGGGGTACGGGTTCAGGGAAAGAGCGTCTGGTCCCCGGCGGCACTGCGCTCGATGTGAAAGTGATCGTAGCTGAGTTGGGTTGTCTCCCTGCCGCGGGGGGTCCGTTTGATGAATCCCTCCTGGATAAGGTACGGTTCGTACACCTCCTCGATCGTCCCTGCCTCTTCGCCGACGGCGACGGCGATGGTATTGACCCCCACCGGTCCGCCGCCGTACTTCTGCATGATCGCGAGAAGAATGCGTTTGTCCATTTCATCCAAACCGTGTTCGTCCACCTCGAGCTGGCGAAGCGCATATTCGGCGACTTCGCGGGTCACATGGCCTTTGTGTCCGGCCAGCGCGGTGTCCGCCTCGGCGAAATCTCTGCATCGCCGGAGGAGGCGATTGGCGATGCGGGGAGTCCCGCGCGAGCGGCGCGCTATTTCGTGGAGTCCTTCGTGCTCTGTCTTGATCCCGAGAATCCTTGCCGACCGCTCCAGAATGCGCTCAAGGATGTCGGCAGTGTAGTAATCAAGCCGGTTGGCAATCCCGAAGCGCGCACGGAGGGGGGAGGTGAGAAGTCCTGCCCGCGTCGTCGCCCCGATCAATGTATATCGCGGGAGCGATATCTGAATGCTCCGCGCGTTCGGGCCTGAGTCGATCATGATATCGAGCCGGAAATCCTCCATGGCCGAATACAGGTATTCCTCGACGACGGGATTGAGGCGATGGATCTCATCGATGAACAAGACGTCGCCTTCCTTGAGACCGGTCAGAAGTCCCGCCAGATCCCCGGGCTTGTCAAGCACGGGGCCGGATGTTGACTTNNATCGAGAGATTCCTGATGATCTTCTCCTGTCCGTGGAATTCCTCGAAGCGGCTCGGGCGGAGTACCCAATCCATTTCATCTTCGGCGTCGAGGCGCTCAGGAGACGTGGTGTCGCGTTTAGCCATAAGAAAAACCTACGAAGCGGGAGTGAAAAACGCAAAGGGATCGCCTGCCCGGCCGAAGGGCAATTGCATCATTTCGAGGCATGGCGGAGGGATGCCTTGACGAGGGACTCGACCGTGATTTCATGGTCGCTCGATTCCTTCAACGCCAGGCCGATCGCCTTTTCTGCCGCATTCCGGTTGTATCCAAGCGATACGAGGGCAAGAAGTGCCTCCATCCTGATGCGGGATTGCTCGCCGGAGGTCCCTGCAAGGAGTCCGGCGTCCGGTGCGAGCGAGGCGATCTTGTCGCGCAGCTCCACGACAAGGCGCTCCGCGATCTTCCTGCCAACGCCAGGTATGGCGGTCAATGCTCCCGTATTGCCGGTGGCGATATGGCTCTTCAAAGCCGCGGGGGAGACGCCCGAGAGTATTGCCTGTCCCATCCGGGGGCCGATCCCGTTCACGCTCAGGAGGATGCGGAAAAGATCACGCTCCTCTTCCGTTGCGAACCCGAAGAGTTGCAGGGCATCTTCCCGGACGTGGAGGTGGGTAAACAGGGTGACGGTTGCATCGGGGCTTCCAAGAACGTCAAAAGTCGAAAGAGGAATTGCGAGGACGAACCCGACCCCATGGACGTCCAGCAGCACCTCGGTCGGGGATTTTGTCACGAGAGTTCCGGTGAGTCGTCCGATCATGGGACGATCCTCTCCGGATGCGCCGCAACAAAGGAAGACCAGCTTCGATGTCGCGCTCCCCGCGTTGCTGCGCGGTGGAGATGGCAGATGGCGATCGCCAGCGCGTCGGATGAGTCCAGAGGGAGTCGGGAGGCGTCCATGGCGAGAAGCGATCGCACCATGAAGCGTACCTGTTCCTTTGAGGCGTTCCCGTTTCCCACGACCGCCTTCTTGACCTCACGCGGTGAATACTCGGTGGTGGGAAGGTGCCGATCGACGGCTGCCAGAAGCGCCACGCCTCTCGCATAGCCGAGTTTGAGGGCCGACTGCGCATTCTTCCCGTAGAACGAGGATTCGATCGCAAACTCATCAGGATGATATTTCTCGATGAGACCGGTCAGCTCGTCGTGGATGCGCTGCAAACGGAGCGGCATGGGGCGACCGCGCTCGTTCTGAATCGTCCCGTAGGCGACCAACGTCATGCCTGCGTCGGTTCGGGCCACAACGCCGTAGCCGGTCACCAGCGTGCCAGGATCAAGTCCCAGGACGACGGCAGAGGATCCCGCAGGCGGCCTATTGGTTGAACGCGGCGAGTTCCTTTTCATCAATGTCGAAGTTCGCGTAGACGTTTTGCACATCGTCGTGTTCTTCCAGGGCTTCCATGAGTCTGAGCACCTGCTCCACCTCGCGCCCCGTGACCTTGACGGTGTTCTGGGGAATCATCTGGAGGGATGCCGATTCGATCACGATCCCTTTGTCGTCGATCGCCTTCTTCACCGTCTCAAACGCCTGGGGTGTGGTCGTGACGATGAACTCCGCTTCGTCCGATTGAAGGTCATCGGCTCCCGCATCGAGGACGATTCCCATAAGGTCGTCTTCGGAGAGGGGAGACTTCTGCGCATTCTTCATGATGACAATCGTTCCCTTCTTGGAGAACATCCATCCGACGCTGCCGGCGTTGCCGAGATTGCCGTTGTTCCGGGAGAAGACATGGCGCATCTCGGAGACGGTTCGATTATTATTGTCCGTGACGACGTCGACCAGGATTGCCACGCCGCCGGGGCCGTACCCTTCAAACGTCACCTCCTCGTACGCGATGCCGGGCAGTTCGCCTGTTCCCTTCTGAATCGCCCGCTTGATGTTATCGGCCGGCATGTTGGCCGATTTGCCGGTCTGGATGGCGAGCCGCAGCCGCGGATTGTGATCGGGGGAAGCTCCGCCATTGCGTGCGGCGATGGTGATTTCCTTGATCAGACGCGTGAAGAGGCGGCCTCGTGCAGCATCGGTGGCGCCTTTCTTCCTTTTGATCGTTGCCCACTTCGAATGGCCTGACATTGTCGGAGTCTCCTTCGCAATCTGTTATCGGAGGTCTTTGATCTTGAGTTGAGGAACCGGGTCCGGCGGACGTGTCGTTCCGGCCGGAACCCAGTCATTTTCTTCCACGGTATACACAGCCGAGAGGTCTCTCCGCCCGTTCAGAACTTGCGGGAGAAGGTGGCCAAGGCCGAATCCGATCGCGTCATACATCGAACCGTTCTGCCGAACCTTCATGCGGAGATGGTTCTTTCCCACAATCCGAGGGATCCCGGCGACTTCGAGCCCCTTCGACAGAAAAATGGGGCGCAGGTTCCCCGGGCCGAACGGGGCAAATTCCGCCAGTATCTTGACGAAGCGGGGAGAAATATCTGCAAGGGTCACTTCCGCATCCACCTGTATTTCCGGTGTCTTCAATTCCTCCGTCATGAGGTCCCTCACCGCCTCCTGGAACGCTTCGCGGAATTCATCGAGGCGCGACAACTCCACCGTCAGTCCGGCTGCGTATTTGTGCCCGCCGAACTGGATGATTTTGTCCTCGCAGCGTTTGAGCGCCTTGTACACGTCGAAGCCGGAGACGCTCCGCGCCGATCCCTTGGCCACACCGTCAACCGTGGACATCATGATCGACGGCTTGTAGTACTTTTCCACCATGCGTGAGGCCACGATGCCGACGACGCCGGGGTGCCAATGTTCCTGATGCAGAACGATTGCTGCGTCGGCTTCCACGTCCAGAAGATTCTCGGCGAGTGCCTGCGCTTCCGCGAATGTGTCTTCGTCGATCTTTCGCCTGTTCCGGTTTTCCTCTTCCAGCACCTGCGCGAGGCCGTTGGCCTCCGCGGCGTTGGTCGATGTAAGGAGCCGGACAGCGCGCATCGCATCACCCAGTCGCCCCGCTGCGTTGATGCGTGGTGCAAGGACGAAAACGATCTGGCCCGTCGTGATTTTTCCGACCTTCATCCCCGCGCTTTCGATCAATGCCCTGATGCCGGGACGCGGGGCCGCATTGATCTGTTCGAGTCCCAGCTTGGTCAGGATCCGGTTTTCCCCCACCAGCGGAACGATGTCGGCGGTGCTGGAGAGCGTGACGAAATCGAGGTACTTGAAGATATCCTCTTCCCGGTTCAGTCTCCGCGCAATTCCCTGGATGAGCTTGAAGCCCACGCCGCATCCGCACAAATACTTGAACGGGTAAGGGTCGCCGGGGATGATCGGGTCGAGCACCGCGTGGCCGGGAGGGATGATGGGGCCGGCTTCGTGGTGGTCGCAGATGATGACATCCAGCGACACACTCTTGGCGTATGCCACCTGGTCCACGGCGGTAATACCGCAGTCCACGGCAAGGAAAACACGCACCCCGTTCGCTTGTGCCCTCTCGATCCCCGTCCGCGAAATCCCGTATCCTTCTTTGATCCGGTCGGGGATATAGTAGCTGACGTCGGCACCGATCTCCTGGAGGAACAGGTACAACATGGCTGCGCCGTTGGTTCCGTCGACGTCGTAGTCGCCGAAGACGAGGATCCGTTCGTGCTTTGCGACGGCGTCGATCAACCGCGTCACCGCCGCCTCCATGCCGCCGAGGAGAAACGGATCATGCAACTGGCCCCGCGACGGGCGAAAATACGCTTTCGCGCTGTCATAGGTACTGATGCCGCGATGGACCAGGATTCTGGCGATGGATTCGGGGACGTTGATCTCCCGGGAGAGGCGGGATACCGCATCCGCATCCGGCGGATCAATCATCGTCCACCGGTGCTCTCGAACAGTCGGGTTCACACGGTCTCCACAAAAGAAAGGCTGTACCCCCGTGCCGATCGCTGCCTCGCGGCAGCGACCGACCGGTGAAGGTACAGTGCAGGTCTGTAAGCCGAATTCTGTCTGTTCCGCCCCGGTGGGACGGAAGAGGCAGCCATTTCTCTGGGCCGGGGATTGCTCCACGGCTCAAGCGACCTACCCGAGAGTGGCGCTCCGTGAGACGTCAACACGGAACATTGAGGCGAGCAGCCTCTCCTCTCATATTTGGTCTTGCTCCGGATGGGGTTTGTCGTGCCCCCGCCATTGCTGACGGGGCGGTGAGCTCTTACCTCGCCTTTTCACCCTTACCTCGACGCATACCCTGTCGAACCTGCATGCCGCGGCCGAAAGGGCTGCGCCTGCGGTCTGTCCAGAGGTGCTGGAGGCGGTGTGTTTTCTGTGACACTGTCCGTTCCCCGGTGCTTGCGCACATGGGGCCCCCCGCTCTTCACGGGGCATCCTGCTCTGCGGAGTTCGGACTTTCCTCATCCCGATCCCGTCTTCGACGGAATTGGAACGCGGCTGCCCGACCTGCAGTGTTGTTTTTTCGTTGACTATTTGACACACTCGTGTCCCGTCCGTGGTTGGCGGGTGGCCGGGGCCCCTCAAGGGCCGACCGGTTTCCGTTCATCAATGCCGAGGTTTGCGAGTCGGTCTGCCTCCCGGTTCTCCTCGCGCGGAATATGGAGGATGCTGTACGGGAAGGGGAGGTCCGCCAGCAGGCGGCGCACCCGGGCATGGTACGGCTTGAGACCCTTGTCTCGTACGCGGTATGCTCCTGTCACCTGTCGCACCATTAACTCGCTGTCCGCATGGATCGCGAGCCGGGTCGTGTCACTCCCTGCAGCCGGGAAGCTGTCCTGCGTGACATGTTCCAGCAGGGTGACGAGCGCCGTGTATTCGGCGACGTTGTTCGTGCAAATGCCGATGAAACCGTGGAGCGAGAGGACGCACGTCCCTTCCTCGTCCATTACGAAAATTCCGATGCCCGCCTCGCCTGGATTGCCGCGCGAGGCGCCGTCGGTATAGGCGCGGTATGTCATGCAGAAGGCGCGACGGTCACTGCGATCTCATCGGAAATGATGATGCGTCCGCAATGCTCGCAGAAATAGGGCTTTCGGTTCTGCCTGAGCTCCAGAAGCCGCTGCGGAGGCACAGTGGCGTGGCAGCCGCCGCATGCGCCTTTCCGCACCGTGACGACGGCTCTCCCCTTCTTCGCTTTCCTGATCCGTTCGTACTGGGCAAGTTCACCTTTGCTGATCTTGTGGACGACCTTGTCCCGCTCATGCCTGTAACGCGCTTCCTCTTCCTCCGTACTCTTGGAGACTTCCGCAAGGGCGGCGCGACGTTCATCGAGAACCCCTCTGAGGGATTCCAGTTGCTCCCTGATTCCATCGATGTCGTGCCGGGCAACGGTGGCCTTCCCTTCGAACATCTCCATCTCCTTCTCCAGCCGGGCAATGGTGTTCTCTGCCGAGTCCATTTCCTTCGTCAGGGCGTCGTACTCTTTATTGTTGCGGACCTGGTATTGCTGGGACTTGTACCTCTCCGACTTCTCCCGGAGGGAGAGAATTTCGTCGTCCGCATGCTCGCGCTGGGTGAAGGCCGTCCTCATGGTGGTCTCCAGCGCGGTCAGCTGCTCTTGCAGGGAATTCTCCTCCGCCTCCATGTCCCGTATCTCGGAGGGGAGGTCCCCTTTCAGCTCTTCCAGTTCGTCAAGATTCAAGTCGATCTGTTGCAGCGCGTAGAGATTTCGTAGCTTCGCTTCCAAGTGTCGCTCCTCGGTGTTTATGTCAAACAATATCTGACAGGATTGGTGGAGCGGGCTGCCGCCACGGGCGCCGATACACCCCGTCTCCGAAACTCGCGCCGTAACCGTGCGACGATAGCCGGAACGACCGGAAACTCCGTTTCATAATGTCCTGCATCCACCAGCGCAATCCGTCCCTCGGCGTCATGGAATGAACTGTAGCGGAGGTCGGCGGTCACAAAAACGTCGGCTCCTGCCGCGACAGCCAGATCGATCAGGTCGCCGCCGCTGCCTCCGCAGACGGCGACACGCCGGACCGTCTGCCGTGGGTTCCCGCAGTATTTCGGAGCGGGGATTGCGAGCGCCTTGCTGATCGTGCCAAGAAAAGATCGGAGGGGGACGGGATGCGCCAGCTCTCCGACTGCCCCCATGCCGTATTCTGCCGCGCTGTTGTCGAGCGGATAGAGATCGTAGGCGACTTCTTCGTACGGATGCGCCTTTTGTAGTGACTGGATCACCGCGTCCGCCTTGTGACGGGGAAGGATCATCTCGATGCGGACCTCGGGAACATCCTCTCGCTTTCCTTGCCTGCCGACAGCGGGATGCGAGGTCTTCTTCCCCTGGAACGTCCCGGTTCCGCTCGTGCGGAAAGAACAGCCGTCGTACGCCCCGATCTTTCCGGCTCCTGCATCCTCCATGGCCCGCGCAACGGCCTCCACGTGGGTGGGAGGGACGAATGTCACGATCTTGTTCATTTGTCGTGCCGGGGTCTGCAAAAAATCGCGCACGACAAGACCAAGGGCCGATGCAAGAGCGAAGCTTGTTCCTCCCCGCGCGGCATCAAGGTTCGTATGCGCAGAAAAAAGTGCAATTCTCTTCCGAACCAGAGCGATGGCACATCGCGATACATGGTTCCGGGGTGTGATGGCATGCAACGGATGGAAGAGAAGGGGATGGTGGCTGACAATCATGTTTGCCCGGCGGCGCCCTGCCTCTTCAATCGCACTGCCGGTGACGTCCAGTGCGACGAGAATCCCTCTGACCCGGGAGAGGGGATCTCCCACCTGCAACCCGACGTTGTCCCGTTCCATTGCGGTGTCGGGCGGAGCCCATTCTTCGATAATCTGTTGTACGTCCCTGACCGTCACCCTGTCCTACCCCTGAAAAATAAGTAGTCCCGCGATTGGCGCGGGACTACGTTTGTGCAGACCTCTGAGATGCTGAAATATGATTTTTGTCGATGCTTGGTTTCCTGTCAACCATGGGATCCGTCAGTTTCTCAATCTCTTTCGGCATCTTCAAATATAGGCAATTCCGGACCGAGAAGCAAGGTTCTCACTCCGCGTCGCCTTCTCGACGGAGTTCGGGTTTCTCGAAATTGATGTCCCGCAGGCGGTTAATCTCTTTCTCCACGAGTTCAATGCTGTCATTGAGCCCGGCAATGAGAGCTTTTTCCTCCTGCCCGAGTTCCTTCCGGAGAAGGATGTCTGTACTGATCTTGATTGCGGCCAGGGGATTGTTGAATTCGTGACACACCGTGACGACAAGCGCTTTGATCGCTTCGGTTTGCTTTTGGGCGATAAGGTCCGTCTTTACCTGCTCCGCGATTCGCCGCTTGAGGCCGACGCGTTCAAGAATGTTGATGATCGTACGGGGGAGGACGGAATCGACGGCCTCATCCTTGAGCAGGTAATCTTCCACCCCGTACTTCATGGCCTCGATGGCAAGGCGGAAATCCCTGCTGGAGGTGAGAAAGATGATCGGAATCTCGATATTCTCGTCCCTGATGAGCCGCGTCACTTCAAGCCCGTTCATCCCCGGGAGGTAGTAGTCTATGAGAAGAAGATCAATGTGGAAGTCCGCCCGCAACATCTCCATCGCGTCTTGTCCGTTCTGCTTCCAGAGGATTTCGAATTTCTTCCCCGGGTACTTGGAAAGCAGGTGCTGTGCGACAGCCATATAGCCGGGGTCATCGTCGATGAACAGAAGGGTGATTGTTTCCGGGAGCGTCATGGGTAAAGTATAGCATAATGCGGGAATATTTGCAAATGCGCGAAATTAGGGATTCACCCCGATTTTTCGGGGGAAACGCCTCCCGATAGGTTGATTTTGTCGGTTCATTTGGCTATTATCGACTGTTGTACCCTTTGCGTGTACAGCCGACGCGCAACGAAGACGTTTCACCCTTGGGAGATCTTGATGACCACAACGGTTGCGAAGAAGAGTTCTGTGCTTGTTGTCGACGACGAAGAAGCGTTGAGGACGGTGTTGAGCGGGGAACTTGCCAACGAAGGGTATGACGTGAAGGCCGCGGCCGATGGTGACGAGGCAATCAGTGAGGTGGAAAAGTCGCCGTTTGACCTCGTGTTGCTTGATATCAAGATGCCTCGCATGAGCGGTTTTGAGGTTCTGAAGTACATCAAGGTGAATCACGCAAAGACGAAGGTTGTCATGTTGACAGGTTTCGCCGACCTGAAGAACGCCATCGAATCGAAGAAACTCGGCGCCGACGACTTTGTGAGCAAGCCCTACGATTTGGTAGACCTGCTGACGACTATTGAACGTGTTCTGAGCGAGTGACCTCGCCTGCAACTCCCTCCCGACCCCGGGTTCACCGCGTCGCGCTATGGCGAAGAAATACAATCTGTTGATTGTCGATGACGAAGAGGCCCTTCGCGTTCTTCTGGAAAGCGAATTGTCCGAATCGGACGAGTACGCCGTCGAGGTTGCCGCCGACGGCGGGGAAGCGATCAACAGAATCCAGGCAAAAGTCTACGATGTCATCCTTCTTGACATCCGCATGCCGCGTGTCAGCGGCATTGAGGTCCTGAAGTTTGTGCAGGAGTACTCCCCGACCACCCAGGTCATCATCCTCACCAATTACGCCGACGTCAAAACCGCTATCCAGACGATCAAGATGGGGGCGTACGATTTTCTTGCGAAACCGTACGATATTGATGAGCTCTTCAACACGATTCACCGCGCCATAGAGACGGAAGCAGCTTTTCATCGACAACAAGCTGATGAGGAGCGAATTGACCCGCAAGACCGGGGCCTCGGAACTCATCGGGCAGAGCCCGACGTTCCTGAAACTCATTGAAAACGCGACGCGCTTTGCGGAAAGCGATTCCTTTGTTCTCATCCAGGGGGCAAGCGGGACGGGGAAGGAACTCATCGCCAGTCTCATCCACCGCCGCAGCCCGAGGAACAACCGGCCTTTCGTCGCAGTGAACTGTGCCTCGATTCCCGATACGCTCCTCGAAAGCGAATTGTTCGGCCATGAGAAGGGTGCCTTCACCAACGCCGTTGCAACGAAGCAGGGCCTCGTGGAGGTGGCTCACGGCGGGACGCTCTTCCTCGATGAAGTCGGGGACATCAGTCCCGCCATTCAACCCAAGCTCCTCCGCTTCCTCGAAACCGGAGAGTTCCGCCGCGTGGGAGGGACGAACCTCCTCACCGTCGATGTTCGGGTCGTGTGTGCGACAAACAAGGACCTGCGCGACGAAGTGGCGGCGGGCCGCTTCCGGGAGGATCTCCTGTACCGGCTGAACGTCATCACGCTCCGCGTTCCGCTCCTCAAAGAGAGGAAGGAAGATATTCCCATCCTCGCCGACTTCTTCCTCAAGCGGAAGGCGAAGGCGAAGTACAGCAAGACACTCTCTGCGGGCGCCCTCTCGCTCCTGATGGAGCATGACTGGCCTGGGAACGTCCGTGAACTCGAGCACGTCCTGGAAGGGGCGGTGCTCCTTTCATCGAGCGACTCGATCGAGGAGAGCGACCTTTCGATGTACTTCCACAGAAGCGACCGTCCTGTGACTGGGCAGGAACCCGCCGGGCCGCGACAGCAGGCCGAGGAGTCAACGTCGCTGGAGGCGTTGGAGAAGCTGCAGATCGAGCGGGTCCTGCACCAGCAGAACTTCAACAGGGCCAAGACGGCCGACGCGTTGGGGATCAGCAAGAAAACGCTCTACCTGAAAATCAAACGCTACGGTTTGAAGGTGGAAGAATAGCGATGTGGGATGATTCTTTCAGGTTCTGCTGTGAGGCAATTCCCTCATTCCGATCCGGGCCGGAGAAACACCCGCGCCTCCGGCCCATTTGACTTTTTGGCCTGATTTGTGTTTCTTACATGAAATGAGCAGTCTTTGGGCCCTGTGTTGCTTTTTGTGAACAGGGCTTTTGTCCATCTGGTGCCGGGGCCGACGCGTTGAGCCAGAAGCCGGCCGACACGAGAGGCACTCCTGTTCATGCCCTCCACGTTGTTGCATCTGTCCTTGCCTCACAACAGCCTGCATCGATACATAGCACGAGGGGACATGGCGAGATTCCAGGGCGTTGACTATTTCGCGACCGATTCGCTTTTCAGCGATGAGGAAATCCTCGTCCGGCAAACGGTCCGCGAATTTGTCGACGAGAAGATCATCCCCATNNGTCGCCTACGGACTCGTCATGCAGGAACTCGAACGGGGGGACAGCGGCATCCGAAGCTTTGCGTCGGTGCAGAGCGCCCTGGTCATGTACCCGATCTTCGCGTACGGTTCCGATGCACAGAAGGAAGAATGGCTGCCGAAACTTGCCCGCGGTGAAAAGATCGGGTGCTTCGGACTGACGGAGCCGGACTTCGGCTCAAATCCCGCTGGGATGATCACACGCGCCAGAGAGACAGCCGACGGTTACATCCTGAATGGCGCAAAGATGTGGATTACCAATGGATCCATTGCCGACGTTGCCGTGGTGTGGGCGAAACTCGGCGACGTTGTCCATGGCTTTCTCGTCGAGAAGGGATCAAAAGGATTCAGCGCCCCGGAGATGAAGGGGAAACACTCCCTGCGGGCGTCGGTGACCTCCGAGCTTGTGTTCGACAATGTCATGATCCCAATAAGCAACCGTCTTCCCGGGGGCGACGGCCTGAGGCTCCCTCTTTCCTGCCTCAGCCAGGCCCGCTATGGCATCGCATGGGGGGCGATAGGTGCGGCAATGGCGTGCTACGATGCTGCCCTCTCCTATGCCAAGAGCCGCATCCAGTTCGACAAGCCGATCGCGGCGTTCCAGATCACACAGGAGAAACTGGTGCACATGGTGACGGAAATTACCAAGGCACAGCTCCTGTGCGTCCAGCTCGGGCGACTGAAGGATGCCGGGAAGGTCCGCTTCCAGCAGATCTCGATGGCAAAACGGAACAACGTCTTTCATGCCCTTGCGATCGCGCGCGAATCGCGCAGTATTCTTGGGGCGAACGGCATCCTGGATGAATACCCGGTTATGAGGCACGCCGCGAACCTCGAGTCGGTCATGACCTACGAGGGCACACATGAGATGCACACGCTGATTGTCGGCGAGGATATCACCGGCATTCCTGCATTTACCTGAAACGAAAAGCCAACATTCAATCGCAAAGGGAGTGGCCGTGGCCCATCGTAAAATTCTCGGTGAAGCGCTGACGTTTGACGATGTCCTCCTCGTCCCGGCAAAATCGACCGTTCTTCCCCGCGATGTCGATGTCCGAACAAATCTGACGAACACGATACGTCTCAGCGTGCCGCTTCTGAGCGCCGCGATGGATACCGTGACGGAATCGGAGATGGCGATCGCCATGGCGCGGGAGGGGGGGATCGGCGTGTTGCACAAGAATATGAGCATCGCCCGCCAGGCGGAGGAGGTGGACCGGGTGAAAAGATCCGAAAGCGGAATGATCCTCGATCCCATTACCGTCCGGGCAAATCAGCGAGTGCGGGATGTTCTCTCCCTGATGAACAAGTACCGCATCTCTGGCATCCCGGTCGTGGATGATGGGCACTGCCTCATCGGTATCATCACCAACAGGGATCTCCGGTTCGAGCCGGACGAAGACCAGCTCGTTGCGGAGATCATGACGAAAGACAATCTGGTCACGGCTCCCCTCGGTACCACGCTGCAGCAAGCGGAACACATTCTGCAAAAGCACAAGATCGAAAAGCTGCCTGTGGTGGACAAGCATGGCGTGTTAAACGGACTGATCACGTTTAAAGACATTCAGAAGAAGCTTAAGCATCCCGGCGCGTGCAAAGACAAGCACGGACGTCTCCGGGTCGGAGCTGCTGTCGGGGTGACCTCCGACACCCAGGAGCGCGTGGATGCCCTCGTGAAGGCAGGGGTGGATTTTGTCATCGTGGACACTGCGCACGGCCATTCGCGGGGCGTCATTGATATGGTCCGGCGGATTCACCGTGCGTTTGGCGGTCTGCAACTCGTTGCCGGCAATGTCGGAACCGGTGCGGCAGCCCGCGAACTCATCAGGGCCGGCGCGGATGCGATCAAGGTGGGGATCGGACCGGGTTCCATCTGCACGACCCGCGTCGTTGCGGGGGTGGGCGTTCCCCAGATTACCGCGATCATGGAAGTGGCGAAGACCACGCAGAGGTACAGGGTTCCGCTGATCGCCGACGGCGGGATCAAGCAGACCGGCGATATTGCGAAGGCCATTGCTGCCGGCGCCGACGCCGTCATGGTCGGAGGTCTCTTTGCCGGGGTCGATGAAAGCCCCGGGGAGAAAGTCCTGTACGAAGGCCGAAGCTATAAGTACTATCGGGGCATGGGGTCCATGGAAGCGATGAAAGAGGGGAGCAAGGATCGCTATTTCCAGGATGCCGAGGACGATATCAAGAAACTCGTCGCGGAGGGGATCGAAGGGAGAGTGCCCTACAAAGGCCCCCTTGGGGATACCGTCTACCAGATGATAGGCGGCCTTCGTGCGGCGATGGGATACTGCGGCGCCCGGTCGATTGCAGAGCTGAAGAAAGAGGGACGGTTCTACCGCATGACCGAGGCGGGACTTCGTGAAAGCCATCCTCACGACATCGCAATCACCAAAGAAGCGCCCAACTACCACGTCTCGTGACCTGGCCCCGATCGAAATCGCTTCGCAGGATTTCCCTGCTTCGCGGCAGGATGCGCGAGCTCTCTCTTGATGCGCTGCTGGTCTCTTCGCCTGAGAACGTGCGCTACCTGACAGGTTTCACGGGATCCAACGGGCTCGCCATCGTTACGCGCGCAGATGCGTACTTCCTCACTGACTCCCGCTACACTCTGCAGAGCGCCCGGGAGGTACGCGCTTGCCGTCGGTTCATCACCGCCAGGCCTCTTCTTGAAGAAGCCGCTGCACGGAAACTCCTGAAGGGCTGTGCCTCCGCCGGCTTTGAAGCGCACGAATTGCCCTACACACAAGCCCTTGCGTTGCGCAAGGCTTTTCCCCGTGTCCACATGCGCGCGACGACGGAGATTGTCGAGCACCTGGGCCTCGTCAAGGATGGGGACGAGATTGCTTCCATCGCCCGCGCGGCGGCAATTGCCGACGAGGTCTTCCGCGACGTCCTCCCGACGATCGCGCCTGGCGTCACGGAGCTGGACATCGCGGCCGAGATCTCCTGGCTGAACCGGAAGCACGGGGGAGAGCGCGATGCCTTTGATGTGATCGTGGCGAGCGGTGTGCGGGGATCCCTGCCGCACGCCCGTCCGTCGAAGAAGAAAGTGAAGAAGGGGGAACTGGTGACGCTTGATTTCGGTTCGGTGGTCGACGGATACTGCTCCGATCTTACGCGCACTGTCGGCGTCGGACGCATTCCGCGCGCGCTCCGGCACGCCTATGAGGCCGTGAAGGAGGCGCAAGCGGAAGCAATCGCTGCTGTGCGGGGGGGGATGAAAGCGAGCGCGTTGGATGCCGTCGC
>PMNE01000032.1:14618-15432 GCA_003162635.1 Ignavibacteriota bacterium
CCTCGAGAACTACTGGTGAGAGGAGCATGATGGCGCAGCCGACTCCTCCGCGGAATGTTTTGGTTATCGCGTTCTACTTTCCCCCCATGGGGATGAGCGGTGTCCAGCGTACATTGAAATTTGTGAAATACCTTCCCGACTTCGGATGGCGCCCCACGGTTCTGACAGTGGAACCACGGGGGTATCTTGCAAAGGACGACTCCTTTCTGCAGGAGATTGAGGGGAAAGATATCCGCATCGTCCGCACTCCCCCCGCCGGCCCTGCACGGCTGTTCGGGAAACGGGAGGTTGTCCGCCTTCCGGTCGAATGGAGACGCAAACTGCTGACACGGTTGAGCGACACATTCTTCATCCCGGACAACAAGATCGGGTGGAAACGGCGGGCGGTGGCAAAGGCGCTGGAGCTTCACGCGGAAACGCCGTTCGACCTTATCTTTGCAACGGCGCCGCCGTTCACCGACTTTCTTATCGGCCGCGCCATCAAGCGGAAGATCGACAAACCGCTGGTGCTCGACTACCGGGATCCCTGGGTGGACTATCCATTCAAGTTCTACCTGACGCCGTTCCATAAATGGCGCCATATCGTGCTCGAACGAAAGGCGCTGCGGGCAAGCAGCCATGTGGTCACGACGAACCGGAGAGTGAAGGAGGAAATCATACGCCGGTACGGCTTCCTTACCTATCATGACATCGATATCATCTCCCAGGGTTTCGACCCGGAGGATTTTCCTCCCTCCGTCGTCCGGTCGAAAAAGAAGGTCCCGCACGTTTCACGAGCAGGGGAAAAGATGCGGGTCACGTATGCGGGGGTGTT
>PMNE01000032.1:15450-111623 GCA_003162635.1 Ignavibacteriota bacterium
GGTGACGATTTTGGGTCGCCCGGAAAGGTCTTTGAATATATCGGCGCCGGGAAGCCGATCCTCGGGCTTGTGCCGGAGGGCTATCTGAAGACCACGATCCTCGAGGCCGGTGGGAAGGCTGTTCCCCCGACGGATGTTGCGGCGATCAAGAATGCGTTAGAGCAGTTTTTTGTTTTGTTTGAAAAGCACCAACTCTCCGGTCCCGCAAAGGACGTCATCGAAAGATACAATCGCGTCGGTCTGACGGGAGACCTGGTGAAAATCTTCGAATCACTCTTCGAGACATAATATGAATGTCCTTATCGTAGGCTCGGGGGGGAGAGAACACGCGCTTGCCTGGAAGCTTAGACAGAGTGCAAGTGTGGAGAAACTGTATTGCGCCCCGGGCAATCCGGGGACGGAGGCGGTTGCGACGAATGTGGCGCTGCGTCCGGGTGATAAGGCCGGCCTGATTGCATTTGCCCGGAAGGAGAAGATCGGCCTGACGGTGATCGGTCCGGAGCAACCGCTGGCCGACGGCATCGTCGATGCATTCGAGAGAGAGGGGCTGCGGATCTTCGGTCCGACGCGGCGTGCGGCGGAGCTCGAAGGGAGCAAGGCCTTTGCGAAAGATTTCATGCGGCGGCACAGGATCCCCACCGCCGCCTATGCGATCTTCCCGCCCGCCCGGGCAGCCGATGCCGTGGCATATAGTGCGTCCTGTGCGCTGCCCGTTGTGGTCAAGGCGGATGGTCTTGCAGCAGGAAAGGGAGTTTTCGTCTGCCCCACGCGGGAGGAAGCCCTGCTGGCCATCGCCGCTCTCAACGACACGAGTCAGTTCGGCGATGCGGGGAAGACGATCGTGATCGAGGAATTCCTGGAGGGAGAAGAAGCATCGGTCTTTGCTGTGACGGATGGGGAGGGATTTGTGACGCTAGCCCCGGCACAGGATCATAAGAGAGCGCTCGATGGGGACGCAGGAAAGAACACGGGGGGGATGGGCGCGTATGCGCCGGCGCCCTGTGTCACTCCCGCCGTTCTTCAGCAGGTCAGGAAAGAGATCATCGTCCCGACGCTCACGGGGATGGCGTCAGAAGGACGGCTGTTCAGGGGATGCCTCTATGTCGGCCTGATGCTGACACCCTCCGGACCCAAGGTTGTGGAATACAATTGCCGGTTTGGCGATCCCGAAACGCAGGTCGTGGTGCCGTTGTATGACGGCGACTTTGCCGCCCTCCTGCGGGCTGCGTGCGAAGGGAAGATCGACGAGGTGAAGGAGGTTCCGCTGACCCGCTCGTCTGCCGTGTGCGTGGTCCTTGCGTCGGAGGGATATCCGGATGCCTCACCACTCGGGAAGACGATTTCGGGGCTGGACAGGGCTGCGGCACTGCCAGGCGTCGTTGTCTTCCACGCAGGGACCAGGCGGGAGGAAAACGGCACCATCGTGACGGCGGGGGGAAGAGTCCTTGGCGTGACGGCGGTGAAGGACGACGGGCCATTCTCCGGGACCATTCATGCTGCCTATGAAGCGGTGGAGTGCATCGGTTTTGAAGGGATGCACTTCCGCCATGACATCGGCAAAAGAGCGCTCTGAACCAATGTCCGACGCAGAATGAAAGGCAGGGGAATCCGCATCATCCTTCTCTGTGCGTTGGCGGTGCGTCTGGCGGCCATTCCCGCCGTTCACCGTACCGCCTTCACCTCGGATGAGCGCGAGTACCTGTTCATGGCGCATCAGCTCCTTGAACGCGGGATCTTCCAGGACTCGAACGGCGACCGTGCCATTCGTGCGCCGCTCTATCCGATCATGACTGCCGGGTTGCTATGGGTTGTGGGGGATGCGATCCTGGTCCTCCATTGCATCGGATGCCTGTTGGGTACTGTCGTTGTCTGGCTTGTCTACCGCCTCTCTCTGCGGCTCGGGGCCGGGGAACCACAGGCGCTCTGGAGCGCCGGGATCGCCTCCTTCTATCCGGGACTTGTCATCTATAGCACATTGCTGCAGAATGAGACGGTGTACATCGTCTTCTTCCTGATGGCAATGCTCTCCCTCCTCTCGCTCTTTCGTACTCCCCGCCTCGCCCCTGCGCTTGCGCTGGGCCTTTGGGGCGGACTCGCTGCCCTGACCCGGCCGGTATTCCTGGGTTTTCTCCCTGTGATGGCGGCACTCCTCCTGTGGCACCACCGGCGGGACCTGCGCCAGGCGATCGTCCCCCTTGTGGGTGCCGCGCTCGTGGCGGCGCTCGTCATTGTTCCCTGGACGATCCGGAATGCAGAGGTCCTCGGGAGTTGCGTCCCGATTGCGTCCGGCGGCGGAAACTCGCTCCTCGCAGGAAATAACCCGTATTCAACGGGGACCCTTGCCGGGGGAGACAAGTTCGACCGTTGGTTCGCAGAACAGCTGCGGGCCCGCGGGATCAACGAGCCGTCGGCGCTCGGTGAAACGACAAGAAGCACCGTCAGTGCGGCGATCGCCGGGGACTACATGACTTCGCACCCGCTTTCCACTCTCGCGATCTCATTGAGGAAATCGTACATTTTCTGGATCTACCCGATTGCGCACAGCTCCACGTATGTTCCCATTCAACTGGTCGCCGTCGCCGCGGATATCCTTTTGCTCGCTGCCGTGGTGATCGGCGTGGCCGGACTCCCGAGGAAAGGGACCGGCGATGTCCTGCTCTGGGGGGCTCTGATCTATTTTTGGCTGGTACAGGCTGTGCTCCATGCCGAGGCAAGGTTTCGCCTTCCCCTTGTTCCCCTCCTTGCGGTGATGGCGGGAGGGGGGCTTGCCATGCTCGCGGATGCTGCGGGAAGACGCAGATGCCGCGAAAATGCGCGCGTCCGCCGTGCGATTGTCATCGGCCTTTCGGCTGTTGCAACAGTATACGCGGCGACCGCCGTTCTTTTTTTGCGCGGGGATATATGAACGTTCGAGGGCATAAGAGAAACGGACAACAACGACAACATCGGGGAACCACATGAAGATTCTCGTTACTGGCGGCGCAGGGTTCATTGCCTCCCACATCGTCGATGCATATCTGCAACGAGGGCACGACGTCTCGATCCTTGACAATCTCTCGACGGGGCGCAAGAAGAATATCAACCCGCGTGCGACGTTCCATGAAGCGGATCTCCGTGATGCCGACAGCGTTCGGGATATCTTCGGTAAAGGAAAGTTCGATGTGGTGAATCATCATGCGGCCCAGATGGACGTCCGGCGATCCGTTGCCGATCCCGTGTATGACGCCTCCGTGAACATCATCGGAGTTCTGACGATCCTCGAGGCCGCAGTGAAAACGGGAGTGCGGCGCGTTCTGTTCGCCTCCAGCGGTGGTGCCATCTACGGGGAACAGGACTACTTCCCGGCCGATGAACGGCACCCCACCAGGCCCATCTCGCCGTACGGCGTTTCGAAACTCTCGACGGAAGCGTACCTGTTCTACTATGGAGCTGTTTACGGGCTTGCATCGACGTGCCTGCGCTACGCGAATGTCTATGGGCCCCGCCAGAATCCCGAAGGAGAAGCCGGCGTGGTGGCCATCTTCACCACGAAGATGTTGAAAGGGGAGCAACCACTCATCAACGGCGAAGGAACGCAGACGCGCGACTACGTGTTCGTAGAAGATATCGTCCGCGCGAACGTTCTTGCACTCGAAGCAAAGGGCTCGGGGGTGTATAACGTAGGCACGGGGATTGAAACTGATGTCAATTATCTTTTCCGGGAGATCAAGGCCGCAACAGGGTCCTCCTGCGCCGAGAAACATGCTGAGGGAAAGAAGGGGGAACAAATGAGGAGCGTNNGCAGGCGACAGGGTGGCGATTGCACGTGCGATCTCCGCGGCGGAGGACGGGCGTCCCGGTGCGGAAGAACTCCTGCGGCAGATATTCCCCAAAACGGGACGCGCCTATCGGATCGGGATCACCGGGCCTCCCGGGGCCGGCAAGAGCACCCTCACGAATATGCTCGGATCGCTCTACCGGCGTCAGGGGCTCCGTGTCGGGATCATCGCCGTGGATCCGACAAGTCCGTTCACGGGAGGAGCCCTGTTGGGTGATCGTGTGCGAATGACCGATGTGGAGACCGACGATCAGGTTTTTATTCGAAGTATGGCTTCCCGCGGCAGTCTTGGAGGGCTGAGCAGGACGACGATCGAGGCGGCGGACATCCTCGATGCGGCCGGGAAGGATATCGTGCTCATGGAAACCGTCGGCGTCGGCCAGTCGGAACTCGATATTGCCGGAGCAGCAGACACGACGCTGGTCGTCCTTGTCCCCGAATCCGGCGATTCCATTCAGGCGATGAAGGCCGGGTTGATGGAGATCGCGGATTCCTTTGTGTTGAATAAAGCCGACCGTCCGGGCGCAGACCAGGCGGTGCACTCCATCCACATGATCCTCCACATGCGGGGTGAATCCACGTGGGCTCCCTCTGTGGTGAAAACAGTGGCCATCCAGGGTGAAGGAATCGAAGACGTTGCCCAGGAGATCGCAAAACACCGGCTGTATCTTGAACGCTCGGGCGAATTCGATGCAAGGAGAGAACGCCGACTCCGTGAGCGGATCGAATCGCTCGTGCGGGATCGTCTCCACGTGGATTTCTGGGACGCCGCCAGGCGCTCTCTCCTCAAGGACCGCATGCCTGCGGTAAAGAGGAAAGAACTGTCCCCGTATGATATGGCCGAACAACTGGTCGCACACTTTCACGCCCATTGACGGGAAGGAAGGCGGAGAATGGATTTCGTGGAATCCGAAGGCCAGAAGGCAGTGCGAAAAGTCGCGCGCGAATTTGCGGAGAATACCATGCGGCCTGTGGTCATGCGCTATGATGAATCACAGGAGTTCCCCCATGCCGTCATCCGCGAGCTGGCTTCCCTCGGGTTCATGGGAATGACATGGCCCGAGGACCTGGAAGGAGCCGGGCTGAGCGACCTCGAGGCCGTCGTGGTGATCGAGGAGCTTGCAAGGGTCGACCCTTCCATTGCATTGACTGTCGCTTCGCACAACAGCCTTTGCAGCGCCCATATCATGCTTTATGGGAATGAAGAGCAAAGGCGCGCCTACATCCCCGACCTTGCCTCCGGGCGGGCACTGGGTGCATGGGCGCTGACAGAGCCCGCCTCGGGAAGCGATTCCAGCGCGATGGTCACCACGGCAGTCCGCAAGGGGAGCGACTGGGTTCTCAATGGCAGCAAGTGCTTCATCACGCAGGGATCGGTGGCATCGACGTACGTTGTCATGGCAACAACGGACCCGTCGGCGGGGAAAAGGGGGATTGCAGCGTTTATCCTTGAAAAAGGGATGAAGGGTTTGAGCGTGGGGAAGAAGGAAAACAAGCTGGGGATGCGAAGCAGCGACACGGCAACTCTCATGCTCGATGCCGTCGCAGTTCCTGCAAGGAATCTCATCGGCAGCCCGGGAGACGGGTTCCGGCAGGCCTTGCGAGTGCTCGACGGGGGACGTGTCGGGATTGCGGCTCTTTCGGTTGGGATTGCGCAGGGGGCGCTCGATGCGAGTCTGGCGTACGCAATCGCCAGAAGGCAATTCGGGAGGCCCATCAGCGAGCATCAGGCCATCCAGTGGAAGCTTGCGGACATGGCAACCGAGATCGCGGCCGCACGGCTTCTGACACACCGTGCCGCCTGGAAAAAGTCGCGCGGTGAGCCATTGACGCTCGCGGCGTCGGAGGCGAAGTACTTCGCCAGCGAAACGGCGGTCCGCGCGGCGAACGAGGCGGTCCAGATTCACGGCGGTTACGGATTCATCAAGGAGTTCCCCGTTGAAAAGTTCTATCGCGATGTGAAGCTGATGACGATCGGGGAAGGGACATCGGAGGTCCAAAAGATGGTGATTGCGCGGAATCTGCTCGATGCATAGTGTGGAGGAATCATGTCCCGTATCGGTGCGGAGCTGGCGAAAACTTCTCTCCCGGCAGGAGGCAGCGGCCCTGCGCTCCTCTTGCAGAAGATCGAAAAAGAGGCCGAGAGCGTTCGCCTTGGCGGAGGGGCGGCGGCGGTCGACCGCCATCATGCGAAGGGGAAACTGACGGCCCGGGAGCGGATCGCCTTGCTGATTGATCCGGGCTCGCAGTTCCTTGAAATCGGCCTGTTCGCCGCTTATGGCATGTACGGGGAGTACGGCGGCGCTCCGTCGGCGGGAACCGTCGCCGGGATCGGCGTGGTACGGAACCGAGACGTCGTGATTGTGGCAAACGACGCGACCGTGAAGGCCGGTGCGTGGTTCCCCATGACCTGCAAGAAGAACCTGCGCGCCCAGGAGATCGCGATGGAGAACAGAATTCCCATCGTCTATCTTGTCGATTCCGCCGGCGTGTTTCTCCCGTTGCAGAGCGAGATCTTCCCCGACAAGGAGCACTTCGGGCGCATCTTCCGCAACAATGCTCTTCTTTCTTCGCTCGGCGTCACGCAGATCGCCGCGATCATGGGACCATGCGTCGCCGGCGGAGCATACCTCCCGATCATGAGCGATGAAGCGATGATCGTCGATAAGACGGGAAGCGTCTTCCTTGCCGGCTCCCATCTCGTGAAGGCAGCGATCGGCGAGGAGATCGTCAACGAGCGACTCGGCGGTGCGGCGGTCCATTGCGAGATCAGCGGCGTGACCGACCATCTCATGCCGGACGACAAATCCTGCCTCGAACGCATCCGAAGCATCATCGGAAAACTTGGTGCGAGACCGAAGGCGGGATTCGATAGAGCGGCTCCTGCCCCCCCGCTTTTCGATCCCGCCGACCTCCGCGCACTTCTTCCGCAGGACAGGGCCAAGCCGTACGATATGTACGAGATCCTCGCGCGCATCGTTGACGGGAGCGAATTTGATGAATACAAAGCAGGGTTCGGAAAGACCATCATTACCGGGTATGCACGCATCGACGGATGGGCCGTGGGGATCGTCGCCAATCAGCGGCTTGTGGTGAAGACCGCCAAAGGGGAGATGCAGGTGGGAGGCGTGATCTACAGCGATAGTGCAGATAAGGCGGCCCGGTTTGTTATGAACTGCAACCAAAAGATGATCCCGCTGGTTTTCTTTCAGGATGTCACCGGGTTCATGGTCGGAAGCCGTGCAGAGCAGGGGGGCATTATCAAGGACGGTGCCAAGATGGTGAATGTTGTCGCCAACAGCGTCGTTCCCAAATTCACCTTCATTGTCGGGAATAGCTTCGGGGCGGGAAACTATGCGATGTGCGGCAAGGCATACGACCCGCGGCTGATTTTTGCGTGGCCCACGGCAACGATCGCCGTCATGGGGGGAAAGCAGGCAAGCGAGACCCTTCTCGCGATCAAAGTCCAGCGCATGGAGCAGGGAGGAACGCACATCGACGCTGCAACGCAGCAACAATTGCTGGAGGAAATGCAGCAGCGATACGAAAAGGAAATGGATCCGCTCTTTGCTGCCGCACGTTTGTGGGTGGACGGTATCATCGACCCCGCAGAGACACGAGCCATTGTCTCAAAGGGGATCGCCGTTGCGGCCCACAATCCGGAGGTTCCGGCGTTCCGGTCCGGAGTGCTGCAAACCTGATGCAGTTTCTTTGCATCGTCTTTCACGGCGTCGGGTTGCCCGACCAGCCGGGTGGGATTCGACAAACGGAAGTCCCCACAGATTCGGGCGGCGGGATTCCTGCAGGATGTGACATGAGAGTATGGTGCAGAGGAGCCGTGTGTGCTGCGATCGCAATGCTGATGTCGGTCGCAGCAGGTCGTGCGCAGGTGACCGGGGAGCGACCGCCGCCGTTGCCTCCACGGGCAGAGGTGCCCGGCGTCATCAGTGCCCTGGCACCGCTCCTTTTGCCGAAGATTCTGCAGGATGATTACTTGCTCCGGGACTACCTCCGGTCGGAGGAATTCGCCTCCGTCCGACGACGTTTCGGAGACGTCTATGCAGTCGATTTTATTTATGCGGAAGCAGAGCGTTTGAGCTGGAACAATACGTACGAAGCGCTCCTTATTGCATTTTTGGCAGTGATGGACCACAGCAAGGTTGGGGTTCGGCTTCCCGCTCTGGGTCCCATTCTCTGGTTTCCCTTGACGTCGGAATTCGGGGACGATTGTGAACAGCGCCTCCGCGGGCTCCCCAGGCGGCTGTATGCCGACACCCCCCGGGGAATTGCGGGGGACAGGGACAAATTGCAGCACTTCTTCGGGTCCGCATTCCTGACGTATCTGTTCGATTCGGCGGAAGCGGCGGATCGGGTTGGCAACAGCGTTGAGTGGTGGGAGGATCTTCTCATCGTCGGAGGCGTTTCCGATCCGAGGGACGTACGCGCGAACCGTCAGGGGCAGGAGTGGGCCCTTCGTCTCAGGGAGGATGCCGATGCCCGCCCGTCGGCGGTGTTCATGGCGCCGTTGCAAGAGCGTCGGGAGAATCAGGAGAGCATACGAGAAGGAGCAGAAGCCCCATGAAGACAATCCTTATCGTGGACGATGAACGTGCGATCCGCGACTCAATCAAGATGATCCTCGAGTACGAGAAGTTCGACGTGGCCTTTGCAGAAGACGGCATCGTGGCTCTCGAACGTCTGCGGGATCATGCAGTGGAGGCAGTCCTCCTCGATATCAAAATGCCGGGGGAGGACGGCCTGAAAGTCCTGCGCAAGATCAGGCAGGAGCGCCCGGACCTTCCGGTGATCATGATCTCGGGGCACGGGACGATCGAAACGGCGGTGGAGGCGACTCGCCTGGGAGCATACGATTTCCTTCCCAAACCGCTGGACAGCGACAAACTCGTCATCGCCGTACGGAACGCTGCGGAACAGCATCGATTGCTCACAGAGTACCACCGGATGCGGGAGGCGGTGGAAGGGAAGGACGTTATCCTCGGCTGCAGTCCGAAGATGCGCGAAGTGCTCTCGATCGTCGAGCGGGTGGCGCCTACCGATGTCCGCGTCCTCATCTCGGGGGAGAACGGCTCGGGAAAAGAACTCGTGGCGAAAGCGATCCAGCGGCTCAGCAAGAGAAACGCGAGGCCTTTTGTGGAAGTGAACTGTGCCGCGATACCGAACGAACTTATCGAATCGGAACTGTTCGGCCATGAGCGGGGTGCCTTCACGGGGGCGGCGAGCCAGCGGATTGGAAAATTCGAGCTCGCTGACGGGGGGACACTGTTCCTCGATGAAATCGGGGACATGAGTCTGAACGCCCAGGCGAAAGTCCTTCGTGCTCTCGAGGAAGGGAAGATCGAACGGGTCGGGGGGAACAAGCAGATAACGGTGGATGTCCGGGTGATCGCCGCCACGAACAAGAATCTTGCGGAGGCGATCCGGCAGAATCTGTTCCGCGAGGATCTCTACCACCGCCTGAACGTCATTCCGGTGAACGTTCCTCCGTTGCGTGAACGGCGCGAGGATATTCCCCTGCTCGCCGTGGCATTTGCGGAGGACATATGCCGGAGAAACGGCATGGCGCCGAAACGGCTCTCTGAGGAGGTCTTGCGTCGATTACGGGCTATGGAGTGGACGGGAAACGTCAGGGAATTGCGGAACACTGTTGAGCGGCTCGTGATTATGACTCCGGGGGATGTCATCGAGGGAAGCCATTTGGATCCGGCGCCGGCCTCCACACACCGGAACGCTGTGGACGATCTGCTCTCGCTGGGGGGAACGTTTCAGGACTTCAAAGACAGGGCGGAGGCCGCATTCATTCTGCAACAGCTCGGGGCGAACGGGTGGAACATCAGCAAGACCGCTGAAGTCCTCGACATTCAGCGAAGCCATTTGTACAACAAGATGAAGAAATACGGGCTGGAACGGCAGGAATGACGTGCGCGGCGGTGGCGCTCACCTTCCCCCGGGATGCCGCTGACGTGCGGCCTCGAACATGGCAAGTGCTCCCGCAACGGAGGCGTTGAGGGAGTCGAGTTTTCCGTAGAGGGGAATTCGGACGAGATGGTCGCAATGCTCGCGCACCAGGCGGCGCATTCCCCTCCCCTCATTGCCGACCACGATCGCGGTCGGCGGTGTATAATCGACTGCCGTATAGTTCTTCTCTCCCTTCCCCTCGAGCCCGGCCACCCATATCCCCTTTGCCTTCAGTGCGGAGATTGTCTGTGCGATGTTGGTCACTTCGGCCATCGCCATGTGTGAGGTGGCACCGGCGGAGGCCTTCACCGCGGCGGGAGTCACCGTTGCTGCATGGTGCCGGGGGATGATGATTCCATGAAAGCCGGCGCACTCGGCGGTCCGCACCAGAGCGCCAAGATTCTGGGGGTCTTCAATCTCATCGAGAATGAGGAGAAGCGGCTGCTCCCCCCGGGCCTGCGCTGCCGCCAGCATCGTCTCGACGCTGACAAACTCCTTCCGCCCGGCCAGAAGGGCGATGACCCCCTGAGTCGGGACATCGCCGGCCGCGCTGCGAAATGCGGGTTCGTCCGCGGTCTCCACTGCGACAGCGCGTTGTGCAGCCAGCGAGCGGATCTCGTCGAGGATCCTGCCGTGGGTTCCTTCCAGCAGCAGGATCTTCTCGATTTTCATCTCCGCCCGGAGCGCTTCAACGACGGGCTTCCGTCCTGCAATGATGTTCTGCATCCTGTTCGGTTCACGTCTTGAGATCACCGTGGGGAAGCGGGGGGGCATCCTTCTTGCGGCCGTGCAGCCGTTCCAGGCCCCGCCCCGCAAGAAACACGACAACACCAATGATGCCGGCGTACAACTCCACCCACAAGGTGCCCGTCATGATGCCGTGAAGAAGGCCGACCATGACGCAGGCGATGCCCGTCGCTTCAAGGAGCTTTGCGAGCGTTTTCACCGGACAGGACTCTGTGGTCGTTCCGCCGGTCGATGACCAGGATCCCCACGAGACCGGTGATGAAAAGGAGGATGGAGATCAGTTGTGCCTCGGAGAGGCCGAACGCCAGACGCGGATTGAGTCTCAGGAATTCCACGGAGAACCGGAAGACGCTGGACAGCATCAGGTACACCATGAACAACCTGCCATCAGGCCATGGTCTGGTTCTGAGCTTCCAGAGGATGGCGAATCCGACGAGACCGAGAAGAAACTCATACACGGGAGTGGGATGGCAGGGGGTGTTGTCCGGGACGATGCCTCCGGGATAGTGGCTGGTGATCTCAGGGAAGATCTTCATTGCCTGCGAGGGGGGATAGGTTCCATGCTCGTAGTTCGTTCCCCAGGGGAGAGTGGTCGGGTACCCGTAATCTCCGTCCCCCGAAAGGTGGCAGCCGATCCGTGCCACACCGTAGGCAAGAATCAGCGCAACCGCAAGCCCATCCCAGATGCGGAGGAACGGGATTTTCTTCCTCCTCACATAGAGCGACACCACGGCCATGCCGAGGACGAATCCTCCGTACCACGTCAGCCCTCCCGGCGAAAACGCTTCGCGAAGAGGGTTCTGGACGAAATCACCCCATTCTTCGATAAGGAAAAGGATCTTTGCCCCCGCGATCCCGAAGATGACCGCGAGGAGCGTGATCGTTCCTGCGACGTTTGGGTCGATGTTCTTCCGCCGCAGCTCAGCGGTGAGAATGGCGTTTCCCAGGAGGAAGCCGATCCCGAGCATCAGGCCGAAGCTGTAGATCTTGATCTGTCCGATATGAAAAAGGATGGGGATCATCGCTCGTTGGAATTCTGGTTCTGTGGTGAGGGAATGTTGACGGTGATGTGCTCGTCCGTCACCGGGCTTATGGGCGCTATCGTGCGACGGCTCACGCGAATGGTGAAGGACAAGATGTTCCCCCCCCTATGCCTCGAAGTAGGTCGCCTCTTCATGACGAAACGCCTCGAGGATCTCCTGCGGCGTCTTCAACTCGAGGAGCCGTTTCCGAAACTCTTCCTTGTTCATCAGCCGTGAAATCCGGCTGAGCAGCTTGATGTGCGGCCCTACGAGATTGTCTTTGCCCACAAGCAAGAAGACAAGGCGAACCGGCTTCTCGTCGAGCGACTGATAATCGATGGGGGATGCGGTGACGGCGAAAGCGGCGACGATGTCGGTGACCGCGTCCGTCTTGCCGTGGGGAATNNTTCCGCACTTTCTCACGGTCAAGGACTTTCGGCGACGTGGCGACAAGGTCGATCATGGCGTCGATGATCTCTTTCTTGGATTCTCCGGCGAGACCTGTGGCAACCAGGTTTTCCGTCAGGATGTCGCTAATTTTCATAGACGTATGTCTCTCCTATGGTTCGTCTCTCCACGCAATCACTTTCTTCTCGAATCCTCCTGCAAGCCGATCGGCTGTTTCCTTTGATTGCGCCTCGGCGTTGATGTGGAAGAGGGGGCGCTCCTTGTCCGGGATCAGGAGGGCGGAACTGCCGTCATCGTAATAGATCTTGACGCCGTCGATGAGATCGCGGCGGCGGCGTTCCGAATCGTGCATGATCCGGCGCATGACCTTCCCCTTNNTTTCCGGCGATTGCCATCATCTCCAGAATCTTTGCGACGGAATACATCGCATCCGTTGCAAAGAAGAAATCCGTGAAGACGAAGCCCCCTCTGGTGCCGCCGATGAACTTGATCGACGGATCAGCTGCCGCTTCCATCATTGCGAGGTGGCTGTTCCTGGTCTTCACCACGCGCACGCCGTGCCCCGCCGCGACAATATCGATCTCGCCGGAAGCTGTGATCGGGACGGCGATCGCCTTCGCGCCAGGGTGGGTCTCCATGAACATCGCGGCGACGATCGTGAGGAGACGGTCGCTGTCCATCGGCTGCCCCGCTTCATTGACGACGATCAGTTTTTCCCCGCCTCCATCGATCTGACATCCTATGTCGTACTGAAGCGAGGTGACAATGTGCGCCAGTTGCTCGATCAACTGGTCGAATTCCTCCTTATTCCGGGTGAGCTTGTGCGGGTCGAGATGGGCGTTCAATGCCACAACCTGACAGTCGAACGATCCGAGGATGATGGGAAAGATCGTCGAGGCGATTCCGTTGGAATAGTCGATGGCAATCTTGAACTTTCTCCTGCTGATCGCGTCGACGTTCAACGAAGAAAGGAACTTCTGTTTATAGGCCTCGGTCGTGCGCTCAGGAAAGAGAATCCCTCCGACCTGTTCGCGCGGCGCACGGGCGAAATCCTCGCCATAAAAAAGCCGTTCGACGTTCTTCGTCTTGTTTGTCGGCAAATCCTTGCCGTTGGCATCGAAGAAGATGATGTCGGTCAGGTTCTTCTGGAATGGGGATCGGCGGACATGGATCCCCCCCGCTTCCTTGCCGCTGCTCAGCTCATGCCGGAGGATGGGGATCGATGTCGCCCGCAGATCCGAGGTGTTCACGCCCGCCGAGAGCAGGCCGCAAATCAATGCGCGGCTCATCATCCGGGAGACGTTGTCCGAATCCCGACTTGTGACCACGGTTCTTCCTATGCCGATGAACGCGCCGTAGGCGGATCCCAGCCGGGCGCCGAACTCAGGAGTCATCTCCACGTTTGACAACCCGGTGACGCGGGCGTCGCTGAATAGCTCCCGGAGCCACTTGTCTTCCCAGACAAGACTGCGGGTGACGATGGATCCTTCCTCAACAACCTTTTCCGGCCAAAGCTTGATGTTGGCCCCGAGGCGCGAATTGCGTCCGATCCAACATCCGTCGCCAATGAACGCATTCTCCGCCAGAACGGATTTCTCACCGATGGAACAGCGGGTGCCGATCACGTCATAGGTGAGCTCGGTGCTGTGACCGATGACGGTGTCATGCCAAATGACGCTATTCATGATGCGCGCACCGGGACCGATGACGCAGTTGTCCCCGATGACGGTGTTGGAGAGCATGGTATTCTCACCGATGGTGCAGCTCTTCCCAATCATGACCGTTCCCGACGTCTGCACGCCGCCACTGGGAATGAGGGTTCCCTCGCCGACATACATGTTACCGGTCTGCGTTCCGTCTTTGACCATCTGCACGAGCCCGTTGAGCGCATCGATATGCGCGTCCTGGTATTCGTTCAGATTGCCGATGTCACGCCAATAGCCGTTGGCGACGTAGCCGTACAGGCCGGCGTCCTGACGAAGAAGGAGGGGGAAGAGGTCCTTGCTGAAATCGTAGTCGCTCCGGTAAGGGACCATCTCCAACACTTCGGGCTCCAGGATGTAGATGCCGGTGTTGATGGTGTCGCTGAAGACCTCCCCCCAGGAGGGTTTTTCAAGAAAACGGGTGATCTTTCCGTCGTCTCCCGTAATCACCACGCCGAATTGAAGCGGGTTCTTCACCCGGGAAAGGACGATCGTCGCCTTCGCTTTCTTCGCTTCGTGGTAGTGGAGGGCCGCGGAAAGATCGAAGTCGGTCAGGACATCCCCGCTGATGACCATGATCCGCTCGTGCATGCCGTATGTGCCGTTGCGAACGCTTCCTGCCGTGCCGTAGTCTGCGTCGGCACGCACATAGTTCATCGTTACCCCGAATGCACTTCCATTGCCGAAATACCCGGTGATCACATCCGGTTGATAAAAGAGGGATGCTATCAGATCCTTGATGCCATGTGTGCGGAGAAGCGCGACGATGTGCTCCATCATGGGCTTGTTCATCAACGGAACCATGGGCTTCGGGGTGTTACAGGTGAGGGGACGCAGCCGGGTCCCGAAGCCACCAGCCATGATGACTGCTTTCATTGGACAGGGGAGAAAGAATGAGGGAGCGACAAAAAATGAATCTGGAATGCCATAAGAAAAGATAGGTAAAAGCCGGGTGGGATTCAAGAAATCGTCACCTTGACTCTCCGTCGCTTTTTGCGTAATTTTGTCATAATCCCCATACCAAGTCCAATTATCCGTTCCGTCGTGTTCTCGTTGACCCTTGCGGGGCTCCTCGGGTACACACTGGGAGCTGTGCCGAGCGCCTACCTGCTTGTTCGTTGGAAATCACACCGTGATATCCGCCGGGAAGGAAGCGGCAATGTCGGCGCACTGAACAGCTACCAGGTGACCGGCTCCCTGCTCGCCGGCATCGTCGTCCTGGCGGCAGACGTCCTCAAGGGGATCTGCGCGGTGATGTTCTCGCAGTGGATATGGGGAAGAGGGAATACCTGTGTCCCCGTCGCCGGCATATGTGCTATCGTCGGTCATTGCTTCCCCCTTTCGCTTGACTTCAAAGGGGGGCGCGGCCTCGCAACAGCGGCGGGGGTGTTCGGGCTGTTTGCGTTGCCGCTGGTGGGCGCGTGGTGCGTGGTTTGGTGTGTTGCGTACCTGCTCCTCAAAAGCGTGAACCCTGCAAATGCGGTCGCTTTGCTCGTGAGCGGAGGATGCGCAATTCTTGCACCCGGTTGGTTTATCGCACCGCTGACAGGAGCAACGCTCTCTGCCGACCTGTTCCGCATGATGGTTCTGTCGGGTTTTGGGGTTGTGCTCGTGAGGCATGTCTCTCCCGTCCGTGCATTCCTTCGCGAAGCGCGATCACGGTAGAAACGGCTTAGGAATGTCTTTTGCAAAGGAGAACAGGAATATCATGAAGCGGGGTCTTGCCGTGACGTTGCTGATCCTGGCGGTGTGCCTTGCCGCCGGGGGTCTTGTGGGCTACAGCATCGGGCGTGCCTCCGGCCACCAGAAAGGGGCGGGGGAGAGTCCTGCATTGACGAACGACGCACGCGATTCGGTGAACGACGCGCTGACAGGTTCCCGCCGGAATGCCATCACGCGTACCGTTGCAGCAATCAGCCCTGCGGTCGTCGGCATCAATGTGACAGAAGTGCGCCAGTACCGGTACCGGAGTCCCTGGGGAGATGATCCGTTCTTCCGCCAGTTCTTCGGCAATCAGGTCTACACCGAACGCGTCCAGGGCCTCGGTTCGGGTTTTATCATCTCGGCGGACGGTTTTGTCCTGACGAATGACCATGTGGCCGGCAATGCCAAGGAAATCACCGTCACCATGACGAACGGCGAGAAATACAAGGCGGATCTTGTGGGAACCGACCAGGTGTCGGATATCGCTCTCCTGAAGATCGATGGGAAGAACCTCCCGTTCATCCGCCTCGGGAATTCGGACGACGTCATCACCGGAGAGTGGGCGATCGCTTTCGGCAATCCGTTTGGATTGTTTGATATCGGTGATAAACCGACGGTCACGGTCGGCGTGGTGAGCGCGACCCAGATGAACCTCCGGTCGGAGGAGGGACGCGTCTACAAGGGGATGATCCAGACGGATGCCGCAATCAATGCGGGCAACAGCGGTGGACCGCTGGTCAATTCCGCGGCGGAAGTGATCGGCGTGAATGCCGTCATCTATACCCCGAATCAGGGGAGCATCGGATTGGGGTTCGCCATTCCCATCAACCGTGTCAAGACCATCGTTGCGGAACTCCGCAGCCACGGCAAAGTGGAGCGGGAGTTCTGGACAGGCCTGGAGATACAGGGGATTGACGAGCGGGTGGCGCGGTACTTCGGACTTCCCAGTGCGGAGGGGGTCATCGTCAGCGATGTGAAGAAGGGGAGCCCGGCGGATCGCGCAGGGTTCCAGGCGGGCGATATCATCGCTGCCGTGAACGGAGAGAAGGTTGTGGATGAAGGTTCGCTTACGACGATCTTCGATGATGCGCGCGCCGGAGATGTGGTCAGGATCAAGGTTCTCCGGGACAGAAAAGCAATTGAATTGAAACTCACTCTCGAAAAGCACTGACCATGATTGCCCGTTATACGCGTCCTGCGATGGGAAGGATCTGGGAGGATCACAACAAATTCCAGATTTGGCTCGATATCGAGATCCTCGCCTGTGAAGCACAGGCCGATCTCGGCGTGATCCCGCGGGAAGCGGTTGAGGTGATTCGCGCAAAAGCGACTTTTGATGTCGGACGCATCGATGAGATCGAACGGGAAGTGAAACACGACGTGATAGCGTTCCTGACGAATGTCGGGGAACACGTCGGACCGGAAGCGCGATTCATCCACCTCGGCATGACGTCGTCCGATATTCTCGATACGTGTCTCTCCATTCAGATGAAACAGGCGGGGGAGATGCTGCTCGCGGGACTGGCGAGACTGTCGGATGTGCTCGCGCGGCGGGCGAAGGAATTCAAAACGACCATCATGGTGGGGAGAACCCACGGCATCCACGCGGAACCGACCACGTTCGGACTGAAGCTCGCGCTCTGGTATGACGAGACCCGCAGAAACATCGAACGGCTCCGCAGTGCCGTCGACAGGATCAGCGTCGGCCAGATCTCGGGTGCCGTGGGGACGTACGAGCACCTGAGTCCGAAGGTTGAGGAGTACGTGTGCGCCCGACTCGGGCTGAAGCCCGCGCCCGTTTCGACGCAGATCCTCCAGCGTGACCGCCATGCAGAGTTCCTGACGGTTCTTGCGATCGCCGGGAGCTCACTCGAGAAGTTTGCAACGGAAATCCGTCACCTCCAGAAAACGGAGGTGCTCGAAGCGGAGGAGTACTTTGCCAAGGGGCAGAAGGGCTCCTCTGCCATGCCGCACAAGCGCAACCCGATTACGTGCGAGAGAGTGGCCGGATTGTCGCGCGTTTTGCGCGGGAATGCGCTTGCGTCGATGGAAAACGTAAGTCTGTGGCATGAGCGCGACATCACCCATTCTTCTGTCGAGCGCATCATTGTCCCCGATAGCTGTATTCTGCTCGATTACATGGCGGCGCTGATGACCGATGTGCTCGATCGCCTCATCGTCTATCCGGAGCATATGCGGGAAAACCTTGACCGGACCCACGGCCTGATCTTTTCCCAGGCGGTTCTCCTCGCCCTCACCAACAAGGGGATGAAGCGTGAAGATGCATACCGCCTCGTGCAAACGGCGGCGATGGAGGTCTGGCGGTCCGGGAATGATTTTCGTGCCACGCTGGAAGCTGTCCCGGAGGTGAACGGTCTCTTGAGTGCCGGGGAGCTTGTCGGGATCTTCGACCTCGACAAGAGCATCCGCAACGTCGACGAAATATTCCAACGGGCCGGTCTCGGATAGAGGAAACGGGACCGGAAGGGCCCTTCTGTCCCCGCCGCCCGGTGTCCGGAGGTGCCGGCGGGGAGCGTGCGATCATACGATCATTTCTCCTGAGGATTCATATGCCGAAAAAGTTTCAGAACTTTATCGCCGGGAAGTGGGTGGATGCCCGATCAGGGAAGACATTCGAGAACCGGAATCCCGCCAATTGGGATGAACTGGTGGGGACCTTCCCCAAATCGGGAAAGGAAGACGTTGATGAGGCCGTGCGCGCTGCCCGGGCCGCACATGAAACATGGCGTCTTGTTCCCGCGCCCAAACGGGGCGACATCATGCGGAAGGTCGGCGATGTGATGGTCGCGCGCAAAGAAGAATTGGCTCGCCAGATGACACGCGAAATGGGGAAGGTTCTCACCGAGACACGCGGTGACGTGCAGGAAGGAATTGACACGGCCTACTACGCTGCGGGAGAAGGACGCCGGCTGTTCGGCAAGACGGTACCGTCGGAGCTCCCGGACAAACTCAATATGGCGATGCGGGTCCCGATCGGCGTTGCCGGAATCGTCACGCCGTGGAACTTTCCGATGGCGATCCCGACGTGGAAAATATTCCCCGCCCTGCTGTGCGGCAACACGATCGTGTTCAAACCTGCGTCGGACACGCCCGCGACGGCAACGTCACTCGTGGAGATCCTCCTGGAAGCGGGCATCCCCGCCGGGGCAATCAATATCGTCCACGGAGGCGGAGCCGAGGTGGGGAATGCCATCGTCGGTCATCCCGACGTCGATCTGGTGAGTTTTACGGGATCGACGGAAGTCGGGAAAAAAATCTCCGCCATGGCCGCTTCGACGCTGAAACGTGTCTCGCTCGAACTCGGCGGGAAGAATGCGCAGATCGTCATGGACGATGCAGACCTCGGCCTGGCCCTGGAAGGGCTTCTCTGGGGTGCGTTCGGCACAACCGGGCAGCGATGCACGGCGACCAGCCGGCTCATCCTGCATGAAAAGATCCACGACAAATTCATCGGAATGCTCGTGGATCGGGTCAAAAAGCTCCGCCTCGGTGACGGGCTTCTTCCGACAACGGACGTCGGGCCTTGCATCAACCAGGGACAACAGGAGACGGTGAAGAACTACGTCGAGATAGGCGTTCAGGAGGGAGCTCGCATCGTCACAGGAGGCGATATCCCGCGGGGCAGCGGACTGGAGAAAGGATGGTTCTTCTCCCCCACCGTGTTCGAAAACGTGAAGCCGGAACACAGGATCGCGAAGGAAGAGATCTTCGGGCCCGTGCTCTCCGTTCTGAAGACGAAATCGCTCGACGAGGCGATCCATATCCTGAACGATACCATCTACGGCCTTTCCTCTTCGATCTACACCGCTGATGTCAACCGGGCTTTCCGCGCGGTGCGCGATGTGAAGGCGGGAATTATCTATATCAACGCACCCACGATCGGCGCCGAGGCCCACATGCCGTTCGGCGGGGTCAAACAGACCGGCAACGGCCACCGTGAGGGGGGCTGGACGGTCTATGATTTCTTCTCGGAATGGAAGACCGTGTACGTTGACTACAGCGGCGGGCTCCAGAGGGCACAGATCGACAACTATAACGAGTAACCCGTGGCCGGCATTGATTTCTATATCGTTTCTCTCTTCGAGCATCAGGAGTTCTTCTGAGGGTGGTGTTGTCTGCCCGCGCACGATGCAGACCGCTGACGACAAACACAAAACCCGGAAGGAGTTCCCTTATGCCTGTTCGCAAGAATCAGAAAACGAGGAAGGCCCGCGCCACCACAAAGACAGGAACGACGAAACGCGCTGCGCGAAGCGCCCGCAGGAGTATGCGCAACGCTCCTCCCCCCGTCCTCCGCATTTCTCCCGCCCTTGCCATCCCGACCCTTCGGCGCCACATGCTTGTCGATGGGTTCGACATTGTCATCGACCTGGAAAAGAGCAAGGGATCGTACATCGTCGATGCGCGGACCGGCAAGCGCTATCTTGATTTCTTCACCTTTGTCGCATCGTCACCCGTCGGGCTGAACCACCCGAAAATGACGGCTCCCGCGTTCCAGAAGAAACTCGCCCGGGTTGCGACCAATAAGCCGTCGCTCTCCGATATCTACGCGGCGGAACAGGCGGAGTTTGTTGAGACGTTCGCCCGCGTTGCTGTTCCCCCGTACCTGCCCCACGCGTTCTTCATCGAAGGCGGGACGCTCGGTGTGGAGAACACTCTGAAAGCGGCGTTCGACTGGAAGATCCGGAAAAACTTCGCGAAGGGATACCGCGAAGAACGGGGACGCCAGGTGATCCACTTCCGCCAGGGCTTCCACGGGCGGTCGGGGTACGCACTGTCGCTGACGAATACCGATCCTGCGAAAACCGATCTGTTCCCGAAGTTCGCCTGGCCGCGCGTGCTGAACCCCGCGGTCGCATTTCCGTTGAACGTCGAAAACCTCGCGAAGGTTGAACGGGACGAGCAGACAAGCATCGGACAGATCAAGCAGGCGTTTCATGACAACCGGGACGACATCGCGGCGATCATCATCGAGGCGATCCAGGGCGAGGGAGGCGACAATCACTTCCGGCCTGAATTCTTCCGGGTGCTGCGACAGCTTGCCGACGAAAATGATGCGATGCTGATCGTCGATGAAGTGCAAACCGGCATTGGCATGACCGGAAAGATGTGGGCGCACCAGCATTTGGTCGAACCTGATATGATCGCTTTTGGCAAGAAAGTCCAGGTGTGCGGCTTCCTGTGCGGCAAGCGCATCGAGGAAGTGCCGGAAAACGTCTTCAATGTTTCCAGCCGGTTGAACTCGACCTGGGGGGGAAACCTTACCGACATGGTTCGGTCGCAGAAATATCTCGAGATCATCGAGGAAGAGAATCTGGTGGAGAATGCCCGCGTGGTCGGCGACTATCTGGTGGGGCGCCTGCAGGGGCTTGCCGAGGAGTTTCCGGACATTGTTTCCAATGCGCGTGGGCGGGGGCTCTTTGCGGCCTTCGACGTTGCCAGCGGCGACCTCCGGACATCGGTCAGGACGAAGTGCTTGAAGAAAGGGCTGATCATCCTGCCGAGCGGCGAGCGGTCGATGCGGTTCCGTCCGCCGTTGAATGTCTCGCGGAAGGAGATCGACGAGGGGATCGGGATCATTGTCGCTGCATTCAAGGAGGTCTGACGCACCGGCGTTTCTCACCAACGTGCGATGCGGTCCCTCTCATTCCATGACGGGGCAGAGTGCGCAGGCATTCTGCCCCTGCCTTTTCTTGCACCCGCCTCACGCGCGAGACGGGAGATCCGTTGCAGATTATTGCACGAGCATCATCGTGCGCGCGAGCGATGTCGCGATGCCGGATGTTCCGCGTGCCGACAAACGGTAGATGTACACGCCGGACGCAACATGCCTGCCGCTCTGGTCTGTCGCATCCCACATGACGTGGTAGGGGATTCCTGTCGAAGCCGGGTAGTTCCCCTGCACCAGAGTTCTCACCTTCCGCCCCAGGATATCATAGACGGTCAAATCCACCGTAGACTCCTCCGGGAGGAGAAACTCGATCCGCGTGCCCGGGTTGAACGGGTTTGGGTAGTTCTGTCCGAGAGAATATCCGCGCGGGAAAGGTTCCTTCGTGGCGGTGTCTGCATTCCGTGCAAGAAAGTCAATGGCCGCCTTTGCATTCACTATCCCCCAGCCGTCATAGTCGTCGGGGGATCCGGCATTGCTCGCCGTTGCCTTGAGTGCACCAACGATCTCCATAGGTGTCGCCTTTGGAAAGGCGTGGAGGACAAGGGCGGCGACGCCGGCGGTCAAAGGACAGGAAAAAGATGTTCCCGACCACACACTATATCCCGTGGGCACGCTGGCGCTCGCCGTATACACGTTGACGCCCATCGCCATCACGTCGGGCTTGATGCGTCCGTCGGCGGTGGGTCCGTACGAACTGAACGACGCGCGGATTCCGCCGGAATTCACTGCTCCCGCCGTCAGGACACTGTCGCCGTCTGCCGGCGCTATCAGCGTGTTCGGCTGGCCGGCTCGTGCAACGGCATCGTTCCCCGCGGAGTTCACCACGATGATCCCCTTGGCAACAGCCATTTCGGCTGCCCGCGTAATCACGGTGGTCTTCCCATCCATGTCGCTCCATGTCCAGCTCGTGTACGGGGCATCGTACGTGAGGTAGCCAAGGGAGGTGCTCGCAACATCGATGCCCAGACTGTCTGCCCACTCGATCGCCCGAGCCCAGTTGTCTTCCTCCACCGGGGTTTCGCTGCTGTCGTTCTCCGTTCGGGCCAGGACAAAAGAAGCGCCAAACGCCGGTCCGAGAAGCTGGCCGGGTTCATACCCTGCGATCGTTGAGAGGGTATTGATTCCGTGGGATCCGAAACTGGTCGAAGGGTTGTCCGGCGCGACGCTCACCTTGTGATCCACAAAATCGTATGTAGCGATGATCCGGGAGCGGAGAGAGTCGAATGCCTGATGGCTCAGGAGACGGAAGCCGTTGTCGAAGAAGCCGATAAGCACTCCTTGCGCGGAGTTCCCGGAGGCGTGGACGGCTGGGATGTTTTCGAGACTATCCTGGAGAAGCGAGGGACCATAGGCGAGGTCATTCGTCAAGGCGGCCTTCGCCGCAGGGGAGGCAGACACGGCGTGTTCGATCTCGACAGGATTCTCCCGGGGCGGCGCGCCGTAACGCATGAGAAGATCGATTGTCCGGACAAACGGCAATCCGCTCAGAGCCCGGATCTGAGCGGGCGTTGCCACGGCGCTGACAGCGTTCAACCACTTGGAAACCTGCCGCACATGGAGTGTCGCAGCGGCCACCTGATCGATGTACGCCTGTTCGACCGGGAGGTCTGTCGCGTCGACAAGCTTGTCCACCGTCCGTACCCGTCCCCTCCGTTGAAGCGATCGCGGACTTACAAGCTGCTCCGGTATCGAGAGCTTTTCGAAGGTCCGGTTCCCCTTGTCCGTGAAGTATATCCAAACGGTGAGGGGGGTTCCCGGAACGGCGCTCTGGAGACTCGCCTCCAGTCTTGCCGTCGTTTGGGCTCGACTGCCGGAAACAAGCGACGCCAGGAGAAAGGCGATCGTTCCTGCGATGGTCATACGGTTCATGTACGAGCGCTCGTGGTCTGAATTCCATGCACTATGGTTCAAAATAACGATGCATTCCGGGAGAAGCAAGGAGGACGTGCGCGCGCTGTCTCGCTCCGGTTGAATCAATACCGCCAATTCCGTACGTTCTATTATGGAAACGTCATCTCCGCATGCTGATCTTTCCCTCCATGGGGGAGCGGTGCGCACCGTCCTTGTCGGATTCCTCCGGGATGAAGTGCAGAACGCCGGTTTTACAAAGGCGATTGTGGGCCTCTCCGGGGGGATCGATTCAACCGTCACGGCCTATCTCGCTGCTGAAGCGCTGGGAAACAAGAACGTCCGGGGCATCATGATGCCCTATGCGTCGAGCAGTCCTGACAGTCTTGCCGATGCAGAGGTCGTGGCCAAAGCTCTGCATATCAGGACGGAAACGGTGGACATTACGCCGATGGTCGATCCGTATCTTGCCCTGTCGACCGGACACGACCGGCTCCGGGCAGGGAATGTCATGGCCAGGCAGCGGATGATCGTGTTGTACGATATCTCGGCTCGGGAGCGGGCGCTTGTCCTTGGGACGAGCAACAAGACGGAGAGCCTCCTCGGGTACGGGACCCTCTTCGGCGACATGGCCTGTGCCATCAACCCGTTGGGGGATCTCTACAAAACGCAGGTATGGGAGCTGGCGGGGATGCTCGGCGTTCCGCAGCGCATCATCGAAAAGAAACCCTCTGCCGACCTCTGGGAGGGGCAGACCGATGAAGGAGAGCTTGGGTTCACGTATCGCGATGTGGACCGGCTCCTCTTTGCGATGGTGGATCATCGCCGGAGGGAAAAGGAGTTGATCGCGATGGGGTTTGAGGAGAAGTTCATTCGCCGCGTCGCCCTCCTTGTCCGGCGGAACCAGTTCAAACGCCGCCCGCCGTTGATCGCCAAGATCTCCCACAGGACGGTGAACGTCGACTTCCGTTACGCCCGCGACTGGGGACTATGAGCGAGGAAATCCGGAAAGGGGTATTGTACGTCGTCAGCACGCCGATCGGGAATCTCGACGACATCACCCTGCGTGCCGTTCATATCCTTCGCTCGGTTGATCTGATTGCCGCGGAAGACACCCGCACGACGCGCGTCCTCCTCGACCGCCACGGGATCGACAAGCCCCTGATCAGCTGCTTCAGTTACAACGAACGTCGGCGCGTGCCGGATCTCCTCGATCGCATGCGGAGGGGGGGAGCGATTGCGGTCGTCACCGATGCGGGGACTCCGGGGATCTCCGACCCGGCGTACGTCGTGATCAGGGAGGTGATTGCTGCGGGTTTTGACGTCATCCCGTCGCCGGGAGCGAGTGCCGTGCTGGCCGCCCTGGTTGCCAGCGGGTTGCCGACGGACCGCTTCGTCTTCGAAGGATTCCTGCCGTTGAAGAAGGGAAGGAAGACGCGCTGGGAGAGACTTGCGCAGGAGGAACGGACGATCGTGATCTATGAATCGCCGCACCGTATCGTTCGGACGCTGGGGGATGTTCTGGCGATGCTCGGCGACAGGCACATTGCCGTTGCACGGGAAATGACGAAGAAATTCGAGGAGGTGGAGAGGGGGACAGTGTCGGAAGTGCTTTCCCGCATCAGCGGAAAAACGCCGCGCGGCGAGTATGTTCTGGTGATTGCCGGGACGACCTACCGCAGCGATGGGGCCGATGACCACAACGATCCACGAATCTGACGGACGGCCATGGCACATGGGAATGATGAATCCCTTCGGCTGAGCAACACACGCCATCCTATTCTCTATGAGGTGAATGCACGTGTCTTGCTGACGGATCTCTCCTCGACGGAAGGAAAACGCGTGACGTTGGGAGCGATTCCTGACTCCGTGTTGGACGAATGGGCGGAGATGGGGATCGACGCGGTCTGGATGATGGGTGTGTGGACATGCGGGCCCCTGGGAATTGCCATTGCGCGAGAACATCCGGATCTGGCCCTGGTGTATGAATCGGTTCTCCCCGGTTATACCGCCGGCGATGTCGGTGGGTCCCCGTATGCCGTTCAGGCGTACACCGTCCCCGCGAGTCTTGGAGGCGAAACAGGCCTGAAGCGGCTGCGTCGCCGATTGGCAAAAAGGGGGGTGGCGCTCGTCCTTGATTATGTCTGCAACCACACTGCGCGCGATCACGAGTGGGTGGAAGATCATCCTGAATACTACATCCACGGAAGGGAAGGGGAGGAACGTGAGAGGCCCGATTCCTACTTCCGTGCGGACACCAGGCGTGGGACGGTGGCGCTGGCGTACGGACGCGACCCCAGCTTTCCAGGATGGACTGATACCGCACAGTTGAATTCCCGGCATCGTGGTGCACGCGAGGCGATGATCGAGACCCTCGGAAGGATCGCCTCTCGCTGTGACGGGGTCCGGTGCGATATGGCGATGCTCGTGCTCAACAGCGTGTTCGAGCGGACGTGGGGGGATCACGCGGCACTGGGGGGCGAAACCCTGGCGACCGGCGAGTTTTGGAAGGAAGCGATTGAGACGGTGCGCAAGAAGCATCCATCCTTCCTGTTCATCGCCGAGGCATACTGGAATATGGAGTGGGATCTCCAGCAGCTCGGGTTTAACTACACCTACGATAAGACGCTGTACGACAGGTTGCTGCGTGAAGGTGCAGGTTCCGTTCGCGATCATCTCCGGGCGGAGATGGACTATCAGATGCACTCGGTCCGCTTTATGGAAAACCATGACGAACCGCGCGCGGCGACGGCCATGCCGTCGGAAGGGTGGCAGTACGCGGCGGCAACCGTCATCGCAACGGTTCCGGGGATGGTCATGTTCCATGAAGGACAATTTGAAGGGCGAAAGATCAGACTCCCGGTCCAGCTTTGCCGCCGCCCCCCGGAAGAGAGTGCCCCCCGGACACTCGCTTTCTACGAAAGACTCCTTGGCGTGGTCGCTGGGAATGTGTTCCGGCAGGGAGGATGGCGGCTCCTCATGCCCCGTCCTGCGTGGAACGAAAACTATACCTGGCAAAATGTCCTCGCTTTCTGGTGGGAGGAAGCAAAGGAGGGGAATCGCCTGGTTATCGTCAACTATGCACCCCTGACCGGCCAGTGTTACATCGATCTGCCTCTGGAGCTCCTTCCCGGACGGTTGATAGCGTTCCGTGACCTGATGGGGGAGGCGTCGTACAACAGGGAAAAGCACGGCCTGACGTCGAAGGGGCTGTATTTTGACCTCCCTGCGTATGGAATTCACATATTCCGGATCACCTCTCGATAGAAACGAGCGCCCGGGGGCCTCATCCTCCCCCCGCTTTTCTTCCTCTACTCTCGTCATCGGGCATCTCCATCCTCTTGACAATCTCCCAATTTCTTCTATATTGTTAGCACTCATTCAGGGTGAGTGCTAATAGTGTTACCTATCTGTTAAGCACTTCATTTTAAATAACTTACAGTTCTATGGAGGTACTATGAAGATAAAGCCGTTGGCTGATCGTGTCGTGATTAAGCCTGCCCCGGCCGAAGAGAAGACCAAGGGCGGGATCATTCTGCCTGACACTGCCAAGGAGAAGCCGGTGATTGGCGAGATCGTCGCGATCGGGCCCGGAAAAGTGACGGACGATGGGAAAAAGGTCCCGCCTGAAGTCAAGGTGGGTGACAAGGTTTTGTACGGCAAGTATTCCGGCACAGAGGTGACGATCGAAGGGGATGAATACCTGATCATGCGCGAAGCGGACATTTTCGCGATCGTGTAACACCCGGCCTACCAAGAGCATCATACAAGGAGATACACATCATGGCAGCAAAGATCATTCAGTACAACGTGGAAGCCAGAGCCGCTTTGAAACGGGGCGTGGACCAACTGGCTGATGCAGTGAAGGTGACACTGGGCCCGAAGGGGCGTAATGTGGTCATCGACAAGAAATTCGGCGCGCCGACCGTCACCAAGGACGGCGTGACAGTCGCGAAAGAGATCGAACTGGAAAACCCCCTGGAGAACATGGGAGCCCAGATGGTGCGTGAGGTTGCGTCGAAGACATCCGACGTGGCAGGCGATGGCACCACCACCGCCACGGTGCTTGCGCAGGCCATCGTCCGGGAAGGACTGAAGATGGTCGCAGCAGGTGCGAACCCGATGGACCTGAAGCGGGGTGTGGATCTGGCTGTGGCGAAAGTGATCGAAGGCCTGAAAGAGCTCAGCAAGCCGGTTGACAAGACGAGCAAGAAAGAGATCGCCCAGGTTGGCGCCATCTCGGCCAATAACGACCCGATCATCGGCGAATTCATTGCCGACGCAATGATGAAAGTCGGGACCGACGGCGTCATTACGGTGGAAGAGGCGAAAGGGACCGAGACGACGATTGAAGTCGTCGAAGGGATGCAGTTCGACCGCGGCTACCTTTCTCCGTATTTCGTGACCGATGCCGAAGCAATGGAAGCGGTTCTCGAGAACCCGGTCATCCTTATCCATGACAAGAAGATCTCGTCGATGAAGGACCTCCTTCCGATCCTTGAGAAGGTGGCGCAGACGGGAAGCCCGATCCTCGTTATCGCCGAGGACCTGGAAGGCGAAGCGCTCGCAACGCTCGTCGTGAATAAGCTGCGCGGCACCCTCCGGGTTGCTGCCGTGAAGGCGCCGGGGTTCGGCGATCGCCGCAAGGCGATGCTGGAAGACATCGCGGTGCTGACCGGCGGTACGGTGATTTCGGAAGACCAGGGATACAAGCTCGAGAATGTCACCTTGAACTATCTCGGCAAAGCGAAGAAGGTGTCCATCGATAAGGACAACACCACCATCGTCGAGGGAGCGGGCAAGAAGGAAGATATCAAGAAGCGGATCAACGAGATCAAGGCCCAGATCGAGAAGACCACCTCGGACTACGACAAGGAGAAGCTCCAGGAGCGGCTCGCGAAACTGTCGGGCGGCGTGGCGGTTCTGAAGATCGGTGCGGCGACCGAAGTGGAAATGAAGGAGAAGAAGGCGCGCGTGGAAGATGCACTCCACGCAACCCGCGCGGCGGTCGAAGAGGGGATCGTTCCCGGAGGAGGGGTTGCCTACCTCCGTGCCTCCGCGAAGCTTGCGGGACTGAAGGTCGACAACGAAGACCAGCAGACCGGCGTCGATATCGTTCACCGCGCTCTCGAAGAGCCGATCCGCATGATCGTGGCGAATGCCGGACAGGAAGGTTCGGTGATCGTCAATAAGGTGAAGGAAGGGAAGGACGACTTCGGGTACAACGCATTCACCGAGCAGTATGAGAACCTGATCAAGTCGGGGGTCATCGACCCGACGAAGGTGACCCGTACGGCACTGGAGAATGCGGCCTCTGTTGCAGCGCTCCTGCTCACAACGGAAGCTACCATCGTCGAAAAGCCGGAGGAGAGGAAGTCGGCTCCGCAGATGCCCGGTGGCGGCGGCGGCATGGGAGACATGTACTGAGATCCTCACCGCTGTAAAGCTGCATCCGACCCCGGGGCTTCGCACAAAAGTCCCGGGGTCTTTTTTGTCTCTCCTGTTGACAACATCAGTTGCGTTCAGTACATTAGTACTGAGAAAACTAAAATAGTTTTTATGGTGTTTGTTCCTCAATTCTCCCGATCTATGCCGGATACACCTGATATCAAAACACTCATCCTGCAAAACGCGCGAAAGCGATTCGAGGCCGAGGGGTTCTCGCGTGTATCGGTCGATGATCTCGCGGCCGATCTTGGGATGAGCAAGAAGACGTTCTACAAGCATGTTGCGAGCAAAGATGCATTGCTGGACGAGGTCATCGGCGACATACTGGATGAGGTCGGGTCGAACGTCCGGACGCTCCTGTCGGGAGAAGGGACGTTCATCGAAAGACTCGACCGGTGGATGGGATTCCTCGCGCAGCAGATATCGCACCTGAGCAAACTGCTCATCCTTGATCTCCAACGCCGGAGACCCGACGTCTGGGCCAGGATTCAGAAGTTCCGCAAGGAACGAATCCTTGAATTCATGGGGAAGATCATCGCAGAGGGAATCCGCGAGGGGCATATCCGCTCGAACGTCCATCCGGAGCTTGTTGTGTCGGCATTCATCGGGACAATCGAGGCAGTGATCAATCCCGAAATCCTCGCAGAGCAGTCGTACTCGGCGAAGGACGCGATCCGCGGGATCATGGATCTCTTCTTCCTGGGGATGCTGACCGAAGAGGCATCGCGGGATCTGCGGACGAGACAATCGACTTCTTCACAACAATAGGAGGACCACACAATGCGTGTTGTCCAGGGAGTGTGCGTGGCTGCCCTTGCGGTGCTCGCGGCAGGGTGCTCGGGTGACGGCGGCGGAGTGATCGAGGGATCCGGCACGATCGAAGGGACGGACGTGAACGTCGGTGCTGAGGTGTCAGGGAAGATCCTTGAGGTGCGTGTCGATGAAGGAATGCGCGTGGCCCGGGGCGATACGCTCGTTGTCATCGACGACACGGAGTACGCGCTCCAGCTGCTTCAGGCGGAGGCCGGCCTGGCATCGCTCGAATCGGCCTATCAGCTCTCCGTCGAAGGATCGCGGCAGGAAGATGTGATTCAGGCCAAAGCTGCGGACGAAACTGCACAGTCGGATGAGAAGAGAATGAGGGATCTCCTCGCCTCGCAGACGATCACGCAAAAGCAGTACGATGATGCCTACGCACGGTCCGTTGCGGCCGAACAGACGTATCAGAAACTCCATCGGGGTTCCCGTCCGGTGGAAATCCGCGGCGCACGCGATCGGCGCGACCAGGCGTCGGCGCAGGTGGAGCTGTTGCGAAAGAAGGTGCGTGACTGCCGCATCCTCTCGCCGTCCGACGGAACGGTCACGTTGCGCGGCGTGGAACCCGGCGAGCTGGTGGCCGTCGGAACGAACGTCCTGCGGCTGACCTACCTGGACAAGGTCAAGCTGACGATCTATGTGAATGAAACGGACCTGGGAAAGGTGAAGCTCCGCCAGGGAGCAAAGGTCTCGATCGATACCGATGCGAAGAGAAGCTATGACGGCATCGTCGTGTTCATCTCACCGGTTGCCGAGTTTACGCCCAAGAACGTCCAAACCAAGGAAGAACGAACCAAACTCGTGTTCGGCGTCAAGATTGAAGTGCCGAATCCGGATGGGAGTCTCAAACCGGGTCTTCCCGCCGATGCACGCATCATCGCCGGCTGACCCGAAGGAAACCGCACCGTGGGAAACGTGATAGAGGCAAGGGGTCTGACAAAGGATTTTGGGGCGATCCGGGCGGTCGACGGGATCGATCTCACCGTGGGGGAGGGGGAAATGTTCGGTCTGGTGGGGCCGGACGGTGCGGGGAAAACAACAACGATCAGGATGCTCTGCGGGATCCTCGCACCGACGAATGGCGGCGCCATGATCCTCGGGAAGAACATTGTCACAGAACCTGACTTGGTCAAGAAGGACATCGGGTACCTGTCGCAGAAGTTCTCTCTGTACGGGGATCTGAGCGTCGATGAGAACATCGAGTTCTTCGCTGAGATCAACAATGTGTTCGACTATAAGAAGCGGCGTGAAGAATTGCTTGAGTTCACGCGGCTGGTCCCCTTTCGCGGCCGCCTTGCAGAAAGGTTGTCGGGAGGGATGAAGCAGAAACTGGCGCTGGCCTGCACGCTCGTCCATACGCCCCGTCTGATCTTTCTGGATGAACCGACGACAGGAGTGGATCCCGTCTCGCGAAGGGATTTCTGGCGGATCCTGCAGAGTCTGTTGAGGGAAAGGATCACGGTCGTCATGAGCACGCCGTATCTCGACGAGGCGGAGCGGTGCACCCGCGTTGCGCTGATGAACGAGGGGAGGATTATGCGCATTGATGCACCTGTCAACCTGAAAAAGGAAATGCGCGGCGAGGTGCTGGAAATCGTGTGCGACAGGGTCCGGGACGGGTTCCGTCTCTTGAAGACCCGTCCGGAGGCGTGGGAGGTTCAGGCATTCGGCGATCGGCTGCATGTGATCGTCGCACGGGCCGACCGGGATGCCGACCGCGTGCGTGAGACGTTGACTGGCGCGGGGATCCGCATCGAGAGCATCCGCGTCATCGCGCCGTCGCTGGAAAATGTCTTTATCTCCCTGCTGACGCACAAGGAACAAAGGAAGGATGTCGCATGAAAAGGATGCTGCTGGCTGCAGTGCTGTGCACGTCGGTCGCGGCTGCGCAGGTTCCGAAGGCTTTGACGCTGGCCGACGCCATTGCATTGGGGATGGCGGCGAACAAGACCTTGAAAATCTCCGGAGCAAAAGAGGACGCGGCGAGGGGCAGGGCGGGTGAGGCCGGAACGGCACTTCTCCCATCATTGAGATTCGAGGGAAGCTACAGGAGGCTCAGCGAGATCGATCCGTTTCAGATCAGTCTCCCGATACTTCCCGCCCCCATCGTGGTCTTCCCGTCGATTCCGAACACGTACACGATGCGGGCGACTCTTCAGCAGCCCCTCTTCACCGGCTTCAAACTGCTCAATAACGCCCGGGCTGCATCGCGGCTGGCGGATGCAGCGGCAGAGGATGAGGCCAATGATGAAGCCGAGGTTGTCGTCACGGTGACCACGGCGTATTGGATGGAGTACCAGACGATCGAGAACAGAAAAGCCGTAGGGGAGAACGTCGCCCGCCTGGAAGCATACGAACGCGACACGAAGAACCTGATGCAGGCGGGATTGGCCACGAGGAACGATCTCCTCAAGGTGGAAGTCCAGCTTTCCAACGCCCGTCTCACACTTCTCGATGCCTCGAACGATGTCCAGATTGCGCTCATGAACCTGAATATCGCCATCGGGGAACCCCTGGAGAACGACATCGTTCCGGTCTCGATCCCCGGCGGAGAAGACAGTGCATCTGCCGCAGACCCCGGGAAGGAGATGGCGTCGCTGTCCGAGGCTGCCGGGCGGAACCGTCCGGATCTGGCCGCCATGAAATTGCGCGTGGATGCCGCTGAGGCATCGCTCCACGCTGCGCAGGGAGGATGGTGGCCGCAGATCTTTCTCAGCGGCAGCTATTATTACAGCCGCCCGAACTCCCGTATCGTCCCTGCACGCGATGAGTTCACCGGAACGTGGGACGTCGGCGTGACTCTCCAATTCGATGTCTGGAATTGGGGGCTCACCGGCTATCAGACCGACCAGGCGCGGGCTTCCCTCGTTCAGAACCAGTGGCTCTTTGAGCAGATGAAAGAGAATGCCTCCCTCGAAGTCAGAAAGAATGCGCTGACGGAATCACGGGCAAGGGAGAAGGTGGGTGTTGCCCGTCTCGGCGTGGAGCAGGCCGACGAAAACGTCCGATCGACAGACGAAAAATATGCAAAGGGGGCGGCGTCGTCCACCGATGTGCTGGATGCTTCTGTCGCCCTCCTCCAGGCACGAACCAACCTGACTGGGGCGCTCGTCGACCTGGAACTTGCTTACACCCGGCTCCTGAAGTCGCTCGGGGTCCGGTCCGGGAATCTCCGCGGTTCATCGGGGGAAACTCGTCATGAGTGACCTGGCGATCGAAGTGCGGGATCTCACGAAGAAATTCAATCTTCCCGGCAGGCATCAGACATTCACGGCCGTCGACCATATCAACTTTTCGGTCAAACGAGGGGAAGTCTTCGGGTTCCTTGGAGCGAACGGGGCAGGGAAATCCACGACAATCCGGATGCTGTGCGGCCTGCTCCAGCCCACCTCGGGGACAGCGACCGTCGGCGGGTTCGATATCAATACCCAGACCGAACTCCTGAAGAAGAACATCGGGTATATGTCGCAGCGCTTCTCCCTGTATGACGATCTCACGGTGGAGCAGAACATCCGTTTCTACGGGGGCATCTATGGCTTGCACAACCACCGCCTCCAGGAAAGAATGGAGTGGGTGCTTGCGATGGCCGACCTGAAGGGACGGGAAAAGAGTCTGACGCGGACCCTTTCCGGTGGATGGAAACAGCGGCTGGCGCTCGGCTGCGCAATACTCCATGAGCCGCAGATCGTCTTCCTGGACGAACCGACCGGAGGCGTCGATCCGATCTCGCGTCGGAATTTTTGGGAGCTGATTAACGATCTCTCGTCACAGGGAATCACCGTCCTGGTGACCACGCATTTCCTCGATGAAGCGGAGTATTGCAACGATATCATCCTGATCAACGCCGGCCGCCTGATCGCAAACGGGAGTCCGGTGGAGTTGAAAACGGAATACATCACGAACCCGATTCTCGAAGTCCGCCCCGCCGCCAACATCGTGGAAGCCATGGAAGTTGTTCGGACCCAGCCGTGGGCGTTGGAAACGTCGGTCTTCGGCACGGGGCTGCACGTGATGGTGGCCGATGCAAAGGAAGGGGAGCGCGCGATCAGGCTGGTGCTTGGCGCGCAAGGAATCGGGGTCGAACATATCGAGCGCATTTCTCCTTCGCTGGAGGATGTCTTCTTGTATCTGCTGGAAAAGGACACGGCGAATGCTGCGTAGGACACCATGACAGGGAAGAACATGCTCCGTTCGCTCCGGCCGATCATCGTCAAGGAATTTCGCCAGATCCGCCGCGATCCAACATCGCTGGGGATGCTCCTGGTGCTCCCGGCCGCGCTGATTATTCTCGTGGGTTACGCGTTGAATTTCGACGTGAAGCACGTCCCTCTCATTATCTTCGACCAATCGAGGACCCCTGAGAGCAGGGCGTATCTGGAACATTTCAAGAACAGCGAATACTTCACCTGCCTGGGCGACGTGCGGGGCTACCGGGAGATCGACGAGATGTTCCTGCAGGGCGAGGCGAAGATCGCTCTCATCATCCCCGAGGAATATGCGAGGGAGCTTCTGGCGGGCCGCAGCGCGAAAGTCCAGATTCTTGTGGACGGTTCGGACGCCAACACGGCGGGCCAGGCCGTCGGGAACGCGGTGGGGGTGACGGCGGGCTACTCTTCGCGCCTGATGGCCGAGGCGTTCCGCACGGCAGGGGCGGCAGTGTACACGCCGATCGATTTTCGGCCGCGCATATGGTACAACCCCGACCTCATCTCGGCGCAGTTCCTTATTCCGGGCCTTATCGGCTTCATCCTCGTGCTGACGGCGGTGATCTCGACTTCCCTCACCGTTGTGCGCGAAAAGGAACGGGGGACGATGGAACAGATCATGGTCTCACCTCTCCGTCCCATCCAGGTCATCCTGGGGAAGACGATCCCGTATCTGTTCATCAGCATGGCGGCTGCCACGGTGGTCCTCGTGCTGGGGTACGTGTTGTTCGGTATTCACGTTCGGGGGAGCATCCTCCTGCTCTACTTTGCATTCCTGACCATCATCCTGGGCGCGCTTGGGCAGGGACTGCTGATCTCAACGGTGACCGACTCACAGCAAGTCGCCTTTATGATCTCGGTGTTCAGCTCGCTCCTTCCGTCGTTCCTCCTGTCGGGATTTGTCTTCCCGGTTTCGAATATGCCCGTCTTCCTCCAGGTACTCTCCAATCTCGCCGTCAATAAGTTCTTTCTTGTCGTCATTCGGAGCGTCATGCTGCGGGGAGTGGGTTTCGCTGCCGTGTGGGACCAATTCCTGTATATGACAATCTTCGCTGTCGTCATGCTCGGCCTCAGCATCCGGCGTATGCAGAAACGGAGTACCTGAATGGAGGAGAACCTTCGGATTATCTGGGAAATCGTCAAGAAGGAATTCTACCAGATCCGGCAGGACCGCCGGATGCTGGGGATCTCCGTGGCTGCGCCGATCCTCCAGGTGCTGCTGCTGGGGTATGCGGCGACGACGGACATCAGATACAGCAATATGGTGATCTGTGACGAAGACAGAACAGAGGAGAGCCGCGCGCTCATCCGGCGGTTTACGACGTCGGGGTATTTCATCCAGCAGTACAATGTCAACGTGCCCGATGCCATCGACAGGTATCTGGAGAACGGAAGGGCATCGATTGCTCTTCTCATCCCTCGGGATTTCGGAAGCAAGGTCCTCGCCCGGACGACGGTACAGGTGCAAGTGATCCTCGATGGCGCGGATGCAAATTCCGCCAACGTGCTCTTGAGCTATGCAACGCAGATCATCAATTCCCACTCGCAAGCGCTCCAGGCGGGCGTCGTTCCCGCCTTCGGCAGGAGATCCGTCGGTATCGTGGCGCCCGAGCCGCGCGTTTGGTTCAACCCCGATCTGCTCAGTTCCAACTTTATGGTGCCGGGCGTCGTTGCCCTGGTGCTCATGATCATTACGATGATGCTCACCTCCCTCGGCATCGTGAAGGAGAAGGAGATCGGCACCCTTGAACAGTTGATGGTCACGCCGATCAAACCGTACCAGCTCATCATCGGGAAACTCATCCCGTTTGCCGCGATCGGCTTCCTCGACGTCCTTGCCGTTCTGGCCATCGCACGGTACTGGTTTCACGTCCCCCTCGTCGGGAGTCTCCTCCTGCTGTTTGCTCTCAGCGGCCTGTTCATTCTCACGACGTTGGGAATCGGGCTGTGGATTTCGACGATCGCGAAAACGCAGCAGCAGGCGATGCTGATCGCCCAGTTCTTCTTCTTCATGCCTTTCATGTACCTCTCGGGCTTTGCCTTCCCGATTGCGAACATGCCGAAGGTTATCCAGTATTGCACGTACGCCATTCCGCTCCGCTACTTTCTCGAAATTGTCCGGGGAATATTCCTGAAGGGGGCCGGTCTCCGGGAACTGTGGAGCCAGGCTTTGGCCCTTTTGATCATCGGAGTGACCATCCTGACGTTGAGCGTTTTGCGCTTCAGCAAGAAGCTTGAGTAGAGAAAGGGGGGAGACTGTCGGTTTCCTTCCTGCTTTCCCGATTCCGCCCTCTTTCGTTCCGGCGGAAGAACTCGTATATTGCACGCCATAACCACCGCCGGAGGATACGTGCGCGTCCCTTTCGTGCTTCGCTCTGCTCCTATCGTCTGTTGCATCCCGCTTGCCATGCTTGCTTTGTCACCGCCGCCGGACGCTGCGGGTGGGGAGCAGGTCGGGGCAAGGCGGGGATTAACCGTCATCGCGATCGGCGATGCGGGTGAAACATCGGGTGCACAACGCGGGTGCGGAATGTACCTCACCAATATGTACACCGGTCAGCATGATGCCGGGAGCTTTCAGGTGCTCATCTTCCTGGGAAACAACTTCATGCCGATGGGACTGAACGTTCCACCCGGGGATGTTCCCGGGAAGGTGAGCACGATTGCCGATCCGTTCAAAGTTCCGATGGCGGGGCTTGGAGCGCGGAACGTCCATGCAATTCCCGGCAACCATGACTATTATGCCCGTTATGCGATTGAGAAGTCCGCTTTTTTCGGTCTGTTCAAGACTGAAGAGATGCCGATCGGATTGACCGGTCGTGGCAACGACCGGGAGGCCGCGCTGGATTTCTGGTCCTACCACGCGGGTCTGCCGGCAGAAGCGACGTATCCTCTCGGTGAAAACTCGCCGGACAGCGTCCAGTTCATTTTTTTTGATACCGCCCTTCCCCTGCGAACGCCTTCCTCCCTCTGGACTCCGGCGCTCGATAGTCTGCGCCATATCCTGCAGGCCGATCATGCGCGTCCCGGCATTGTCTGGCATCTCCTGTGCACCCATCACCCTTTCGCGACGGTGGGGGTTCACGGCGGATACAGTTTGTGGGACGAAGAAACGAATGACGCAGCGTATGTCACTCCATGCGACAGGGATTCCAACGCGTTGGCATGGTTTAAGAATCTGCTGGATCCCGAGGATGTGTGTGCCGACAGATATCGTCAGCTTGTGGATTCGTTGAAACAGATTATCAATGCGTCGGGCATCATGATCCAGGCAGCGATTGCCGGGCATGACGGCAGCATGCAGTTTTTGCTCACGGGGGAGGACGGGGTACGGCAGCCATTTCCCTCTCTCCAGATCGTCTCCGGGGCAGGTTCGGTACCGACGATGGTGCGCTCCCCCAGGCCTCCGCGCATCTACACATCCGCCGAGCACGATCCCCTGAAGAAGGGGGAATCAGCCCCGGGATTTGCGCAGATCTTTCTCGCGGCGGACCGGATGAGAGTCGTTTTTTACAATGCCGACAATGGCGATCGAATCGACATGGGTGACGGGAAAAAGGAATTCTGGATCGACCGGGATGGCCGGTTGATTCCTTAATGGAAGACCGCGAAGAAAGGAGTGCTCCATCGAAGATGAATCGACCCGCGCTGGAGGAGGTATTCTTTCCACCGTTTGAAGGCTTTCCGGAAGAAGGGCTCTCGTTCCTTCGCCGGTTGAAACGGAACAACAACCGTCCCTGGTTCCAGCTCCACAAGAGCGAGTACGAAGAGACGGTGAAATTTCCCATGCAGTGTCTGATCGCCGGACTTGCGGCGCGGATGTCGGGCGAGGCGCCGGAATTTGTTTTCGATCCGAAGCGGTCGCTCTTTCGCATCTACCGGGATGTCCGTTTCAGCAGGAACAAGGCCCCGTACAAGACCAATGTGGCAGCCGCGTTCGGAGCGAGGGGGAAGCAGGCGGGAAAAGAGGACTCGCCGGGATTCTACCTCGGCATCGAACCGGGCGAGGTGTTCATCGGCGGGGGTATCTACATGCCGTGGGGAGAACAGCTGAAGCGGATCAGGCACAGCATTGCGGATCGCCCTTCCGAATTTCTTGACGTGGTCCGTGCCCCGCGTTTCAGAAAAATCTTCGGGGAAATCATCGGCGACAAACTGACGAAGGCCCCACTGGGATTTCCGAAGGAACACCCGATGATCGGGTACCTCCGCTACAAACAGTTCTTTGTGGGAATTGACGTCGATGAAAAGAAATGCCACAGTCCCAGGTTTCAGGAGACCGTGGCCGGGGTTTTTGCCGATGCGCTGCCGTTTCTCCGCTGGCTCGTGGGATCGCTCCGCTGAGCCGGGAGTTCCTTCTTATGCCGACCGAAGCGCCTCCAGGATGCTCAGCCGCGAAGCTCTGACTGCGGGGAGGAAGCCCCCGACGAGCCCCATGATGATCGAAAAGGCGAGGGAAGTCACGATGATGGAGGGGGAGAGCGAGAAGCCAAAGGCAAGTTCGGAGAACGACGCAAAGTTCATCATGGAGACGGAGAAGAACTGGAGAAACGAGGCAAGGACGAGCCCTGCCACGCCCCCGATGAAGGAGAGGAAGACCGATTCGACCAGGAACGCCGCAAGGACGCTCCGCCGGCGGAACCCGAGGGCCCGGAGGGTTCCAATTTCAACTGTCCGGTTGGAAACCGCCGCGTACATGGTGATCATTGCCCCGATCATCGCTCCGAGACTGAATATCACGGTGATCACGATACCGAGGATCCGGATGAATGTCGACATCGTCTCCGATTGTTCTTCGTAGAACTGTTTCTCCCGCTTGGCCTCGAATTCATTCAACCGGATGTCCTTCCCGAAAGCTGCAACGAAATCATTGTACGATTCCGGCCGATCAAGCTTTATCGTCACGGTCGAGTAGACGGGTCGCTGAAACGCCTGTTCGATCTGGTTGACGTCCCCCCAGAATTCCGAATCGAACCCGCTTCCTTCGGTATTGAAAACACCGACGATCGTCCATTGATCGCCGCCAAATTTTACCTGGCTGCCGATGGAGACGCCCTTGTACCTTTTCACCGTTGATTTTCCCACGATGATCTCCCGGGCCCCCCATTGGAACATCCTTCCCTCCGTGATCCTGATCTGGGGGCGGATTTGGAATGCTTCCGGCGCGACACCGCGGACGGTAAGATTGCCGTAACCTTCATCATTCGTGTACGGGAGATTGATCACGACGACCACCTCGCCCGAGGCGAGCGGTTTGCCTTCAGCCGTCCTGGCAACCTGCGGCAGCGACATCATGATGCCTGCCTGGTCCTTGCCGATAATGCTGGTGATCTCTGCCGATGCCGAGACGCGGAGCGCGATAATATTACCATCAGAACCCGTTGCCACGAGCGTTTTTTCCAGGCCGTGAGCCATCATCAGCACGGCGGAAAAGACAAAAACGACAAGGGCAACGCCGGCCACAGTCAGTCCGGTCGTCAGCCTTCGGTTGCGGAAGTTGCGGATGGTGTATTTCAGGGGAATCTTCATAAGAGAGCCTTCGCAGATGGTGTCATCCTACCTGACGGAGTCCGTCGACGATCCGTGTGCTGATTGCGCGCTGGATGGGGAATATCGAGCTGAGGATGCCCACCAGAACAGCGGAACTGACGCCAAGAATGAGCGTGATGGTCTCCACCTGGAAAACGGGGAACCATCCCTTCGGCATGACGGCGGCAAACCCGGCCACGAGGGGGAACGTGCCCGCCAAACCGAGACCCCCGCCGAGGCATGCGATCAGTAGGGATTCGCCGCCGATCAGTCCCACGATGTGCCAGCCGGTAAACCCCAGCGTCTTAAGGACTGCATATTCCTGTGTTCGTTCGCGTGCCGACATGATCATCGTGTTTCCGAGAACGAGGAGGATAATGCCGACGATAACGAAGGAAATGACATTCATCGCCGTCAGGATAGCTCCCACGGAAGCCAGGAAGTCCTGTTGGAAGGCGCGCTCAGTCTCTGTTTTTGTCTCTGCCGGGGAATTCTCGAAGAGGGCGTCCACCTTCTGCGAGATTGAGGCGGCTTCGGCGGGGTTCTTCACTTTGATAACGTACCATCCCACCTGATTGGCCCGGCCCGGCGACTGGTCCTTCATGCGCTCGTTCAGGTATTCCCAATGAAAGAACATGTTGGACGGGTCCGTGACCTTGTCCTTGGGAGTGTAGATCCCGCGCACCACGAATTCCCACTTGCCCGGGTAGATGTCGCCATCGACGGGCATGATGTCGCCAAGTTTCAGGTTGTACCGTTCGGCAATTTGACTGCCGATAATGCAGGAATTCCTCTCCTTCTTGAAGACTGCAAGCTGCTCGGGAGGCACGATACATTCAGGATACACGTCGATGTAGTTATCTCCGGGCACGGCAAGACGCGCAAAGAACTGGTTCTTGTCGATGTACACCCCGCCGAACCAATTGGCGAAGGTGACATCTTCCACGCCGGGGACCCGCGCGATCTGATCCTTATACGAGAGTGGGAGCGTAAAGATAAACGACACCGCGTCACGGGTGATCAGCCGATTCGCGGCCGATGCCTCAACGCCGACGTTCCACGCGGTGACCACGGTCCGCAACATGCCGAACGCCGTGACGGCGATCGCGATGCCAAGAACGGTCAACGCGGCACGCAGCTTGTGCCGCATCATGTTCTTCCAGACGAGCTTCACGATCTTCATGCGCTCAACTCCCCTTTTTCGAGGTGCATGACCGTGTGGGCCTTCTCCGCAGCACGGGGATCATGGGTTACCATGACAATCGTCTTCTTATATTCCGCATTCAGTTGTTCAAGAAGAGCCATGATCTCTCCGGCCGAAACCCGGTCGAGATCGCCGGTGGGCTCGTCCGCCACGATGATGGTTGGATCCGTCACGATGGCCCGGGCGATGGCAACCCGCTGCTCCTGTCCGCCGGAGAGCTGTTTGGGATAATGCGACATCCTGTCGCCCAGTCCGACAAGTCGCAGGGCCGCTTCCACATGTTCGCGCCGGCCCTTCTTCTTCAGGGAAGTCAGCAGGAGGGGAAGCTCGACATTTTCATATGCCGTCAACACGGGAAGCAGGTTATAGAACTGGAAGATGAATCCGACATTGGATGACCGCCAGCGGGCCAGCGTCGATTCGTTCATCATGCCGATATCGACACCGTTCACGATGACGTTGCCCGACGTAGGACGGTCGATGCCGGCGATAAGATTAAGCAATGTGGTCTTCCCTGAGCCGGAAGGACCCATCAGGGCGAGGAATTCTCCCTCCGGGACGACAAGGGAAACAGAGTGGAGGACCGGGATCTCCAGACTGTCCCGTCGGTACGATTTTGAGACGTTGGTAATTTCAATCATCGTGCGGCGGTCTGCTGCCATGGTGAGTCTCCGTTGATGGAATGCCGATCAGTTTGCGTGGACAGTGACGCTGGTTCCCGTGCTCATCGTGGGATCGGGGCGAAGGACAACCCTGTCGCCTATGCCCACTCCCTCCTTTATTTCGGTCCGGTTGCCGAAGACGGCTCCCGTACGCACCGGTGTTTCAACGATCCGGTCGTTTCTGACAACAAGAACGACTGTCGTGCCGTTCCGGTTCGTGACACTGGTCGTGGGGACGGTTGTCACGGGCGGGGAGGACGCCGTGATACTGTCCGTCCCGTTCGAAAGGAACGTGATCTTTGCGCTCATTTCCGGGAGCACGTGGTCGTCCAGGTCGTTGAAAGCCACCTTGGTGAGGACTGTCGCTTTCGCGCGGTCCGCGGTCGGCACGATCTTGTGCACGGTGCCGTGGTATCTTCTGTCGGGGTACGCGTCAAGAACGATCTCGCACGGCTGTCCCACGGTGACGCGCGTGATATTCGATTCCGAGACGTCCGCTTCGACCTGCACCGATCCCATATCGGCGATCGAAACGACGGCGCCGCGGGAGTTGGTGGAGGAAGCGAAAGGGGCGACCACTTCACCGACGTCTGCGTCCTTCGTCAGGACGGTCCCGCTGAACGGAGCGCGGATGCGCGTATTCTCCACGCCGACCGCAGCGCCATCGACGGCTGCGCGGGCGGAGGCGATTCCTGCGATGACCCGCCCCGCTCGCGCCCTGGCGGCGTCAAAATCCGCATCCGACGCAAGATGGGCGGTGTGAAGGGCGCGTTGCCGTTCCAGTGAAACCACCGCATCAAGGGAATCGGCACGGGCAACACCAAGGTCTGCGTTTGCTTTTTCATAAGCGGCAACGACGTCTTGATCCTCCAGCCGTGCAAGGATCTGTCCCTTCAGTACCTTGTCACCCTCTTCCACCCCGAGATAGACCAGCCGACCGCTTCCTTTTGAGGCGACGGCCGCCTTCCGCTGCGCCACCACATAGCCATTGGCATTGAGCACGGCGTTGGCCTGCGATGGAGAGGTCAACGACACCGTCGTTGTTTCAACCTCCACCGGGGCTTTGCCGCGCAGCAGGAAGAAAGCCCCGGTGCCGGCAGCGACAATAACAACGGCGATGCCGATCCTCCTCTTCCCGTGCGATGGCGGAGGAGGCGGTGTCGAATCGTCCCGTTCAATACGGAGGCTTGCAATGTTCGGCTTTTCAGTTATGGACATAGCTGCTCTGTCATGGGGAGGGAAAACCTGACCATTGCCACAGTAAACGAAAGAGGCGAGGATGATGTTCCGTTGCAGCCGTCATTCGGAATCGGAAACTTCCAATGACTTCTGATATGCCCAGTCGATGTATGGAAGCTCCACAATCGTCCTTTGGTCGAGCGGCCGTTTCGCGTGTCCCACCGAACCGAACCCGATCCCTCCGGTCCTCACTTCCTTCTTCGGAGGAACGGGATGCTGGGGAGAATTGAAGGCGGGTTCTCCCTCCTCGCGCGAGACGATCAGCGTGCTCCCATCCGGATCCGCCTTGGTGGGAGGGAACGTATACACGGAGTACAGGCCGGTCCAGATTGCAAAGGAGAACCAAAAGGCGATCGCACTTGCGATAATGAACAGGATGATGAAGAATCGCTTGAACACACTGGCCTCGCAGGGGAATGAACAAACGCCATCACAAGATCGCCATTTTCCGACGGAAGTTCAACCCTCTTCCGTGGAGGCAAAACCGGCGGCAAGGGACACCCATCCAGCGAGAAAAAGCAGACCGCCGATGGGAGTGATCGCCCCGATCCATCCACTACCGGAAAAAGCCAATGCATACAAGCTGCCCGAAAAGAGGACTGTCCCGAGTCCGAACGCGCTTCCCGCGAGGAGGAGCCATCGGCGGCCGGTCGGAGAGAAATTCCCCGCCATCCCTGCAGCAATCATCCCGATGGCGTGATACATTTCGTAACGGACTCCAGTTTCGAAAACTGTGAGCATCTCCGGAGAGATGACGTGCCGGAGCCCGTGGGCGCCGAACGCCCCGAGGGCGACCGCGACGGCTGCGCTTGCTGCGCCGGCGGCGGCGCAAAGGCGAAAAAAGCGATCTGATGATTGAGTCTTCACACCTGCTCGGTCTTAAGCCGTTTCGCTATATCCTTTAACGACGTCCAGCTTTCCAGAAGTTCCGGCAGGTATTCGGAGGAACTGACGAAAGTCCAGAGATACGCGACGATGGAGTAAATGTTTCCGGTGGAGAAATCATTCAGATCGATGCTGATGTAGAGCACAACCAGGAAGATTCCGAGGAGCACGATGCGGATCAGCCCAAACGAGAGGGCGCCCCAGTCCGCAATCTTCTGTTGGGGTTTCGCGAGCGCGGTGAAGTACTCGCGCACTTTTTCAGGGTCCTTGGTGGAGAAGACTTCGAAGGTCTCCTCATAGCTGTCATGGAGCGTCACCTGCAGGCTTGCCACCCTCTTGTTGTAGAAGAGATTCACAAGGAGGAGGGGGAATATCACCACGAGACATGCTGCGGCGATACGAAGATCGAAGAAGGCCAATCCCACGAGGGCTCCCCCGATGGCAATGGTCTGTTCGCCGATCTCCGGGACACGGTATTGCAGGAAGGAGACCAGCTCGCGGGACAGTTGTGCACGGGCGGCTGTCTTCGACACGCTGAGACGGTTCTGGACAGCGAGGCGGGAGACATTGGTTGCGATTTCCGTGAACATCCGGAGGTAGATCCGTTGGTCGATGGAACGCCTCACCGCACCGACTCCGGAATTAATCAGGAACGCGCCGATCCAGAGAAAGAGCGGAGGGAGATACGAAGATGACGCCGTGCCGGCCGCCTTATCGATGGTCGCATCGATGAGGTTGCCAAAGAGGGTCGGTTCGATGATCCATGCAACGTCCTCGATCACGACGAGCGTCAAGGCGAGGATGACCCCCCTCTTGAACTCCTTGATGATATCGAGAAGGCTTACGGTTGCCACCGTTCGCTGTCCTGTGGTTCTTCGTGGGTATGAGGTGCAGCAACGCCGGGGAGGTGCGTCCCCGGGACGATCAATCCCCTTCCTTTGCCCTCATCGTGTCCCACAGGGTGTAGCCGATGAGGAGAACAAACATCAGCAGACCAACCCATTGTCCGCCGAACGACTCTGCCCACTCCGCCGCGTACCAGTTGAACCCGCCAAACCGGAGAAAAGCGTTCAGGACCCCGAAGATCGACCCGCCGGCAATGAAACCCGACGCGATGAGTGTCCCCCGGGAGAACCGCGCATTCCGGATCCTGTCGTTCTTCGCCCTCGAAGAGACCCACCACGCGACAAGTCCGCCGAAGAACAGCGGCGTATTCAGTTCCTGCGGGATGTACATACCGAGCGCGAATGCGAGGGGGGGGACGTCCATCATGACGAGGACGATCGCAACGAGCGCTCCGAGCGCATACAGGATCCACGGTGTCGGAGCGTTCGACATAAGAGGTTGAATGACGGCAGCCATGGCATTGGCCTGCGGGGCGACCATGGCGTGCTCTCCCTTGAAGCCGAAGGTCTGGTTCAGGATCAGGATCACACCGCCGACCGTTGCTGCAGAGATGAGTGTACCGAGGAATTTCCACGACTCCTGCTTCTTTGGCGTCGATCCGATCCAGTACCCGATCTTCAGGTCGGTGACGAACCCCCCCGCCATCGAAAGGGCGGTGCACACAATACCGCCGATGATCAGGGCGCTGACGATTCCTTCGCTTCCCGTAAGACCGATGCGGGTGAGGATGAGCGATGACAGGATCAGTGTCATCAGCGTCATGCCGGATATCGGATTGGATCCGACGATGGCGGTGGCATTGGCAGCCACGGTGGTGAAAAGGAAGGCGATGATGAGGACGATCGCCAGGCCGACAAGGGCATGGAGGGCGTTGAAGACAACTGCGCCGAAGAGGAACACGAAGATCAGGAAGGCGGCGAGGATGATCAGCATCAGCGTGAAGAGCATGGGAATGTCGGCCTGCGTGCGCACAGGTGCTGCGGCCTTCGACGAGTTCCTGTGGACAATCTCATGAAACGCGAGGCCAAACGCCCCGGCGATGATCTTGGAAGAGCGGAGGACGCCGATGATACCAGCCATGGCGATGCTGCCGATGCCGATCGGACGGACATAGAAGCGGAAGATCTCTTCAGCGCTCATCGAACCGATAAGCTTGGTTGCCGCAACGCCGAGGGGCGCCGGGAGCCCTTTGCCGATCTCATACACCAGCGGGACGAGGATGAACCATGACAGGAGCGAGCCCGCTGCAATGACAGCCGAATACTTAAGACCGATGATGTAGCCGAGCCCGAAAACCATCGAGGACACATTCACTTTGAACACCAGCTTCACCTTGTCGGCAAGGATCTGACCCGCATCCACCATGCGCGTGCTGATCACTTCCGACCACGCGCCGAAAGCGCTGAAGGCGAAATCGAAGAATCCGCCGATCAATCCGCTGATGACAAGAACCTGCGCCTGCTTCCCTCCCTTTTCACCGGCAATGAGGATCTCCGTTGTTGCCGTTGCCTCGGGGAAAGGGAGTTTTCCGTGCATGTCCTTCACGAAATACTTTCGGAAGGGGATGAGGAAGAGGATGCCCAGGAACCCGCCAAGCGCGGAGGAGACGAAGACCTTGAAGAAGTCGGCCGGGAGATCGAGGATGTACAACGCGGGAATGGTGAAGATTGCGCCGGCGACGATAACGCCCGAACTGGCCCCGATCGACTGGATGATGACGTTTTGTCCCAGGGCTCCTTTCTTCCGGGCGCTTGCAGAAATGCCGACCGCGAGGATCGCTATGGGGATCGCCGCCTCAAAGACCTGCCCGATCTTCAGGCCGGAGTACGCGGCGGCGGCGGAGAAGAGAATGGCCATGAAGATTCCCCAGCCCACCGACCATGGGGTGACCTCGGGGTGCTCTGCTGCCGGGTCGAGGACCGGGCGATACTCTTCACCTGGGGGAAGTTCCTTGTACGCGTTGTCGGGAAGGCCGGTGGTTGTGGTGTTGTCTTGTTCCATGCGAAAATGTTCCTTTGATAATGGGGCAGAGGCGGTCATGCCCGCGACTGCGCCCGCTGGTCGATTCCTGATTGGTGGACATGCGGCCGGATGGTTCAGGCAGAACCCATTTCAGCCCAGAGTTGGGCAATATGAAGAACTGTCTCGACGGATTTCTGCATCCCCTGGACGGAGAGCCATTCCGTGGGGCCGTGGTAGTTTTGTCCGCCGGTGAAGAGGTTGGGGGTCGGGAGTCCCTTCTCCGTCAGGCGGGAACCGTCGGTACCGCCGCGGATGGGGACCCACTTCGGTTCGAGGCCGGCACGCTTCGTCGCCTCCCACATGATGTCGAGGAGCCGGGTGTCGCTACCCATAAAATCCTCCATGTTGCGGTACTGCTCGATGATCTGCAGGTCGATCTTCGCTTTCGGGTGAAGAGGGCGGACATCGGCGATAATCGATTCGATCTTCTTTTTCAGAACTTCAAGACCGGCCGTGTGAAAATCGCGGAGAAGTACTTTGAGAGTCGTCCGCGCCTCCTCTCCATCAATGATGTAAGGATGGATGTACGGTTCGTAGCCCTCCGTCGTCTCCGGGGCCGCGTCCTTCGGCATACGGGCGATGATATCGGCCATTGCACGGATGGAATTGACCATGATGTTCTTGGCGCTTCCTGGGTGGATGTTCCGGCCATGGACCGTGATGACCGCGAGATTGGCGCTGAACGTCTCCTTGTTCAGTTCTCCGGGCGTGTCGCCGTCGACCGTGTAGGCGAAGTCGGCGCCGAATTCCTTCTGATCGAAGTACTTTGTCCCGGCTCCCACCTCTTCATCGGGAGTGAATGCGATCTTGATGTCGCCGTGGAGAAGTGCGGGGTTGTGCACAAGCGTGTCGGCTGCCGTCATGATGATGGCGACCCCGGCTTTGTCATCTGCGCCCAGGAGCGTGGTTCCATCGGATGTCACGATTGTTCCACCGATGTTTTGCCGCAACTCCGGGTTCTCAGATTCGAGGATGACCACCGATGGATCGCCCGGAAGGACGATGTCCCCCCCCTTGTAGTCCCTGATGATCTGCGGTTTGACGTTTGCCCCCGAGGCGGAAGGTGACGTGTCGACATGTGCAATGAACCCGATGCGGGGGATCCTGCCGCGTGACTCGAGTGATGCCGGGAGGTTGGACGGGAGCGTTGCCATGACATAGCCGTGCTCGTCCATGCGCGCGTCCTTCAGGCCGAGTTCCTTCAATTCCCGGAGGAGGAGGTCAAGCAGGTCGCGCTGTTTGGCTGTGCTGGGGTAGGTGTCGGAGTCGTCTTTCGACTGGGTGTCGATCTTGGCGTAGCGAATGAATCTGTCAAGCGCTGAGTCCTTCGACATAAGAGAATCCTTGAGTAGTGGACGCGAAGCCCCTTTCGGGAAAGGGGGAGGGACATGCTGAACCGGTTTCTACGGGGAGAAGATAGCAGAAATCCCGACAAAAAAACAGCAAATAGGGAGGAGGCAGGGGGGATTGCCGCCGGGCTTCATGGGGCTCCGCAGGGTTTGACAATGAAGGAAGTTTTCGTTTATTAATAGTCTCAGTTATCCTGTTTTTGGGTTTCCAGCAGTTTCGGACGCATGTGCTGTGGCGACGATGCGGGTCGATAGGGCGGCCGTCAACGTTTTGAGAACATCCTTCAAGAGCGACCATGTACGCACGATTGTACGCGAAATCCGGTCCCCTCGCCGGCAAGTCATACGACATCGTGGCGGAAGCCATCATCGGCCACGGGCCGGAGTGCAATCTTGTCATCAAGAGTGGAATCATATCCGCGAAGCATGCTCGCATCTTCTATGACCAGAAGAAGGGGTCGTATTTCCTGGAGGACTTCAAGACCTTGAACGGGACGCTTCTCGATGGAAAACCGGTCCAGGGAAGGGTGAAACTCGAGAAGAAGCATGTTGTGATCATTGCAAACACGTTTGCGTTTATTTTCCAGGTGGAATCGGGCCAGGCTGCGGATCCCTTGCCGCCCCCTCCGAGAGACCTACCCCCCGAACCGGAGATTCCACCTCCGCCGCGCCGCCGGCCATCTGAACCGATGGAAGCGTCTCCGCTTCCGGACGAAGCGCCGATGGCCAAGCCTCTTCCTTCCGCACCCCCGCCTGCCGCCCAAGCTCCGGCCGTCCCGGCCGACGATGCGCCCGGGTCGCAGGAAGCGCCCGTGGAGCACAGGACCGTTTTTGACGAACCTGAAGAACCGAAGGAAGAAGAGGAGCTCGAATTCGTCGGTGATCTCCCCATTCCTGAGCCGGCCCCACAGTCGCGCGATGCTGCGCCGACCATGCTGATTGACGAGGAGCAGCTCGCGGCCCTTCTCGGTCCGCCGCGTTTTGCCCTGGAGTTTAAGACCGTCCGAGGTGAAAAGCACGCGGTGGACCTGAAGGAAGGGGAGAATACGGTGGGCCGCCTCGCCGGAAGTGAGATCTCCCTCGATGATGCCTCGATCTCGCGGAGCCATGCCCTCATCACCGTTCGGGCCGGGAAGGTCGTTGTACGCGATCTCGACAGCAAGAACGGGACATTCGTCGGCGACAAGAAGATTGCCGCTGAAATCGAGATCAAGCCGGAGACCCCTCTCCGGTTCGGCCTTGTGAAAGCTTCGCTCGTTCGAAAGACGGAGAAGCCCGCATGAGGGGAAGGATGTCCTGCGATGTCCTCCCGGATGCGTGCCGCCGCGAATCCCCCCGCTGAAATGGAGATCGATTCATTGTGAAACGCATAACGTTTGCAAACTATTCCCACGTCGGGAAGGTTCGCTCGGAAAACCAGGACTCGTTCGGGAAATTCCCCGAGGGAACACTTGACCTCGGTGTGCCCGGGGGACAGCTGTTTGTGATCGCCGACGGCATGGGGGGACAGAATGCGGGCCGGGAGGCGAGCACGCTGGCGGTCCGGACACTCGCAGAGGCCTACTATGCCGGGAACGATCCCGCCGTCATCCCCAACCTCCGCGAAGCGTTCGCAGCGGCAAACGCGGCGATCTATGCCAAGAGCACGACGGGGCAACAGTACCGGGGCATGGGGACCACCTGTGTCGTCATCGTCTTGCGCGACGGACATGCCTATATTGGGAATATCGGCGACAGCCGTGTCTATAAGGTGAACCAGCGCGGGATCGAGCAGCTGACCAACGATCACTCGAAGGTTGCTGAAATGGTCCGACGCGGAATCATCACCAGGGAAGAGGCGAAAACCCACCCGGAACGTTCGCATCTGTATAGGGCCATGGGGCCGCGGGCTTCGGCTGAGGTGGATTTTTTTGATGATATGCCGCTGACGAGCAGCCGGACGTATCTCATGTGTACGGACGGGTTGTTCAATCATGTCGATGACGAGGATATGCGGCGCATCGTTCTTGCCTCTTCCCCCGACAAGGCGTGCCGGCAACTCGTCCAGCTGGCGAATGATCGCGGAGGAACCGACAATATCACCGTGCAGGTGATCCGGGTCGACGTGAACACCACGTCGCTTGGCCCGATCGCCCGCGGCAAAGAAAGATTGAAAGCAATGCTCAAGCCGAAAAAGCAGTAGGCCATGGATCCCATCGTCGGCAAGACCATCGATACATACAAGATTCTTGACGTGCTGGGGCGTGGGGGGATGGGGGTGGTGTACAAGGCGGTCGACACGCAACTCGACCGCGAGGTGGCCATCAAAATGATGGACGTGATGATTGCCACCGATCCCAATTTCATGAAGCGGTTCCAATCGGAAGCCAAGGCCCTCGCGAAACTGCAGAACCCCAATATCGTTTCCGTCTTTGCGTTGCGGCAAACGGATTTCGGTATCTGCATCGTCATGGAGTTCGTGAGGGGGAAGACGCTGGCCGATCTCCTCAAAGAGACGAGGAGTGTTCCGATCCCGCGCGCGATCCACATCTTTAAGCAGCTCCTTTCGGCTCTCGACCATGCCCATCGGGCAGGCGTCATCCACCGCGACATCAAGCCCGGGAATGTCATGCTGGCGGAGGGCGATGTCGTGAAGGTCACGGATTTCGGCCTGGCAAAGATACAGAAGGGGAATGCTTCCACCATGACGATGGGGACGGCCGGGACGCTCTACTATATGTCCCCGGAACAGATCCGCGGTCTCAGCAACGTGGATAACCGCGGCGACATTTATTCCGCGGGCATGGCCCTGTACGAAACCCTCACCGGCCGGGTCCCCTTTAAGGCGGATGACTCCGATTTTGTCGTTGGACAGATGATCGTCGAAGGACGCATCCCGCCGCCCGACAAGATGAATCCCGCCCTGCCGAAGGACCTCGTCAAGGTCGTCATGAAGTCGATCGACAAGGACCCCGCCCGCCGGTACCAATCGGCGGCCGAGATGATTGTGGCGCTGAATACTTTCGAGCGGGCGATGAGGCCGGGGCAGGTCCCCCTCGATTCCGCTCCGACGATCGTCGGTCCGATTTCGCACCCCGAGCCGGGGGACCGCCCGGCGACGCCGCAAAGGAAGCGCCTGATTCTCTACGGCGCAAGTGCGGCGGCCCTCTGTGTCATCGCAGCGGCCGTATGGTTCTTCAGCCCTTCCGAGGAAGGGACGCTCACGGTGAAGCTCACCCCGCCGGGGGGTAAAGTATATATTGATAATGCTCTTGTGGAGAAGAGTACGTTGGAGAATCATCCGTGCGCTGCCGGGCCGCACCGCGTGACAGTCCTCTGGGGCCAGGGACGCCTCGACACAAGCGTTTCCATTGCCGCAGGGCATGCGTCGACCCTGCTGCTTGCCCAGCGGCGGCAGGCGGAGGGCGTGAAGACTCCAGTGGAGGAGCCGGCCGCGTCCACCCCTCTTGTGGACAAGGGGACAACCGTCGGCGTGCCGGAGACCGAAACGCATGAGGTCTCCATGGGGACGCTTCTTCTGGAGGCGGTCCCTGCGGGTGAAGCAAGAGTGGATGACGGATCTTTCCGATCTGCAGGGGGAGGGACTCGCCATCAAGTCCAGGTGGGGATGCGGAGGGTGACGTTCAGAGGCGGAGACGGGGTGACCAAGGAGAAAAGTGTGCACGTTGCTGCCGGTACGACGCAGACGGTCAAGTGCTATTTCACCGGAACTGTCAATGTCGCGGCTATCGACAGCAAGACGGGGAAGGGAACATGGGCGAATATCCAGGTGGACGGCGTGCGTCAGGAAGTGGGGGCTCCCACAACACTGCATCTCTCCGCGGGACGTCATGTGATCAGCGTCTCGCGGCAGGGATACAAAGTGCTGGAGGGGAGCAGAAGCGTTACCGTCGAACCTTCCTTCGACGGCCCTCCAGAATACAAACCAATGTCTTTCAAACTGCAACAGCCATAATCAGCACAAGGGGAGGAACATGCTATGAGAACACTACCGTCGTGGCGGTCAAGCGTTGCGTCGTTGTTCGTTGTTCTGGCGTTGGCGTGCGGGGCCCTGGCGTTTTCCCCGGCCGTTGCCCATGCGCAGGGAGGGGGGGACGTGAAGCTGGCGAAGGCGATCGACTCGTTCAATGCCGGCGACTTCGACAGCGCGATCAAGGCGTACAACGACATCGTGGCCGACAAGTCATTGGATAAGCCCGTCAGGCGTGATGCACTCCTCGGGCTTGGCCGTGCGTATTATGCCAAGAACAACAAGGAAAAGGCGAAGAGCGCGTTGAGCGATATGCTCGATCTCGAGCCCCCCCTGGTGGAACTCAACCCGGATGAAGAGGCACCTCCCCTGATGAAACTGTACTATGCTGTACGCCGGGAAAAACAGGGAAACCTGTCGGTGGAACGGGCTGATCCGGGAATCAAGACGATTGCCGTCCTCGACTTCCAAAACCACTCGATCGATGACAAGGCAAAATATGATCCGATGGAGAAGGGCTTTGCGGATCTTGTCATCAACCAGTTGCGGGGCTCCGTGCAGCTCAAGGTGATTGAAAGGGAGCGCATCGGATGGATCATGGATGAGATCGGCCTCGAGAACACACCCGGGAAATTCGACGTTACCTCGGCAGTGCGCGTTGGAAAACAACTTGGCGTCCATGCCGTAGTGCTCGGGAGTTTCATCAAAGTGAAGGGTGACATCTGGCTGGGGGCGAGGTTGGTCAAGGTGGAAACGAGTGAAATTCTGGCAACGGAGGAAATCAGGGGGGATGCGGACGATTTCTTCGAACTTGCGGAGAAGCTCAGCGCCAAGATGGCCAAGGGGATCAACATCAACATCACCGAGGCGGAGCTCACCAAGTCGAATGAAACGAAATCCCTTGATGCCATGATGTCCTACTCCGAAGGACTCGTCCTCGTCGAGCGGGGTGACTATGACGGAGCGGTGAAGAAGTTCGAAGAAGCGCTGCAGCAGGATCCGACATACGACAAGGCACGCATGAAAGCCCAAAGTCTGAAGCCATTACTTCGGGGTTGACCCATGAACGGACGCGGCGTCTGGTTTCTCCTTCTCCTGCCGCTCTTCCTGAATGCGTGTGCGACCACCGGCACCACGGTCACCGCCGGGGATTATGCGCAGACGATTCGGAAACTGCAGGAGCGGCTTGTGGCAAATCCCCAGGATGGGGAGGCGTTGCGGGATCTGGGAGTCATTGCATTTGAAACAAAGCAGTACTTCCAGGCCCGCGATTACCTGAAGAAGTCGTCTCTCGTCAACGATCGCGACGGGAAGACGCTGTTCTATCTCGGCATGACGCAGGAGTACGCCAACGATCTCCCAGGTGCGCTGGCTTCGTACCTGAACTACACCGACCTCGCGGAGTCCTCGCAGTACCGGAAGCTCATGGAGGGAAGATACCAGGCGGTTGCCCGTGAACTGATCGCGGCACAGTTCCGGGCTCTGGCGGCGAACGAGGACTCGCTCGGGAAGCAAAGCACGCCATCAAGCGCGGTAGCGGTTTTCCCCCTTGTGTATCAGGGGACGGACCAAAAATTCTCCTCGCTTGGGCTCGGCCTTGCGGAAATGATGACCATTGATCTTGGCTATGTGAAGAAGATCAAACTGGTGGAGCGCATGCGCGTGGAGGAACTGATGACGGAGCTCAAATTCGGCGCTTCAGGGGCTGTGGATCCCGCGACCGCCCCGCGGCTCGGGAAATTCCTTGCCGCGGGCCGGATCGTCGGCGGGAGGTATGCCGTCGGTGCCGACAACACGCTCCGCCTCGATGTCGCCTCGCTGGATGTTGCACGCGGCAAGCAGCCGGAGACGAGCACGGAATCGGATGATCTGGGAAACCTGTTCAAGGTGCAGAAGGAAGTCGTGTTCCAGGTGGTGAAGAATATGGGGATTACGCTCACGCGGGATGAACGGGAGAAGATCCAGCGCATTCCCACGAAGAACCTTCAGGCCTTTATCGCCTATTCCATAGGGCTTGAGCGGGAACAGGAAGGAGACTTCGGCGCGGCGAGCGTCTATTTCCGACAGGCGAGCACGTTGGATCCCGGCTTCGCACCGGCCGCGGCAGCGGCGGAGATATCCGATGCGCGCAACGCTGCGGGACCTACGAAAGAATCGGCGCTCGCAGCATCGAACAGCCTGAGTCCGCCTCCGGCGCCGGATGCGCGCAACCAGCATTTTTCGTCCCAGGCACTCCTGGCGCAGCGTCTGCAGAAACTGGACTCCATGATCAATCTCGGCTTTATCCCGGGGGAGGACAGCAGGAAACCTGCACAGGATGTCGGATCGGCCGGGGCATTGGTCAATGTGCTTCCGGCGCCGCCGCGCCCTCCGCAATGATGGTGTCTGATTGAGCGTTCCGGGAGGAGAGCTGTCTCCCGCTGAGTCAACCCGTTTTCATGAGGCCGTGTATGATGAACTTCTTCCATCGCCGCATCGTGCTTCTTGCAGCGCTCAGCGTCTTCGTGACGTCGCTCGGCGATTCGCAGGCAACCAGGAAAGCCCGGCATGCGTCAGCCCCCCCCAGCCGGGGCATCCTTCCGTCGCTCTCGCAGGCGCAGCGTGCGGCCCGGGCGGGTTTGGATGCCGTCTCGCTCCCCTGGACAGATGATGTCGAAAAGGGACCCGGCAGTTGGACCGCTGACGGGTTTTGGCATGTCATCTACCGCCCGCAGAGGATTCGGATCAACGATAAGATTTGGCCTGGCCTTGTTCTTCTTCCTGATTCTGCTTATTTGCCTTCTCCATATTCCGGTGACTATGCATGGTGGTATGGGCAGGATTCTACGGGCACATTCATCGGACCTGGCTTTGACACGCTGGCGCAGTATCCGCTCGACGGCGGAACTTCTGCCGCTCCCAACACTGGGAATCTCGTCACCCCTCCGATCAATCTTATCGGCCAGCAGCAAGCTACGCTGACGTTTGAAACATGGTGGGAGGTCGAAGGAGTCGAAACGGATGCCTTCGATCTCATGTACGTGGAGATCTCAACCGACGGAGGAGATTCCTGGGCGTGGCTGGGACGGGGCAACCTCAACCCTCTTAATGATCCTCAGGGAGAGAGCTGGAAGCCATACAGTTCCGGCGGACTTGGCAACAAAGGGGTCTGGACCCAGCAGATCTTCAATCTCACCCCGTACGTCGGTGATACCGTGATGGTTCGTTTCAGCTTCGATACGGGAGACGCGGAATACAACGGGTTTCGCGGCTGGTTCATTGATAACATCAGCGTCACCGGGACCGGGCAGCCGGCGCCGACAATTTCATCGGCGAGGCCATCGACAGCAAGGTATGGGGACATCGTCAAAATCAACGGATCGAACTTCGTAAGCGGTGCTCAATTAATGGCTGACTCCGCACTTGTCGAGGGGGCGGCGGTGATGAGCAGCACCGAGTTCACGTTTCCGGCAAATCTCGGTCTGGGGAAACATAACATCACAGTGTCAAACCCCGACGGAAAATCGGTCACGGCTCCAGGCATCTTTACGATTTCAGAAGATGCAGGACCAACCATAGACTCCATCACACCCGGCTCCGCCGTAGCGGGAAAATCCGTTCCGTTCGTTGTCCGTGGTGCGAATCTCCAAAAGGGCGTTACAGTCGCGTTCGATTCCGTTACGGCCAGCACGGCGTGGGTCGATTCCACTACTGTCTCCGGGAACACTCCTCCGACCCTTCCCACGGGCATCTACAATGTCCTTGTGACAAATCCTGACGGCCTCACCGATCAACTCATTCTCGCGTTCCGGGTTCTTCCGGGGAACCTCCCGCCGGCATTGTCCTCCATCCAACCGGATTCTGTGGAAGTCGGTGTGTCCACCGTTTTCACTCTTACGGGGAGCCAGTTTGAGCCCGGTGCAGCTGTCGATTTCAGCGCAAATCCGGCGTTGGGAGTCGGGTTCTCCGATCCTACAATTGTTTACGGAACAACGCCGCCGGGCCTTCCCATAGGCACGTATGACGTCCGGCTGACGAACCGGGGCGGGCTGGCGGGGACGTTAAGCCAGGCGTTCAGGGTTGTTCAATCTGCCATACGAGTCGTCCCACAGTCGATTCCCGAAGTGGGGAAGCCTCTTTCCCTTGTGGTCACTCCTCCTACGGGAACGACGTATCAGAGCGCAATGCTGCATTTTCGCAGAGGAGGAACAAGAGCTTTCGATTCGCTCGCGCTCTCCTCGTCAGGGGCTGGCTACCAGGGTGGATTGCCCGATACCTTGATGACCATTCGGGGTGTACAGTATTGGGTCGCGCTGCGGAACGCCAATGGAATTCTGTCGACGTACCCATCAATAGACCCGCAGTCATACCCCGGTGTTTTCTCCGTCCGCGTGGGAGCACTCCCATCCGCTGCCCAAACTGCAGCGATGGAATATCATATGATCTCGACCCCTGTGGCTCTGGATCAACCCCAGATCGGCGCACAGCTTTCAGCCGATCTCGGTTCCTATGATCCGTCGAAATGGCGGGTGTTCCGCTGGGAAGGGAACGACAACGTCGAACTCCCGGCCATCCAGGCGCCGCTTGCGCCGGGGAATGGGTTCTGGCTGATCACAGATGCCGGCGAACAATTTTCATTCCGGGGAGGATCGTCGTTCCTCACACCGTCGGCGTATGCCATGACGCTGGACACCGGGTGGACCCAGATCGCTTCACCGTTCGGCTTCCCACAGATCTGGCCGGGCGTTATTCAGTATGGAGGCCATGTCTCCGGTCCCTACTCCTTCGATGGAACAGAGTACCGTCTGGATTCGCTGCTGTTCCCCTTTGAGGGGTACTTCGTACACAACGACGAGGCCCAGCAGGTCCAGCTTGGGTTCCTGCCGGTGGATATCGCGAACACGGCATTGGGCAAGAAGAATGCTGCATCCGCCGAATTGACTCCGGGGGAAATTGTCGTCCAGCTCTCCGCCCAGATGCGGGGGACGAAGTATCGTGATTCGTACAACTACCTGGGCATTCGCAACGCCGCATCCGTCGGACGCGACGACTTCGATGCTCCGAAGCCGCCGCCGATCGGTAATGGCGTGCAACTGAACATTATGGACAAAGGAAGATCCTACCTCAGGAATTTCAAACCGGCAGGCGACGGGGGAGAATCGTGGATCGTGACGCTCAAGGGCGCGGGCGTCAAGGGGGACGTCGATGTCGCGGTGGCAACCAGCGGAACTCTCCCTCCGGGCTACTCTCTCTATGTCTTCGATCTCGATAACGAGTGCGTGGTCCCGTTGCTCGGGGGGACGTTCGCCGTGAACCTTGCGAATGTCGGCGCGAGCCGCTCCCTCAAGGTCGTTATGGGAACCGACGCGTACGTGAAAGCGGAGAGCGGCGGAACACCGCTGGAGCCGGTTTCCTTCGCGCTGGAACAGAATTATCCGAATCCGTTCAACCCTTCGACGAACATCAGGTATTCGCTTGCGAAAAGGTCCACGGTCGTTCTGGAGCTGTACAACGCCATCGGCCAGAAGGTGCGGACACTGATCGACGGCGAACAGAGTACGGGGACCTACGGTGTCGTATGGAACGGGAAAAATGAAGCGGGAGGGAACGTGGCGAGTGGTGTCTACTTCTACAGATTGCGAACCGACTCCTTCACGGCGGTACGCAAGCTGCTCCTTCTCCGATAAACCAGAGGGACCTCTATGCGTGGATTTTCCCTTTTCTTTCTCCTTGCCGTCGTTGTGGCCGTTGGCAATGCACAATCCGACCAGTACCTCGTCAGCCGGCAGGCGTCCGTGTCGCTCCTCCCGGCATACCAATCCTGGTCGGTGAAGGATGGAGGTCTGAGCTTCTCGGAATTCAGCACGGTGTTCTCCGCATTATTTCCGCTTGGGCGCAATGCATCCCTCTCCCTTCGCGAAGGTGGCGCGGCGTCAGGGGGGGACGTTCCGTCGTTGAACGGTTTCACGGACGCGCAGGTGGGATTGATGTATCATGTCGAATCCATCAATACTCTCTTCAGTCTCGGCCTGAACCTGCCGACCGGGAAGACCGCCATGTCGACGGAAGAATTCGGCACGTCGGTCCTGTTCAGTACGTCGTTGTTTGATTTGCAGGTGCCTGTGTTCGGTCAGGGGTTCAACATCAACCCCGGTCTTGCATGGGTGTTCCCGGTTGGGGATGCGGTTGTCCTTGGACTCGCCGGAGCGTACCAGTACCGCGGATCCTACACTCCCCTCAAGGGGCAAAGCAAGTTCAACCCGGGGGATGAATTCACCGCCAGCGGGGGGATCGATATCCGTGCGAGCGAGACGGTCTCCCTTTCGACGGATTTCGTCTTCACATCGTACACCGCCGATCAGTTTGGCGGAAAGGACGTTTTCGCGTCGGGAAATTCATACTGGATCAACTTCCAGTACAAGCAGTATTTTCGCGAAAATGAATTATTGGGCTTCGTCGGGTATCGGACGATATCGAAGGGGCAGATCGCAGGCGCGGGCGGGCTCGTTGATGAGAAGGATCGCCTGGAACCGGGCCGGGTGGATGTGAAGGTTCTCTACCTTCATCCCATCGGGACGCAGTCGTCCCTGGGGATTTCGGCGGAGGCGCGTGTGTTCGAATCGACTTCTGCCGCCTTTTCGGGGGCGAAGGTGTTCGGTGCGGGGCTGATGCCGACGTTCGGTCTCGGATCGGGAGTGACGATCCCGACGCGATTCCGTTTCCAGATCGGATCGCTCGGGGGCGGGAAGACTATTACGGGGTTCGATGTGGGAGCCGGGATTGCCTGTACGTTCTGATGCATTCCTCTGAGGGCGGGGGAATCCGCTGTTCCTATGAAATCTCAATCGAAAACTTCACGCACAGTTCCGGTTGGATGGAAGTCGATTTTCCAAGACTGATCAATCCCGTTCCCACCAGGATCACCTCATCCCTCCGGACGGCGATCTCCTTTGCTCCGTTCATGAAGACGAACGTGCCGTTAATGCTCTGGTCGACCAGCACGAAGCGTCCACGCCTGAATTCCACCCTTGCATGAGCCCTTGAGGCGAGCGGCTCCGGAATCACGAAATCATTTTCCGGGCCCCTCCCCATGTGAAGCGCGGTCCGCTCCCGGTTCAGTTCCGCGGTCGAATCGCCGTACGTTGCGTGAAGACACACTTCATGGTGGCTGGATTCGAAGATGTTCTGGACAATCGTCAGATTCTCAAGTTCCCAGATCAACTCGAAGAGGTCCAGTTCCTCCTTCTTCCCTTTGACCGCTGCCCGGTCGATGAACCGAAGCGATTGCGCCATGGCCTCAGGGAGCTGATCGGCAGTCTGCTTCGTGGTCAGGATTTGTCCCTTCTTCGCCTGCGCTATCACGCGGGCGGCGGTATTCACCGCATCCCCGAAGACATCCCCATCCTTGAGGATGACCGGCCCGTATTGAAATCCCACCTTGATGCTCAATGTTTCATATGGTACCGTGCCGATCGCAACGGCTTGCTTCAGCGATCGCTGCATATCCTGAGCCGCCTCTGCGGCCAAAAGGGGATCGGGGAAAGTGCACATCAACTCATCTCCGATACTCTTGACAAAGGTCCCCTGGTGTCGCTGTGCCGCAATGGTGAGGACTTCCAGCGCTTTGGAGATGATCGTTTCTGCACGGGTATTTCCGAGGGATTCGTACAACTTCGTGCTGCCGCTGACATCGGCAAAGAGGATGGCGAGCTGAATGCTCGGACGATGTTCGTTTTTGCTATTCGGCATGATTGGTGAGTTTAGCGATCATTGTAAGCTACGCATACGCCCTCTTCAAATCAAGATGCCATCGGACGATTTTCATCGGGGTTTTTCGTTGGAAAAGGAATGTGGAACGGGGCGAGTCGCTGCCGGAAGCGGGGGGGGTCAGCGCCGGACAAGATGGAGAGCCGTGATGTCATCGCTCTGCGGGGCGTCTCCCGTGAAGCGTTTGAGCGAGGCGAGCAGTTCATCGATGAAATCGCGCGGGGTCGAGCGGTTTTGCCGGCGGAAGAATTCTTTGAGGGGGACGTCGGAATCGAANNCGCCGCCAATAGACGGGGTTGTGTCCGGCATTCACCGAATGGAGTTCGCCCGTCGAAGGTGTGAGCAGTCCAAGAAATGCTGTGATGAACTTATCATCGGTCGCCGCATGGCAGATCACCCGGTTGAGTCGCTGCATCAGAGGGACAAGGGGAGTGCCGCTTTCGAGGTAAGCGGCAAGAGAGGCATGGAGGCTGCTGACAAGCAATGCCGCCGGAACTCCTTTTCCTGCAACATCGGCGATGACGAGTGCGAGCCGGCCGTCGGCCAGCGGGATGCAGTCATAATAGTCTCCTCCCACAGAGCGCGATGGGATGTTGACGCCCTCCACTTCGTAGCCTGCGATGTGCGGCAGATCGGTGGGGAGGATGCGTTTCTGGATGGATGCGGCGACGGCGACGTCCTGTTCCATCCGTTGCATCTCCAGGGCCTGCGCATGCAGATATCTGTTCTCCAGCGAGGCGTGAACCTGACGAGCAAGCGCATCGAGGAGCATCTGGTCCGTCCCCTCAAACATATGCGCCCCGTTCCTGCTTTCCTTGCCGGAAAGGAGAAACGCGTACGTACACTCCCCGAACGAAAAACTCGTCGCGATACTCCCCAACCGGTCGCGCGGCGACGGCCCCTCCATGCCCGGCGGAAAAGACACGGTCTCGATGATCCTCCCATTGCCGCTCACCGTCACCCATCCCCTCGATGCATTTGTCAGCGACGCAGCCCTCTGGAGGGCAAGCTGATGGGGAGGGATGATGCCGCCGAATCTGGATACTTCGATGCCGGTATCAATAAGGCTGTTCAACTGCAGGAGGCGATGGTTCAGCGAAAAGATGAGGTCTTTTTCCTGACGCCGGTGTAGGATTTCCTGATAGGCGCTTTCCATGAAGGCGGTGAGCAGCTCGAGTGAAACGAGATCGTCGTCGACAATGGGGCCGCCGGGCTCGTGATTCTCCACGACGACGCCAAGGGATGAGCCATCAGGAAAGGTGCGGAGTGCATTATACGCCGTCCTCTCTTCCGACGGGGAGAGGATGCCCGGACCCGATCCCGCCGGAGTACCGTCCGCCGTATTCTCCCACAGCGCTCCTCCTGCGGGGCGGAAGAGCAACAGGGTGTGCGCCTGCGGGAGCATCCGGCTCACGGCCGAGGTGAATTGGGCACCGAGATCGCGGACACTGGATGCAAGCCGGAGCAGGCGGTAGCTCTCGGCGACAGCGTCAATGTGGTGCCGTCCTCCTTCGGCCGGCGCAAGATCGATTCCCCGTTGCTTCATCGTCGATGAGTGGGGGTTTTGGTGAACGAATTCACTGCGTCCTCCACGGTTGACTCTTTTCCCGCGAACCGGAAGAGCCCCATGATCGCGAGCATTTTTTCCACCGCCGGATCGAGTCCCGCGAACACCAGTCGGCCTTTAACCTCTTCCAGTCGCTCAATGATTTCAATCAGGAAGGACATGCCGACGGAATTGACCACCTGGGATGCAGCCAGATTGATAATGATCTCTCTTGCCCCCTCGGCAAAATGGCGATCGAATTCCTTTGCAATGGTCTCGCCGCCGACGTTGTTGACGTAACCGGATGTCGTGATGATCAACCGCCCATCCCTGACTTCCGATGTCAGACTGAAGTGTTGATCCATGCCCCTTCTTTCATGTGAGCAGCTTTGTAATCGTGATCCTGGTTCCCTTCCGGTTCGACTCGATCCGAAAATCGTCTGAAAGGGATTTCATCAGTTTGATGCCCCAGCCCCGCTTCGGTTCTCCCCTGGTCCGACGAACAGCCGCCGGGTCGCCGACTTCTGAAGGAACGAATCCCACGCCGTAGTCGCGGACAAAGATCACAAGGTTTTCGGGCGTCATCGTGAACTCGACCCGGACAGCGGAGTTCTTCGCTCCGGCGTGCTCAAATGCGTTGATGATCGCCTCCGTGACCAGGATCTTTGCCTCCCCGATCTTCTCGTCGGCGATACCGAGGTGCCGGGCAAGTCGTTCGAGACCTTCAAGGGCGACGAGCTCGATGTCTGGGATCTTGGGAAGCGTTATTTTCAGTTCGATGCCGTTGCTGCTGCGGGATGCCATCTCTTATGTCTTTCGAATGACAAGGAGAGTGATGTCGTCCTCCTGGAGCGCCCCTTTCATCCAGCGTTCCCCTTCGGCCACGAGGCGGGCAATGATTTCTGCCGGCGTCAGTGCGGCTGTCTGTGTCAGGACCTGTTCCACTCTGGAATAGTCAAACATCTCCGCCCGGGAATTCTTTTGCTCGGGAAGACCGTCTGTCACGAGTAACACAGTATCGCCAGTTTGAAGTTCCGTTTCGTGGAGTCCGTAGGGAAAACTCTTCATGGCGCCGAGCGGCATTCCTTTCAGGAATATCTCCTCGATGCTGCCGCCGCTTTTGCGGTGGAGATACACCGGCGGCATGCCTGCGCTGGAGAGGGAGAGTGACGATCCCCTGAGCCGGACGAGCGTAAACGCCATAAACAGCCTTCCGAGGCGGATCTCCTTGATGGCGGTGCTGCATCGACGGAAAAAACTCTGGATGTCGGCCCGCGAGGCGTCCGAAAGGAAGAGGCCTTTCATCAAAGTGACGATGGTACCGGCTTGCATACCGTGCCCCGTGGCATCGCCAAAGGCGATCGTAAGGCTCCCATCCGGCGCAAGGGCGAAGTCGTAATAGTCGCCCCCCACCTCCGTTGCGGTCTTCATAAAGACGGCGATATCGTAGCCGGGAATCTGGGGGACCTCCCGTGGAAGCATGGAGAGCTGAAGCGTCCGTGCATCCTCCAATTCCTTTGTCTTTCGCTCGTTCTCGGCTTCCAGCGTCCGCTTCTCTGCCTCCACTGCCTTTGTCCGCAGCTCCGATTCACGAACCAACGCCTTCTGTTCCCGGCGGTTGAGTTCTACGCGCCTGATGCCGTACAGAAAAGCGGTGACGGCGATGAAGTAGAAGCCGTATGCCCAGCGGGTTTTCCACCAGGGAGGCATAACGACGATGCCGAGGGTTGTTCCTTGTTCGTTCCAGACACCGTCGTTGTTCGAACCCCGAACGCGCAGGACATAGTCGCCTCCGTCGAGATTGGTGAAAGTTGCCCGATGGTCGGTTCCAAGCTGGATCCAGTTGTCGCTGAACCCCTCGAGCCGGTAGGCGTATTGATTCCTGAAGCTGTTGGTAAAACTGAGCGCGGCAAATTCCAGCGTTGCAATATTGTCCTTGTACGAGAGCGTGATGCTGCGCCGCACGCTCGCTCCTTTTTCTTCGATCGGTTTTCCTTCCTTGTCGTCCGTGTTGTACCGCGTGAAGGAGGTGAGCACAACGGGGGGAACATAACTATTCTGCCGGACGCTGTCGGGATGGAAGAGGGTGATCCCGTTCGCCCCCCCGAAGTACATTTCTCCCGTGCGCGCGTTCCTCGCGTAGGCCCCCTGGTTGAATTCATCCCCTTGCAGCCCGTCGTTGTAGCCATAGCTCCGGAATGAATCGAGCGCAGGATCGAACCGGGAAAGTCCCCGATCCGTGCTGATCCAGAGGATGCCATGGTCGTCGGTAAGGATTCCCAGGATGACATCGTTGACAAGGCCGTCCTTTTCCCGGTATCGCCTGAACATCCCGGTGGCCCGGTCCATCCGGTTCAATCCCCCCGCTGTCCCCACCCAGAGAGTTCCCGTCCGGTCCTCACAGAGAGTGACGACGAGGTCGTTGCTGAGACTCTGCTGATCTCCGTCGTTGTGCCGGAAGTGGGTGAAGGATTCCGTCTTTGGGTCAAACCGGTCGAGTCCTCCTCCGTACGTCCCGATCCAAAGGACGCCGTCATGGTCCTCACACAAGGCCCACACGCCGGCTGCTCCCAGGCTTGTCCCGATGGAGTCGTTGTGTGTGAAAACAGTCCAAGACCCGTTGGTCCGGTCGAATCGGTTGAGTCCGCCGCCGTAGGTGCCGATCCACAGCATTCCGTCCCTGTCCTCGCACAGGGCGTACACCCTGTTGTCGCTCAGCCCCGGCCGTCCCGAGGGATCGTGTCGAAAATGGGTGAAGATGCCCCGTGTGCGATCGAAGCGGTCCAGCCCGTTTGCCACCGTTCCCAGCCAGAGCATTCCTTCCCGATCCTCGGTGATGCTCTGCACCATATTGTCGCCTATCCCGCCTGGCCTCGACGGATCGTGTGTAGAGTGGAGGAATTTTCCCGTGGACGGATCGAGCCGGTCTAGTCCCGCCCGCGTCCCAATCCATGGCGTTCCCGCGCGGTCGACGAATGCCGAAATGATGTTGTTGTCGAGCAGGCTCCCGGGATCGGCAGGGTCGTGGGTCAGGTGGGTGAATGCCCCCATCCGGGGGTGAAAACGATCAACGCCGTGATCCCCCGTTCCCACCCAGATGATACCGGAACGATCCTGGTAGAGCGAGTAGAGACGTTCGTCGCTGAGACTCCGGGGATCCGATTCGGTGTGGCGGAAATGGACAAATGCACTCTTTGCCGGATCAAACCTGTTCAGCCCGCCGCGGAATGTCCCCACCCACAACGTGCCTTCCCGATCTTCAAAGATCGGCCAGACCCAGCTATCGCTCAGACTTCCCGGATCCGCATCGTTGTGGACGAAATGGGTGAACGTCTCCGTTTCCCGATCGAATCGATCCAGACCTTCGTGCGTAGCGACCCAGATGGTCCCGCGATGATCTCCGTACACTGAAAACACCCGGTCATCGGCAAGGCTTCCGGCGTGTGCACGGTCATGCGTATATGTCTTCTTGGCGCCTGTCCGCGGGTTCAGGCATGTCAGTCCCCCGCCGATGCTCCCCGACCATCTCATGCCGAAAGAGTCATGATATTCCGATCGGACAGCGCTGACTCGTGCGCCCTCGAGACTCACGCTGTCACGAGGATAATGCGTCCAAGTCTCCGTCAACGCGTCAAACCGGTTCAGTGTTCCGCCCCGACTTCCCACCCATAACGTCCCGGAGGAGTCCTCGCTGATGAGAGTCACGAATCCGTCGTCGAGTGAGCGGGGGTCGGCAGGATCGTGCTTGAACGTCTTGATCGAGTACCCGTCGTACCTGTTCAATCCGTCCTGCGTGCCGAACCACATGAATCCCTGGCGGTCCTGGAATGAACACATCACTGCCGCCTGGGAGAGTCCCTGCTTCACCCCAAGGTGTTCGAAGAGAATCCTCTGCTGTGCCGGGGCATCGCCGTGAAGCATGCCCATCGCGAACAGCAGGAGGAACTCGCATGCGAAGATGGAGAGTGGCGGCGATGTGCTCCCGATCAGTCTCCGGCGATCATCCCGGCATCGCACACCGACCGCCATCCGCCAATTCCTCCTTCCGTTCACGTACAACAATGCGTGTCATCTCCGACCCCGCATCCAGTGCAGCGAACAGCTACTTCAGCAGGATCATCTTCTTCGTGTCCGTGGAGGTTCCTGCCTTGATCCGGTACACGTAAAGTCCGCTGCTCACTCTACGCCCTTGGTCGTTTGTGGCGTCCCAGAGGATCTCATGCGTTCCGGCGTTCTCGAATTCATGCACAAGGGTTTTGACCGTCTGCCCCAGGATGTTGTAGACGACCAGCGTGACTTCCCGCTCGTCCGGCAACTGGTACCGGATCAGCGTGGAAGGATTGAACGGATTCGGGTAGTTTTGCACGAGAGCGAACGTCTTCGGAGTCCCGGGGTCTGCGGGTTGCTGGGTCCGCGAACCGTCACCTGACTTCGACAAGCCGGAGAACCCCGTTGCCAGAGTCAGGTTGACCTTTTGCCCCACGAAAATGTTTCGACCGATGAACGCCCCTGTTGCGTTTGTCCCATCGCCGAAACAGATGGTTCCCTGTGACGTGTAGATGTTGGCATAGACGCTCGCGCAGGGACCGATCGTGGCAGCGTTCAGGAACTGGCTGAGGGAATCTGCTCCGCCGACATAGACGGTGATGCTGGAGGCGTCGAGAACGCTCCCCTGCACAGGTCCGACGTATGCCCCCTTGTCCACATCGAACCAGAGGAGGGTATGGATGTGTGCGGGGCCGGTGAAGAGGAGCTTTGCGTTGGACTCCACCCGCAGCGTGATAAATTCATATGTTCCCGCCGACGTCAACGTCAGGGTCGATTGCGAATTAAGAACAGCGTTGCGGTATTTGCCGGGCGCAAGCGTTGCGCTCTTTCCCTGTGCCACGGTGACGTCCTTGGTTCCCGGTGATGCTGCTTCGAAAGGAGGGAGGGCTGCAACAACGGGGAGGGAAAGTGGCGAATACTGCGTCCCTCCGAGGATTCCGCTGTTCGAAAGCTGGTTGGAGTAGATGTCGCTTGCAATGGTGGACCCTTGAAGAATCGTGATGCGGGATGCCTTCAATGTGTAACGTGCCGGCGTCGACACTCCCTTGCCGATCGAGAGCTCCACGGTGGGGAAGAACGGGAGAGCGAGCCGCTTGTTGTTGACGATGACGCTTCCCGAGGTGATCCGCGTACTGTCCCCGATGGTGACGCTGTTCGTTGCGAACAGCACGGCGTTGGGCGTGAAGGGAGGGGCCACGAAAATTGATTGCACCGTCTGCCGCTTGAAGCTGTCCAGGACTGCGGGGATCATTCCCGCTGCCCGAATCGTGAAGCGGTAGTTACCGGCGGTCGATGTGTTGCTGAACGTCGTCGCATAGACGCCGCTTCCCCGGCTGTTCATGGGGAATGTTTGAACGGTGATCCCATCGGGGAACAAAATGTCGGCCTTCACATCGGCGTTGGTGATCGGGCCGCCGCCAACGATGTGGTCGCCTCCCGGCGACTGACCTCCCTGAGAGAGGACAGCCTGGACGGTGACTTGTTCACCCAAATGGTAGTTTGACTTGTTGAATGACACACCCATCGTGACGTCGGCGCTTGCCGCGATGGAGAGGACAAGCGATTCCGGAGTGGGCGGTACAGGGGTCGAGTTCGCCCCCTCCACATGCAGCGTCCAGTTCCCGGAAGACGGATTGGCGATCTTATAATAGGAGTAGGTCGGTCCGGTGACGTAGCTTACCCCCGGGTGGAGAGCAAGGTTTGCGGGAACGATCGTGTCGCCCCGCGGCGAGATCAATCCGAGGACAAAGGTACTTCCCTGCCAGTTGAGTCCGGGAAGAATCGTGGTCGTCCCGGGATCGACCGCCCCCTGCCAGTTGAGACCTCCCTGCCAATTCAGACCCCCTTGCCAGTTCAGGCCTCCCTGCCAATTCAAACCGCGGACATTCGAGGCGAACAACGTGTCGCTGATGAGCTGCAGGCCCGTCAGTTTGTTCCAGATCTGCGTGACGACCTGGCTCATGGTCGAGTCGGTGGCGGCATAGTACGCGCCTCCCGTTGTGTCCGCAAGTCTACTGTTGAGGTCTTCTCCTGAGCTCCCCGCAAAGCCCAGCGTGAAGGCGCGCGTCCCGGAGGCCTTGAGGGATGGCGCAACGCCAAGTGCCGTTGGCACACCGGTCTCCTCGCCGGAGCTGAAGAGGATGATCGCTTTGTCGTTGCCGGACGGACTGGCGGTGAAGCCCGATTGGGCTGTCTGCAGCCCCTGCCCGATGCCGCTGCTCCCACCGACGGACAGGCCGAGGATGGCATTTGCCACTGATGCCCTCGAAGCGCTATCCTGGAGCGTTGTCAGCGGAACCACAAGGGTTCCCGGAAGCTGGACCACGCCCACGCGATCTCCGTTTCTCATATTCTGGACAAGCGCGCCGGCGCTGTTCTTTGAAGGAACGAAGCCGTCATACGTGGAGGAAAACGTCTGGGAACCATCGAAGACGAGCATGATGTCAACGTGACCCTGCGGCGCATGACTATAGATGTACGAGATCCCGGCCACATCGGGGGCGTGGAGGGCTCGTTTGGACGTCTCGCCGTTGGCGATGAACCCGTACATGGTGACCGTGTCATTGGCGGCTCCCATGAATGGCAGGTATTGCGAATACCCGGGGTTATACATGTCGGCCAGCCCCCCGAAATGTCCGATTTCGTGGGTTGCAACGTCCTGGACGTCCTTCTTTCCGGTATCCGCCGGGCTCGCAACATTGGTGAACGCAAAGTTCTCGTTGTTGAACGCGATATCCACGTCGGTCAGTTCGCCGTTCAGACTGTTGTAACGGACGCGAGTGACCGCGATAACGTTGGAATCGACGCCTGTTGAATCGACCCAATGGTTCTGAATCCAGACCACATTATTGATCCCATCCGGCAGTCCTCCCCATTGGGAGGAAGGCGTCGCCCCTGCGCTCGCGTAGTGGATCTGCGGCAAGGTGTTCCACGTGCCGAACGAAGCGTTAATTGCCGGCACGGCATCCTGCGGGACTGTCGCACTGATACTATAGAGCCCGCTCCCACCTGGCCAGTGTAATGGTATTCCCGACAGCGTCGTGTTCACAGCGTAATGGTTGCCGTAGACTCTGCCCTTCACCCCCACGATCACGGCAGGGGAGAATTCCGATGTGTTGCCCGCTGTGTCCGTTGCCGTGCACGCGACGAACTGTCCCGCTTGCAGCGGGAAGGATGGCGTGAAAGAAAATTCCGCATTCCCCAGCGAATCTGTCCGGACTGTGGTGGATCCGATGAGCGTCGTCCCTTCTCCATACCCGAGCGCTCCCGGACTACTACTCTGGAACAACTGGATCGTCAGGCTGTCGAACGGCCAGCTGTTGATCGATCCTACTGCGACCTGCGAATCCGGGAATGCATAGAAGAGAAGAGGGAAATTCTGTCCGAAATTGACGAGGGAAGTGTCCGCGGGGCGCGCGGCGTAGTGCCGGAGTGCGGGCCGGTTGGGCGTCACCAGATCGTTCCGAAGATCTATGCCGAGCGTGGCGTTGCCCGTCAGGGAGTTTGAAAGAATTGCATTTCCCTTCCCCGCAGCCACGGTAACCCCGACGCCATTGGATGTCATCACGTTCGGGTCGCCGGCTGCGGTGCCGCCGATCCGGTTGTTGTTCCCCGAAATGAATATGCCCGCGCCGGAGAACTGGGTGATCGAAAGCCCCCGGACCACGATGTTGTTCCCCATAAGGGTCAGTCCATTGGTACCGCCTCCCGCGCTGCTTCCATTCAACGTAAAGAGGCCGTGCATTGCCGAAGCATCGACGACCACCGAATCATGCAGAGAGGGAAGAGGCGAAAGAGGGGAGATTGTTTGCACGCCCGGGCCTGCCAGAAGAATCCTGATCGTGTCCGGGCCCGGCTGCGCATTGGCGGAGAGAATTGCGTCGCGCAAGGATCCCGAACCGCCGTCCGCGCTCGTGGAGACATTGTCGTTGTTGATGAGCACCGTTGCAGCGATGGAATGGGCTGAAGTCACGTTGCTGAACGTGTAGGCCGTGAGGGGTCCGACGTTCACGCCATCGACGAAGAGGGAATCGACGTGATAGCCGGGTGTGGGGGTAACGGCAAACGATCGATCCGTTCCGTAGTTGACGATCACTGAACCTGCCGGCGAGAAGGCAGCATTGGCAGGGGCCGACGTTGAGATGGTAAATGTGTCGATGGCGAAATGTGCGACGATGGTCCTGGGCCCGTTCATGGTCACGCTCAACGGGTTTGCCGTCCCTCCTCCCGTGCCGCTCGTGTCACCGGTCCAGCCCGCAAAGTGATAGCCGAGGTTTGGGATTGCCGTCAGTTGGACAACGCTGTTGCTGTCATAAACACTCTGTGCAGGGTTCTCCGTTACCTTGCCATTCGGTCCACTGAGCGTCAGGGGATACGTGTTGATTGCGAACGTGGCAGAAACGGAGTGATTCGCGGTCACACTGGAGAAAGAGTAGGTTGTGACCGGTCCTTTCGAGACGCCGTCGACCTGGACATCGACGATGTGATATCCTGAATTCGGCGAGATGAGATACGACTGACTGCCGCCATAGTTGACCGTTGCAGCCCCCGCTGGAGCGATGGCGCCGTTCGGTCCCGCTGTCGCCGTGATGATGTACTGGTTGATGGCAAAGGTCACGCTGACAGTGTGACTGGCTGTCACGGCGGAGAGCGTGAATGACGTCAAGGGTCCTTGTGAAATGCCGTCCACGAGCACATTGGCGACATGGTAGCCATTCGAAGGAGTGAACGTGAAAATCGCACTCCCGTTCGGAGAGACCGGTACCTGACCGCTGGGAGAGATAGTCCCGTTCGGCCCGGCCGTTGCCGTGATGGTAAAGAGAAGGTCTCCCGAAACCTGTGCGTCAAGATAATTCTGTGAGCTCTCCAAAACACCGTGGAGGGCGAGGACGTTGTCTCCAACCTTTACGATACTGTCGGGGACGGAGAAGACAAAATCTCCCGAGGTTGCACATGTGTTGTGATTCTTGACCCCTCCGGAGATCTCTTTCCCGTTGAAGTACGCCTGGACCGCGTTATCGACAGACACGGTGATCCGGAGATTATGTGTTCCTGCGGGGACGGTGAGATGCTTCCTGACGAGAAGATCCCTATTCGAAGGCCAGAGGGTCTTGACATGGATCGAATCGTTCAGGGGACAGGATGCCGCTCCTTTCTTGTTGAGGGTGCCGAACGCCGCCGCCCCGATGGACCACCGTGTATCGTCAAACGAGGGGTTCGAGCATGTCTTGATGGAAGGGTCGCTCGTCTGGATGAAGGCGTATTTGTATCCCTGAGCCTGGAAAGGGAGAAGGATCGTTCCCTGTTGGCCGTAGAGCAGTGTCGAGGAAAGGATGAGAATAGCAAGTGTCGCTAAAAAGTTCTTCATACAAGTCTCCTGTCTGCTGTTCGCGGTCAATCGAACACCATGGATGCCGGTTGTGAAAGGTCTTGCTACTTCTTCTCCTGAAGCTGTACTGCCCTGCGTACCGCCGTAGCGTACTCCTGGAGTGTCCTCGTCCCTCCGACGGTCAACTGACCTGTTTCCTTATCCTTGTCGATGACAACCTTCCCCTGGCGGCCCGCGGCGACCCGGTACGCTCCCTGTGCATCTCTGCGTGCGAAGACCACAACGTCTTCATCCTGCCGAAATGAGGTCGAATGGCTGTACAGTTCACCGACTCCGTCGATTTCGCCGCCGGGAACGGTCAGAGTCATCTGCCCTGAGGGATCGTTCCCTTTCAAGTACTGGTCGACGGCAATGGTCACACGGGAGATGATCCTGCTTTTTCCGGGAGTCCATTCTGCATGGACTTCACGGACTTTTCCGATCGCCACAACATCGGCCTTTCTGGTCATCTCCTCCGTGGAAAGTGTCTGCGACTGCGGCAGAGCGGTTGTTGCGGCGGCAAAGAAAAAAAACGTGCCGGACACGACTGTGCGGGCAATCCGCATGAGCGTTCGGTTCATGGAAATCATCTCCGTGCCTGTGAATGATATCGAAGGAATTCGTGGAACAAGAAAGCCGCGCGGAAAGAGCGGCAGTGCGAAAAGAGCATGCGTGCGAGAAGGGGGGGGGAAAAGGATGGAAAGAGGTTTGAGGAATGTCGGGGAAGATCCGCTCTTGTTCTAAGCGAATCTCAGCAAGGATGCCATACTGCCCATCGGCCAGAAGCAAGGTGAGTATCCTCGACAAAAAGAAGTAGCGAGCAAAGAACAGTGTGCAGCGAATTGCACATCATACGCAAACCCGCCCCCATTGTCAAGAGGGGAAAATGACGGGTGAGCGGGAGCTACCGCGCGATGATCCGCCGGTCCTTCCATGTACGCGAACGGAGGCAGTCGATGCAATGCCCCTGGCTGTCGTTGCCTCCTCCACGGGAGAAAGCCCGACAGTATGCGATTATCCCGAAAACCTCCGCAATCGGAGCGAATTGCTGACGACGCTCACCGAGCTGAACGCCATGGCGGCTGCTGCAACAGTGGGAACGAGCATTCCGGAGGCGGCAAGGGGGATACCGACGACATTGTACACGAAGGCCCAGAAGAGGTTCTGCCTGATCGTCGTGAGGACCCGGGAGGAGAGTCGGATGGCTCGGGATATGCCATGAAGGTCACCGCTGAGAAGCGTCACATCGGCCGCCTCCATAGCAATATCGGTTCCGGTCCCCATGGCAATGCCGACATCGGCCTGTGCAAGGGCCGGCGCATCGTTAATGCCGTCTCCCACCATGGCAACCGTCTTTTGCGCCTGCTGTAGTTCCTTTACCAGAAGCGCCTTCTGGTGGGGAAGTACTCCGGCCACGACCCGCCCTATCCCGGCTTCAGCCGCAATCGCCTGAGCGGTTTCTTTCGTATCTCCCGTCACCATGATCGTTTCGATTCCCATGCTCTGCAGGAGGGCCAGTGCCGTCGGGGCGGCGGGTTTGATCGTGTCGGCGACAGCAATCACGCCAACAACATGGCCGTCGGCAGAAGCGATGATGGAGGTTTTTCCCTGGGACGCAAAACGGGCCACTACGGGACGGGCTTCATCCGTCGGGATCCTCCGTTCTTCCAGCAGCGATAAATTCCCCGCTGTGACGGAAGCGCCTTCAACGATGCCGACAACGCCGAATCCGGTGACAGACTGAAAGCTGCCGGCATCGGCGACCGTAATGTTCCGTGACGCCGCATAACGCACAACCGCTTCACCCAGGGGATGCTCGGACCTCTTCTCGACCGATGCCGCGTACGCGATCACTTCCTCGACGGTACGGCCGTGAAGCGGCGCAACATCCGTGACGACGGGCTTTCCTTCCGTGATCGTGCCGGTCTTGTCGAAGACGATGGTAGTGACTTTGCGGAGACGTTCGAGCGCTTCCGCGTTTTTGATGAGGATGCCGAGACGAGCGCCGACGCCGGTTCCCACCATGATCACCGTGGGCGTCGCAAGTCCCAGAGCGCATGGACATGCGATAATCAGGACGGCGATAAAATTTACCAGAGCAGAAGCAAAGGGAGCTCCGAGGAAACCGTACCAGACGACGAATGTGACGAGGGCGATAACGATCACGGCGGGGACGAAAACTGACGCGATCCGGTCGGCAAGGCTCTGGATGGGCGCCTTGGTGCCCTGTGCATCTTCCACCTGTTGCGCAATCCTCGCCAGCAGGGTCTCCCTGCCGACCGCCATCGCACGGAACTCAATGCTGCCGTACTTGTTGATCGTTCCCCCGATGACCGGGTCTCCTTCGGCTCTCTCGACGGGAATGCTTTCTCCGGTCACCATGGATTCGTCGATGGTCGACTCACCTTTCGTGACGACGCCGTCCACCGGCACTTTCTCGCCCGGTCGGACGAGAACGACATCGCCCGGTGTGACTGCGTCGATCGCGACATCGATGGACTGGCCGTCCCGTATGATCCTCGCGGTTGTGGGCTGCAACGCGAGGAGCGACCTGATGGCATCCGACGCTTTCCGCTTGGCGGAGGCCTCCAGCATCCTCCCGAGGAGGATCAATGTGATGATCGATGCGCTCGTGTCGAAATAGACGTCCGGTCTTTTTCCTCCCACGGAAAGAAGTCCTGGAAAGAGGACTGCCATCGTGCTGTAGGCAAACGCCGCGCCGGTTCCCACTGCAACCAGGGTGTTCATGTCCGCCGTTCCGTGGCGCAGGGAGCTCCATGCTCCCCTGAAGAACCTCCGACCCGAGAGAACGAGGACCGGTATTGTGAGCAGGAAAAGTATCCAGTTCGTTTCGTCCGCGGAGAGGGGGGATGCGTGCATGAACCACTTCGTCATGGCCGACATGCTCAGAGCGATGATGGGGAGCGTCAGCGCGGCACTCACGATCAGCTCATGGCGCAAGCGCCGGAAGGAATCGCCCGCCGCTGCCGCCTCCCGGGTCTTGTCGTCCGCCTGCGTGGCGGTCGGGAGGATGAGTTTGTAGCCCGAGGCTTCGACTGCCGATTGCAGCCGGTCGAGTGTGACCACGGAGGGATCGAACCGGATTGTGGCTTTCTCTGAAGCGAGATTCACGGAAGCCGCGGCGACGCCCTCCAGTTTCTGGAGCGCCTTTTCCACGCGGAGAACGCAACTCGCGCAACTCATCCCTTCGATCGGGAGCGTGATCGACCGTCCCGCGGAACGATCATCTTTCCGGTCGTTCACTTTCTCTCCCGGGGAAAGTGATGAATGTCGGCCATCCGATACCCAACGGCCGGCATTCCGGTTGGAATCGTGATGGGACAGTTCCGCCTTGTCGTTCCTCTCATAGTTTTCTCCGATGCATAAATGGAAGATACTGCATTTTTCCTCGAAAAGAGTATCCTCTCAGGGCAGAGTATCAGCAAATCCGCGGTTTGCGCGATCGCGAAGCACAGAGCAAGGGGGCACAGGCAGGTTTCGTGAGGAGAGCTCTGAATTCCGAACTCCACCGAACCCTGAGTTCAGAGTTCGGGCCGCCGTCGGCGGCCCGTGGGATCGACACAACCGGTGGTCGGTCCGAAACCTAGCCCCTCTGCCATGAAGATAGGCGATCAGGTCTTTTAGCAGGAACTCTCCCCCTGGCTCCCCCTCCCTTGGTAAGGGAGGGGGACGGGGGGAGAGTTGAGAGACTAAGAATGAAGAACTCGTAGTGCCCGAGTAGGTGCGAAACCGAGCATTGCGCGATCGCGATGCACTTAGCGAGGGGGTACAGACAAGTTTCGTGATTTCGATGCTTTTTCCCGAGATTTGACCGGGGGAATCNNGGGAATCGAAATCACGATGCCCATTGCCTGCCCTACAGGGTCCCCCTCTCCGCTTGCGATCGCGCAAGGATCTCTTTGGGTACTTTCTCTCTCGGAGAGAAAGTACCACCCCCGTAGGGGCAGAGATATACAGTCTCTTCAACCGTGCAATAACGAATTATTGTGAGCAAGTCAGTGGCACTCCCGTGCCCGCCGGCCATCATCAGGGGACCCGCAGAATCGGATACACTTTCGACTGCAAGAGGAAGTTGTAGGCGGGATACTTGACCAGTCCCCACATCGACTCCGGTTCGAGGAGTATTGCGAGGAAGAGAGAATGGACCTGGCTCGTCGACACCATGATATCTCCAGGGTGGAGGACCACCTCACGTGTTTCGATCCGCATCGATGGTTTCGGATGCCATTCGTCTTCAAGCGTATCCGGCACCACCGCATCGATCAGGTACGCGCTTGCGCTTACCTTCTGCTCGGAGCTCAGGACCTCGTACTGCACGTGGTGACGGTCAAGGAGTTCCCGCAGGGAGGTGAGTCCACCGGGAATGACATAGGCCATGGGAAGATCCCGGGTCACGATGGCCTTGACGGTATCGTGCAGGTTCGTGATCTGCCACACGGAATCCCTGCCTGACGGCACGGTCACGACAGGAATCGCCAGCCGACCGGCTCCCCGGAAATGGTCCATGCACAGGACGACGGGCTTCCCTGCGGAATGGGAGAGGCGCAGGCGTTCGCGGTCCACGAGCGACTTGATGTCACCGGCATGGCCGGCGCAAAAGGCGAGGAGTGCTTCGATGGAGGCAAGCTGCGATCGGGCTCTTCGCTCCAGGCGATCTTCGAGCGTTCTTCCTCCGCGGCCTTCCTGAATGAAGGAAAGCGTATTAAGAATCCCGAAGCTCTGCCGACCGTCATTCGGTTCCGTCGTGCTGTAACGGATCAGGTCGCCAGGCGAGCCGACGATGTATTCCTGGAACAGGTACCCCTTCTCCCGCATCGCCTCGGCAAGAGAGGGATAGACGGAGCGTCGCTGGTAGGTGCGAAGCTCTTCCGAAGAATTGAGGTTCGTGAGCATGCCCAGTTGCACGTCGGCCGCCTTGATGAACCCCGAATCGCTCCACGACTCGCTGTAGGGGCCGTATTCATGAATGTCCATCGTCACCTGCGGTTGCCATCGTGCAAAGAGATCGTGCAATCCCTTCGGCTCGGGCGAAGTCAGGATCAGGTGATTGCGGTTGAGATCGATGCTGTCCGCCGTCCGCCGCTGCCGCAGCTCGGCGCCGTCGGGGTTCATCTGGGGAACGATCATGAGATCGACGTGTGAGAGGATCGTGTCGAGTTCATGGTTGGCGATCTTTGCGAGGAGCATCGTCAGCGCTTCTTTTCCGGAGGGCTCGTCGCCGTGCTGCTGGGCGAAGAGCATCACGCGAAGCTTCAACGCATCCTCGCCGAAATGAGGAGAGGAGGTGACAAGCACGGACGAGACGTTTCGCCCGTTGTGCGTCTGTGCAAGACGTCCGACCGTGCATCGTCCCCTCCCGTTCAGAGTTCCCAGAAACGTCTGCAATGTGTCGTAGGAGGTCAGCCGCGTGAACCCGGAACGTTCGAGAGGGGATTGAAGCCGGGATTGTGGGAGGACGGGAAGCGCGAGAAGCAACACCAGGGCGCAGAGACAGCTTGATCGGGCAATGGACCGCACGGGAGTTTTCATTTGACGAGGACGATTTTTTGGGTTTGCGCGTAAATTGGAGAGGCGAGCCGGCAGAAATACACTCCGCTGGCGAGCCCGCTGCCGTTAAAAGTGACACTGTACGTCCCGGGTTCCTTCACTTCATTCACCAGCGTAGCCACTTCCCGGCCCAGCACATCGAACACTTTGACAATAGTCATTTGACGATTGTCAATCGAAAATTGAATTTTTGTCGTAGGGTTGAAGGGGTTGGGGTAGCTCGGCCAGAGGTGAAAGTCATCCGGGTGAGCCGGCCGGACAGTACGAACGCCAAGGAGTTCGCCGTAGGCAAGATCAAAAGTCTGCGCATCGTGGACGACATGAAGCGTGGCGCCCACGAGCGCGGCGCCCACGCGGGGATTGGGCATTCCCCCGGCGTGAAATGATGGGAAGTCGAGTGATGTGACCTGGCGGCCGTCGACGACGATTGCCGGGGTCGCCCCAGAAATGCTCAGAAGACCCTGAGAGCTCACCTCCGCGAATGTTCCCGCGTCCAGGAGAAGGCCGTACGCCTCGCGGGACTTTCCCATCCCCCAAAACAGACCGCTGAAGCGATTGTCGATCGAGTCCGCGTCTTCATAGAGACGCGGCATGATTTCGATTCCATGGACGAGGCCGAGTCCTTTGAGGAGGGTCAGCGTGCCCTCGTAGGCGGCATCGGCATCTGATTCGATCCTTCCGACCGCGGTGTCTGCAGCCAGCGAGCAGTCGCTGGAGAGCATCAGGACCGGGGAGTTGTTCTGGAGTTGTCTTGCGAANNAAGCGCCGACGCTCGCTGAACCTGATGTTGAGCCGGCCCGGGAGATGATCCCGACGGTGTCTGCGGGCGATGACAGCGCTGCCACGAAATGGTTCAGGCTTCCGGCCGCGCTTGTCCAGAAGGCCGCCGATCCGCTTCCGTCCAGGAGAAGGGGCGAGGCGGGGGAGTGCACCTCGTTCGGCGAGAAGGGAAGAGCACTTGTCGGAGGCCGGATCTCCCCGCTGGAAAGATTGATCTGGTAACCGGGTGTCAGCATGTCCATCCGCACGTTCGACATCGCCAGGGGTTTGCCGGCCTCGATCGAGTACGCCGTCCCGGCAGTCGCGCGCAAAACGGTGACCGTTCCGGCGCCCATCACCTGGCAATCTCCGCTCGTGTCGATTGCCAGCGCTGTGCTGTAATCGACTCCGACGCCGGTGATCCAGCGCCCGTTCTGCTCCCTGTAAACGGAAAGCATCGCCAGCAGCCGGCCCAGACGCCCCCGCTCGAAGAAATGCGTGTCGCCGAGGACCCCGGGAACGAATCCGAGGAAGTCCTCCGTAAATGTGATCCCCGAGGCGAGAGGGTTCCGGAGCGCGTCGCGTGGATCGACAGAAGTGAGCCGTGCGTCAAAGATCACCTGTGTCAGCACAGCCATCCCCGCGCTGGTTCCTCCGATCGCACCTCCCCGCCGGAAGACCTGTCGGAGAGCCGCCTCGGCGAGCGTCCCCCTCCAGAGCGAGACATACTGCCACTGATCCCCTCCGCGCAGGAAGATTCCGTCGCAGGCGAGAATCGCCTTTGCGGTGTTCGTATCGTTCGCAGCGGCGACTGACGGAATAATGAGGTTGGCCGCCGATGTCGCTCCCAGCCACTGGAAATACGCGGGGAGGAAGGTGGAGGCCGTCGAATAGTGGAGGACAAGTATGCGGCCGTTGGGCGCGTGCTGCACAAGCCAGCGGTAGGGAGCGTCCGACCAATCGTTGTAGTTCTCGCTCCCGCCGCCGACCAACAGTACCGACCCTTGGCCGAAACTCAGGCACACGAGGAGCGCCAGGGCCGCTCCCACCCTGAGGGCGATGCGCATCAGAACGTCATCCCGACGGAAAACCTACTGATGTTGGGGAGAAGATCGTACATGGCGTAGGCGTAGTCGGCAGTAATACTGATTCCTCCCATCGGAATCGCAACGCCGGCTCCGAGAGTCCCCCTCTCGACATCGTACCCGAAGCGATACCCTCCCCGCAAGAAGAACTGTCCCAGGATGGAAATCTCCGTTCCAACATTTACCCGCTCCTGATTGTCGCTCGGGTGTGCAACGTCAGCGGCGAGGAGGACGGAGAAATTCTCACTTGTGTAGGGCGACATTGAAATCCCGACCTGGAAAACGAGAGGGAGAGGGTACTCGTCAGGTGCCAGACTGGCTGGCGCAAGGCGCACGGTGGCGTTGTTCGGGTCCACCGTATAATTGACGGTCAAATCACTGCCGGCATATGTCATATTGCCGCCGAAGTTCGACATGCACATGCCAATGGCGAGGTCACGGAACCCGACGCGATACTGAGTCCCAACATCGAATGCGACGCCGCTCGCTGATTCGTGCCAAATGCGCTGTTGAACATACTTCGCCGTGATCCCCACGGCAAAATCATCCGTCAGTTTCCGGGCGAAGCTGGCACCGATCATCAAATCCTGCGCGCCAAAGGTCTGGCCGGTTCCCTCCGGGCTGTCCTCCGTGGTGATCTCCATATCGTCCATTGAAAGAACGGTCACCGAGAGGCCGAACGACCCGATATCCTCGAGCGATTGCACGAAAGCCGCGTGGTCAAGCTTGACCGTGGCCCACCAGTCAGCGTGCGCCACGAACAACGAACCTGATTGTACACCCACAATCCCGGCAGGATTCCAGAAAATCGACGACGCGTCGTCCCCATTCGAGACGAATGCGCCTGCCATAGCGGTCGCCCGGGGACCGACAGGGATCTTGAGGAATTGGGCTCCCGCTGTCCCGATATTCGGATTCTGGGCCTTCACCGAAATATGACACAGCACGATCATAAGGGGGAGAAGGAATACTCTCTTCATGGCCATTCTCCTATTTGATCACCGCAAAGCGGCCGATATTTTCAGCGCTCGTCGTCTTCACCTGGTAGATATACATCCCGGGTGCTATCTCGCGGTTGCCATCCGTGCGCATGTCCCAGGTCTCTGTGCCATTATCGCTGTTGTGCTCAATGGTCTTGACCTTGTCCCCTGCCATCGTGAAAATACGAATGGTGCAGACGGCCGGGAGGTTGTTGAACTTTAACTGGCGGATCGGCTCCTTGACAAGTATTCCGAATTCTTCCTCATACTTGGAAGAAACGAGATAGGGGTTCGGAACCACCTTGATTTTTGCCAGATCGCTACCGACGGTGATTGGATTGATCTGGGCTGCGGTCGTCGACAAACTGAATTGGTCCCGGTATGTGATACTCTGGGGAAGCGTCTCGGCCAGACCGATGGAAAAAATGACTCCATTGGACGTGGCATACGTTGTTCCGTACGAGAGCGGCTGCAGGGGAAGCACCGTCTGCGATGTGCCCAGGACGACTTGCACACCAACGCGGATCAGGAGGGAATCCCCCGATTTTGGACGGTCCGCGATGAAGGCCGACGTGTCCGTGAGGATGAGCCGGAGGCCTTCGAAGAGTATGGGAGTGCCGGACACATAGGCGCCGGTCGAATCGAGAACGAGTCTCTCACTCTCGTTGCGGAGTATGTACTGTGTGGCCGACGTGAATGCCAGGCTGAAAGTCTCCGCTGTCCGCGTGGTGTTGGAATCAAGACTGACTTGCATCACCGAGCGGAGGCTTCCTCTCTCAACCGTTGCCACAGGAGCAAAGGTGAAATTGTATGTTTGTCCGGCCGCCTGTCCCACGTCAAGGGGAGTGACCCTGAAGACAACATGTGCCGTGCCGTTCCCCGTGTGCGTTACCGGCGTCGCGCCGACGGGCGTGCGCCCGGTAGCAACGGAGCGTGGTATGGCGATGCCGACATTGATGTCCCCGGAGTGGCCGTTCGCGCTTTCGGATACCTGCCCTTTCGCATTCGGCGTGCTGAATGCGGTGACGGAATACCAGTACTCGTACCCGTTGGTGACGGTCGAGTCGATATAGGAGTGTTGAAGACCTGTGTCCTTCCCGATGCTGTCAATCTTATCATAGCTGGCAAGGGGAACCGGATCCGGTCCTATCCCGACCGCGTTTCGGTCAATCTGATCCCAATGGTGCCCCCTGTCATTGCTCCTATACAGACGGTATCCTTCGAAATCAACATTGCCGGTGAGTTCGTCGCGGGAATATTCCGACCGGTCATCCCACGTGACCAGAACCTTCCGGTCGCCCGGCACTGCAGTCACTTTCGGAGGATCAGGCGGCTGGGCGACGACGAAATTGTCGTGGAGAAGCTTGTACGCGTGTGCGGTGATGGAGTCCATATCGGCCGCCGAGGCCGCGGCGACCCACGCCGTGATGAATCGGAGCGTATCACCGGGGGCCAGCCGGTACGGGCCTGAGCCGAATGTGGAGACGACATCGTCCCCGTCCGCAGGGAGCGTCTCCGGGTCATCATAGTGAAGGTTGGGGGCGTTCGCCCCGGGATGAAAGTACTTTGGGCCGAGGTTGTCGTTGTAGAGGTCGGGCGAACTGGAGAGTATTCCGTACTGCACCCTGTCCTGGTCCTGATCATCCGCGTATTTATTGTAGTGCCAATCGGTGATACCGAGCTGCGCGCCGTTCACTGCGGGCGACTGAAGAAGAATGACGCCGAAGAACCCGCTTGGTGCGCCCCCCCACTGGTACGATATCCCGCTGGGCTTGTAGAGATAGAGGCGGTTGATCGATTTGTCGAAGACCATCCGTCGATGTCCGTAATCCTGCACTTCGTCGGATCCTCCGCAGGAAATATCTGCGTAGATCCCGAAGTAGAGGCTGTCATAAGTCCTCGTGGAGCGATTTGTCACGTCGAAGATATAGATCACCATGTCGCGAACGCTCTTCGGGCTGAAGGCGTAGCCGGTCTGATTGATCTGCAGATTGAGGACCCCCATGGTGTTCAGCGAGTCATTGTAGGCGCAGTAGCTGTCCTGGTTGGAGACAACGAGCGCGTTCCCCGAGGCGTCTTTCACCGGCCATCCGCCGGCCGGCCAGGTGAAAGGCCTGTCGCTGAATGCCACCTGCGCGCTGTCACGGTTGTTGTATCCCGCCGCCGCCTCCCATTCCGAATGGTGCGAGTATCGTGACTGAACAACATTGCCCGGGATGCCGACAAACGGATTCGCGCGGTAGACGAATTCGTGCCCGGGTCCGATCGGCCAGGCGGTCGGCCACTCGAACGTCGGTCCCTGCGAATAATCGTCGGGAGCATAGAGTTTCCCGTAGTTCACAAAGTAGGAACCGATGTTGCTCTTGTTGTGGAGTCCGCCTGCCCGGTCAATGATGGAGGCGGGCCTCTGCGCATTGGAAAGATGGTCGTTCTCTTTTCTGTCCCGTTTCTGCTGGGAGTCCGCCCTTCCCGGCAAGAATACCAGGCACAGGGCGAGGCAGAGAGCGCAGAATGCTTTCATGGCAGTGCACCGATCGTGTGAAGTTGTCGTCATCATCGTTTCTCGTCCTTTCGTGCCTGGAGGGAAGCCGCTTGCGCGACTCAGAGTATCAGCCGCGCACCGATCCGGATTTGCCGGGGGGGACCGTAGTTGCTCGGGTCGTCCAGGTATTCCTTCGAGTATGCCGTATCAAATGTGACGTTCGGTTCGCCGGTATCCGGCCAGACGTAGAGAACGTTCCTGTGATCGGTGAGGTTGAGGATCTCGACGAACGGCTCCAGCGTGAACGTGCCGAGCTTCCACGACTTCCCGAACTCAAGATCGATGGTATACGTCGTCGGCATGCGCGCGGAGTTTCTGGGGACATAGCTGACGCGCCTGCTGGACGGCGTGTACGGCGCGCCGCTGTTCACGCGGGCGATCACATTCCAGTAGGAGTTCTCCAGAGGGTGACCACCGAACATGGCAGGACCGTCGTCTTGAGGAAACACCACGCTGACATTCGCGTTCAGGAGATGCGTTCGGTCCTGGTCCAGTGGATAGAGGAGTGTTGATTGCAACGTGCTTGGATAGTTTTCGAGCTCGGAGGAAGCGCTCCCCTTGGCCACCGAGTACGTGTACGTCAATGATCCCGCGACATATTTCGACCTTCTCATCGTCAATCGAACCTCAAAACCCTTGTCGTTCGCATACGCCTCGTTGACGTAGAGGTAATAGCCCACGTATCTGCCGTCCAGGAACGGAGGGTAGTATTGCGTGCCGATCAATCCTGTGATGTCTTTATAATACGCGGTGAACGAGGCGGTGAAGGAGGAGCTGAATTGATGCGTAATACCCACTTCGTATTCCGTCGTCCGTTCGGCGTCGAGATTCGGCTGGCCGAAGATCGGCTGGCTGACATGGACGTCGTATTGCGAGTTCTCGTACAGGCGTTCGTAGTCGGGATTTTGAAAGAAATGTCCGTACGAGAAATGGAGAGCCGTCCGGTCGCTGATCGGGTGAGCCACCCCGAGGCGGGGGCTCCACTGCGTCTTCGCTTTCGAAGGAACAATGACCGTGCTGTCAAGCGGGTTGCTCCGGAACGGCGACCTCTGATCGGCGTAATCGAAACGGAGGCCGACGCTGACGACCAGAGAGCTCAGTTCGATCTTGTCCTGCAGATAGGCGGCTCCCTCGACAGGATGCTTGTCGAAGATCGTGATGTACGGCGCTATCCTCTTCGGATCATACACGTCGAAGTAGTTGAGGTTATGCTTCTTCAGGTCGACTCCCGTGCGCACTTCATTGCTGTTGCCGATTTGCCAGGTCAAATCCCACCGGGCATTGAACGTCTCCGTCCGATTGTTCGTCACTTCCACGGGATCCGCCAGGGAATAGAACTCGGTCCCCAGGCCGATGTTGCGGAAATACTGCCGGTCTCCCGTCGAGAGGTACTGCGAGGTGTCCTTGTCGATCCCCGAATAGTACGACTGGTTGAAATACGAAAGGCGCAGGTCGTAGAAGAGATTCGGGAGGACGGTGTGCGTCAGGGTAAGGAGCGTGTGTCTGCTCTTTTCCCGTACACGAAGATACTGGTTGCCGATGTATTTCCAGCTTTGGTTGTACGGCTGGTTGTTGTTCTCGCTGTATCGCTCCGTCAACGTGGCCTTCAGGCCTGGGAAGAGATTCGCCTTGATTTTTGCGATGACGGAAAGGGTCCGGTCATAGCCAAAGGGGAGCCAGGTGCCCCGTGCGTCCCGTTCGGCGCTGCCGAAGAATGTCAGATCTTCGCCCGAAATCGGGCCGCTCAGCGTCGCCGCGACGCGGTCCTCCCGGTAAGAATTGTAGGGGTGGACGCCGAATTCGCTCGTCCTCCCTTCAAGCTGTCCTGCAAAGTCCTTCCCGCCTTCCTTGGTGACGATGTTGACCACGCCGCTGAGCGCGTTTCCGTACTCTGCGTTGAAGGAACCGTCAAGAAACACAAGTTCCGAGATCGCGTCGTTATGGATCCTCGTGCCGGCGGCACCGAGGACCGGATCCTTGACGTACATACCGTCGATCAGGTAGGCGACTTCGTTCGACCGGCCGCCGCGGACGTAGAGATTCCTCCCATCAGCGACAACGCCGGACTGCATCTGCAGGACTTCGACAAAATCCTTCACGGGCATCATCTTGATCTGTTCGCTGCTGATGACGGCCGTTGTCGAAGTCGCGTCCCTCTGCACCATCGGGCGTTCGGCCTGGACAACGATCTCGGCGATGCCCACGGGGGCGGACTCCATGGTCACGTCGATGGTTGTTGTTTGATCGGCCACGACCCGCACGTCCTTCACGAGCACCGGTCCGTATCCCACGAGCACTGCGCGCAGGCTGTACACGCCGGGAGGAACGTTCAGGATAAAATACTTCCCTTCGACGTCGGTCGCAGCCCCGAAAGGCGTTCCGACAAGAATGGTGTTGCCTCCCACCAACGATTCACCGTTCGACTTGTCGGTGACGCGGCCGGTGATCTTTCCTGTCGTTCCTCCGAAAACGGTGCCGAGCCCGAACAGGATGCAAGCACAAAGGCGAAGGGCTGGTTTCATGGCGATTCCTTTATCCTGCGTAGTAGTATCCGTTTTCCTGCAGCAATCTCTCGCTTTCCTTCAGGTTCTTCGTCGCCTTCACCCTGTTGCGAAGTGCGACTTCCGTCGTGAGCGCATTGATGAGCACGGTCATGGCCGAGAAGGAATTCGTGAAAAGCATATTCTGACTCGCGATCGGGAGGACCCTGGAGGCGTAGAAACCGATGGGTGACGTCACCCTGTCCGTGATGGCGACGACCGCCCGTTTCTTCTCCGCGACAGCCTTCACGAATTCAATCGTCTCCCTGGAATAGGGAGGGAAGGAGAAGGCGATAAGCAAGTCCCCCTGCCCGATCATGTGGATCTGCTCCATGAACGATTCATAGTCATGGACGCACGGCGTACAACGAATGGCGACCTGGTTCAACGAATAGGCCAGGATGCGGGACATCAGGGAGGAAATCCCCAGTCCGACCGCAAAGACCTGGGATGCCTCCAATATCATCTGGGCAACGTCCGTGAAGACTTTCGGATCAAGTTGGTTGATGGTCTGGTTGATGTTCTCCACGTCCTGATGGGCGACGGCGGTGAGCGTTTCCCCGCGTCCTGACTTCGGGAGCAGGGGAAACATCTCCGTGATCATCATCCGGGACTGGAGATCCTTGACGAGATCTTCCCGCATCTCGAGGAATCCCGAATAGCCGAGGTGCTGGGCCAGCCTGACGACGGTCGCCTTGCTGGCCCCGCTCCGTTCTTCTATTTCGACGACGGAAAGAAACGGCGCCTCCTCCAGATGTTGCAGGAGAAAATCAGCCACCTTGCGCTGGTTCTCCGGCAGACCGGGATACTTCTCCCGAATGAGCGCTTTCAGATCCGGGAAGCTCCGCCGCTTCTTCACGTTTGTGCTCTCCGCACGCGTCATGGATTATTTCACGAGCAACATGCGCTTCGAATCGATGAATGAACCCGCGACGAGCCTGTAGTAGTAGATGCCGCTTGCAAACCGGCGCCCGTCGAAGGGGATGCGATAGCTCCCCGCATTGAGGGAGCCGTTCGCCAGGACAGCAACCTCCCGCCCGAGGACATCATAGACTCTCAGCGAGACCTCTCCCGCGTGACGCATCTGAAATTCAATCACGGTGGAAGGGTTAAAAGGATTCGGATAGTTCTGGAGGAGCAAGGTGCTCCGTGGGATGGCCTGGGATGTTTGCTGAACCGAGGTGAATACCTTCTTATAGCGCGCATCGGCCGAATCCGCCGCGGCTTGCAGGTCATTCACCGTGGCGCCGTACACATAGGCGACACTGAACGATGAGGAGTCGCCCGGGGCAATCGTCACCCTGCCGACGTTCAGATTATAGATCGATCCGTTCGCGCTGACCGTGAGGGAATCATCGAACCCGGGTAACGCCGTCATATTGTAGCGCGTCGAATCAACAGCGGCGTCCGAGGATGGATCCGCGGGAGAATAATCGCCATAGTCGAGGACGTGGAAGGAATATGGTGATCCGCTGACGAGTTTGATTCCCATGTACATTGCGGTCCCCGACCTGAAGAAGTACGCGACCTTTTTCGTAGTGTCATACACCACGGTCTCGCCGCCATACGTATTGCCGGGCTTTGGGACGTTCGCAATCCCAAGGTACATCGTATAGCTGGTGTCCGCAACATTGATCACCGTGTACTTCGCGATAACAAACGCATCGCTTGGCCATGTGTAGCTCGTCAGGTGGACCTGGACGTTGGGCTCCGCGGAATTGTACGAGTTGTCGAACAGGACAGTCGCGGTGCGGGGACTGGGACCCTCAGTGAGAATTGACGGCCCGGACACTGCGTTCGCATCTTCCGTATAATCGCCGACGTTGGTCTTGCTCAGTGCGAGAAGAATGGACGCACGGGTTAATTGGGTGGTCCCGCTGGTGTCGGGTGTATAGATGCGGATACGGCCGTATTCCTCCAGCCCATAACCGAGCCCGTTCCCCTGGCCGAACACCTGCGCATGTGCATATTCGCACGCGAGCAAAGCCACGACAACCACCATGGTATCAATAAATCGTCTCATAGTATCTCCTTCAAGGAGTGGTTGGAAAAAACAGTGAACTAGTGGTAATGAAACAAAAACGGCGGTATTAACAGGATAAGAGCCAGGATGAAAAAATACACCTGCACCGGGAGCATCCACCGGAACCATTTCTCCCATGAAATGCCCGCCAACCCGAGAACGCCCATCGTGACGCCGGAAGTCGGCAGGATGGGGTTGATCCATCCTTCGCCGAACTGAAATGCGAGCACCGCTGTCTGGCGCGATATCCCCACAACGTCCGCGAGCGGAGCCATCACCGGCATCGTCAGGGCGGCCTGGCCGGAGCCCGAATGGACGAAGAAGTTGATGATCCCCTGGGCGACGAACATGGCCTGCGAGGCGACGATGGGGTGGAAGCGTGTAATGACGTTTGCAACGGAATAGAGCAGGACATCGATCACTTTCCCGTCGGTCGCGACGACGAGGATGGCGCGGGCGCACCCGATGATCAGCGCAACCCCCACCATGTCCCGGGCCCCATCCTTGAACGCCTCCGCGGATTGTGTGAGCGTCAAACGCCCGAGAGGGCCGGCAACCAGACCGAGGGCAAGAAAAAGGGCGGCGATCTCGGTGATATACCATCCGTGCTGCAGAACGCCGTACACCAGCAGGATGAGTGTCAGGAGAAATGCGCCGAGCACCAGGCGGTGCGGCATCGTCAACCGCTGTTCCTCTCCTTCCTGCGGCTGCGCCTGTTCTCTTGACTGGTCCAATGCGAAGACCGGGCTTGCCTCGGGGCTTTTCTTGATCTTCGCGGCATAGAGCATCACGAACGTGATCATCGAGGCGGTGCTCAGAACCCAGATCACGATCCGGTATTCATATCCGGAATAGACGGGAAGTTCGGCAATGTGCTGGGCGATGCCGACGGTGAAAGGATTGAACACCGACCCGGCGAACCCAGCCGCCGCACCGAGGAAGGGAATCGCCGTGCCGACGAGCGAGTCATAACCGAGCGAGAGCGCCAGCGGTATGAATATCAGCACGAACGGCATGGTCTCTTCCGTCATCCCGAAAATGCCCCCTCCGAGGGCGAAGAGCGTCATGGTGACAGGAATGAAGTATTTCTGAAGATGCGGTTTCCTGGCGAATGCCAGTGCCATACGTTGCAGCGAGACGGCAATGGCCCCCGTCTTCTGCACGACCATGAACGCGCCGCCGATGATGAAGAGAAACGCGATGATCAGCGCGGCGTCGACAAATCCCTTCACCGGCGCCGCCAGGACTGCACCCACTCCCTGCGGGTTGCTCTCTCCCGGAGTGAACGATCCGGGGACGACAAGAGTCTTTCCATCCTTCACTTCCCGCCGGTATTCTCCCCCCGGGACCACCCATGTCGCCAGCGCGACGAGCACGACCACGCTGTAGACCATGACGAGCGTGTTGAATGTGAACCGACGCTTCATTGTGTCTTTCCGGCGGTGGCGACCGAGCGAGTCGTCGTATCGAAGGAATCTCCGGCGACCAGGAGGTGCATGATGATACCGCCGGCGGCAAGGTTCCCCCGCGGGTCTGACCGTATCCCTTTCGCCTGCGTGGCGTCGTACACGACCACATTTCCCCGGCCGATCACATCGAACACGCCGCGCGGATGGACGATGATCGCCGTCGCCTCATCGATGCCAACGGCAATCAGCTCGGGATGTTCAAGCACCACGCTGATGAGTCGGTTGTGCCGCTTCCTTGTGACGAAATGTTGATCGATGATGACGTTGGTCAGAAAGCCGATCCCTTCGACGGTGACGACATTGTCCTTCTTGATGAACACGAACGCATCGATGGTGTCTTTATTGAGCCGCTCGTCACCGGTGATCATGACTTTGCTCATCAGCGCGGCCCCGGCGCTGGTTCCGCCCATCACCGCGCCATTCGCATAGAGATCCAGCAGTTTGCGGTGGATGGGCGTTCCCACGAGTGCCCTGGTCACCCGCACCTGGTCGCCTCCTGTGAAATAGACCCCCGTCGCGCCATCGAGCAGTTTTGCCGAGTTCGGATCGGACGCCTGTTCGCGGTTGAGGAAGCAGCAGCCGACGTTTCGTACGCCGAGCGCATGGAACTCTTCGGCCATATCCATGCAGGATGTGTCCCCGTCGCCCGATGCATTGGGGATGACGACAATTCTCGCCTTCTCCGGTCCACCCGCCAGGTCGATGAACCGGCGCATCATTTCAGGTGTGCGGTCCCCGCCGCCGATGATGAACAACGTTCCCTTCGGTGTCTGCGCGTCGGCGCAGGTGGCCGCCAGAATGACGGCGGCGAAGGCGAACAAGATCGAGCGCAGGGGAGGGGTTGTGCTCATCGTGTGCTTCTTTCTATTATTGCTTCGGCAATCTCCGCCGTCTTGGCCAGGTCTTCCAGAAGTATGAATTCATCGTTGCCGTGGGGGTTCTGTGCGCCGACGCCGAGATTGACAGCCGGTATCCCCTGGGCATTGAGCATATTCGCGTCGCTTCCCCCGAGGTAGCTGATCGGGTTTGGCGAAAGTCCGACCGACTTCAAAGTTTCCGTGGTGAGGCGGAAGGCATCGCTTGCCGGATCCAGCACAAACGGTGGAAAATCCACATGGGACGCGAACGTCAGAGAGCCGCCCTGATCGCCTGCGACCCGGGAGAAAGTCTCGCGCAGCATAGCGACGTGCCCGTCGGTCAGTCGCTGATCGAACTCGCGGACCTCGCCCTCCACGGTGCAACGATCGGGGACGACGTTGGTGGCTTCTCCTCCCGAAATAATGCCGAAATTCGACGTCATCGTAGGGCTCAACCGTCCCACCGGTACCGCACTGAGAGCGTGGGCTGCAATCTTGATTGCGTTGATTCCCTTCTCGGGCGCAACACCCGCATGAGAGGTTTTCCCGATGAATGTCGCAGTGTAGAGGGAGCTGCCGACGGCCGATTGAATAAACGTGCCGGGCCGTTTCGAACAATCGAACACAAAACACGTCTTCACGTTATAGGGCGACAGGTCGAGGTGTTTCGCCCCGTACATGCCGAGTTCCTCGGCGACGGTGAACACGACAATGAAGTTTCCCGGCAGGCCCTTCCGGACATGTTCTGCAAGAGTGTGCAGGAGGACGGAGAAACCGGCGCGATTGTCGACGCCCAGCACCGTGGTGCCGTCGCTGCTGATGCGGGAGCCATCCAGGACGGGACGGACATTCGCGGTGGAACGGGGAGTATCCATGTGTGCGAGAAGCGCGAAGGCCGGGCGGGCGGGATCAAACGATCGAGGGATACAAAGGATGTTTCCAGACTCCCCTCCCACGAGTGCGGCCGTTCCGTCCTCGCGGATATCGATGGGAAGGCCTGCCAGCGCCTTTCGGAGGAATCGGACAACCGGTCCTTCGTGAAGCGACACAGCGTCAACCTTGACGGCATCGAGGAAGAGATCGACGAGGGGAGAGTTCATCTGTGAAAAAAGAATTCCGGTAGGGATAGAATGTGAGAAAACATTCTCATGGCGAATATACCCTCCTCATCGGTGAATGTCAAGAGGGTATCGCGGGGACTCGCCTCTTGTGAATTCTCCCGGCGTATCGGGCGGGGGACGGGCAGGAATTGTGGTGATTTATCTGTCATTCTGTCCTTCTTCGCGGGGGAGGGGGACTCTGCATGAGAGCGTCTCGCGCACCTTTTCAGCATAGGGATCCTCCGGAACGATCGCACGGGCGGCATCCTCTCTCATGGAACATCAGTGCAACCGGCGGTGAATTGATTCTCACTCTCCTCTCTTGTACATTTCTTCCTTCCGATTCATCAAAAATCCCGGGGCCCGATGAGCACCAGAAGAATCTGCCTTGTCCTGTGCGTGAGCGCGCTTCTTGCCGGGAACGCGTGTATGTCGCGGAGCCAGGCGCAACAACCTGTCCTTCCCGCAGTCGGCTCGGGAGCACTCACCCCCGAGCAAACCTCATGGCTTGTACATGGTGAGAGGCATCAGAAGGACGGATGGCTCTATTTGCACATCGAGGGAGCAGCTCGCCAGCGAGGGTTCCAGCATGGCTATCTGCTTGCCAAAGAGATCAGGGAATCGCTCCGCATCACGAAGGCGGTGTGGGAGTACCAGAGCGGAATGGACTGGCAGTGGCTCGTCGGCAAGTCGAGCGAAATATTCAAAAAGAACGTCGATCCCGAGATTCTCGACGAAATCCGCGGGATAACGGAAGGACTGACGGCGGCGGGAGCACCGGCGACACTGGAAGAAATGGTGGCATACAATGCCTACATCGAGCTTTCAGGATACTGGTGGCCGCAGGAGAAGAAGGCCATGGATGTGCATTCGCCCGACACGAGGAAAGAGTCCTGCAGCAGTTTCATTGCGACGGGGAACATGACCAGGGACGGCGGGATTGTCCTCGGACACAACACCATGAGCTCGTACGTCGTTGCGGATTCATACGTGATCCTCGATATTGTGCCGGACAAAGGATACCGCATTCTCATGCAAACGAGTCCCGGCTGGGTCCACAGCGGCACGGACTTTTTCATCACGTCGGCCGGACTTGTCGGATCGGAAACGACGATCGGCGATTTCAATGGGTTCGACGAAAAGGGGGACCCTGAATTTGCCCGGATGCGCCGGGCGACGCAGGATGCCTCGACGATCGACGACTGGTGTGCAATCATGAAGAAGGGGAACAACGGCGGCTACGCAAACGCGTGGTTGTTGGGTGACGTGAAGACGAATGAAATCGCCCGGCTGGAGCTGGGGTTGCAGCACACGGGGTTTGAAAGGACGAAGAACGGCTACTATGTCGGCTCCAATGTCGCTGAAACCATCCCCATCCTGAGACTTGAGACCGAGCAGCATGAGACCGACATCCGGCAATCCGGCGTCGCGCGCCGCGTCAGGTGGCGGGAACTCATGAAGCAGTACGAGGGGAAAATTACCGCCGATCTGGCAAAGCTCTTCGAGGCGGATCATTACGACTCGTACCTTCACAAAGACGGCTTTGGATGGCGTGCCCTCTGTGCGCATGGCGAGTGCGATTCGCTTGACCTGGCGCTTCCGTTTGAACCGGGCGGGACGATCGATGCCAAGGTCGTTGACACCGAAATGGCGAAGTCGATGACGTTTGCCGCCCGCTGGGGGTCCGCCTGCGGCAAGCCGTTTGATGCCGGAGAGTTTCTCCGTCTGCATCCGCAGTTTGAGTGGTTGAAAGACCTTCTCCAAAGCCGGGCGTCCTTCCCCTGGACGCAGTTCCGCGCCGGAGAGCACTGACACGGGGATCTTCCCCGTGCGATCATAGCCGGAGGTTGCATGAGAATCGACCGCATTGAAATGCGGCACGTCAAGCTGGTGCTCATTGCCCCATTTGTCACATCAATGGGCGTTGAGTATGATGAAGAGCATATTATCGTGCGCGTGGATGCGGAGGGGGTCACGGGTTGGGGAGAGTCCGTTGCAGAGGGGACGCCGTTCTATTCCTACGAAACAGTCCAGACTGCGTGGCATATCCTGCGCGATTTCCTGATCCCCTCGGTTCTCGGAAAGGACATTGCGAGCATCGACGATGCCATCGCTCTCGGCGCGCGTGTCCGGGGGCATCGGATGGCGAAAGCGGGACTGGAGGCGGCTCTGTGGGATGCCTTCGCAAAGGCGGAAGGAAAATCGCTCTCCACGTTGCTCGGCGGGACGCGGAAGCGAATCGATGTCGGTGTGAGCATCGGCATCCAACCGTCGCCTGCGGAGCTCGTGCGAAAGGTTGACGGGTACCTCGGGGAAGGCTACCGGCGGATCAAGATCAAGATTGCCCCGGGGTCGGACCTCGCGCTGGTCGAGGCAATCCGCAGGAAACATCCGACCGTCCCTCTGCAGGTGGATGCGAACTCAGCGTACGAACTGAGCGATATCGGGATATTCCGCGCGATGGACCCGTATGGCCTCCTGCTGATTGAGCAGCCCCTGAGCTGCGACGACATCTACGATCATTCCAAGCTGCAGGCCGAACTGAAGACGCCGATCTGTCTTGACGAAAGCATCCATTCCCTTGCCGACGCGCGGGCGGCGCTTGAGCTGAAGAGCTGCCGCGTGATCAACATCAAACCGGGACGCGTGGGTGGATTCACCGAGTCGAAGAAGATTCACGACCTGTGCGCCTCGATGAACATCCCGGTATGGCACGGCGGGATGCTGGAATCGGGTATCGGCCGGGCAGGGAACGTCGCGCTCGCGTCGCTTCCGAACTTCACACTCCCGGGGGATATATCGGCAAGCAAGAGGTATTACAAAGAAGACATCGTCGATCCCGCCTTCGAAGTCGCCGCCGACGGGACAATGGCTGTGCCGACGGGGCCGGGGATCGGCGTAAATGTGGTCATGGACCGGCTGGATCGCGTCACCGTCCGGCGAGAGGAATTCACGCGGGGGAAGAAGGAACACGAAGGATCGTATTAATCCGGATACTTCCCCGGCCGCCTCACTTCACGAGCAGCATTGAGCGCGTCTGGACAAAGCTGCCGGAGACGAGCCTGTAGAAATATACTCCGCTCGCAAACGCAGATCCGTCGAATGGAACGGTGTACTTCCCCGCCTCCTCCACTTTATCCACCAGCACCTTCACTTCCCTCCCCAGGAGGTCAAATACCTCCAACTTCACTCTGCTCCTCGCCGAAACCTCGAAGCCGATATTCGTCCGTGGATTGAACGGATTGGGATAATTCTGCTGCAGCACGAATGATCGGGGCGGGCCGGACGGTTCGGGACCGGCATCGACAAAAAAAGAAACAAGTCGGCTGTAAATATGCGACGTTCCCGACCTGTTGCTCTCCCAAACGACCATGGCATTTTCTTTGGATTGAAAGATGACGCCTTGAGATCCTACACAGGCATTGCGATTATGCCCGGGCGTGTGGACCGTATCGGACCAGTAGCCCTGNNCCCGCAGTCGGCTTGGTGATAACAGGAGAGCTGTATGCGTGTGCATTCCTGTTATCGGCAAATTGATCGTTCGAAATGTTCAAGGAGGCATGATATGGGGTCCAGAGGAATACCTGCCATGATCCCGGCGACGGAGATTCGAAGAGGATTGAAGGATTCCCGAACCAGCTGATTGCCAGGTGAGGATTGTAGCACGGCGCAGACGTCGAGACCGTCTCGGGAACGCTTGGTGTGACTGGGGGGAGTGCGTAGGGATCGATCAATCGATAGAGCGCAATATCCTGGTCCCCACTTCGGCTCGTCCAGACCACCGTCGCAAGGCCCCAGCTTGTTGAGAGGTCATACGTCAGCGAGTCCAGAGTGCTGACTCCGAGAGTTTCGGGCTGACTGGTTGTCGAAGGAGTCTTGAAGAGCGCCATGACCGTGTTCGCCCGCTTCCATGTGACGATCATGACCGAATCCCGATAGGGACGGATGCGGACAGAGGTGTTATCGAGCGAATCCGAGACAAGCGGTGCGGACGGAGACCAGGCAAGGCTGCTATCCTGGAGGGTCGCATAATAGAGTTGCCACCGGTTATCCTTCCAACGCTGCCATGCTGCCATCCTCAGCGCATGCGGGGAATCTGAATAATAGTAGGTCTCGGAGTAGTCGGGAAGCTCCTGTTGTTCATCCGAGGGGGTCGCGGAGAGAACTACACTCGATGAATCCCATGCTGCAATGTCCGTCCGGAATTTCATTGCCACAATCTGCGATTCATTCGACGTGTGCCTTTCGAATATTAGGCGTAACAAACCGTCGGTAGAGTACAACTGGCTGTTGTGCCCGATGACAGGGTTGGCGTCATCCTCTGGCCCGGAGGTCACCGTATCCACCTTGTTCCAGACACCTCCGACCTGGGCACACGATTGATGAAGAGCAGGTCCGAAGAAGAAAAAAAGGGAGGCGAGGAAAAGGACAAAGACTCTTGGATGGTGGACAGAGATTCGGAGATCATCGAGTGAGATATCGCAGATTCCCGGCAGGGGGGCAATTCGATTGTTCATGATATCCTCCATCAAACGCGTCATTGATTCGCGCAGCACAGGAGATACCCGTCCGACAGCAATGTAGGTGATTTTGCGGGAGATGGCAACATGCGTCCGGCAAGTTCACAATGGACAGACTATCGATTCGCATGTCCACTCCGGAAGGGGGAAGGAAGGAGGAGAGATATTCCTGAAAATGACAGATTTGTAGCAGGGTAGGGATGACGGGCGGATTCGTGTTGACAAGCGCTTCCCGACCCCGTATATTCTCCCGGCACTTTGCGACTCTGCAGTATGTGCAGAAGCCGCAGCTTCATCGACGTGAAATCACAAACATCAGTTTCATGGGAGAGAGAGGGTGAAAATTCATTCATTTGTCTGCACTTGGTTTCTCGCTGCGCTCTTTTTCTTTTCCGTCACCGGCGTCCCGGCCCAGGAATTGACTCCGGGCAAAGTGACCGACCTCGTGTTTTCAGACGCCTCGTTGCCGCCGACACTCCACGCGATGATGACGCACCAGGGAGTGACGCCGACAATGACAGTACGACTGCCGGATGACTTCGATTCCTCAAAGACGTATCCGCTGCTGGTGTACGTTCCCGGGTTCGATGGCGGGTTGAAAGGGAACATCGGCAACGCGCAAACAATTGCCGGGAACCGTGGTTGGATTGTCGCGAGTGTCCCTTTGTATAAGAAGACAGTTGACACGAGCGAACCGGCAGGGGGAATCCTCGTCAGTTTCGAAGATGAACCGATCATTGCACGATCCTACGAGATCATGCTGGGTCGGCTCTTCGCGCTTGTTCCGCACATTGATCGGGAGCGGAGTGCAATGGTGGGTTTCTCCAACGGCGCGCTCACCATCGCGGTGCTCGTCTCATGCCATGATGAGTTCATTCTTGGCCACTTCAGAAACTTCTGCCTGGTCGATCACGGCATGTTTCACCTGACCGACCTCCACAAGCAGGGTGCGCGTGATTGCAGGTTTCTCGTCCTGGTTGGAGACAAACAGGATATGGGTCGGGAGCTCAAGATCTGTCAAAGCAAACTCCTCCAGGATGAATGGCAACTGCTGGGTGTACATCTCTCGTATCAGATCATGAAGGACACGGGGCACGAATTTGGTGACAGGCAGATGGCCAAGGTAGGGGAGTGGCTGCGAAACCCCGCGTCTGCGGATTCTTCAAGACAGAGAGAGCCGCGCCAGACCGTTGAGGGCTTTCGGTAGAATCAACGAGGAGCCCGATATGCGAGTGTCGGGCCCCTTTGTGCAATGTGGTTCACGCTGCGTCGATGGTGTATTTCGAGTCAAGGAGCTCCCTCGTTTGACGGAACACCACGGTCAGTTCCGCGAGCGCAAGCGCGATCTGACCCCCTTCGCCTGTTGTTTCGCAATCTTCAAGCCGCTGGCAGAGATCCACCATGCCGATGATGCCAAGCTGCTTGCATGTGCCCTTGAGCATGTGAGCGGTCTTCCGAACGACCTGCCAATCGCCTGATCCGGCCCCCGACCTCATCTGCTCGATCCGCCCCGGGGTCTCGACCATAAACATCATGAGGAGTTGTTCCACCAGGTCCGGGTCGCCAAGATTGCTCAACTCCGTGAGGACGGACTCGTCAAGGAGCCCGCTCTTTCCCTTTTCCTTCTTTGCAATGGTCTCTGCGGGTTCGATTTTCGACGGATTCGGTTTCAACACCGAAACAAGATCGTTCTGCCGTATCGGTTTGGCGATGTATCCGTCCATGCCCGCGGCGAGACATTTTTCCCTGTCTCCATGCAGTGCATTGGCCGTCATGGCGATGATGGTGGTGTGCCTGGAGGTCCCCTCTGTCCTGCGAATCTGCGCGGTCGCCTCGTAACCATCCATTTTGGGCATCTGAACATCCATGAAGACAACATCGTACTCCTGGCGCTGTACGGCCTCGACGGCCTCCAACCCGTTCCCGGCAACATCGGCTCGATACCCGAGACGTTGCAACATCCGCAACGCAACTTTCAGGTTCACAGGATTGTCTTCCGCAACCAGCAACCGCAGTGGGAGGGGGGAATCCGTCTCGGTGACCGGTTTCCGTGAAGACGTACCGGTTTCCTCCAACGCGTTCTCGATCCCGGACTTCTCGGTGTCGAAGACACCGATGATCACGTCATAAAGTTGTGAAGGCTTGATCGGCTTGGTGAGGTATGCCGACAAACCGAGTTCTCCGTGCTCCTCCCTGAGCTGCCGGGCAGTAGAGGAAAGCGATGTGAGCATCACCACCGGAAGACTCCGCTCGCCGTACCTTCGCCGTATCTCGGCGGCCAGCGTCGCGCCGTCCATCTCCGGCATTTGCATGTCGACGATGGCCAGATCAAACAATTTCTCCTGCTGCAAGAGCTCAAGGGCTTCCTTGCCGCTTGTGACGGCTTCCGGAATCATCCCCCACGACCGGGACTGCATCGTGAGAATCCTTCGGTTCGTCTCGTTGTCGTCGACGATGAGGAGGCGTTTGCCGGAGATCAGCGGCTGATCATCCTGCCGGTGCTTCTGTGGAACCGCCGGTGCAGAGGATGCGACGATCGTAAAGGAGAACGTCGAACCCACACCCACCGTGCTCTCAACCCACATCTTCCCGCCCATCAGCTCGCTCAACCGCTTGCTTATCGCCAGCCCCAGGCCTGTCCCGCCAAACTGACGCGTCGTGGAGGAATCAACCTGGCTGAAGGACTTGAAGAGTCGATCCAGACGATCCCCGGCTATGCCGATGCCGGTGTCGCGCACNNTAGGCGAGATCTATCCCTTTCTCTCCCGCATTCGGGGAGACCAGATCAAGCGATTCTTCAATGCACGCGGCAAGGGGGAATGCCTGGTGCTCAAGATCGAGTTTTCCGCTCTCGATCTTCGAGAAGTCGAG
>PMNE01000110.1 GCA_003162635.1 Ignavibacteriota bacterium
AGGGTTGCGAGCATGACCGCGGCTGCACTCGCCATAAGCCACCGTGTGGATCGGTCCTGTTGCCAGCGGAGAAGTGCATACCCGCCCAGTGTCACAAAGAAGAACAACTCCGGCTCGCTCATCGGTGTAAGCGACATATACACAACGTTAGGATTGAAGCAAAAGAGACAAGCCGCAAGAAACGCCACCGGAGCCGACCCGGTCAGCCGACGGACAATGAAGAAAAGAAAGACGCCGGTTCCCACGGAGCAAGGGATGCCGACCGCCGCGCCCGCAATGCCGGAAAAGAAGAGAGCATCGATGGCAACAGCGGGGAGGAGAAGAAGATGGGGAAGGGGAAGCCACACGGTTCCCAGATTCCAGAGCCCCGGGTGCTGCCCATCGAAAATGGCGCGCGCCTTCACAATATGGGAGGCCGCGTCGCCGAAATAAAGGAACGAATGCCTGTCGGCGTGGAAAAGGACTATTGCCGCCACCGAGGAGGCGGCAAGGAGGAGGAGTGCAAGGAGAAATGCCCCCCTTCTTTTCAGGAATTCCTGCCTTTGCGGCATGTCAGGGAAACTGTGGTTCTTGGCCAATTTCATGAGATGGTAGAGGTCGCAGGAAGTGTGTTCCGGGATCACCGCGTCGTAACGATGCGAAAATATGTATTCGCCTTCGTAACCGATCGTGCGTATATTGTGAACGGCACGCTTCGCCGAAAGATACGCCGTTTCCCGCCGGGACTCAAGCACAACAACATGGGTAACTGAGGCGCAGGGGAGCAAAGAGAAGAAGTCTGTCACGTTCGAAGAAAGGGTCTGTGGGGGCGATCCATGCCCCGATACCTCTCGCACACATCTCCCAAGAAAGGCACCTATCATGATCTTCATTCTTACAGTCATTATCGCGGTCCTGGCCATTTTCACGTGGTGGGGCGCGGCGCGAAAGTCCGCCTCCGGGAGCACGACTTCACGGCTCGTCGGCTCGGTGAGTCTCCTCGTCGCATGTTTCTTCATTGCCCTCTCCGTCCTCCAGTGCTTTACGCAAGTCCCGGCAGGCAATGTGGGGGTGGTGGACGTGTTTGGGATCGTTTCCGAAAAGGCTCTTCCTGCGGGGATCAATGTGGTCAACCCCCTCGCGAGTGTCATCCGGTTCTCCATCCAGACGAAGGAGCACAAGGAAACGATGGAGGTGCTGTCCCGCGAAGGATTGACGATCGGATTGGAGATCAGCGCGTTGTACCGCCTTGATCCTGACTCTGCTGCCAGGGTCTATAAGACCGTTGCCGGCGGGGACTACGAGACCATCATTTTGATCCCGCAGTTCCGATCGATCAGCCGTGCCGTGACTGCCAGTTTCCAGGCGAGCGCGCTCTATTCCACCGAAAGGGAACGGCTGGGCGTCGCAATTCAGGAAGAACTTGCAAAAACGGTTTCCCCGCGGGGAGTGATCATCGAAGCAACACCTCTGCGGAATGTCGCTCTTCCGACACAACTGACGGAGGCGATCGAACAGAAACAGCGGGCCGACCAGGAAAGTCAGCGGATGGAGTTCATCCTGACAAAAGAAAAGCAGGAGGCGGATAGAAAACGGATCGAAGCGAAGGGGATCGCCGATTTCCAGACGATCGTCGCCGCGGGGATCAGCGAGCAGCTCCTGCGATGGAAGGGAATCGAGGCAACAGAGAAACTCGCGAATTCACAGAACACAAAAGTCATCATCGTCGGGGCCGGGAAAGACGGACTGCCGGTCATCCTGGACACGAAGTAAACGGTTGTNNCCATCCAACGCGGCACATTGTGTACACCGGCCCGGAGTGGACGAAGCCATGCCATGATCGTTGAGAGGAGCATCTGATGACCGATGGAGCCTGGATTGCCGGATTTCCCGCGGCAATCACCGTCTGCGACAAGGACGGCACGATACTGTCGATGAACCCCGCCGCATGCGAATCCTTTGCAGAGGAAGGAGGAGCATCCCTCATCGGGTCGAATCTGCTGGCGTGCCATCCCGAACCTGCACGGACAAAAGTGGAGGTGTTGCTGAAGTCGGGATCGCGGAACGTCTACACGATCGAAAAGGAGGGAAGGAAGAAACTGATTTACCAGTCTCCGTGGTATGAAAATGGGGACTACGCCGGGTTTGTGGAAATCTCCCTTCCGCTTCCCGCGATCCTGCCCCACTTTGTCAGGGACGCGAAGGCAGGTCAGAAGGAACCGTGACGCCGGAAGAACCGCCCGCGCCTGCCGGTTGTCTCAGATGACGTAATCGGGAAGCATATTCTCGGCCCGCGAGTCGCGCACTTTGATGTCACTCGTGTGATAGACGGCGGAGAATGGCGGGACGCTTTCTGTCAGCCACACATTGCCGCCGATAATGCTGTCGTGCCCCACCACGGTCGTTCCGCCGAGAATGGTCGCGTTCGAATAGATGACCACCCGGTCCTCAATCGTTGGGTGGCGCTTCTGCTTGCTGAGGGATTTGGAGACGCTGAGCGCGCCCAACGTCACTCCTTGGTAGATCTTCACATTCTCGCCGATCACGGTTGTTTCGCCGATGACGATGCCGGTCCCATGGTCGATGAAGAAGGAACGCCCGATCGTCGCCCCGGGGTGGATGTCGATCCCCGTCCTTTGATGCGCTATCTCTGTCAGGATGCGGGGGAAGATCGGCACGCCGAGAAGTGAGAACTCATGGGCAATCCGGTAGAATGTGATAGCCAGAAATCCCGGATATGCGGAAATCACTTCATCCACACTTTCCGCCGCGGGATCCCCTCTCTCGATCGCCTCAGCATCTTCCATGACCATTCGGTAGATCGAGGGAATTTGTCTGAAGAATTCCCTGCTCACCTCGTCTGCCTGGCATGGCATGTGCCCTTCAAGAGGGGTGAGGGCTTTGCGCAGGTCTCTCTCCACGACTCTCAACGCTCCATCAATCTCGTCCGGGAAAGAAAAAGAAAGGGAAGAGAAATGAGGAAACAGGACTTGGAGCAATGAGTCGGCAAATGATGAGGCGTGCTGCCTGACCGGCAGGGACAAAGGCCCCGACTGCCGCTGTTTCAGAAGTTCTTGCGCGAAGGTGCTATCCATGTGGCATCGAAGAATTGTCGTGAGATCTTGTACGTTGGGGATACTGTAGCGTCGTCAGCGGACGAAACCGCCGAACTTTGTCTTTCGCCGGGAGATCGAAAACAGGGCCCGGCTTAACAACAAGAGCAACAGGAAGAGACAGTCAGGCGGGGAAAAACAATATCCGGCTCAAGCGGGCGCAGCGCGGGGAGAAGATCCCGCATGAGTTGTACTGTTCGATATGAAGAAAAGGGAGTCATTGTCAGACGCGCCGCTCGTTTCGTCAATATAGACCGCTCACCGGCGAAAGTCAACCCCAAGGCGGGGTCTGCTCGTGAATCTTTGATTCACATTCCGTACATTACCAAAGAAGGAAATCCGTCATTGGTCCGAACCAAGCGAGGATGTCTATGAAAAAGGGGAGTATGGTGATCCTTCTCCTTGCCGCATTTTTCGTGGGATGCGGCGGGGAGGATTCCGCATCACGTTCGACGCAGCGAGATGACGATCCGTATGCGGTTCTCGATTCCTACGGGGTGTGGATGGACGTTGCCGGATTGGGACAGGTGTGGCAGCCGACCGGTCTTCCTGCCGATTGGAGACCGTTTACCGACGGTCAATGGATATGGACGGACCGGGGATGGATGTGGGATTCGAACGAGCCGTTCGGATGGGTTGTCTATCACTACGGAAACTGGACGCGGGAGGACCCTTTCGGCTGGGTGTGGGTGCCGTCTTCTTCCTGGTCGCCGGCGCAGGTCCAATGGTACTCAGGTGATCAGTTTGTCGGCTGGGCGCCGGCACCTCCCAGGCAAAGGATGTTGACCCCCATATTTGATTCGGGGTTCGACAATGTCTGGGTGGTCGTCCCAACGCAAAACTTCACGCAGTCAAACGTCGGGAAAGCACGGGGGTCGTCAATACCGGTCCGGCCGGGGACGAGGCGGACGTCGGATGGAAATCGCGCGCCGAGCGCCGAGGTTATCACGCGCGTCACGGGTGCGCCCGTCCGGCTCATGAAACTCGACAAGGAAAATGTTCCGGCCGGACATCAGACCCTGGTGAAGCCCACATTGCGACAAGCGGATGATGCACCGGTGGTTCCCGCCGCGCCGCCGATCCCTCCCATCTCCACGCGGCCGGCTCCCCTTCCCATCGCTCCTGCCGTCGTCGCTCCCGCGGTACCCGTGACGAAGACGGAAACGACGCAGAGATCGCAGCCGGGATCCAGGAAGACCCCATCAGCTGCCAAGTCTCCCTCAAGCAGGAATAAGAAGGATGATCCGAAGGTGGAGAAACCCAAGGAGCAACCGCTGACGCCTGTCAAGCCCGCGACGCCTGAGAAGAAAGTGGACTGAGATCTGTCCCATCGCGGAGCGTGAAAAACAAGGAAGGCCCGGATCCCCGGGCCTTCCTTGTTGCTGCACCTGAGAACCCTCCATGTCAGGGCGTCATCTTTTCTTTCGGACCGCGTATCCATATTGCGTCGGCCACTCCACTTCGCGGTCGAAATGCGATTCTGCCTTGAGAGCCCAGTACGGTTCGCGTAGCATTGCACGGCCGAGGAGAACAATATCCGCGGATCCAACTCTGATGATCTCGTCCGCTTGCGCGGCTTCCGTGATGAGTCCGACGGCACTGGTCATGATACCGGTTTGCCGGCGGATTGCGGCAGCGAAGGGAACCTGATACCCGGGAGCCGCAGGAATGGGAATCTTCGGAAGAATGCCGCCGCTTGACACATCGATGAGATCGACCCCAATCGGGCGCAGTGCCCGGGCAAGGGCGATTGATTGATCCAGATCCCATCCGCCTTCCACCCAATCTGTCGCTGAAATCCGGCACGCAAGGGGAATATCTTCCGGGAGCTCACGCCGCAACCGCGCAGCGACCTGAAGGAGAAGGTGGATCCTGTTGTCGAACGAACCGCCGTAGGCGTCGGTGCGGTGGTTCGAGAGCGGGGAAAAGAACTCGTGGAGCAGATATCCATGGGCTGCATGGATCTCGATGTAGCGGAACCCCGCCCTGACCGCACGCCGTGACGCGGAAGCAAACGCTTCGACGAGTGCGCCAATCCTGCTTGTATCGAGCTCTCTCGGCTTCGGTTCATCCTCTGCGAAGGGGATGGCTGAGGGAGCGACCGTCTCCCATCCACCCTGTGCGGCGCCGAGGAGGATGGCTCCGCCGCCGAAGGGGGGGGCATGGCTCGCCTTTCTCCCTGCATGTGCAAGCTGAATGCCGGGAACGCCTCCAACACCGGCAACAAAGGCGGCGATCCGTTGAAGGGCGTCCGCCTGATCATCGCGCCAGAGGCCGAGGTCGCCGGGGGTTATCCGCCCTTCGGGGGCGACAGCGGTCGCCTCAACAATGACCAGCGCTGCGCCTCCTACTGCCCTGCTGCCAAGATGGACCAGATGCCAGTCGTTGGCCATCCCATCGACGGCAGAATACTGGCACATGGGCGAGACGGCGATGCGGTTCTTCAGCGTGATGCCGCGAAGGGTGAGGGGACTGAGAAGATGAAGAGAAGAGGAGTGTCCTTCAGGGGAATAGTTCATCGGTTCTGCTTTCGATGTTGCCAGGAAAAGAACGCCGCGGAACGCCTGTCAGCTCTCCATCGGCGTCACAAAGCCAGGAGGGAATGAATGCCGCGTGCGGGAGGGCGAGGGCCGCACGGGGGAGGATGAGAAATGCGGCGCTGCGATTCAGTTCCCTCCGTCGATCTGTGAGAGAACCTTGCCAATGTCGACCTTTTTCGCCCACGCGTCAACGTCAGCGGTGGGTCCTGAAAATTCGATGGTGATGGAGAGAACGGCATTCCGCTTTGCAACCCCCTCCTCGGGCTGGCGGAGACTCACGCGCGACAACTGCTTCGTGCTCTTCAGTACGACAGGGTCGACGTAGATGGACAGCCTCTCCTTGTCGCGCGAGTTCTGGTCCGGAACCTTCAAAGCAATCGCGCCGGAACGCTCGAATAGGACGGCGTCGGGATCGATGGTCGCTTCAGGATTGACATTGAACCGGATGGAGACTTCGATCGGTTCCTTGTGGGCCTGGACCGCATTGAGCTGCACCTGGTTCATCTTCTGCGACATTTCCTGGGAGAGCTTCGCCATTGTTTCATAGTCCCCCTTTGCCTGCGCCTCGAGAATCTTCGTTTGGTAGTCTTTCGACATGTCGCCGGCCTCATCCTGCGCCTTCTTCTGCGTTCCGTATGTTCTGTTGGCACCTGCGGAGACGAGAGAATACCGCTTGCTCCCCTCGCGGACGGGGTAGGCATTCGTGGGCAGGTCGAACGATTCNNTCATGTGGGTGAGTGGATCATGCCTCCGGGCTTGGCGACGTCGGCACGATAGTATCGAAAAATCGAAGGAAAAGAGCAAACAGAGCTTCCTCCGGGCTGCCATTGCGTGGTCCGGAAGGAAAGGGTATATTGTTCCTTTCACGGACTTCCGGCGAGAAAAGCATGGCAAAAATAGAAGTGCGGCCTATTGGACGGACAGGCCTGACAACGAGCCTGATCGGATTCGGAGCGCTTGAAATCGGACGAGATTGGGGGGTTGGCAATGCGTCGGAGCGGACGAGGCCGTCGGAAGATGACGCGGGGAAGACGCTTCACGCCGTGCTCGATCTTGGTATCACGCTCATCGATACTGCCAGTGCGTATCATCGGAGCGAGGAGAGGATCGGGCAGTCTCTTCACGGGAGGCGGAAGGAGTTCGTCCTTGCCACGAAGTGCGGGGAACACAACAACGAACCCGAGACCTTCTACGATTTCTCGTTTGATGCGATCCGGCGGTCGATCGACACGAGTCTGCGCCTCTTGAAGACGGATATCATCGATATCCTGCAGATTCATTTCGGGCCCAATCCGGATAAGGTACTCGATGATGGCGAGTGTGTTGGAGCGATGAAGGAGGCCCGTGCTGCGGGGAAAGTGCGATTCCTCGGAGCCAGCGTCGACGGGCCCGTCCTCAGCCGATGTATCGCGACGGGAGATTTTGACATGGTTCAAGTGGGCTATTCGCTTCTCCATCAGGGTGAGGCGGAGAGGATCGCGGAAGCCCGCCGGCGCGGGATGGGGGTCTTCATTCGTTCGGGACTCGGAGGGGGATGGCTGACATCGAGCGCACTCCGGGTGAAGCGCAAGGATCGCCCTCCCGGCGTGAATGAACTGCTGGATCTCTGCGCGGGCGACACGGAGTTGCTCACATCGCTCGCCCTCCATTTCCTTGCGCAGAACGAAGGGATCAGCTCTGTGCTTGTTGGCTCGAAGAGCGTCGATCATGTGAAGAAAGCGATAATCCTTCTCGCGATGCCGGTCGATGAGGACCTGCTGGCAAAGGCGGAGCGAGTAGTGCGGAAGGCCTGAGAGGAAGGTATCGCCTGTTCATGCGGCAGTGAACGTGCGGGTTTTTATGAAAAAGGTCCGGATGATCCGGACCTTTTTTTTGAGAGCGGGGCACGGGAGTTGAACCCGTCTTTCAAGCTTGGGAAGCTCGCGTTGAACCGCTCAACTAGCCCCGCATGGCGAGACCCAAGATATGGAAAAAAAGAGATTCCCGCAACCGACAGAAAGCGCTCATGATCGTCCTATGCGGACCGAAGTCATGAAGATGGACCCCAGATCAGGTTTCTCGTTGAAGAAAGAAGTGTTGTCTCCCTTTTCCCTTAACGCAAGCGCATACAGCAGGGGAAGATAGTGTTCGGGTGTGGGTACGGCGAGCTGTACCTCTTTCCCCAGCGAATGGTAGTTGATCAACGCCTGGTCGTCACCCGTACTTGCGAGCCGTTTCATCTTCTCATTTGCTTCCTGCGCCCAGGCCAACCCCTCCGTGGCATGCCAGTCGACGAGCCGCAGATTGTGGACGATGTTGCCGCTCCCGAGGATCAGCACTCCCTTCGATCGCAAGGGGGCGAGTTCCCGGGCGAGATCGTAGTGCCATCGGGGAGGTTTGGTGTAGTCCAGGCTCATCTGCACAATGGGCACGTTGGCCTCCGGGTAGAAACGCCGCGCGACGCTCCAGGTGCCGTGGTCCAGTCCCCACGCCTGATCGGGTTCCACATGAGTGAGACGGACGCCCTCCTGGACTTCGGATGCCAGAGCGGGGCTTCCGGGAGCGGGGTATTCCACTTCATACAATTCATCGGGGAAGCCGCCGAAGTCGTGTATGGTCCGCGGCTTTTCCATCGCAGTGACGAAGGTCCCTTTTGCCTCCCAATGAGCCGAAATGCACAGAATCGCTGTCGGCGTTGGAATCGTTTTCGCCGCTTCTTCCCAGCCGCGTGAGAATTCGTTATCGGTGATGGCGTTCATGGGGTTGCCGTGGCCGACAAAGAGCACGGGCATGACCCCTAACATTGTTTCGTTGGTGCTTCTTGTGTCCACTTCGTCTCCCTATTCTATCGATGAAGCGTTTGCGCCTCTCTATAATGGAGAGGAGAGAGGGGAATGTCAAGAAGGAAGGGGGATCGGAAAAAGCCGGTCGACGATCCTCTCTCGAAAGATCGTCCGGCTTGTGGAAGAGTATCTGCCGGTGGTGGGGAAGCCGCCGTGGCTGGGAGGGAAACACCAGGTGGCCCGGGGAGAACTGCGCAAAGGAACGGTTCATGCCGCCGGTTCCCGCACGGGCGGGGATGTCACGGAGGAGGGCTGTTCAACCCCTGCAGGTAGCCGGCGATCGCACGTGCCGCGACCTTCCCGTCTCTCATCGCGAGAATCACGGTCGCCCCGCCGCGCGACAGGTCTCCCCCCGCAAAGATCCCCGGTCTGCTCGTCGCTTGTTGTGCGTCGGTGACAACCGTTCCCCGTTTGCCGGTGGCAAGTCCCGGTGTCGTCGCCTGGATGATGGGGTTGGGCTTCTGTCCGATTGCCTCGATCACGGTTTGGAGTTCCACCGTGAACTCAGAACCCGGGATCGGAACGGGCCTGCGGCGGCCCGACTCGTCGGGTTCTCCCAGAGTCATGCGCTGGCACTCAAGCCCTTGTACCCAGTTGTTCTCATCTGCAAGGATGCGGAGCGGGTTCGTCAGCAGGAGGAATTCGATCCCTTCCTGCTCCGCGTGATGTATTTCCTCTTCCCGTGCGGGCATCTCTTCGCGCGATCGGCGGTAAATAAGGTATGCGCGCTCGGCGCCGAGCCGTCGGGCTGTCCGGACGGCATCCATGGCCGTGTTCCCGCCTCCGATCACACCGACGGCCTTCCCGATCTTGATCGGCGTATCGTTCTCCGGGAATCTGTATGCCCCCATGAGATTGACGCGGGTGAGGAATTCGTTCGCAGAATAGACCCCGCTGAGGTTCTCACCGGGCATCCCCATGAACGTCGGCGTCCCTGCGCCGGTCCCGAGGAATATCGCCTTGAATCCCCACTCATCGAACAACTCATCGATGGTGGCCGTCCTGCCGATCACGAAGTTGGTATACACTTCCACACCGAGCGCTTTGATCCTCTCGGTTTCGAGATCGAGAATCTCCTTTGGCAAACGAAACTCCGGTATGCCGTACCGCAGCACGCCGCCGACGGCGTGCAGCGCCTCAAACACCGTGACCCGGTAACCCATTTTCGCGAGCTCCGCGGCGCAGGTGAGTCCCGACGGGCCCGATCCGACGACAGCGATCTTCTCCTCCCGGCGTTCCGTCACGACGGGCGGCGTGAAAAGCTGATGCTTCATTTCATAGTCCGCCACGAACCGCTCCAGCTTGCCGATGGCGACCGGGGTCAGCTTCTTCCCCATAACGCAGAGCGACTCACACTGCGACTCCTGAGGACAGACACGCCCGCAGATGGCGGGGAGATAATTGGCTTCCCGGATCTTCTGCACCGCCCCGACATAGTCCTTCTGGAGGACAAGCGTCACAAACCCCCGGATGTCAATGCCGACGGGGCAGCCGTCGGTGCAGTACGGCTCTTTGCATTCCAGGCAGCGCTGACTCTCGAGCACGGCGCGGTCTTCATCGAACCCGAACGATACCTCGAGGAAGTTGATGCTTCGTTCCGCGGCCGGCTGTTCGATGGATTCCTGCCGCGGTATCTTCATGCGCTGTGACGGTTTCAGGGGGTTGACGGCGCTCATCGGATTTCCTCCTGCCGCACGGCGGTAAGCCGGCAGACATGTCGCTCGTCCGTAATCTTCTCCATGTCAACGTACGTTCTGTTCCGTTTCATCAATTCATCGAAATCCACGGCATGGCCGTCGAATTCCGGACCATCGACGCAGGCGAACTTCATCTGCCCCCCCACGGTGAGTCTGCACCCGCCGCACATGCCTGTTCCGTCCACCATGATGGTATTCAGGCTCACCAGCGTGGCGATGCCGTAGGTCCGCGTCAGGTTCGAGACGGCTTTCATCATGGGCAGGGGACCGATCGCATACACCGCGTGCACGCCGCTGCCGGGAAGGTCGAGAAGCGCTTTCAACGCATCCGTGACGAATCCTTTCCTCGCGTATGATCCATCATCTGTGGTGACCGTAACGCTGTCGGAGCAGGTCGCCATTTCCTGTTCGAGGATGACAAGCTCTCGCGTCCGCGCGCCGATAATAGTGTGGACAACGTTGCCGGCGGCTTTGAGGGCCTGGGCGATCGGGAAGAGCTCGGCGGTTCCCACGCCGCCGCCGACACAGGCGACGACACCGTGGTTTTCGATCGGCGTCGGGTTGCCCAACGGCCCGACGACATCGAGCAGGGAATCACCTGCGCCTTTGCTCGTGAGGAGTTTCGTGGTTCCGCCGATGGCCTGCACGATCAGCGTGATTGATCCTTCGGCGGGATTGCTGTCTGCGATTGTCAGGGGAATGCGTTCGCCGCCTTCTTCGACGCGTATCATCACGAAGTTTCCTGCTTTCCGCTTCCGTGCGATGAAGGGGGCCTTCACGTCAAACTGTGTGACCGTTGGAGCGAGCACTTTCTTTCTCAGAATCAAAAACATCTTCCTTGTCTCCTGACCATTCCGGATGGCACAATGTCAAAGCACAGGGAACAATCACTGTGCCAAAGAAACGCGCGCGGGGTGCGGAAGGCACGCTCAAAAGAGGGCCTTTGCGGACGGCGCAAAAGAATAGCGCGGTGAATTATCAAATGCGGAAATCACATTGGAAAAATCAAGAATCGATTCCTGTTCTCATGGACGGATCGGATGGTCTCAGAGGCCCGCGATGATCGTCCGCAACGCCGCCACGGTCTTCCGGACATGCGCGTCCGTGATGATCAGGGGGGGAAGGAAACGAAGAACCGTTGTGTCCGTACAGTTAATCAGGATCCCGCTCTCCCGCATTGCGCCGACGATCTCCTCCCCCGGCCGGTCGAGTTCCATCCCCGCCATGAGTCCGAAACCCCGCACCTCGCGGACAACCTTCGGGAAATCCCGGGCGATCTCACGAAGGCCGTCGAGAAGCAGTCCGCCAACCAGGGCGGCGTGCGCGATGAGGCCCTTTTCTTCGATCTCTTCAAGAACGGCGATGCCCGCGGCGCAAGCAACGGGGTTGCCGCCGAATGTCGTCCCATGCATTCCTGGTTCGAGGACCGACGCGATCTCCCGGGAGGCAAGGATCGCTGCGAGGGGGAGCCCGCCGCCGATCGGCTTGGCCATGGTCACGAGGTCGGGATGAACATCGTAATGCTGGAATCCGAAGAACTTCCCCGTGCGGCCGGCCCCCGATTGAACCTCGTCGGCGACGAGAAGGAATCCGAACTTTCGTTGCAGGTCCCCGAGTGTCCGCACAAACTCCTCCGAGACGGGGCGGACCCCTCCTTCGCCCTGGATGAATTCGAGGAGCACCGCGGCGGTGCGATCGTTGACCGCGGCGGTGAGCGGCGCGAGTTCGTTGAACGGGACGGTACGACAATTCTCAAGGAAAGGCCCGAACCCGTCCCTGTACCTGGGCCGATCCATGACCGAAAGGGCTCCCATGGTTCTTCCATGAAAGGAGTTTGAAAAGCCGATGATCCCGGCTTTCCCCCGCGTCGCCCCCCATTTCCGGGCGATCTTGATGACCCCCTCCGTGGCTTCAGAGCCGGTGTTGGCGAAGAAAACCCGGGAATAGCCCGAATGTTTCACCAGGATCTCTGCCATGCGGACCTGCGGCTCCTGGAGGAAATAGTTGGAAAGATGCGTGTACCGTGCCGCCTGCGCCGCGATGGCGGCAACAACCCGCGGGTGACCTTCTCCGAGGGCGTTGACCGCAAGGCCGGAAAACATATCGAGGTAGCGCGTCCCATCACGGGCGATCAGAGTGACTCCCTCTCCCCGCTCGATCTCGAGAGGAAGCCGCTTGTAGGTGTGAAAAAGGACGGCAGCTTCGCGATCCTGCAAGTCCATGGTTCCTCCAAAATTGTTCTTGCATAATAATACGACTTTTTGCATATTTATGCAAGACGAATTCGCCGGGAGAAAAGCGGGATATGATTCATGCGGTCATCATCGGTGCGTCGGGGTATTCGGGGGCGGAGTTGGTCCGCATTCTTTCCCGTCATCCTGACGTGTCCGTCGACAAGGTGACTGCGGCAACGTCTGCGGGGCAGCGTGTTGATGCCCTCTATCCGGCACTGGCGGGGCTCTGCGATCTCTCGTATGACAAACTTCTCCCCGACGACCTGGAGGGAATGGACATCGCCTTCGTTGCCCTTCCCTCCGGCGAGGCGATGAGAGTGGTCCCGGAACTCCGGACCCGCGGGCTCAAGGTGATCGATCTGGGCGGCGACTTCCGGCTGGCATCCGCATCCCTCTATGAACAGTACTACAAACGGCCGCATATCGCGCCGGCGCTTCTCGCCGAAGCCGTGTACGGTCTTCCGGAGCTCTATCGCGATGCAATCCGCGGCGCCCATCTGGTGGCGAACCCCGGATGCTATCCCACAAGCGCACTCCTGGCGCTCCTTCCCGTCGTGCGGCACGGGATCGTCAAGACGGAGGGAATTGTCATCGATGCGCTCTCCGGCGTCTCAGGGGCGGGCCGCAGCTCGTCAGTGGAGATGAGTTTTGCAGAGCTGAACGAAAACGTCCGCGCATACAAGATCGGATCGCACCAGCATATCCCGGAGATCGAAGGAGTGCTGGCGTCGGCTGCAGGCGGCACGGTGTCGGCGTCTTTCGTCCCCCATCTCGTGCCGATTACGCGGGGGATCTACACGACCGTGCACGCATCGCCGGCGGTGCGGATCACGGAAGAGGAACTCTCCGCGCTGTACGAGGAATATTATGCCGGACATCCTTTCGTCCGCATCAAACGCGGGATCCCGCAGATTGCGAGTGTGGTACGAACGAACTACTGCGACATAGGACTCTTTCCAGACGAGAGGACGAAGCAGATCGTGGTGATCGCGACGATCGATAACCTCGTGAAGGGGGCCGCGGGACAAGCCACGCAGAATATGAACCTGATGTTCGGACTGCCTGAGACGGCAGGTCTGTAAGGGAAAGGAGTGCAAGGGTGTACGCAGGCGGAAGAGCAGTGAAGGGAACAACAAACGACAGGGAGCATCCTCCCGCAGGCAAAAGAGATGTGGGTGAACTGCGGCCGGACGGAATGGGTGAGGCGATCACTGCGTGCGCGGGGGGTGTGACAGCGCCGAAAGGGTTCCTCGCCGCCGGGATCCATTGCGGAGTCAAGAAGGAAAAGGACGATCTTTGCCTGCTGGTATCGGATCCGCCGGCGACGGCGGCTGCCGTCGTGACCACCAATGTGGTGAAAGCCGCACCGATCGTCGTGGTGAAGGAGCAGCTTGCGCGTTCGACCTCCATCCGCGCGATTGTCGTCAACAGCGGTAATGCAAACGCCTGCACGGGCGATCGGGGCATGCGTGATGCCTGGACGATGGTGAGGGCAGCGGCGTCCGCCGTCGGTGCCGACGAAAGCGAAGTCCTTGTGGCATCGACTGGCGTGATTGGGCAATTTCTGCCGATCGAAACCATTGAGGCGGGGATTCCCGCGGCGGCACGGCAGTTGTCGCCGACCGGCGGAACGGCGGCCGCCCGGGCGATTATGACGACCGATACCTTTGTGAAAGAATGTGCGGTGAAGGTCACGATCGGCGGCGTCCCGGTTGTGGTGGGGGGAATGGCGAAGGGATCGGGGATGATTGCACCGAACATGGCGACCATGCTCGGCTTCGTGACCACCGATGCGGATCTCTCCCCGGCCCTGCTCCACAGCGCCTTGGTGAAGGGAACTGAACATTCCTTCCACCGGATCTCCGTCGACGGCGACACGAGCACGAACGACATGGTGGCGGTTCTGGCAAACGGAACCTCAGGTGCGGGCCTCCTGTCGGACGCTTCGGACCCCGGTTACGCGCTGTTCTGCGATGCGTTGGAATGCGTCCTGCTGCAGCTTGCCCATATGATCGTCCGCGACGGCGAAGGGGCGACCAAATTCGTCGAAATCGCGGTTGCCGGCGGGGCGACGGAAGAGGAAGCCGTCACAGCCGCACGAAGCATCGCCGGGTCAAGTCTGGTGAAGACCGCCATCCACGGCGAAGATGCGAACTGGGGCCGGGTCCTCGCCGCGATCGGCTACTCAGGGATCGAGTTCGATCCCGCCCGGGTGGAGATCTGTTTCGGGCACGTTCCGGTCCTGCGGGCGGGCTACGTGATCGATTTCTCCGAGGAGGAGGCGAAGAAAGTCCTCTCCCGGAAGGATATACGGATCAGCGTCCATCTCCATCGGGGCGGGCACAACGCCTCGTTCTGGACGTGCGATCTTTCGAAGCAGTATGTTGACATCAATGCGAACTACAGGACGTAATCCATGATCGCATCCCTCTCCGCGAAAACGGAAGTACTCATCGAAGCGCTCCCCTACATCTCCCGCTATGAAGGGAAGACGTTCGTGGTGAAGTACGGCGGTGCGGCGCAGACCGACGATGAACTGAAGGAAACATTTGCGCAGGATGTGACGCTCCTGACAAAGATCGGCATCCGCGTGGTCATCGTTCATGGCGGCGGCAAGGAAGTGACGGAGGTGGCCGGAAAGCTGGGTCTCGAGTCCCGCTTCATCGACGGCCAGCGCTACACCGATGCAGCAATGATGGATGTCGTGCAGATGGTCCTCGCGGGAAAGACCAACAAGGACATCGTCGGCAGAATCAACCGTCATGACGGAAACGCCGTCGGCCTCAGCGGGGTGGATGCGAATCTTTTGCGCGTGCGGAAATACGAAGAGGGAGGCGTGGACCTGGGATTCGTCGGGGAGATCTGCGGAGTGAACGTCCACCATCTCACCATGCTCTTGAAGAACGGCATCATGCCGGTGATCGCTCCCGTTGGGGTCAGCGGGGAGGGGGAAGCATACAATGTGAATGCGGATGTGGCGGCCTCCGCCGTTGCCGCAGCACTCGAAGCGGAGAAGCTCGTCTTCCTCAGCGATGTGGAGGGCGTCATGGCCGGCGGCGCGCTGGTCCCCAGCATGGATCAGGATAAAGCGGACCGGATGATGGCGACCCGGATCATCAGCAATGGCATGGTCCCCAAGATCCGGTCCGCGTTCACCGCCTTGAACGCCGGGGTGAACAAGGTTCACCTTATCGACGGCAGGATCAAACATTCGCTCCTGCTGGAGATCTTCACCGATATGGGCATCGGCACGGAGCTCGTCCACCGGAGCGAACATGCTCCCGTTCACGCATAACACCGGATCGGAAAAGGACGGATGTCATCTTTTGCCGCGGTCTCGACAATGACAAAGCACGAACGTTTGTTCGCAATCAAGGAAATCATCGCCGCCCGCGAGATCGCTAACCAGGATGATCTCCGGCGAGAGCTGCGCAAACGGCGATGCAGTGTCACGCAGGCCACGCTCTCGCGCGATATGCAGGAACTCGGCGTGATATGGATACCCTCCGCCCAGGGCGGGCGGTACATGCTGCAACCATCGGGGGAAATCCGGACCCTCCGCCCGCTGGTCACGGCCGAGGTGCTCTCCATTGATGCGAACGATTCGATGATTGTTGTTCACACGCTTCCGGGAAGCGCAAATGCCGTCGGAGAATTCATTGATGTCCAGAAGAACCCGGATGTCATCGGGACGGTTGCGGGAGACAATACACTCCTGGTGATTCCCCGCTCGCGCCGAAAGACTCCGCAGGTTGTGCAATTTCTTAAAAATAACTTATCGAGGAATAGGGAATGAAAAAGGATACCGTGGTTCTGGCCTACTCCGGCGGACTTGATACGTCGGTGATGGTGAAGTGGTTGATGGAGCACAAGGGCGTCGACGTCATCACGGCGACGGGGGACCTTGGGCAGAAAAAAGAGCTCCAGGGGGTCCAGACAAAGGCCTACGCGACGGGGGCGGTCAAGGTCTATATCAAGGACTTGAAAGACGAGTTCATGAAGGACTACGTTTTTCCCTCCCTCAAAGCGGGCGCGCTCTATGAACAAACGTATCCCATGGCGACCTCCCTTGGCCGCCCGCTCCTTGCGAAAATGCTCGTCGATATCGCACGGAAGGAAGGGGCAACGTACGTCGCCCACGGCTGTACGGGGAAGGGGAACGACCAGGTGCGCTTCGAAGTCTCTGTTGCCGCCCTTGCTCCCGAACTGAAAGTCCTTGCTCCGCTCCGCGAGTGGGAGTTCAAGTCCCGCGAGGAAGAGATCGCGTATGCGCGGAAAAACAACATTACCGTCGCTGCGACGGTGGCGAACCCGTATTCGATCGATGAGAACCTCTGGGGAACAGCCATCGAGTGCGGTGTGATCGAGGACCCGATGATCGAACCGCCGGCTGACGCCTACCAGCGGACCGTGGCACCCGAACTCGCTCCGGACAAGCCGGAGTATGTGGAGATTGAATTTGCAAATGGCGTACCGGTCGGGATCGGAGGAACGCGCCTCGACCCGGTGAGCCTGGTGTTCACTCTGAACGACATCGCCGGGGCGCATGGTGTGGGGAGAATCGACCTCATGGAAAACCGGCTCGTCGGCATCAAATCGCGCGAAATCTATGAAGCGCCCGCCGCCACAGTGCTCCACTTTGCTCACCTGGAACTCGAGCGGCTCACGCTGGACCGGTCCGTGTTCCACATGAAAAACCAGATCGCAGCGCAGTATGCCGACCTCGTGTACGACGGGCTCTGGTTCTCGCCGCTGAAGAGCGCGTTTGATGCTTTCGTCGATGAGACGCAGAAAACAGTGACCGGAACGGTCATTGTGAAGCTCTTCAAAGGAGGGATCGCGATCGCCGGCCGAAAGTCGGTCTTCTCCCTCTATAACACGAACCTTGCCACGTATACGAGCGAGGATACATTCGACCACAAGGCCTCGGAAGGATTCATCAAGATCTTCGGCCTGCCGGTGAAGACGTACCACCACGTCCAGCAGACCGTTGCCGCTGAGGCTCGGGAGGAGAAGGAGCAGCAGAGTGTTCTCCAGGGCGTGCCGGTTCCATGAAGGAATGGAAAGGGCGCTTCCGCGATCCCTTGGACGCGGAGGCGCTCGAATTTTCGTCTTCACTCCCCGTGGACAGGCGCCTCGTCCGTGAGGATATCGCCGGGAGTCTCGCCCATGTTGCGATGCTTGCGGCGCGGAAAATCATTCCCGGGAACGATGCCAAGAAGATTGCGCACGGTCTGAAGGAAATTCTGCGGGAGATCGACGCGGGAAATGACGCGTGGCTCACCGCGCACTCAGGCAGCGGGAGATTCGTCGCGGATGACGTCCACATGGCGGTCGAACAACGGCTGACCGAGAAGATCGGGAACGCCGGGGCCCGGCTCCACACCGCGAGGAGCAGAAACGACCAGGTGGCCCTTGATGTCCGGCTGTTCCTGCGGCACGCCATCGATATATCGGTGGTTTCTCTTCGCCGGGTGCAAGGGTCGCTTCTGCGGAAGGCCGTCCAGTACAAGTCGGTCGTGATGCCGGGGTATACCCACCTCCAGAGAGCACAGCCCGTCCTCCTCCCCCATCATCTCCTTGCGTACGTCGAGATGTTCGAACGTGACCGGACGCGGCTTCTGGACTGCCGCAAGCGGGCGAACAAGTCACCCCTGGGAGCCGCCGCCCTCGCCGGAACGTCCTTTCCCATCGATCGACGCCGCGTCGCGCGCCAGCTGCACTTTGATGGCGTTGTGGAGAATAGCATCGATGCTGTGAGCGACAGGGATGCGGTGCTGGAGTTCGTCAGCGCTGCGGCCGTGACGATGATGCACGCGAGCCGGCTTGCCGAAGAGCTTGTCCTCTGGACATCACACGAATGGCGCTTTGCGGCCATCGGTGACGCATTCGCGACCGGCAGCAGCATCATGCCGCAAAAGAAGAACCCCGACATGGCCGAATTGATACGCGGAAAGACCGGCCGTGTGTACGGCGACCTCGTCACGCTGTTGACGATAATGAAGGGACTGCCGCTTGCCTATAACCGGGACATGCAGGAGGACAAGGAACCCCTTTTTGATGCGGCGGATACGGTGGTAGCCAGTATTGATATCCTCGCGGGAATGCTTGCCACCGTCACGTTCGATGCGCGGCGGTTTGAAAAGGAACTTGACGAAGACTTCGCTCTTGCAACCGAATTGGCTGACTATCTCGCGCGCAGGGGGGTCCCCTTCCGGAAGGCGCATGGCATCGTGGGGGCGCTTGTTGTGCAATGCCAGACCCAGGGATATTCGCTGGGGGAACTGCCGCTGGAGGAATACAAACGACTGTCGAAAAAGTTCGGGACGGATGTCAAGGAGGTTTTGAGCGCCCGGCGTTCCCTCGCGCTGAAGCGATCGGAAGGATCAACGGCGCCTGCGGAGGTGGAAAAGGCGCTGCGGAGGTGGAGGAGGATGCTGGGGAAGAAGTGAGGGGCGTTGGACAGGCCCTGAGGAGAAAACGCCGCCGGCTGCGCTCGATGTGCATTATGTGCACTTCACGCGGCCGGCGGCGTCGTATCGGAGACGGGCTTGGTCATCGTTCGCGGGCCAGGTCGTGGATCTTGCCGAGAATCTGCCTGACCTCCGCCGAGTCGAGCTTGTCGTTCTTGTAACTTGTGTAAAAAAGTGCCGCGAGGTCCTTCACGTCGGAAGACTTCACCGTGCCTGCCCGCAAACGCTCATGGAGCTTTGCGAAGTCGGTCCTGACGCTGTCCGCGCGATGCGGGTCGGCGACATGCTGCATCACCTGCATCTCCACATAGTTGAGCGTCCTGTCCGCGGCAAAGTTCGTGATCTTGCCCCTGTTGATATACAGGAGGATTGCGGCGACCAGCACGACGATCCCGATAATGCCGGCGACGAGCAGGATAATTTTTTTCATCGGGTGACGACTCCGTAAGTCATAGCTTCAAGCCGGGCAATGCACTCTTCCACGGGCGGATGCGTGATGATGGACGATGTGATCCCTCCCTGACGGAGGGGTTTGACGATGAACATGCGGCCCTCTCCCTGAACCGGCGGAATGACGCATGTCCATCTTGGCCGGATGGAATATACGAAAGAAAGCGGATTCATTCCATGCCCGACGTTTTCGGTTTCCTTCGGTATGGAGAGGGCCCGGGGTTGCGCAAGTCTTACGCGCCCGGCGAGTCGGGGCTTTCCGCGACGCTTGAGGGATCATCCAGCGCCCACCGGGCCGCATGCCTGTTGCTTCTCGGCCCATGGGAGAGTATCTTGTTTTGTTATTTTCTCATGACCTTATACGCCGAATTCGACTTTCATGAAACAGCTCGTCATCGGGATTGCGGGAGGGACAGGATCGGGGAAGACAACAGTGACGAACAAGGTTCTTGAAAAACTTGACCGCGATCGCGTGGCGGTGATCCAGCACGATTCGTATTATCGCGATATCGGTTCTTACGGCGGCACACCGCCGGACAGCATTAATTTCGATCACCCGGACTCCCTCGAAACCGATCTCCTCATAAGGCATATTCAAGCCCTTCGCTCCGGGCGCGCGGTGGAGCAGCCGACCTACAATTTTACGAATCACCGGCGTCTCGACGCGACGCAAAGAATCGACCCCCGTGAGATCATCATCATCGACGGAATCCTGATCTTCGTCGACAAGCGCCTCCGCGAACTGATGGATATCCGCATTTTTGTGGATGCGGATGCGGATGAGCGCCTCCTTCGGCGTATTCGCCGTGACATGCTCGAGCGCGGACGTTCGCTCGAATCGGTCATGCAGCAGTACATGCGGACCGTGAAGCCGATGCACCTTGAATTCGTGGAACCAAGCAAGCACTGGGCGGATATTATCATCCCGCGCGGCGCGGAGAACACCGTGGCAATCGACATGGTTGTCGCCAAAATCCGGCTGCTGCTTGGTGAAGGAGCGATGGTATGAATGCGATCGAATGGACCGTGCAGCTCCGCTTTGCTGTGGCGCTTGCACTCGGTTTCCTCGTCGGCCTTGAACGGGAAAGCGCAAAGATCGAGCGCCAGCATTTTATGCTCGGCGGCGTGCGGACGTATCCCCTCATCTCCATGCTGGGCTTCGGCTGCGCCTGGCTCCACCAGACCGGCGTCAGCTTCGCGCTCCCGATCGGCCTCCTGGGCATGATCGTGCTGACAGGCGTCGTCTATTCGGCAAAGGCGCGTGCCGATCACTTCGGGGCGACCAGCGAGGTATCGGCGCTCCTGACGTATGTTTCGGGCGCGCTCGCCCTCCTGGTCGACGTTTGGGCTGCCATGGCCCTGAGCGTATGCAACACGATCCTCCTTTCGGAAAAAGCACGTCTCGAAGCATACGTCGAAAAGCTGAACAAGGCGGAGTTCCTTGCCGTCGTCAAATTCCTCCTCGTGACAATCATTATCCTGCCGGTTCTTCCCAACCAGGAGTACACGCGATTCAACCTGAATCCCACGCGCATCTGGGAGGTCGTCATCCTTGTCTCGACGATCGGGTTCGTCGGCTATTTCCTGTCGCACCGCTTCGGGGACAAGGTGGGATTGTGGCTCTCAGGATTGCTCGGAGGAATCGTCTCGAGCACCGCCCTGACGATTGCAGCCGGACGTCTCGCACGCAAGTCGCCGTCGCGCGGGCCCCGCGCATTGCAATCGGCGATCCTGGCGTCAAGCGTCATGTACGTGCGCATTCTCGTCATTGTTGCCGTGGTGAACCCGCTCTATGGTATGATGGCGTGGTGGAAGATGCTTCTTCTCGCCGGAATCGGACTCCTCCTGTCGGTGGTTCCCGCGGGTACCGGGGATGAGGTGGGGACGAACGAAATGGAAAGCATGCAGAACCCGTTTGAAATCACTCCTGCTCTTGTGTTCGCAGCCCTTTTTGTCGTTCTGCTCGTCGTCACTTCGGCGGTCAAATCGGTTTTGGGCGTGACGGGGATCCTTGCCCTCGCGGGGATCGTCGGCGTTGCGGATGTCGATCCGTTTGTCCTGTCGGTCGTACAGAATAGCTCAGGAATGATGAATGCCGGCGGGATGGCAGTCATCATCGCTTTGATGAGCAACACCGCCGCCAAAGGGGTTTATTTTTGGTTTCTTGTTCCCGGGGAGCGGCGCCATACTGCATGGCGCTATGCACTCTGGACTCTCCTCCATATTCCTTTCATCCTGATGCCATGAAAGACTCACAGTTCATCTTTCCGCCGGGGACAAAGATCCGGCTTTCCGCCTGTGATCCGGGAGCGACCGGAAAATTGAAAGACAAGGAAGAGGCCGCCGGCCGGCTGGAAAGCGGCGTGAGGGAATTGGCGGAGCTGCAGGATGTGCTCTATGCGCAGGGGACATACGCCCTGCTCATCATGTTCCAGGCGATGGACGCTGCAGGGAAGGATGGAGCGATCAAGCATGTCATGTCCGGCGTCAACCCGCAAGGATGCCATGTGGTGAGCTTCAAGTCGCCGTCAACGGAGGAGCTCGGCCACGACTATCTCTGGCGGTGCGCGAAGGAACTCCCTTCGCGCGGGGGCATCGGCATTTTCAACCGGTCGTACTACGAAGAGGTTCTCGTCACCCGCGTGCATCCGGAACTCCTCCGGCGGCAGAATATCCCCAAGCATCTCCTGGACAAGGACATTTGGAAGCGGCGTTATGAGCAGATCAACAACTTTGAGAAGTATCTCACCGGGAACGGCTTCGTCATCCTGAAATTCTTCCTCCATCTCTCCAGGAAGGAACAAAAGAAGCGGTTCCTGGAACGGATCGAGAAGCCGGAGAAGAACTGGAAATTCTCAACGGCGGATGTGCAGGAGCGGGCGCATTGGTCGGAATACATGAAAGCGTATGAGGATGCCTTCGATCATACAAACACGAGCTGGGCTCCCTGGCACATTATCCCTGCAGACAAGAAGTGGTTCACACGGCTCGCTGTCGCCGACACGATCGTCTCGAAGCTCCGCTCGCTTCATCTCCAGTATCCGACGGTTCCGGCCGATCACAAGGATCTCCTCCTGAAGGCGCGCGGCCTTCTGGAAAAGGAGACGTGACGGATCATCTCCAACAACCCCGATCATCCGCCGTCTCCTCTTTCCCCGCCCTGCCCGGAGTCAAAGGAGCGCCTTCGCAGTCAAAGCAACAACTCTGCGCATGTCGCTGCTGGAGTTGTAGAAGTGGGGGGAATAACGGAGTTTTCCCTCGCGGAGAGAGATCGTGATTCCTTCGGCACGAAGGCGGTCGAACACCAATTTCACGGAGACGCGCGGGGCAGGGAGAACGGTCACGATTCCCGCGCGTTCGGAAGGGGAGTCAGGAGTCCAAAGGGTGATGCCCTCGAGCGTGCGAAGACCATCCATGAGCTGTCCGGTGATCGAGAGAATGTGCGACTCAATCCAGGCCGGACCGAATTCCTGAAGAGTGGCAAGAGACGCCCGCATACCCCAGAGACTGGGCCAGTTGAGGCTTCCCCCCTCGTACCTCCGCGCGGATTTTGCGAGAGGCTGATTGGCGGGAAAGAACTTGAACGGTTCGGCAACGGAAAGCCACCCGAGCGTCGCTTGCTTGATGCGGGACTGAATTTCTTCCGTCACGTAGATAAACCCCGAGCCGTGCGGGCTCAAAAGCCACTTCTGTCCGCCGGCCGCGAGAAAGTCGATCTTCATTCCCTGCACGTCAATCCGGATCGCCCCAACGGCCTGAATGCCGTCCACGGCGAAGATGATTCCCTTCCGGCGGCACATATCCCCGATGGCAGCAAGATCCGCCCGGTATCCGGAGAGGAATTGCACGGCGCTGAGCGCGACGACGCGTGTATGCGCGGTGATCCCATGCTCGATCAGCTCTGCCGTGACCCGTCCATCGGGACTCTCAAGGAAGTCAACTGTCACTCCCCGGGCCGTGAGATTCAGATACGGGTAGATGTTGGCCGGAAATTCCATTGATCCCACGAGGACGCTGTCTCCCGTCTTCCACGTGAGTCCTCCCGCAAGGACGTTGATTCCATCCGAGGTGCTCCCCTGAAAGGCGATCCGTTCCGGAGATTCAGCGTTGAGGAGAGTTGCAAGAAGCGAGCGACATTCCGCCGCCACGGGAATGTCGAGCGCAAATGTGTCGAGCACCCCTTCCGACCTGTGGCGGAGGTAGTCGTTCATGGCCCCCAGGACGCGGGTGGAGAGGGGACCCGTGGATGCATGGTCGAGATAGAGCCGGGGCTGCTGCGTGCAGGGGAACAAGGACCTCGCACGCTCCAGCGTGGTTTCATCAGTCATGATGCACAGCGTGAACGGTGGTTGAAGCACGGAACGTGACGGCCTCAAGGTAGGGAAAAAACCACATCCCGGCAACCTGCGTTCCGGCCGATGGGGATTGTCTTGCTTTCCCTTCCGCCCCTCTCTATATTGGCGCTGAATCTTTTGCTTCGAATTCTCCGCCGTCCAAGGGTGAACTCATCATTCAGAGGAAATTGCGCGTTGCCTTCCCGGATGTCGAAGCACGGCCTTGCCCGCCCGACACATTCGTCGCACCGCTATGGCTGGATTCCCGATCTCCCCGATCTGGGCCGCCTTCGCGACAGGAGCCTTTCGGACGAATTCCGGAAGATCAGAAGAGGGGAGAATCTCTGAGGGAAGAGTGTAACCGGCGAGCACGATTATCGTATGAGAATATAACACATTTGCAGGAATGACCATGAAAACATCCCGCGTATTCTGGGGAGTGCTCTTCGTTGCGGCGGGGGGCTTACTTCTGTTGCTCAAGCTTGACATTGTCACGTTTGAGGTCGGATCGTACTGGCGGTTCTGGCCGGTCTTGATCGTGCTGTGGGGAATCGCTATCCTGACGGGCGTGCGCGCGCTGAAGATCGCGGCGGCTGTCATTGCGGCGCTCTACATTGCCCTCCTGCTTTATGAGGGGGCTGCATGGTCGGTGGGGGACAGAAACGACTGGCAGACGAGTGAGCAGAAATTCGTCGAGAATGCCGACACAAGCGTCCATCAGGTGTCCTTCCACTTTGCCTCCGGTGCGGGGAAATTCCATATTATGGACACATGCGCCTCCCTGCTCGATGCCGAAGTGTCTTCCAATGTGGGGGAATATGACTTCCATAGCAGCACGAGCGATGGCCGGCGTGACATTCATATGGACATGTCGTCCCGTCACGGGGGCTGGGGATTGCGGGCCGGAAAGAACCGGGTGGATGTGAGTCTTAATCCTTCGCCGGTGTGGGATCTTGCCTTCGATATCGGTGCCGCACAGCTCGACCTGGATCTCAGCCGGTTTCTTATCGACAATCTCGACATCCACAGTGGGGCGGGAGAAGTAAAGGTGACACTGGGAAACAGGGGAGGGGAGAGTAGAGTCAATGTGAAGGCGGGCGCGTCCTCGATTGTCATCCGCGTCCCGGAATCTGCCGGCTGTGAGGCGGACGTGCAATCAGCCCTTTCCTCCAAACGCCTTGAAGGGATGAAGAAGGATGAACAGAGCGGAAAATATCGGAGTGAAAACTTCGCTTCTGCGGCGCGAAAGATCCACATCACGATTCAGGCAGGAGTCTCCAGCGTGAGCGTGCAAAGATACTAGTCTTGAGGTCTGCTCGGGNNGGGGGGGGGGGGTCGCAAACGGGGGAGCCCGTAACCCCTTCTACCGTATTTCTTCGAATTCTCCCGTCCTTCGGTTCTTTCTTGCATTTTTCCACGGGAAGTACTTCCCGTTCATTGCGATGTAAACGCCCGGCGGGAGCGTCTGAACGAAGGAGAGCGCGCTCCCGAGATTGAAGAGCCCGTCGGAACTTCCGAACTTGTAGGGAATCATCGCGCCGGTGAGAACGATGGTCTTTCCCGTCACTTTCTCGCCCAGCGCCCGGGCCGTCACTTCCATCGTATCCGTTCCGTGGGTGATAACAATGCGGTCTTCAGCGGTCTTGGCGCACTCTTCGACGATCACGTCCCGGTCGGCGTCCGTCATTTCGAGGCTGTCGATCATCATCAGGGTTTGCGTGGCAAGATCAAGCTTGCAACGGCCAAGGGAGAGCATCTCCCGCAGATGGGTCTCCTTGAAGAAGAGTTTTCCGTCGATCTCGTTGTATTCTTTGTCGAAGGTCCCCCCCGTGATGAAGATGCGGATCGCCATGCGTGAAATCCTGTTGTGAAATGTGGAGGAGTGCTCGCGGGATGCACGCTTGACGTGGTGCGCTCTCGTGCAGGGGAAATATACGGAAGAGAGGGGTGAAAGGCACGCCTTCATCCGCCTCCCGGAGTCGACATGGAGGGCTGTGCCCGGGGGGCTATCGGTCCTGGTTGATTCCTGGAGACGTGAGCACGCGTGAGAGAAAACACATCCCCCCTGTGAAGCAGGGGGGATGTTCGGCGGGGATGCAGACCGGGATTCGTTACACTTTGGTTACGTTGGCGGCCTGTAGACCCTTGGGCCCGTTTTCCACCTCAAACTCGACGGTATCACCCTCGTTCAGCGTCTTGTATCCTTCGCCATTGATCGCTTTGAAGTGGACGAACACATCTTCACCACCTGGACGGGAGATAAAACCATACCCTTTGGCACTGTTAAACCACTTGACTGTTCCGCGTTCCATGGAACAAATCCTTTCGTTATATGCGTTAATGAGAAGTACAACGTGAGAACTGGGGGGACAAGGCACCTTTAAAAAAAATCGCACGCAATGGGAACAAGTCTCACCATTGACTGCGATTCGAACTGCTGGCGACACTCACCGCTACAGGCAAAAGCGGCACAATAACATTAGCTTATGGCGAAAGAACGGTGAACTTTTTACTTATGTTTCAAACCTACCAAGCCCGTGTTGAAATTGCAAGTGTTTTTCTGGGAAATTTCGCAACTTTTCGCCTTAACAAATGTCAGGCCCTGAACGACATTTGATCAAGATCACTTGACTCCTCTCCGGCGTGTGATGCAAGCAACGTGTTGGATTGGAACTTCCGTGCAGCCAGAAGTACAACAAAAACAAGGAGATATGATGATCAAACTCACAACAGCAATGATCGTTCTTGTCATGCTTTCTTCCTGTCAGGTTTTTGCACAAGACCCGACGCCACAAGCATCGCCTGCGCCTGCTCAAACGCCCAGGAAGGCAACAATCACGCAACGGCAAATCCGACAGCAGGCAAGGATCAGGCAGGGAGTCAGGAGTGGGGCCCTGACGCCGGCGGAGACAAGGCGCTTGGAAGCGGAGCAGAGGAAGATCGCGAGAGAGAAAAGGGCCGCGAAGGCCGATGGAGTGATAACACCCGCCGAGAGGGCAAAGATCAGACACGATCAGAACAAAGCCAGCCGCGACATCTACCGGAAAAAGCATAACGTCCGGACGCAGTAATATCCATCCCAATGTCTCCTGCAACCGGGTGTGAACATCACTGTGGGTGAGTTCCACGGCACGCCCGGATTTGCACTATCGCTCATCCGCTTCCCCGTGCGTTCTCGTCGGCGACCGAAGGGGTTACTGTGCCCCTGCGATTTGCTGATCGACCCGCTCCTTGAATCCCTTCCTCATCCATTTCCGCGCAAGGAAGAGTCCCACAGGAGTCATGATCGATATGCATCCGTACACAAACCACATCGTGCCGGTATGCATCTGCTCCGGTGGAACGCCGGCAGGACAGTAGTGCATCAGGAACCACCCGCTGTAAATGCTCGTGATGACCTTTGTCAGGAACCACGGGAACTGGCCCAGTCCCATGTAGATTCCCGTCATGTCCTTCGGGGCGATTTCGGCCACCCACTGGAGGAACCGGGGTGACCACATCGCCTCGCCAATCGTTGTCAGGATGAGGTATGCGAAGAGCGTCACGATGTTCGGGCCAAAAGCGAGGATGAACGGCGGCAAACCCATGATGAGTGTTCCGATGATCATCATGGTGTAGGTGTTCCGGCGGGCGGTCAGCCCCGTCACGATGGGCGTGAGGACGAACACGAGAAGCGCGCTGACGTTCACGAACATCTCAAAGTTGTCGCTCACGAGGCCGGTGAATGCCCTGCTGCAATACTGCGGAAGTGTCAGCCAATTGTGCGCAAAGAGGGTCTGCACGGGGACAAGGATGAAGATGAAGTACATGAATCGTGAGTCCTTGATCGGAAAGTGCTTTATGTAGTAGGCGATCTGTTCCTTCAAGGGTCTCCGCTCCTCCTCTTTTTCTTTTTCCCCTTCTGCGGCGGAGGTCTCCGCCTGAGCGATCGCCTTGCGGGTCAGGAAGAGGGCGATCACCAGGATCCCTGCGACAGTCAACGCGACGTACACCCAGAAGACACCCGTGATGCCGAATGTCCTCCGGATCGGAGGAGAGATCAGGCCGGGGATGAACGCGCCGAGATTCATCAACGCATAAAGCATCGCGTAGCCCATGGCGGCTGTCTTTGCCGTCGTGAACTTTCTTACCGCGGCATAGCATCCCGGCTGGTAGATGCCGTATCCAAGGATAACTCCGAACAATCCTCCCATGGCGACGAGGTGCGAAGAGGACCAGAGCCCCGTTGTTCCCATCTGCGGGCTCAATGTCAGCGTCACCCGGCCGAGAAGCATAAGGACGAGCGAGAGCAGGAGTGCCTTGCGGGCGCCGATGAAGTCGACCGTTGCGCCCAGGAGCAGCATGCCGAGAGTGATTCCTGCAGTCAGGAATCCCACCATCTGATCGGCGCGGATATCGTCCAGACCGATGCTTTGGTTGAAGAAAATCGCGAGCAGACCGACCACACCGAAATACGTCAGGCCTTCCAGGAGATACGAGAGATTGATGCCCCACAGCGCCTGCGAGGCGTGAACAAGATCGATGAACGGCTGGCAGATCTCCAGGACTGTTTTCCGAAAGACGGAGGGCTGCGTGTCGCTGTGTTCCGCAGGATTCTCTTGCATGGCTGACCTGATAGTGGTGGCACGAATTCCCCATGATAGTGAAAGAATTGAATGATTGAAAGACCGGCGACCGGCCTCGGACTTTCCGTGACGATGCCATTCCCTTGAATTGCGACACGGTCCTTGTTACATTAGAGAGTATCCACCACCAGAGGTTCCGCGTGGGATTGTCTCTGCTGGACGGCGCGATCATTTTCGTGTATCTCGCCGGTGTGACCGTGGCCGGCACCCTGATCGCCGGCAGGCAGAAGACTTCCCGCGAGTTCTTCCTGGGGGGGCGACAATTGGCATGGTGGGCCGTCGGCCTTTCCCTTGTGGCGGGAGAGACCAGCACACTGACTTTTATCAGCATTCCTGGACTTGCCTATACGTCGGACATGCGTTTTCTGCAGCTTGCCTTCGGATATGTCATCGGCCGGCTGCTGGTGAGTGTTCTCTTCATCCCTTCCTACTATAGAGGCGATCTGGAAACGGCATACGATTTCCTGGGAAAGCGCTTCGGTCTCTCGCTCCGCAGGTTTACGTCGATGGTGTTTCTCCTTACCCGCGTACTCGCCTCAGGGGTCCGCCTGTTTGCCACTGCCATCCCTGTGCATCTGATCAGCGGGTTTAGCTATGCAACGTGCATCATCCTCATTGGGGGGGCGACCATCATCTACACGTCGCTCGGGGGATTGAAAGCCGTCGTGGCGATGGATGTTGTGCAACTCGTTGTCTACCTCGGTGGGGCCGTTGTGTCGATGGCCCTGATTCTCCACAGCCTTCCGCACGGCTGGCAGGATGTCACCGCAATTGCCGTTCACGATGGTGTGAATAAGTTTGCCGTGCTGCACAGCTCTTCGGGCCGTGGTGTTATGGAATTCCTCGCGACGCCGTATACGCTTGCGGGAGGGCTTGTGGGGGGGACCTTTCTCTCCATGGCCTCACATGGCACAGACCAGCTCCTCGTCCAGAGGCTCCTGGGCTGCCGCACGGCCCGGGACAGCCAAAAAGCATTGATGCTGGACGCATTCTGTATCGTTCTCCAATTTGCTTTTTTCCTTCTCCTCGGCGTGTGTCTCTTCGCGTTCTATCACGGCGCATCCCTGCAATCTCTTGGTCTCGCTTCTTCCGACGAGATATTCCCCCGCTTTATCGTCGGCCAGCTTCCTCACGGTCTGCTCGGCCTCCTGATTGCCGCAGTGCTTGCATCCGCCATGGGGACGCTCTCCTCGTCAATCAGCTCTCTTGCATCCTCAACATATCTTGATATCTTCCGCATGCCCGCGGTGCCGGCTGAAGGCAATGAGCGCCGATCCATGCGCACATCGCGGGTGATGACGGTCTTCTGGGGAGCAGCCCTGATCGGAGGAGCAATGTTGTTCACCGATACGAGGAATCCTGTTGTCGAGCTCGGTCTTACGATTGCCTCGTTTACGTATGGGGGCATGTTGGGGACGTTCCTGCTCGGCCTGTTTTTCGTAAAGACAAGAGAGAGCGATGCGTACGTCGGGTTTCTGACAGGCTGCGCTGTCATGACCTGCGTCGTCCTTGCGTCGCCCATCGACTACACGTGGCACACGGTGATAGGGTGTGCTGCGACCATTGCTGCCGGCTGCCTCTCTCTGGGGATTCGTTCGTTGCGGAGGTCACGGCAAGCGCCGTCGGACCGGTCCTGATGGCGGAAAGAACTGCAAGGGACATGGGTCCCATGAGGAGAGCTCGAATGTCCGGATGGAGGGCTTTTGCAGGTATGCTGCTCCTGGCACCCTTGCTTCTCGGAGGGAGCGCGAGGTCACAGAGTGGTGATCTATCGCTTGTCGCCGCGGGGGGGAAGAATCCCGAAATTGCCGGGACGCTTTCCGTGCTCCTTCCCGGCCTCGGTCACATCTATGCAGGGGAACCGGTCAAAGGGGCTGTTCTCACAGGCCTCTTCGGTGCCGCCATCGGCGCTGCCGTTGCCGTTGATATCGGGGACACCCCGGGTTCGATCAAACCGGCCGGCTGGCTGTCAGTCATCGCAATCGGCGGGGTGTATGCCTACGCGCTCATCGATGCCCCTTTTGCCGCGCAAAGGGAAAACGAACGCAGTTACGGGGATCACCCCCTGAGCGTTGCCATCGGTCCTGGCGTTGCTCTCCGCGGCGGCAGTGAGGTCTTCTCCGGCATCTCCGCCGCTGTGCGGTTCAGCTTATGAAGAAAAAGGCGGAGAACAACGGGATCGTGAGCCGCGGATTTGTCTTCGGTGCCGATGGGGGTGGGACAAAGACGATCGGCCTGCTGGCGAACATGGACGGGCTGGTTCTTTCGCGCATCCAGGTCGGGGGCTCAAACCAGAACGTCGTCGGACCCCGTGAAGCCGCGGCAAGACTGGCCGATGTGATACTGCAGTGCAGCAGACAGGCGGGTGTGGATCCCGGAATGATCAGGGCCGCGGTGCTCGGTCTCGCGGGTGCGGGGGGAACACAGGAGAGGAAGAACCTCGTTGTCGCAATTCAGTCTCTCCTTGCCGCCGAGGATGTCCTTCCCCTCCCGATCGTTGTGCAATCGGATTCTTACATCGCCCTGGAGGGGGCGTTTGGCGGAGGCCCGGGTGTCGCCGTCGTTGCCGGCACCGGCTCGACAGTCATCGGAAAGAACCCGGAGGGGACGCTCCTGCAAAGAGGCGGCTGGGGGAGGGTGCTGGGCGATGAGGGGAGCGGGTATGCTATCGGTCTCCAAGCCCTGCGGCTTCTGACGCAGGAACTGGACGGCCTTGGTGAAGCCAGCCGACTCCGCGATGCCCTTGGCGCGACGTTCGGCCTTACGACCAGGGAACGGCTCATCGAAGCGGTCTACAGGGAAGAACTCGACATTCCATCAATCGCTCCTCTCGTTCTGAAATCCGCGGCCGAGGCAGATGCGGGTGCACTGACGATTCTCACGAAAGCTTCACGTGAACTTGCCCGGCAGGTTGTTGCGACGATCCGGCTTCTTGGATTTCGCGGCACGACAGGCGTCGCGTTTATCGGGGGATTGATCGACCAGGAGACGATCTACGCGCGTATGCTTCGCCAGGCGATCGTTTCCCAATGGCCGCACGCGGTGATTCAGCCGCCGCTCCACAGTCCGGCACACGGTGCCGTCTCCATGGCGCTGTCCCAAGCCAGGGAGCGCGAGAAAGAATTGAGGAGTCAATGATCGACCCGTCCGAAGATGTCCGGTCCGCTGTTTGCCTGCACGGAAGGCTCGCACCCCGGCGCCGGCAGATTGGCATCGCCGCGCTTTATCGGTCCCGTTTCTCCTTTCTGTGTGCGCTTTTCTCCTTCTGCGCCATCGGGGTTCTCTCCTGCCGCACTGTTCCCGCCCCACTGATCCGTCCTGCTCTTCCTCCCGTGTCCGATTCCACCCGCGTGGTTTTCTCCCAGACCCGATGGAACACGGCCGCGGCGATCGATTCCCTTGTGTCGTCAATGCCGCTCGAGGAGAAGATCTCGCAAATGCTGATCGTGCGGGCGTACGGACAGTACTTCAGCACGGACAGCGATCCCTCTGAACGCCTGGTCCGCCTTGTGTCGCAGCGGAGAGTGGGTGGATTGATGATGGCGCAGGGGGATGTGATGGAAGAGGCGGTGCTGCTCAATCGACTGCAGCGCATTGCCCGCATCCCGCTCCTCGTTGCGGCTGATTTTGAACACGGATTGGGTGGAAGGGTGCGGCGGGGGACTTTCTTCCCGGACGCGATGACAGTGGGTGCAACGCGGCGACCTGATCTGGCATACCGGATGGGGAAAACAACCGCTGAGGAAGCGCGTGCCATTGGGATCCATCAAATTTACGCCCCCGTGGCGGATATCAACACGAATCCCCTCAACCCCGTGATCAATACGAGGGCCTTTAGCGACGACCCGGAACTGGTGCGTGACATGGTGACAGCGTTCTTACGCGGGGTAGGGGACGGTGGAGGGATTGCCACAGTAAAACATTTTCCCGGGCACGGCGGCACCGGGACCGATTCTCATGTAGGATTGCCTGTGGTGACGGCGAGCCGATCTCGACTCGACTCGGTCGAGCTCTCGAGCTTTGAAGCGGCCATCACTCTGGGCGTGCCTTCCGTGATGGTCGGCCACCTCGCTGTTCCCGCTCTTGATTCGCTTGATCGTCCGGCGTCGCTTTCGCCTCTTGTCATCGGCGACCTTCTGCGGAAAGATCTCGGGTTTGCGGGCCTCGTGGTCACCGATGCCCTTGAAATGCAGGGCGTCCGCCGCAAAGGGGGGACGGGACGGTATTCCTCCGGCGAAGCAGCGGTGCTTGCAGTAAAGGCGGGGGCCGATCTCCTCCTTGTCCTTCCGGATGAAGACGCGGCGGTCAATGCCATCGTCCATGCCGTTGGAGCAGGAGAGATTTCCGAGGATCGGATCAATGCTTCGCTCAAGCGCATCCTCGTGTGCAAGCAGTCGCTTGGACTGGACGGGGAACGGCTAGTGGATATTGACGCGATCGCCGGTCGCGTTGCCACCCGCCTGAACAGGGGACTTGCGCGGGAGATCGCACGGGAAGGGATCACGGTCCTGCGGAATGATGGAAGTGTTCTTCCTCTGCCGATGAACGGGAGGCAACGAATCGCGGTGGTTCTTCTCAGCGATATTGAGGACAACCGGATCGAGGTCGCGAGGCCGGGTTCCGCCGCGACGTCGGAACCTTATGGAGCGTTCTTTCTGCAGGAACTCCGCCGCCGGTCGCTCCGTGCGGAGCCGATACGCCTGTCGCCCGCGAGCTCCAGAGAGGATCTCGATGCGGCTGAGGCCCGGGTGCGCAATTCCGATATCGCGCTCTTCTGCCTCTTTGCGCGGCCCCGCTCGGCCTCCGACCGGATCGCGCTTCCCGACTTCGCCCGCCAGTTTGTCACCGACATCGGCTCGGGCAGGACGCCTCTCATCGCCTGCATTTTCGGCAATCCATACCTTGCAGGTTCAATTCCCGGGGCGGAAGCCGTGATGTGTGCCTACGGTGACAACGAGGCCGTCAGCGAAGCGTCTGTGGAGGCACTCTTCGGCGAGATTCCCGTTTCGGGCAAGCTCCCCGTGACCATCCCGGAGAGCTATGCATTTGGTGCCGGGATCGAGATTCCGCAGAGTCAGCTTCGCCGCGAAGAGGCGGGGCAAGCCGGAATCGATGAGACAAAGCTCGCACACGTGGATGAGCTCGTGCAACAAGCCATCGCCGACTCGGCGTTTCCGGGGGCGCAGGTCGTCATCATCAAAGACGGTATGATTCTCTATGAGAAGTGCTTCGGCAAAGAGACATATGACAAGGGATCACGCGAGATCGAGGCATCCACGCTTTTCGACCTCGCTTCCCTTACGAAAGGGGTTGCCACCACCGCTGCGCTGATGAGATTGTATGACCAGAAGAAGATCGATCTGGACGATCCGGTCGGGAAGTATCTCCCGGCGTTCGGCCAGGGAGAGAAGCAGGCGGTGACCATCCGTCAGTTGTTGCTGCACCGGGGAGGCCTTCCACCTTTCCGATTGCTGTGGAAGGCCTGCCCGGATTCCGCCGCGGCCATGGACACGGTGCTCGCGACGCCCCTGGTGGCGATGCCGGGCGATACCACGATCTACAGCGACCTGGGAATGATGGTGCTTGGCAAAGTCGTGGAGAAGGCAGCCGGCGTTCCGCTCGATGTCTACGTCCGACGGGAATTCTATGTTCCCTTGCACATGGCCAACACGATGTTCCGCCCGGATAGCGCACTGGCGGATCGAACAGCGCCGACGGAGTTCGACCCGGTGTGGCGGAAGAAACTTGTCCAGGGTTCGGTGCATGATGAGAATGCGGCCTATCTGGGAGGCGTGGCTGGACACGCGGGATTGTTCTCCACCGCCTCCGATCTCGCCATTTTCATGCAAATGCTCCTCAATCGGGGGACATACGGGGGGAGGCGATACATCAGCGAAGGAACAATCTATGAATTTCTGGTCCGGAAGGCGCCGGGTCAGGAGCGCTGGCTTGGCTGGGATAGGAAGAGCGGCGCCAATCCGTCCGCCGGTTCCCTCTTCTCGCCGTCTTCCTTCGGCCATACGGGGTTTACGGGAACATCGATCTGGGCAGACCCCTCACGGAATCTTGCGGTGATCTTCCTGACCAATCGCATCTATCCGAATCGTGCGAACATGCGCCTGTTGCGTGTGCGCCCTCTCCTGCACGATGCCGTTGTTCGGGCGGTCGACCCTCCTCAAGAGAAGAAATGACGTGATCCCTGAACCCGTCATGACTGTCGGCATTGTCGTGCGTCCTGTCCTGCAGATGGACTTCGAGGGAGACTACGAACTTCTCGACGGATCGGGAATCCTCTCAGGGCATGCAGAGATATGCCTTTCCGGTGGATCCGTGGTCCTGCAATGCGGCTCGTTCCGTCAGACCGCGGTGGAGGAAATTGCACTTCGTCCTATCGACCCGGACAGGGGATCGTTCATCCTTCATGGTGTCACCATTGGCGCCCGATTCCATTGGGAACAGAGCGAGGACCAGCGGTTCAGCGGGGGTGTGCGGCTGCGGAAAACGGTCGATGGCATCCTCGCGATCAATGTGGTGCCGCTCGAAGAATACCTCGCCAGCGTTATCGCCTCGGAGATGAGTTCCGACGCTCCGGGGGAGTTCCTTCGTGCTCATGCGGTCACTTCGCGAAGTTGGATACTGGCGCAAAGGGAAAAGATGCGCCGGAACCGGCCCGCGCGCCAGCTCCCCTTCACCGACGACGGTGAAACGCGCCTCCGCTGGTACGACAGAGAGGCGCACCATGAGTTCGACGTCTGCGCGGACGATCATTGTCAACGATTTCACGGAATCACACTCGGTCGAACGCCGGCAGTCACCCGGGCCATCGCCGAAACAAGGGGAAAGGTCCTGGTGGCGGGAGAAACCATCTGCGATGCTCGCTACGCGAAGTCGTGTGGAGGGATCTCCGAGCCGTACGAGAATGTCTGGGATCCCGTGCATGTACCCTATCTTGTAAGCAATGTGGACGCCGAGCCGCGTCCTCCGCTGCCGGGCGCGGAGACCGAGGAAGGCGCACGGGCGTGGGTGCGTTCGCTGCCTGACGCCTTCTGCAATACCGCTGATCCGGACATCCTGCGGAAATCGCTGCGCGATGTTGACCGCACCACGGCGGATTTCTACCGTTGGCGCGTGGAGTATGGTCAGGAGGAATTCGCCGCGCTGGTTGCCCGGAAGAGCGGCGTCGATTTCGGACCGATCGCCGATCTCATCCCGCTCGAACGCGGTCCTTCCGGGAGAGTGAAACTCCTCAAGATCGTCGGTCGGAAACGGAGCATGACCATAGGCCGGGAACTTGAAATACGACGAACGCTCTCGCCGTCTCATCTCTACAGTTCGGCGTTCGTCGTGGTCAAACGAAGAAACGGGGACGATGTGCCGGCACACTTCACATTGATTGGCGCAGGATGGGGGCACGGCGTTGGCCTCTGCCAGATAGGAGCGGCGGTGATGGGGGCCCGAGGGTACGCCCATGAGGCGATTCTCCGGCATTATTTCCCTGGAACGCGCGTGGAAAGGATCTACTGACTCTGATGTCTTCGTCTGCGCCGTGTTTTGAGGCTTTGCCATTTCTCATCCCTGGGCGGAACTCCTGCCCCCCGCTCTCTCCGTGCGGGAGAGGAATTCGTCCTGCTCACAGTATTTTGGGCTGACCGATGCGTGCTTCCCGGGAGATCAATCCCTGGTTCTGGGTCCCGACCCTTTATGCCGCCGAAGGGCTTCCGTACGTTCTCGTGATTACCGTTTCTGTCATCATGTACAAACGACTCGGGATCCCCAACGCTCAGATTGCTTTTGCCACGAGCCTGCTTTACCTTCCCTGGGTTATCAAGCCCCTCTGGGGGCCGGCGGTGGATCTGATCAGAGCGAAGCGGGGCGTTGTCGTGACGCTTCAGTTCCTCCTTTGCGCAGCAATCGCCGTTCTCGCTTTTTCTCTCCAGTGGTCCGCCCTCTTTACCGCGACGCTTGTCGCCTTCTGGCTCATCGCATTCGCGTCGGCAACCCATGATATTGCCGCCGACGGTTTGTACATCCTCGGGCTTTCGGTGCACCAACAGGCGGCATACGTCGGTGTGCGAAGCACGTTCTACCGGGTTGCGATGATCGCGGGGCAGGGAGGCCTGGTGATCGTTGCGGGAAAACTCGAAGCCCGGTGGGGCGGGTCGGTCGCGCCTGCATGGTCGGCGACGATGGGGATGGTTGCCGTGCTCTTCCTCTGCCTCGGAATCTACCACACGTTCGTCCTTCCCAATCCCATGCCGGAGAGGGTGAAGGAAAGGGGGAGTGCGGCACGCGAGTTCTTTCACATCCTGATACTGTTCTTTAGGAAAAAGGGAATGCCGGCGACCATCGCTTTCCTCCTGCTCTATCGGTTCGCCGAAGCGCAATTAATCAAGCTCGTCCCCCCCTTCCTTCTTGACCCGCGCGCGGTGGGGGGGCTGGGATTATCGACGGAGGAAGTGGGGATCGTCTATGGCAGCGTCGGGGTTGCCGCTCTCATCCTCGGCGGACTTTTGGGGGGATATGTCGTGTCGCGACACGGCCTCCGCTTGTGGCTTTGGCCTATGGCCTGCGCACTTCATCTTCCGGACGCCGTCTTCGTGTACCTGTCGCGGACGCAACCTACAAATCTCTCTCTTATCGGGAGCGCCATCGCGGTTGAGCAGTTTGGTTATGGGTTTGGTCTTACAGCGTACGCTCTCGTCATGATCGCTGTGTCCGAAGGCGAGCATGCCACCGCGCATTACGCACTGTGCACCGGCATCATGGCGCTTGGCATGCTGGTTCCGGGGATGGTGAGCGGCTCGCTGCAGGAAATGATGGGATACAACGGCTTCTTTCTCTGGATCCTTGCAGCGGCGATTCCCGGTTTCGCTGTGACTGCCCTGATCAAGGTTGATCCAGGATTTGGTTCAAAGGGAAAAGAAATGGCGGTGTCGTCATGAAACGAATCCCTGTGCGAAAGCGGAAGCTGCGTGCCGGCGGGAAGGTCGCCGCGTCTCCCTTGCGCGTATCTCCGGTGGCGCAGAAGTCCGTGACGGCGATTCTGCTGCACGGGCGGAGAGGATCGCTTCACCGGACGATCGAGAGCCTCCGGCAATCGGACTGCGTGAAGGAGATCGTTCTCCTTTCGCCGCAAAATATCGATTCGCCGGAGGGATATTCCGTGCTGCGGGCATCGAGCCCCGATGCGATGGAAACCATCCGTGCTATCGCCGCGGCCGTACGCACCCGATACGTGTTGTTCGTGACCGACACGGGTTCGGTGGATTTTGTCCGCGGCGGATTGGATCGCATTGCACGCGTGATGGATGACTCGGGGGCGGGGTTGGTGTACGGCGATTGCCATGACGGAGGCGACGGCATCCCCGTGCCGCATCCCCTGAACGATTACCAGCTTGGGAGCATAAGGGATGATTTCGATTTTGGCCCTGCCGTGATGGTGGATGCGTTGCTTCTGCGCCAGTCGATGCTGGAGATCGGCGGAGAAGACTACCGCCATGCCGGTCGCTATGCTCTCCGTCTATCTCTGTCCCGGCACGCACCTCTCCTCCATCTTCCGGAATTCCTCTCTTGTCGCGAAGCCCCCGAAGCCCGGTCGTCCCACGAGAGGCAATTCTCTTATGTCGACCCCCTCCAGGGTAACGCGCAGAAGGAGATGGAGCATGCCGCGACGGCACACCTCAGGAAGATCGGGGCGCTTCTCGATGGACCCGCATCAATCGTCGATCTTGATGAAGGAACATTCCCCGTCCATGCGTCGATCATCATTCCCGTCAAGAACAGGCGGCGGGTCATCAGTGACGCAGTCTCCTCGGCGCTCCGCCAGCTTACGCCGTTCAGTTTTAACGTCATCGTCGTGGACAACCATTCCACGGACGGAACGGAGAAATTTCTCGATGCCTTCGCCCGGCGCGACGCCCGGCTGATCCACGTCGTGCCGGACCGGACGGACCTCGGCATCGGCGGATGCTGGAACGAAGGCATTGCCCATCCCGCGTGCGGCAGGTTCGTCGTGCAGCTCGACAGCGATGATCTGTATATGGACGAGACAACGCTTCAGAAAATGGTCGACGTGTTTTACCGGGAAAAATGTGCGATGGCCATCGGCAGCTACAGGATGACAAATCTGCAACTGAGGGAAATTCCTCCGGGGATTGTGGATCACCGGGAGTGGACGGCCGACAACGGGAGGAACAACGCCCTGCGGGTCAACGGCTTCGGGGCTCCCCGTGCCTTCTTCACCCCGATTATCAGGCGGATTGGTTTCCCCAACATCAGCTATGGCGAAGACTATGCCGTCTGCCTTGCAATTTCCCGTCACTACCACGTCGCCCGCATTTTCGAACCTGTGTACTACTGCAGACGTTGGGAGGGAAACTCCGATGCCTCCCCCGATGATGCGACGCGCATGGCCCGCGAAAGGGACAAAGACACTCTCAGAACGGCAGAGATTCTCATCCGGCAGAAACTCAACGGCGGGGAAAAGTAGGATGAAGAACCGGCAGCGAAGGGGGGTGCCCGGCAGGGCCGGGGATGAGGCGTTGGTGCGCGTGATCGCGACGATCAACGGGCGAACGCTTGCAGATCGAGCCCGGGGATTGTTCGAACAGCAAATGGCCGCGTGGCCCGGAATGCGTGCAGGAAATGCGGCGCTGGCGAACGTTGCGACGAAGAGTTTTGCGTTCGATGGGATCAGTGTCCGCGTCGAATGGAATCCCGGACGGCTCATTTCGACGACGGCGCCTGAGGATTTGTCCGGAGTCTCCCGCCGCCCCTGCTTTCTCTGTGCCACAAATCTTCCCCCCGAACAGAAAGGTATACGTGTGGCAGAGGAGTATCTTCTGCTCTGCAACCCGTACCCGATCTTCCGGAAGCACTACACGTTGGCCTCCACTGTGCACGTCCCGCAGGGGATTGATGGACGCTTCGGAACCATGCTTGACATCGCGCGGGAGATGACCTCGGAGTTCGTGCTACTGTATAACGGTCCACGGTGCGGCGCATCTGCGCCCGACCACCACCACTTCCAGTGCGGCGAAAGGGGCTTTCTTCCCATCGAAAGCGAACTGAGTTCGTCGGTGTCGCGCGGCAGGAAGACAGCGTCGGCAGACGGGGTCCAACTCTCGGCTGTCGATGACGGGCTGAGACGGTACATGGTTCTTGAGGGGGATGACAGGGACATCCTCGTGCGGGTCTTCAGCAGGTTGCGCCTCGCAATGGGGAGCGGGGAAGAGCCGATGATGAATATCCTTGTCTGGCATGACGAACGCGGGTGGCATGCGCCCATCTTCCCCCGCAAACGACATCGCCCATCGTTCTTCTCCCTGCCTGCGGAGAAAAACATCCTGATCAGCCCGGCGGCGACCGAGTGCGGCGGCGTCTGCATTACTCCCCGGGAACGGGACTTCGAGAGGGTGACACGGGAACATCTGCTCCTGATGTTCAGCGAAGTCATGGTCACCAATGCCGAACTGGCGTCCATTACAGATCACGAGCGGCGGATTCTTTGAACTGTCGTGATCTCCGGATGCTTGCATATCCGGTTCATCTGCGGTACCTTGAAAAGACGGATGACGAGTGCGCAGCGACGGTGTCATGTGCAGGTGAACCGATCCGTGGGGCAGTCCCGAGACACAAGTCAATTCACAGTGAAGGAGAAGGACGATGGGCAATCTGGGAGCAGGGGAGATTATCCTCATTGTTTTTGTCATCCTCATTTTCTTTGGATCCAAAAAGATCCCCGAGATCGCACAGGGGCTTGGAAAAGGCATCCGGGAGTTTCGGAAGGCGGCGCGGGAGATCAATGAACCTGATCCGCCTCAGCGGAACAAAATAGAGGAAGGTCCGCACGAGGGCGAGAAGAAATCCTGACCATGCCCCGTCCCGCTGACAGCGGAGGCGGGATGTTCCTTTCCGCGATTGCCGGCTGGTTGCAGTCCCGTTCTGCCTTGAGCGCAGTTGTGATCAACGCGGTGGCAGAGTACTGGACTTCGTTGATCCTGATCGGATTGAGCGTGCTTCTGTTGGTGACGGGGATCTTTTGAATGGAACACAAACTCTCTCCCCCCCGGATTGTTCTTTTGTTCCTGCGGCCGTTGCTGCGGCTCGATTCGCACCACCGCCTCGGCATCTCTTTCGCCGCGGCGCTGCTCTTCTTCCTTTTCCCCCTGGGCATGCCCCTTCCCTTGCGGCTGACGACGTCGTGGACCGCCTTCGCCATCGTTCTGCTCTTTCTTGCGTGGGCGGTCATCCTTGCAGGCGACCCGGCGGCGGCCCGTCGTTCGGCGACAATGCAGGATGCGGGGCTGACCGCTATCTTCGTGATCGTGATCGCCGGCGCGGTCGGAAGTCTCACCGCGGTCGGTGCGCTCTTGTTCGGGGCGCGTGCCAGCACCGAATCGACATTCATCTCGGAGGGATACATTGCCGTCGTTGCCGTCACGATGTCGTGGCTTCTCGTCCATACGATGTTCGCTTTGCGGTATGCCCATATCTATCACGGCTCCGGAGAGCGGCCGGGGGGAGTCCATGGAGGTCTCCTCTTCCCGGGAGGGCATCTGCCGGACTTTCTTGATTTTGCATATTTTTCGTTCGTCATCGGAATGACCTCGCAGGTTTCCGATATCCAAATCAGCTCGCGCCGCCTGCGACGACTCACCCTGGTGCACAGTGTTATTTCCTTTGTCTTCAACACCATCATTCTTGCGCTGACCATCAATATCGTCGCGAGCGTCATGCTGCGCTGATTTTCTTTTTCACTCCCTTCATGTTTCCCATCTCACTGCCTCGCTGATTGACATATTCTCGCGCCGTTTCGTCGCGAGAATCCGCGATGAACGCAATCGCCTTCGATATGTGCCGATCGATGATTGTTTCTCGTGAGAACAATCGCTACTCTCATGCGTGGAAAAATTCTTGTCTCTTCGGTTTTTTATCTCTTCCGTCAGGACAGGCAATGGATGATGTGATCCGAGGCAGGAAGACGCAGGTCCTCATCGTGGAAGATGAGCTTGTCGTTGCAAAGGAGATTGAGAGGACGCTGGTGTCGCTTGGCTATGGCGTGCTTGATGTCGTTCCCTCCGGCGTGATGGCGATCGGCGTCGTGGATCAATTGCACCCTGATCTCGTGCTGATGGATATTCACCTTCGCGGGGAGCTGGACGGGATCGCCGCCGCTGACCTCATCAGGCAGGGCGCAGGTGTCCCCGTCGTCTTTCTGACCTCATACTTCGACAATGACACGCTCGACCGGGCGATAGCGGTGGAACCCTTCGGATTTCTGCTGAAACCCTTCGAGCCCCAGGAACTTCGCGTGATGGTGGAGACCTCGCTCGCCAGGCAGAGGGCGGAACGCCGGCTCATGGCACGCACGCAGAATCGCTCGTGTCCTCCCATCCACGTGAGCGCCCCCGACGGCTACGTGGGGATCTGCGCGTCATGTAAGAAGATCCGTGAAGAGCCGGAAAGTCCGTGGGAAAACGTCGAGCAATTCATCCTTCGCTATATGGACGCGAATTTGACCCACGGCATCTGTCCGGATTGCGCACAGCGCCTCTATCCGGATTTATTCGGAGGAGCGACACTGCCGTAATGGGCGGATGGTCCTCCAGGAGGATTCTCCGCGCAATGCGCCCGATGCAACACCATTCAATTGCGGCGGAGGAGTGGGAGATGAAATTCCCTCGCAATCGCCGCCGCCAGCCCCTCACCCGCGTCGCTGAACTTCCAGAAGAACAGGAATTGGATGGGATGATCCCGGAGAATCGCGCGGATCGTCCTGCATGCGAGGGTCGTGGCGACTCCCTTTCCTCTCTCCTCCGGGAGGACAAGTGCCGAACACAGATACAGCGAGTCAAAAACCGCGCCCGGCGGGGTCTTGGTGAGAAGGTCCTTCTCGCTTATCCTTCCACTGATAAAATCTTCCATGACCTTCCGCGTTGTCGGGACGACGAGGATCCACGCGATGGGTCCATCGTCGTTTCGCTCCTCCGAAAGAGTCTCCGGGTGGATCTTTTTGAGCAGGGACATGGTCTCTTCATCCACGGAGATCTGTTCGGGATCGTTCTTTGTTCCAAAGAACTCTTCCGCCAGTTGTCTCATCTTCTCGAAATTTCTTTCGCTCATCGCGGAACCCGTCCGAATGACATAAATTATTGTTATTATGAAGTCGAAGGTTCATCGAATCNNCTATGAACCGCTCGATTGTGACGCTCGTGTGCGTGGCTGCGCTGTTTCTTCAGGGATGTTCAGGCCTCTGGTTGTCAGGTCACAGGAACGACTTTGTCCGGGTGCACGGACTTCGATTTCTCGACAATGACCGCCCTTATTGTTATGTGGGAACCAATATGTGGTACGGCTGCTACCTTGGATCATCGGGAAGCACCGGCGATCGGGCGCGCCTCACACGGGAGCTCGATTCGCTTGCGCTGATGGGGATCGTGAACCTGCGCGTGCTCGGAGCATCGCAGGATTCATATCTGAAAAACTCCATACGGCCGGCCGTCCAGCTGGCCCCCGGGAAGGTCGACGATTCGCTCCTCGTCGGACTTGATTTCCTCCTCGACGAAATGGGCAAACGGGACATGCACGCGGTGATCTATATGAACAACTATTGGCAGTGGTCCGGGGGGATGTCCCAGTACAACGTCTGGGCGAACGGATCGATCGGCGCGGATCCGGACGATCCCCGCGGCGGCTATGGTCCCTTCATGGACTTCTCCGCAAGCTTTTACGCCAATGCAGCGGCGAACGCACTCTATCGCGCGCTCGTGTGGACTATCATAACGCGGAAGAACACGATCAACGGACGGCGCTATGCAGACGACCCGGTCATTATGGCATGGCAGTTGGCGAACGAACCACGCCCCGGACGGGAGAACGGCAACGGCCTGAGCAATCTCCCGGCGTTCTATGCATGGTTGGACCAGACCGCGGCATTCATCCACTCGATTGACACCAACCACCTTGTTTCGACCGGGAGTGAAGGGACCATCGGCGCACTCGGCTCGGCTGACTTCTACGCGATGGCGCACTCTTCTCCGCATATCGACTATCTTACCTTCCACCTCTGGCCGTTCAACTGGGGATGGTTTGATCCCAAACGGATCGATGAAACGCTCCCCATCTCCGAGGAGAAGGCCATCGAGTATATCGGAAAGCACATCGCGCTGGCACGCCAGTTGAAAAAACCAATCGTGATGGAGGAGTTCGGCATGGCACGCGACAGCGCCAACTGCATGCCCGGTGCGTCGTCGAAGGCGAGGGATCACTATTACCAACGTATCCTTGACGCGGTCTACGACTCGGCGCGGGCAGGTGCGCCGATCGTAGGCTCGAACTTCTGGACCTGGGGCGGCGAGGGAGCCGGGCGAGCCCCCGATTTCAGGTGGCAGAAGGGAGATCCCTTCCTCGGTGATCCGCCGCAGGAACCACAGGGATACAATTCCATCTGTTTTCCCGATTCGTCGACTCTCGGGATTCTCCGGTCCGAAGCCCGGAAGATGCAAATGCTGAATGTCGATGCCGGGGAAACTTCCGCCGAAGACAAATGACGGAATCTCGTTGCCCGGCCTGCGTGTTACTCCGTTGCAGACAGGCCGAGTGCACGCCGCCGCTGGAGGTTGCTCATGACGCCGTCATACAGTGCCTGCAGATGGTTCAGCTTCGCCTGCGAGAGGTCGGTCTCCGCGTCGAGAAGATCGAGATTCGAAACCGTTCCCGCATCATATCGCAGTCGCGCCGTCTTCACCGCCAGCTCTGCCTGCCGGATGTTTGTCTCCGACACCCCGATTTTCTCCAGGGCGGCCGCGACTGCGGCGTTCGCCCGGGCAACGTCTGAAGATATCGCGATGTCCGTCTCCCGCTGCTTTGCTTCCGTTGCCTGGAGGGTGGCAAACGCCTCCTCTTCCATGCCGGAGGTGCGTCCGCCGTCGAGAATGGGATACATCAATCCTACCGCCAGGGTGAAGTTGCCACGCCACACATCGAGGTTAGGAATAAAACCGTTCTTCACCCCGTATGCAAATGAGGCATTCAAGGATGGGGCATCGGTGAGGCGGGCGGCGCGCTGCTGAAGCTGTGCGGATGTCACCATGTCGCGCAATGCCTTTGCTTCGATCCGCGTTGCGAGTGCGACCGTGCGCAGGGAGTCCGGGTCGGAAACCCCGGAAGGCGGCGCGAAATCGCCCGCCAGCGCAAGTGTATCGGTTCCCGGGAGGTCGGCCANNGTCGTCAGTTCGTCAAGCTGCGTGGCAGTGCCGCCTTCATACCGCTTATGCGCATTGTCCTGGTGTTCGAGCAACGTGCGGATTTCCTCATCCTGCACATCGACGCTTCGTCGGAGGAACAAGATGGCATAAAAGTCTTGTGCCGTCGCAAACGCGAGATCGCGCTGCAGCATCAGCCGCGAATCCTCTGCGAGCGTTGTCCGCGCATCCGCGGCATCGACCTGGGAGCCGGTTTTCGCGAAATCGAAAATCGTCTGGCGGACCCCCACGTGTGCGTCATAATTGTCCGCTGGGTAAACCTTCACCGATTCGTTTGGCAGGGAGAAAATCGAAACAGGCGCCAGGTAGACATACGACGCTTCCACTGCGGCGGACGGGCGGTACGGACTGCGTGCCTGTTCGGCGCGCGCGCGCGATGCCTCGATCCCATGTGATGACTCCACCAGCGCGGGGTTGCGGGAGAGGACGAGCGTCACGGCATCCCGGAGTGTCAGCGGTTGGACGAGCTGCGTTTGGGCCTCTCCCATGAGGGTTGGGAGGGCCAGGACGATGGAAAGAAAATATCCGACACGAACATTCATGGAAGGAATTCCCGCAAGAAATGAATTAATCGGCCTGTGGAACTTGCGCGTTGGCTTTCCGCTTATGAATCTTGAGGAAAAGGATGGGAATGATGCAAAGGGCGGACACCCCTCCCGCAAGAAGAAAATCGTCCCCGACGGCTGACACGAATGCCTGGTTGGTGATGTGCATGGTAATGAGCGCCTTGGCGCGTGCGGCTGAGACGGCTGCCGTCCCGCCAACCGCGTCCATGGCGAACGCCTGGATATGGGCGACGGCATTCATGAACTGGGCTGAGGATGGGTCCACTGCCTGTCCATAGTCGGCAACATGATGGAGCGTCCGCCGCGTCAACATCGCCCCCAGGATGGCAACGCCAAAACTCCCCCCCACCTGCCTGATAACGTTGAAGAGGCCCGAGGCCTGCGCCATCTTGTGCCGCGGAATCCTCGCGAGTGCGAGGGCGCTGAGCGGAGTGAAGAGCAGCCCCATGGCGAACCCGCGGATGTAGAGCGGGAATTCGATCTGCCAGGTCTCTGAAAAGAGCGAGAGGTTGCTGTTTGCCAGCAGACTGACGGTCAGGAGCACGACGCCGATGAAGGCGGGGATCTTCGGATTGCCGTGGTCGGTCATGTAGCCCGCCACAGGGGCAATAAGCCCCTGGAGGATCCCGACCGGGAGAAACACAAGTCCCGCCTGGTACGCGGTGTAGCCAAGCGAATTCTGAAGATACAGGGGGAGAAGAAAGGTGCTGCCGAACATCGCCAGCCCGAAAATGAAGAGGATGACGTTGGCAACCCCGAAATTGAAGTCCTTCAACAGCCCAAGGTCAATGATCGGGTATTCCACAAGCGATTCGATAATGAGAAATGCCACAAAACCCAGGAAGGAAATTGCAAAACAGGAGAGGATGAACGTCGATGTCCATCCGCCGGTGTTCCAGGCGGAATTGCCGTTGCTCAGAGCCAGAAGCACGAACGTCAGAAAGACGGTCATGGAGAGAAAACCGCCGAAGTCGAACGTGCGGACATGTTCCGTCCGATACTCGCGCTGGATGATGTACGTGGCGGCCATTCCCATGATGCCGACGGGGACGTTCACGTCGAAGATCATGTGCCAACTGAAATTGTCGATAAGGTATCCGCCCACAAGGGGGCCGAGAGACACGGATGCGGCTGCGGCAATGGACCAAAAACCGATTGCGACGCCGCGCCGTTCAGGAGGGAACTCGCGCGTAACGATCGCCATGCCGACCGGCATCAGGAACCCCGCACCCGCCCCCTGGACAATGCGGAAAGCGATCAGGGCATCCTCGCTCCAGGCGATGCCGCAGAGGAACGATCCGAGACTGAAAAGGAAAAGCGCCAGCATGTAGGTGCGCTTGTATCCGAAATGGTCGGCCACCCATCCGGAAGTGGGGAGCATCACGGCGAAGACCAGCAGATATGCCGTCAGGATCCACTCCACCTTGTCAACACCGACGCCGAAAGCCGCCATGATTTTCGGCAGGGCGACGTTCACGATCGTGGCATCCAGGACAGCCATGAACGTGCCGATCATGACGTTGGCGAGAACCCACCATTGATAGGAAGAGTGCTCATGATGCAGCGAGGGGAGCTGCCGCATTGCGCGGCTGCGCAGGAGGTTGCCGATTCCGCGAACCATGGGCTTACTGTACCTTGATCTTTACTTCCACCGACATGCCCGGCAACAGGATGACGGGATGCGTCGAGTCTTCCTGCTGAATCGAGAGCTTGATGGGGATGCGCTGCGTCACCTTGGTGAAGTTGCCCGATGCGTTGTTGGGCGGGATCAGGGAGAACTGTGCAGCCGTGGACCCGCCGATCTGGTAGACCCGCCCGCGAAAATGCCGGCCGGGATACGTGTCAACATCGATGGCAGCGATTGCGCCGATGGCGATGGCTCCCATGTTCGTCTCTTCAATATGGGCGGTGACCCAGATCTGCTGCCGATCGTACACGGCGATGATCGGCTGCGCGGGCTGGACGACATCGCCCTGGAGGACCCACCGCTTGGCGACATTGCCATCGACGGGGGAGGTGATAGTGCAATTGTCCAGCGCTGTTTGGGCCACTCCAACCTGGGCTCTGGCCGTGCCGACGCGGGAAATCGCCATGCCGAGCTCCGCCTGGGACGCATCGAGGGCGCTGCGCGCGTGTTCATACTGTTCCTTCGTCGTGACGCCGCTCTTGAACTGCTGTTCCGCTCTCGCGTAGTCGTCCTTCGCCCGGGAGAGGTTCACGCGGGCAAGTTTCACGCTCTCCTCCGCGAAATTCAGGGACGCCTCGGCCTGCTCGAGCTGGGCGGTCGCATCGGACGGATCGAGTTGGACGATGAGCTGGCCGCGCGTGACGGTATCTCCTTCGTCCACGGTCAGCCGTGCAATGCGGCCGAGGACTTTGGAGCTTACGGCGACACGGTTCTGCTCGATGAACGCGTCGTCGCTGGAGATGTACTCGCGCAGAACGACGTACCAGTACCAGCCGAAGGCGACCGCCGCAATGATAATAATAACCGCGGGAATGATGATGCGTCGTTTTCGATACATCGGAACATCTTCGATGGGCTCGTCGCCCGCCTCGTCGGCGGGTCCGTCATTCCGGGGTGCTTCTGCCATACAGAATCCTCAATGCAAATGTGAGTGATGGGATTTCATGCCGTCGATGAACATCGTGATCACGAGGTCCATTTCCTTCCGCAGCGCCGCGTACGCCTCGTTCTCGAGAACGGCGCCGGTGGGAATCGCGCAAAGGCGCAGTCTGAGCCCATGCATGACATGCAGGAGCGTCCGCGCCGTGTGGAGGGGATCCGGCGTGCCGAACTCTCCCGACCGCTCTCCCTGCAGGAGAACGGAGTGGATCATGCCGAGTTCTTTCTCCTCGAGTGCGCGGAAGAGATCGCCGGAGAGGGACTTCCATTCGGTGTATGTCTGTGTGCCGAGGGCGCTCAGATTGGCGAGCTCGCGGAAAAGGTCGTACCGAAGATCGACATAGTTGCGCAGTTTTGCCTGGGCGGATGTCTCGCGTGCAAGGAGTGCCTCCAGATTTCCGAGGAAACGGGTCTGCTCGCTCGCAATGACCGCGCGGAAGAGACTCTCCTTCGTCGGATAGTAGTAATAGAGGGAAGGCTTCGCGAGGCCGACATCCGCCGCGATTTCGTCCATCGTCACCTTGGGAAATCCAAAGTACGCGAACCGCTTCCGTGCGGCTTCGAGGATCTTCTCTTCCTTTGCCACCGCCTTCGCGGGGGCTGTTTCAGCTCGTGGGCACATTGTCGACTATTTTACCAAACAGGTCGAAAATGCGAAAAATTCCCACAAGACGCAACTCGACACATTATGTCATGAAAGTTGAGAAAGCGGCCCGGGAACTTGCCTGAAACCGCTGCGAGATCCTGGCGTTGAGCGGAGAGGGGAGGATGACGGCCGGGGAGTTGTTACGTGAGCCGGCCGTTCTCCAGGACGATGCTCCGGCTGCAGGTCTGGCCTGCGAATTCACGGTCGTGGGTTGCAACGAGCATTGCGGCAGGATACGGCGCGAGCAGGGCGATCAATTGTTCCCTTCCCGGGGGGTCGAGACTTGCCGACGGTTCATCGAGCAACAGCAGGGGGGGAGACGCAACGAGGACGCCCGCGAGAGCAACGCGAAGACGCTGCCCGTGGGACAGACGGAAAGGCGCCTCCTGGGCAAGAGGCCCGATCCCCAACTGCTCAAGCATCGCCGCCGATCTGGCGATTGCTTCCTTGCGCGGCATACCGCGGTTCGTCAGACTGAATGCCACGTCGTCAATGACGCGAGGAAAGAGTATCTGATCCTCCGGGGTGGGGAAGAGGAATCCCGTGGACCTTCTGACGACCCCGGCACTCTCACGCGTCAGGATGGTACCGCAGACGGCGATGATTCCTTCGTGCGGAAGCAGTCCGACTGCCGCCAGAAGAAGCGTTGACTTCCCCGATCCGTTGTTCCCGAGCAATGCGACATGTTCGCCCGGTGCAACATCCATGGAAATGTTGCGGAGCGTGGGCTCCGCGGATCCGTCATACCGGACAGTGAGATGTTCGCAGGAGAGGGCCGGCATCATGAGAGCCACCCCGCGCGCAACAGGACGGCCGTACCAACGAACGCGAATGCAATGGCGATGGACGCAAAGTCACGTCCGCGCCAGGCCGGGTTCTCGAAAAGGACGAGGTGGTTGTATCCGCGGACTTCCATCGCCATGGCAACCCTGTCGGCTTTGAACAGAATACGGGGAAGCCATACCAGGGGGAGCGACCGGAGAACGAGAATGCGGGAGCCTCCCGCGCGGACTTCAATTGCCTGCGTGATGCGGCGGGTCTCCTCCAGGAGCGATTCGGTCTGGTGGAGGATGTGAACAGTAAGGAGCGCGATCCATTCGGGAACAGAGACTCCCCGCAGGGCGGCATGAAGGTCGGGAAGACTCAGAGTCCAGAGGGTTGCGCCGGCAAGGAAGACACACGCGCTTCCTTTCCATGCAACGGCGAGCGCCTCACTGCTCCACACCGTCGACGGACCGGAGGGCATGGCAAGCAGCGTGAGAAGGAGGAAGGGCAAATAGAAGAGAAGTGCCGCCCCCAGAAGTTGCGCCGCCCGCCGCAAAGAGATCCGTGCAAAGAGAAGTTCCAGCAAGGGGAGAGCGGTCACAAAGAACCTTCCCGGCACCGTTGATCCCGGCGCGACCACAACGGCCACGAAGGCAAGAAGACCGCAGAGGAGTCGGGTCGAAGGATGGAGCGTGGCAGGCCATCCTCTCGCGTTACCGGGCAGGAGTGAGAAGTCAGATCCTTTCACGTTCCTCCATCCGATGGCTTCCGCGCAGAAACATAATAACGCTGGTCTCCCTCCGCCGCTTCCTCAAGCTGAAATCCATGCTCTGCGAAGAGTGCGCCCAGCGCCCGGGCGGCAGGGAGGGCGTCGTGGGCGATCGCTCCCCCGACGGAAGCATGAACCGCGTTGATCTTCTCCCGTCCGTCGATATGGAGGATATGCAGCATACCGCCGGGCCGAAGCAGTCGGAATATCTCATCGGCGGTCCGGCCGGGGGCGGGAAAATGCGGCCACGCGGAAAAGCAGATGCACCGGTCGATGGACGATGTCTCGAGAAGCGTCGATGATGCATCGGCGCACAGCCAGCATACCCGGCCATCGGGAATTTTCATTCGGGCTTCCTCGATCATTGCGCGGGCGAAATCCAGAGCGATGATCCGTCCCTTCGGCGAGAGATGCTCGAGGAGAATTTCCGTCAGGATGCCGGTACCGCATCCCACATCGAGGATCGTCTCATCGGGGTTGATGTCAAAACCGTCGAGTTCGGCATGAATTCGCTGTCTGAGGGGTTCTGCATCGAGAACCGTATCCCAGCGGGGAGCCATGCGTTCAAAATACGCTTGCTTGGATTCGTTCATTCGGTTGGAGGGATTTCCGCGGCGATGCCGCGGGGTGGCGCCATGATCCTGACGAGTGTTGGTACAACGACGGCAATGAGGAGCAGACCCGGCCATCCCGCGAAGAACGACAATCCCGCAAGGAAACCGGCGGGGAGATCCATCATCAACCCGCACGCGTACGTGAGCCCGTAATTGACTCCCCTTCCTGCGAGGAGAACCGGTATCAGAACTGCGAGGATGGGGAACGACGGGCGGCGGACGCTCATCCAGGCGATGGTCATTGCCATGCACCCGATCTCCACGCCCATGATGGGGGCGATGGGAGGGTAGAACGGCGGCATTCCCGTCAACGCGCCGGAGAGAAGCGGCACGATGAGGCCGGTTGCCCCCGCTGTCCGCGGGCTGACAAAGAATCCGAGCGCAACCAGGGGAAGATACATCGGCATAAAGATCTGCCCGAGGTGCAGTGCGTGGAAGACAACCGGCAACAAAAGGCCCGCCGCCCCAAAGAGGGCGCCGCGAGCGAAGTCGGTCGATGTGGTTCGTAATCTCATGGTGCGCAGCGTTCCCGAAATTGTCCGGTTACAGGGCCGTCCAGCTCACGCCTCCCAAAAGAGTCCGTCCCGGCATCGGGTAATCATAAAGAATTTGATACTTGCGGTCAAGAAGATTCTCCGCCGAGAGATAGACCGACAGAAGATCCGTGAGAGCATATGTCACGCGCGCATCCACAACGGCGTATTCGGGGAGCCGTTCGTTCCCGTTGTCGTCCCCGTACAAACCCGCGATGTATTCCACCCCCAGCGACGCCGTCACACCGGATCGCCGAAAAGTTCCTCCTGCGTACATCTTATGCTTCGGATTTGCCGCGGTCTCCCTCTCCGGATCGAGGAAACTGTACGTCAGGTTGATGCTGAAATCCGCCCACGGGTCGGCAGAACCGCTGAACTCCACGCCCCGGTGCGTAAACCGTCCGGAATTGTTCAGGACGATGTTGGGATAAGCACCGATCGCACGGATGAGATGATCCCCCTCGGCGAGAAACCCTGTCAGCTCGAAACTCGCGATCCGTCCGATGCTTTGAAGGAGGCTGACATCATAGCTCCACTGCCGTTCCGGTTGCAGCGTCGGTGTCGGTGAGGGGAACAGATACAGTTCGCGGATGGTCGGACTGCGGAAGCCGCGGGAGGCGGAGGCCTTCACGGTGGTCTCGCCCGTGACCGCATATGCGAGACCGAATTGCGGCACGGCGACACCGCCGTAGAGCGAATGTTTGTTGTAGCGGACGCCCGCACTGGCCGTAAGCCGTTCGAACAGCCTTTGTTGCGTCAACACGTAGCCCCCCATCTCGTTGACAAAAAAGCTGCCGAAGTCATACAGCGTGATATGATTGTCCGCCTTCCCGCCGTATCGCTTCTCATCGATGCCGACCGTGACTTCATTGCCGGCGAACGGAGCAAACCCCTGGTAGAGCATGAATCCTGCGTTGTCGTCGGTGGAGTGGAAGCCGTCCGAGATGTCGTGCACGCCGAAGTTGATGAAGGTCTTGAGAGCACCGTGGATCCCCTTGAAATGATCTTCAACGGAGATACCGGCGCTTCCTCTGGTGATGTCGAACCAGTTGTCGATCAACGGCTGCGATGCAGGACCGGGGTTGTATGTCTTGAAGCGGGAAACGCTCAGGTCGCCGTTCAGGGTGAACTCCTGTGAGAGGGGGACTTCTCCGCGGAACGACCCATTGTTGATCCGGAAGTCGCTGTATGGCCTGTGCCCCCCGGTTTCGTAGTGGTCTCCGGAAACCGTGAACGAGCCGGCATCGGAGGCATAGCCGGTTCCCACTTCAAACTTTTCCGTATTGAAAGAGCCGTAGGCCGCCCCTGCGTGGGCTGCAACGCCCGTCCCTTTGTCGGAAATGAAGTTGATGACCCCGCCCATGGCATTCGTTCCGTACATCAGTGATGCCGGTCCGCGGATGACCTCGATGCGTTCCACGCCGGATGCGACGTAGGTGTCGGGAAGGGGATGACCGAAAAGACCCATCATTTGCGGGCGGCCGTCGGTGAGAACAAGCACCTCGGTGTTAGGGCTGCCGCCGGCGCCGCGTATCGTGATCCCCCCGGCCGATCCGTCGGAAGTGCCATATCCCAGGACTCCGCGCTCCGTCACAAAGACGCCCGGGACCCGTTTGCTGATGAGGGAGAGGAGGGATGTCTCGCCGCTTGTGGTGATGTCGGCCTTCGTCAGAACTGAGACTGCATTTGGTACCGTACTGCGAAGGGCTTCGAGCTGGGTCGCAGTCACGACAATGGGGTCAAGCTGGTATGTCCTGGCGGTGTCGGGTGGCGCTTGCGCGAAAGAGCAGTGCGTGAAAGCAACAGTGATCGTGCTGGTGATGGCCGTCCGGATCTTCATGACTGTCCTCTCCCGTGCATGTGCTGGTCGGCTACGGTGAAGGTAGCACGAATGCACAAAAGGTAGCACGACTGGCCGCAAAAAGCAACGGCTTGCTCATGAGCGGGGGATTCCATGTCCACGCCTCCAATGACCTTCAAAACACAAGCAGAACCCCCTTGTGATTTTATGCCGGTTTGAGCTATATTGAAGGATGCGTATCGTTGTCGATAACATCATCCCGTTTGCGGAGGAAATATTCAGTCCTCTCGGCGACATCGTCGCCGTCGAGACGGGTCAGATCTCGCCCCGCCACGTTCGCAATGCAGATGCCCTCGTGATCCGCTCCGAGACGCGTGTGACCGCCGAGCTGCTCGAGGGGAGCCGTGTCCGCTTTGTCGGTTCTGCGACCATCGGAACCGACCATGTTGATAGGAAGCACCTTGCGTCCCGCAAGATCCGCTTCGTCAATGCCCCCGGTTCCAACGCCACGGCAGTCGCCGAATACATTTTTGCCGCCCTTCTGGTCTGGGCCCGCCGTTACGGGACCTCCTTGCGTGGGAAAACGCTCGGCATTGTCGGCCTCGGCAATATTGGGAGCCGTGTTGCGCTCAGGGCGGAGGCCATCGGTCTGCAGGTGCTGCGCAACGATCCCCCCCTGGCCCGCAGTTTGCCCGGCGGGAAGAGAGCAAGCTCATCGAAGATTTTTCTTCCCCTGGACGAGCTGATGGGCGCGGATTTCCTGACCATCCATGTTCCGTTAACCTCCGGGGGGCCGGATCCCACGTTCCATCTCTTTGATGCGGCCCGGATCGGCCGGATGCGGCGCGGCGCCTTCCTCATCAACACATCCCGCGGGCCGGTGGTGGACGGGACGGCTCTCAAGGATGCGCTCCGCAGCAACCACCTCGCCGGGGCCTGCATCGATGTGTGGGAGGGAGAGCCGGAGATCGACGTCGAACTTCTCGAGTCGGTGTTCCTGGGGACTCCCCACATCGCGGGATACTCGCTCGATGGAAAACTGAATGCGGTTCTTGCGGTTGCCCGGGAACTCTCTTCCTTCCTCGGAGGGAATCCTGCCGACGTCCGGGTGCCGGATCTTCCGCCGTCCAACATCGCGTCACTTGATTTTTCGGAGAGGGAGGAGCCTGCGGAGGCGCTGGCAGGAGATGCGGTTACGATGTGCTATGATATTGTGCGGGACGACAATGAATTCCGGGAGATCGCCAGGGTGCCGAGCGATCAGAGGCGGGCGTTCTTCCTTCGCATGCGATTGGCGTATCCGCCGCGTCGCGAATTCCGGGCTACGACGGTGACGACCTCCCCCGAACAGGGAGACCTTACACACGCCCTGCAGGGGCTGGGGTTCAGAACGGCGCAGTCGATGTGATCATCTCCAGCCCAAAGCGGGAGAAACCGCCGCCTTGAGACGATGCGACGGAGTGAACCTCGCTGCACCGTGACAACGAAAGCGAAGCCATGAAAGTCCCCCCCCGTTCGACCGTGCGCGATCTCGATGTGATCGTCGCCGGGGTTTCCAATATCGACATCATTGGCCGCACAATCGACCTGAAGCATCCTCCACCACTCGGCGCGCTTCAGACCATTGAGTCGGTCAGCATGACGACCGGCGGTGTCGTCTCCAATGTTGCCATCGATCTGGCCACGCTCGGTTTTCGTGTCGGTGTCGTCAGCCGCATCGGCAAGGACAGCTTCGGCGGATTTCTCCGGAGCCGCCTCGAGATGCATGGGATCTTCCCGGAGGGGATTGTGGTGGATCCGGGGCGGCAGACATCGGCGACGATTGTCACGGTGGCGGGAAATGGCGAACGAACGTTCTTCCATGCCCGGGGATCCATGGAGAATTTTCGCGTGGAAGATGTCCTTGAACAGATGGATGTCGTGCGGCGCGGACGGCTCTTCGTGTTCGGATACTTCGGCCTGCTGCCGGAATGTGATGCTTCTCTCGGACATATGTTCCGATCCGTCCGGCAGAAAACCGGGATGCTCTCCATTCTTGACACCGGTGCGCACCCTGGACGGGACGCTTCCCTCCTGCAAACGATCCTGCCCGAAGTGGATTTTTTCTTCCCAAGCCGCGATGAGGCGTGCGCGCTCACGGGGGAAAAAGAGCCGCAAAGAATTGTCGCCGCCTTCCGTGACGCCGGAGCGCGCGGCGTCGTCGGCGTCAAATTGGGGGCCGAAGGGTGCTACGTAAGCTGGGAGAAGCGCGCAAGGCGCGTTCCGGCGCGCAAGGTACGGAAAGTGATCGATACGACGGGGGCGGGGGATGCTTTTATTGCAGGTTTCTCCGCGGGAGTGCTGGAAGGCCTCGATCCCTTTGCCGCAGCGGCGCTTGGGAACGACGTTGCCGCCTCCAGTCTCGGCGAGATCGGCGCATCGACGGGGATCAAACCGCTGAACAAGTACCTGCGGAGACGGAAACAATGAGGCGGGGAACCGTCGACGGTGGTCGCTCCCAGACCCGACCCTCCAGGGAGGAAGCTTTTTCCCGATGATCACCACCGTCACGCTCAATCCGATGCTCGATAAGACGATCCCCATCGATGCCCTCCGCCGCGGTGTGATCACACGGGCGGCCTCGCTGGAAGCGGTGGTGGGCGGCAAAGGGATCAACGTGTCGCGGCAGCTTAAAATGCTGGGGGAGGAAACAGTCGCCACCGGGTTCGTCGGCGGAGAGGTGGGATTCCAGCTTGAGAGGATGTTGGAAGCGGAGGGAATCAGTCACGAGTTTGTGCGTGTGCTGGGAATGACGCGCGAGGGCGTGACCTACCGGGAACCCGACGGGACATCGACATCCATCTTCGAGCCGCCTCATCGTGTGACGGCCGACGAGGCCGAGCGGTTGATCGGGAAATGCTCGCTGCTGACTTCGTCCAATTCCTGGGTGGTGTGCAGCGGGAGCTCACCCTGCACGGAATCCGACGGGGTGTTTCGCGCCATCGTTGCCTCATGCCGCGCGCGAGGGATCCCCGTCGTCCTCGATTCCTATGGCGAGGCCTTCCGGGATGCGATTGATGCTGTGCCGACGCTCGTGAAGCCGAACAGGCACGAATGTGAACAGACTTTCGGGCGGACACTTGCCGGCGAGGATGATCTGATCGCGGCGGCCCGGGATCTCGTTGGCCGGGGCATCCGCTACGTCATCATCAGCGATGGCGCGCAACCGTGCATCGCGGCGACCGCAGATGCGGTCTGGGCGGCCGTCCCCCCGCAGATCACCGCGGTCAATGCGACGGGATCGGGGGACACGATGGTCGCAGGCCTCCTCCACGGGCTGATGCAAGGATGGCCTTTCGCCGATTGCCTGGCATTCGCGGTCGCAGCCGGCGCTGCCAACGCGAGCATGTGGAGCGTGTCATCGGCCCCGCGAAGTGATATCCTTGCGCTTCTTCCCCGCGTCACGGTCAGGAAGCTCTGACCGTACGGCACTCCACCGATCGTCATGGAAGAATTGATGTGAAGCGCTCCCCCCTCCATGTGCTCGTCGCTCCCGATTCATTCAAGGGATCCCTCTCTGCTGCGGATGCGGCCATGGCAATGCGGGCCGGGATCCTCTCCGTGGTTCCTCAGGCAATCGTTTCCCTCCATCCCGTCTCTGACGGCGGAGAAGGATTTCTCGGCACGCTCGCTCTTCCCCTCGGTGCCGCGATTGTGACAACGAGCGTGCAGGGTCCCCTCCCCGGCTGTCGCGCGGCCGCACGGTGGGGGATTGCTGAACACGGCCGGCTCGCGATTATCGAGATGGCCGAAGCCGCGGGACTCCTGCTGGTCCCCCCGGGAAACCGCAACCCGGGGAGAACAACATCGTATGGTGTGGGGGAAGTGATGCGGGCTGCCCTCGACCGGGGTGCGCGGGAGCTGCTCATTGGGATCGGAGGGAGCGCAACGAACGATGGGGGAGCGGGAATGGCTGCGGCGCTCGGGGCGGTCTTTCGGGATGAGGCGGGCGAAATCCTTCCGCCGGGAGGGAAGGAATTGCTGCGGCTCGCACGGATCGACATGACCGGCTTTGACCTCCGGCTTGCGGAGACGAAGGTGACTGCGGCGTGCGATGTCGACAACCCTTTGACCGGTCCCCGCGGGGCCTCGGTCGTGTATGGACCACAGAAAGGGGCCGATGCGGCGATGGTCGCGAACCTCGATTCGGCCCTCTCTCATTATGCGGAGATCCTCCGCCGCCGGCTCGGCCGCGACGTCGGATCGATGGTGGGAAGCGGAGGAGGAGGCGGGATCGGAGCGGGACTGGCTGCCTTTTGTCACGCGCGTCTCGCACGGGGAATTGATACGGTTCTCGATGCGACAGGATTCGATGCTGCCCTGGCGGATGTCGATCTCGTTCTCACGGGCGAAGGGAAACTCGACGCACAGACGAGCGCGGGCAAAGCAGTTGCGGGCGTTGTGCGACGGGCGCATGCCGCCGGCGTTCCGGTTGCGGCCGTGGTCGGATCCGTGGAAGGAGGGACCACGGCGTCCGCTATGGGCTTCGCCGCCATTGAGACGCTTTGTGACGAATCGACCGGCGTCGATGGCGCGATGCGGCAGGCGGCGTCCCTTCTCGCCGAACGGACGGCGCAACTGCTCACCCGAATTGTCATTCCTTTCCTTCGTTGAGCCGGACAGGGTGGAAGTCCTCGCCGCACCCCGTTCACCGATGATTCGCATTTCACTCCACCTGCATCCCCTTGTATCCCCGTTCTTCTCCGCAGCCGAGCAAAAACGGCAGGAAAACGGCCGATGGCCCGCGGCGCAACGGAACCCCCCTTGAATGTTTCATGTTTGAATAGTGGAGATATTTCTGTAGTTTTTGGTGATTCCAGACTACCATGACGAGGTGACCATGGCAAAACTTTATGTATCGAACAAAAATGAATCTGCCCGGCTGTTCGACAGCAGCTTCCTTGAGATCTTCACCCATGTCCATTGGATCGTCCCCGTCATCGTGTATCTCCCGGTGGTGGCCTTCTGCACGTACTACGCCATGACGAAGGATGCGCTGTCCGTGACGGACGCCGTCGGCGGTTTCCTCGCGGCTGTTCTCCTTTGGACGTTGACGGAGTATCTTCTGCACCGTTTCGTGTTTCACTATGAACCGAAGAGCGACTGGGGAAAGCGGCTTCACTTCCTGATGCACGGGGTCCATCACGACTATCCGAACGATGCGAAGCGCCTCGTCATGCCGCCGGCAGTCAGCATCCCCCTCGCGTTGTTGTTCCTCGGGCTCTTCTGGCTCCTGCTTCCTGCGGCCTATGTTGCCATCGCCTTCGGCGGATTCATCTTCGGTTACATCTGCTACGATGAGATCCATTACGCCACGCATCATGCGCCAATGAAAGGTCGGGTCGGTCTCTTCCTCAAGCATCACCACGTCCGCCATCACTATCTCGACAATGGCCGCGGCTACGGCGTCAGTTCGCCTCTCTGGGATTACGTGTTCAGGACGACGTACGGGGAGAAGGAAGAAGGCGAAGCCGAGGTAAAGGAAGCGTAGGTTCCAAAAGCATCGATACGAAGCGGAACAAAGACCGCGCGCTGAGTTGAGAAAAGGGGCGTTTTTTTGTACGTTGGGATGACGAGGATCCGGACTGCCTCGCACCCATCAATGCCAGAGAACTCCATGCGCGCCCACTCGTGCCTGCTCACGCCATTCCTCCTCCTGGTCTCCCTTTTCTTCGCTTCCGCGGGAGGCCACCGGGCGATTGCCGGTTCGTCCATCGCGATCATCCCCAAGCCATTGAAGATCGAAGAAACGCCGGGGAAGTTTTCGATCGACGCGCGGACAAGAATACTCGTGGACAAGAAGTCGGGGACGCTTGGGGATGTGGCGACCTTCCTTGCCGGCGAGCTCCGTCGTGCGACAGGATTTCCCCTGCCTGTTGTTTTGGATGCGGAAGTCAAGGGCGCGAAGAACGCCATCCTCCTTTCCGTGCCCCTGACAGGCAAACCGACCGGTGCCGAAGGATATGAGCTGACGGTGACGCCGAACTTTGTCCGCATCGCTGCGCAGGCCCCGGCGGGCGTTTTTTACGGCGAACAAACGCTCTTCCAGCTTCTGCCGGCGGAGTTTGAGGAGGATACGCCGGTTCGTGGCGTTGCGTGGGAAATCCCTTGCGTTTTTGTCGAAGACGCCCCCCGGTTTGCCTGGCGAGGGATGCATCTCGATGTTGGAAGACATTTCATGCCAAAGCAGTTCGTCAAGAGGTATATCGACCTCCTCGCCCGCTACAAATTCAACACGTTCCACTGGCACCTGACCGAAGACCAGGGGTGGAGGATCGAGATCAAGAAGTACCCGCGGCTCACGGCCGTCGGCGCATGGCGGAAGGAGACAACGGGAGATGGCCAACCGTACGGGGGCTATTACAGTCAGGGTGACGTGAGGGAGATCGTCGCATACGCAAGGGAGCATTTCATTACCATCGTTCCGGAGATCGAAATGCCGGGACATGCCACCGCGCTGCTCGCAGCATACCCGGAGCTCTCATGCACCGGTGGACCGTTCGATGTTGGCACACACTGGGATGTGTTCGATGATGTGCTGTGTCCGGGGAAGGAAAAAACGTTTATCGTGCTGCAGGATATCCTCTCTGAGGTCATGCAGCTTTTTCCGGGGACGTACATCCACGTCGGGGGGGATGAATGTCCGAAGGTTCGGTGGAAGGAATGTCCCGCGTGCCAGGCACGGATGAAAAGCGAAGGCCTGGCCAGTGAACACGAGCTGCAGAGCTACTTCACCAGGAGGATAGAGAAGTTTCTTAACGCCAACGGGAGGCGGCTGGTGGGGTGGGATGAGATCCTGGAGGGCGGGCTCGCGGCGAATGCCACGGTCATGTCGTGGCGGGGAACGGAAGGGGGAATTGCAGCGGCCAGGTCGGGGCACGACGTCGTGATGACGCCGACGTCGGCATGCTACTTCGACTATGCCCAGGGGCGAACGGGGGAGCCGGAAGGAAACGATGGGTACCTTCCTCTTGATACGGTCTATGCCTATGAGCCCATTCCCGCAGTCCTCTCTGCCGATGAAGCGAAGCACATCCTCGGCGTGCAGGGGAATGTGTGGACGGAGAGAATGCCCGATGCGCGGATCGTGGAGTACATGGTGTTTCCGCGCGCGTGCGCGCTGGCGGAGGTGGCATGGTCCGATCCGACAATCAAAGGATATGGCGACTTTTGCGGCCGGATGGCGGTTCATGATGATCGCCTCGCCGCCCACGGCGTCAATGTCCGCATTCCCCCGCCGACGGGATTTGAGGGGAGCAGAACTTTCTTTGGAACGACAGAGGTGACGCCGGCCCATTCCGTCCCGGGAAGCACGGTGAGATATACGGTCGACGGGACTGAACCAAATGGGAGGTCTCCTGTTCTCGGGGGATCGATCACCGTTCGCTCAAACATGGTCCTCAAGGCGAGGACATTCCTTGGGAGCGGACTGACAGGCCCTGTCGCTACCGGTTATTATAGTGTCGTAGATCCGGCAGCAGACGGTGTGGAATATCGGGTCTATGAGGGGAACGGAGCCGGCGAACAGGAGGCCGGCGGCCAGGCCGCTGTCGCATCGGGGATCGCGTACGGTCTTGCAATCGATGCAATCCCGCATCGTGAGAAGAGTGCGGTGATCCTCCTGAAGGGGAAGATCTCGGTCGAAAGGGATGGGGTGTACAGTTTCTGGATCATTGCGGATGATCGTTCACTCCTCTCCATCGACAAAATGCCGGTTGTTGTGGACACCTCCGGGCGGGGGCGGCGCGAGTCCCTGGGCAGGATCTCCCTCAAGGGAGGGTTGCACGATCTGTCGTTGAGGTTTGAAAAGGGATCCTCCGGGAGCGGATTCAACGTTTTTGTGGAGGGACCGGGTCTTGAGAGGCAGCGCGTGCCTGCCGGGATGCTCCATCGATGAAGAAATGATTAGGAATTGCCGGGAGAAAGCTTTACCTTAGTATCACTGCATACCAGCAGTGATTCCGTAACCGGTCATACGTATCGGGAGCGGACGTTTGGAACTGGCTCTCCGATGACGAGGCAAGTGGTATTGTTGGGAAAGACTTCTGTGAACGGTTTCCGTTGAGCATCAACGGGAGCCAACTCCACCGAGAATCACCCTCAAGCATCCTCCCATCTGTTTTCTCCAGCGCATTTCGTGGTATTGTAGTCTGTTGTGCGTGACGCTCCATGCGACGCACGCAGGAACACCATTATATCAATTTATCAGTAAGGTATGTTTCATGGGTTTTACCACATTGGGTCTGTCAGATCAGATCCTCAAGGGAGTAGCGGCGGCGGGTTACACCGAGCCGACTCCCATCCAATCTCTTGCCATCCCGCTCGTCCTTGCGGGCCGTGATCTCATCGGCTGTGCGGAAACGGGAACGGGAAAAACGGCGGCGTTCGTGCTGCCGATGTTGCAGCGACTCGCTGCGGATGGTGCTTCGCGTGGCGGCCTCCGTCGCCCCCGCGCCCTGGTGTTGACGCCGACGCGCGAATTATGCCAGCAGATCCACGTTGTCTTTGAACAGTGCGGCCCGTTCGTCTCCTGCCGCTCCGTTTCCGTGTACGGGGGCGTCAGCATGGAGAACCAGCTCAAGCATCTCCGCCGCGGCGTCGACGTCGTTGTCGCGACTCCGGGAAGGCTGCTGGACCATCTCCAACGGAAGTCTATCGATCTGTCGGCGGTTCGCATTCTCGTCCTTGATGAGGCGGACCGGATGCTTGACATGGGCTTCATCGACGACGTTCGCAAAATCGTGAAGGCGGTGCCCACCGAAAGGCAGACGATGCTGTTCTCCGCGACACTGTCGCCGGAGATCAAGAAACTGGCGTCGAATCTCCTCCGTAACCCGGAGACGGTCGAAACCGGCGAGCGTCCTGCTCCCGCGCATGGCATCGATCAGCACTTTTATTCGGCGCCCCCGGAAGCGAAGATGGACCTTCTGCTGCACGCGCTGGAAGCGGAGAAGATGCACAGCGTCCTGGTGTTCTCGCGGACCAAGCACGGTGCGGATAAGATCTGCAGGCGGCTGGAACGGCAGAACATCGCGGCGGTTGCCATCCATTCGAACCGAACCCAGTCGCAGCGGGAACGGGCGCTCCAGGGCTTCAAACAGGGAAAGTTCCGGGTGCTGGTGGCGACGGACATCGCGGCACGGGGAATCGACGTGGTTGGCATCTCGCATGTCATCAACTATGATATTCCCCCCTACGCGGAAGATTACGTCCATCGTATCGGCCGTACAGGTCGGGCAGGAGCGAGCGGAATAGCGCTCACGTTTGTCGGGCGCGACGAACAGCAATCGATCCGGCGGATCGAGCAGTTCGTCGGGAGGAAGATTGCGGTGGGGAGTTATCCCGGTTTCACCGCTTCGGCACCTGCCGCGCCTGCGCGCCACGGGGTGCAGGAGAGAACTCATGGTTCAAACGTCCCGCGGAAACCGAAGGCACGGCGCCCTGAGATGAAAAAGCCGGCGTTTGCGCACGCTCCGCGGAAGAAGACCCCGTTCCCGAAGACGGATTCATACTCCTCCGACGGAAATGCCGGGGGATGGTCGAACTACCGGTGACGACCATCGTCTGATCAGACGATCGGTTGCAGCAAGCAACGAAGAGCCCTCGGGGAAGAGTCCCGGGGGCTTTTTTGTTTCCTCTGGAGGCCGAATTCATGAAAAAAGTTCTTGACATTAGGTGTTTGTCTCTGTACTATAAGAGCGCTTCGATATTTATTTGAGTATTTCCACGTCTTACGAAAGAATTACCGCAAATATCACGTAATTAAGGTTATTCTTTAAGGTGATCATTTAGAACGTTTCGATATAACGAGTAAGCCGGCCTCCTCCCACAAGCGTACCTCTCCTCTTCCATCGCGATGAATAAGCGACCCACTATAAAGGACGTTGCAAAAAAAACCGGGCTCTCGCTTTCCACAGTTTCACTGGTCATCAATAAATCGGGATACGTCAGCGAGAAAACTCGCGAAAAAGTCCTGAAGGTTGTCAAGGAGCTGGATTACCATCCGAGCCGCGCAGCTCGCGGACTCGCTTCCCGCACGAGCGGAAATATCGGCTTCATCCTGTCAGAAGACCATTTCTCCCGCGCAGAACCCTTCTATACGAAGATATTCCTCGGAACGGAATTCGAAGCGAGGAACCACAATTTCTATATCCTCCTCACGACGGTCGACACGCTGTCAAAAAAAGAACTCGCCATCCCGCGCTTTCTGCTCGAACGGAATGTCGATGGTGTGATCATTGCCGGGAAGATGGATACGAAGCTTGTGGACTACGTCGAACGGCTGGATATTCCGCTCATCCTCGTGGATTTCCGCATTCCAGGCCGGCGTGTTTCCACGGTCATGATCGACAATCGCAAGGGAGTCCGGCTCGCCATCGAGCATCTGGCGGAGCGCGGCCACACGCGCATTGCTTTTGTCGGAGGAGACCCCGGCCATCCAAGTATCTCTGAACGATTCCAGGGATACCGGGAAACGCTTGAAGAACTCCGTCTTCCTTTCGACGAAAATCTTGTCGTGACCAGCGAGGTTGCCCTGAGAGTCGAGGACGGTTTCCATGCCCTGCGGACGATCTTCGAGCGGGAAGGAAAACCGACGGCTGTCTTCGCCGCCAATGATGCGATGGCCATCGGTTGCATTCAGTATGCGAAACACGCCGGGCTTCAGATCCCCCGCGACCTGGCGGTCGTCGGCTTCGACGACGTCGAATCGACGCTCCACGTCGATCCGCGCCTGACTACCGTGCGGGTGTTCAAGGAGGAAATGGGTGCCCTGGCAGTCCGGCGACTCGTGGAGGCGGTGAAATCGAAATCCCGCAATATCGTTGACACCTATGTTCCCGTGGAATTGATCGTGCGCGAATCGACAATGGGGAGAACACCGGGCGATGGCGTGCCGAAAGGGGTTGAGATCCCGGAGATGCAGGACTGATGCTCCACCAACCAGACGAATCGACAGGACAAACGGACACGAAGCGGTATCGGGAAGGAAGTTTTGCTTATTCCATGCGAAGAGTACCTTAGTTGTTCTCGCAAAATCCACCAACGCTACAAATCATGGAGGTACATTATGACAAACGTGCGTGCTGTCCTCTTCTGGGCAGTGTGTATGGTGGTTGTCGTGGCCGGCATCGGGTACAGCCAGCCCGTCACCATCAATTCTGCTGGCGGTTTTGAATCGAACCTTCC
>PMNE01000092.1:0-14306 GCA_003162635.1 Ignavibacteriota bacterium
GGCAGCGTCGCCCAGAACCAGTGGCGCTCCCGCGCGGACGCGACAGAGAATACGGCAAAGTAGAGGAGCGTCAGGAAGCTGAAGGTGTAGAGGGCATTGGTGTTGTTTGCCAAACCGAACTGCGACCAACCGATCCACAACAGGAGGAGCGTCTCAGCGACCATCGCAATACCCAGCACCACGGACACGGTGATGAAACCTCCGATGTTCCATGTTTCCGGNNCGGTTTCTTGGATGGCCGAACGTTGTCGGTGGCAAGAGAAATCTTCGCGAAGTCTGTCATGAAGACCAGCAGGAGCATCGCAAAGGCGGAGACAACGAACTGACCGGTCACCACGAAGGCGATGGCGACAAAAGCAGCCTTCAGAATTGTCCTGCTGATTTTGTTGATGATCCACGTCAGTATGCGTTGGTAAATTGTCCGCCCCTGCTCAACCAACGCCACGATGTTCGTCAACCCCGGTTCGGTCAGGACGACACTCGCGGCTCCTTTTGCCACATCGGTCGCGGTACTGACGGCGATGCCCACTTCGGCCTGGCGGAGAGCGGGCGCATCGTTGACGCCATCGCCTGTCATGCCGGTCACGTGCCCCGCGGCCTGCAGGTGCTGCACCACGATGTATTTGTCCTCCGGATACACTTCGGCGAAACCATCAGCACCCGCCAACAAGTCCACCGCCTCATTGCCGGCCTGAGCGCCCGCCGCCTTCAGGTCTGCAACGCGCCGAATGTTGGGCAAGCCAACTCCTTGGCCAATCTCACGCGCCACCGCCAGAGCGTCGCCGGTGAGCATCTTTACCGGAACGCCGAGGTCGTGGAGCGTGGCGATGAGTTGTCTGGCATCCGGTCGCGGCGGATCATAGAGCGTCACCAATCCGACCAAGGCCGGGGCGCCCGTTTCGGGGCCGCGCGCCACCGCCAGCGTCCGATATCCTTTCAGTGCCGATTCGCTGACCCGCGCCTCCAACGCTTCGATCGCCGGGGGCTGGAGCCCACAGGCCTCGGCGACGGTTCGGACAGCCCCTTTCATGACGCGAAGACGCTGCCCGTTCTGTTCGACCACGGCCTCCGTCCGCCGGTTTTTCGCATCAAACGGTGCGAAGGAGACAGGCCCGACTTTGGGAAGGTTGTCGAAGATGTGCCGCTCCTTTGCGGCAGCCAAGAAGGCGAGGTCAATCGGATCCTGGTTGGCTTCCTCCGACGCGAGTGCGCCGGCAAAAAGCACGTCGGCTTCCGTCGCCTGCTCCAGCGGGATCACGCCGGTGACGGCCAGTTGATTCATCGTAATCGTGCCCGTCTTGTCCACGCAGAGCACGTCCATCGTTGCGGCATCTTCCGCAGCGCTAAGGCGCGTGACCAGCACACCTCGGTTCGCCAATTCCTTTGAGCCCACGGCCATGCTGACCGTGAACATGACAGGAAGGGCGACCGGCACCGCGCTCATCAACAGCACAAGCATAAGCGGGACCATTTCGATGAGCGGCGCGCCGCGGAACAGCGACAACACGACCACCATGCAAAGCAGCGCGCCGACGATGACAAAAAGCCACCGGACGACCTTCGCCACNNTAGGTCTTCGCCCCGGTCAGCATGACCACGCCGTTGCCTTCGCCCCGCCGAATGACGGATCCCGACGAAAGCACTTCGCCAAACGCCTTGTCTGCGTCCTTCGACTCGCCGGTGAGCGCCGACTGGTCCACGGTCAATGCTCCCGTGAGGAGTTTTACATCCGCCGGGATGATGTCGCCGGGTCGCACTCGAACGATGTCGCCGGGAACTAGCTCGCGGGCGGGAATGATCTGCCAGCTCGAATCGCGCCGGACTCGCGCGCTGACCTGCAACCGTTTCCGCAGTGCCTCTACGACCCCGGCGGCTCGCCGCTCCTGCATATAGCTCAACACAGCGTTGATAACAAGCAGCGCGCCCACGACGGCGAGATCAGAGAATTTTCCGAGCACGGCTGACAGAACCATGATCAGTTCGAGCATCCACGCCGAGATCCCCCAGAACTTCCGGAGGAATTTGAGGACCGGGCGCCCTTTTTTTTCGGCCACTTCGTTGTAGCCGTGCTCCTTTCGGCGGACGTCCACCTCGGCACGCGTGAGCCCTATCTGGGGGTTCACGTGGAGCGCCGCGAGCGTGTCGGGGACCGATGAGGAGGCGATGTCAGGGGGCTTGGCGTTTACTGGTTTCGAGGGCGTCGACACGCCGTCGGATTTATCGGGAGCCTTGGACTGGCCGGCATTGGGTTCCATGATGGGTATTCTTTCGTCGTTGCTCTGTCTTTGGGGGCCGCTATTTTCGGACGGCGCCAGACTTCGGCTGCTGCGGCAGATCACGAGGCCGCACCGACAAGTCCTCGCTCATCACATAGACAATCATGCCCGCAATCATAAACAAAACGGCGACCCAGATACGCCAATCACGGTGCGCACGTTTCCAGTATGGACGATGGTCCTGTTGAACGCTCTCGCTCTCCAGCCCTCCAAGTATGTGGTGACCCTGCTTACTTTTGTTCATTGGTTCCCCGTTTTCTCGCTACCAAGCCGAATGTTCTCCGGAGATCATTCTCCGGATAATGAAGTTGGTGTTTGTCCAGCGGCAGAAGAGCAGGTGGACCAGCTGCCCATGTTGTCATGCTTATGTCCCTCGGGCGCAGTAACGTGATGGTAAAGTTCATCCGCGTTGTCCGTACGCCAGGGCCGCCTGTGCTTTAACAGATCAGGAGAGCTGCATCAAGAACGTACAGGTTGAATTTGAACTAAACTAATGGAGTGACATGAGGTCAGTTCGTTGATTCGCTGCTCCAGTTCCTGTACAGGGATCAGGATCGCTCCTGCGAGATGCCCGGTGTCTCTCATACACCGAGTCCCTCCGTACTCAATGGCAAAACGATTTCTGGCATTATGAATCGAACAGGCGAGGAGCAAGATACTTCACAGAAGAAAGTCGCTGGGAATTTGCGCCACAGCAACAAGGAAGATCTATTTGTACAACTTATAGAGCACTAAAGTGCCGAGCGGGGTTGCAGTAAAACTCCGATATCCCGCGGAGAGTGAAAGAGCTCTTATGTGTTTCTCTGTCAGTCTATGTTCGAGCGGCGGACCGAATTCTTCGTGTTTGTACTGCCATTCCAGTATGAAGGTGCAGCAGCGGGCAACACGGTGCGCCTCACTCAGCGCCTTTACAGATTCGGACACTTCGTGTAACACTACACCGAAAAAGGTCGAGTCAAACGAACCGTCGGCAAAAGGAAGTGCCTCAGCCGGGGCTACGAGGAACTCACTTCCCGGCACATGTCTCTTCGCTGCATCGATCATATCGCTGTTTATGTCGACACCGCTGACGGAGACCCCGGCCTTCTTAAAGGCCTCAGCAAACAGGGCGCTCCCGGTCCCGATGTCCAGAAGAGTCTTTACCTGGACATCGTGGAGGCACCGCTGAACAACGACATCAACCTGCAAGCGGTTCGTTCGATCCGGTGATCGGAGTTTGTCGGGACTCTGATTGTAAACTCGTTCATTCATAAGTGTCTGGTTCTTTCGGAGTGGCATTCTCGGCCGGCTGGATTCATTCCATGATGCAACAGTCCCCTCGGGTGCACCGGATGGAAAGTGCCATAGTGATGTGATGCAGAATGTAGCAAAAAGATTCGCTGTTTTCCATTCGCGATGTCGACCTTGGCAGATTCCGGCCTGTCATGTTGTCCGATGCGCACGACAGTTGTGCGTGAAGAGTGATTGAGTGTTCTTGAGGTGTTGACATTGTCATTGGACTTCCCGTTATTAGTTATAAGCATACGCTCATAATTGCACTATGGCACGACCACACAAACAGCGCTTCGTCGGCACTCCGCCAAAAGTCAGCTTGTTCAAGCCCCAGGGCATACCGGTGTCCCGCCTCGGCCTGGTCGTCCTCTCGCTGGATGAGCTGGAGGCACTCCGGCTTGCCGACCTCGAGGGGGACCAACACGAGCATGCGGCGGCAAAGATGAATATCTCGCGGCCAACGTTTGGAAGGATTCTCGAGCGCGCGCACAAGACCGTCGCCGACGCTCTCCTGCACGGGAAAGCCCTCCAGATAGAGGGTGGGCCCGTCACCATCTCTCGAAGAGGGCAGGTTCGATGTCGTCGCTGTCGACGCGCATGGGAGGTTCCTATTCCGGCAGCGGCAGAATTCCATTGTCCCCGCTGTCCANNCATAGAATTTCTCAATGCCACTCATTGCGGACAAGGCCCCCGCATTCAAGGCGGTGACCACCCAGGGAGAAATCAACAGAAGTAGAACTGCCGATAAACAACCCAAGGGAATAACATGGAAACACCGAACAACACGATCGCATTTGTCACTGATGATGGATCAACAATCAGTTCGCATTTCGGCCGCGCGCTCTATTATGAGATAATCACCCTGCAAAACGGGAAGATTGCAGATCGTAGGCGCGTGAACAAGGCGGGGCATCATTCATTCGGACCTGAAGCACATGGTGCAGATGGCCACCACGACGATGATAAACATGCGGCGATGACCGCTCCGCTCGCTGGTGTCGCGGCACTGGTCGCGCGGGGCATGGGGATGGGAGCGCAACAATATCTCGTGGCATCCGGAATTCGGCCCATCTTAACCGATCTCCACACAATCGATGAGGCGGTGCAACACTACCTTGCGGGGACGCTGGTCAACAACCCTCAGCGGCTCCACGACCACGGACCCCATCAGCACTGAACGGATGGTCGCGACCAATTCAATCACAAGCTCCCGTTGCGGATCGGGGAATGTCCCCGGCCTCTCCATCGCGTCAGTTATTTCTTGGCCGTGGAAGCGGCGTTTTTCGCCCCTGTATTCAGGCCGAGCGGCAGGTACAGCGGGCAGAAGGCAACCGCACTGGTTAGCAGGAACACGATCGCGAGGATGCCCAGAACTATTCCCAGAATTCCGGAGAGCGTGCCGTTCAGCATGAGGAAACCGATCAAGAGCGCCACGACGACGCGTATAACACGGTCCGCTGTGCCCATGTTCTTCTTCATAGTTGCTCCTGTATGAATGGTGAATAATGAGGGAAAAGAGCGCAAAGTCCGTCAACCTGACGGTGTGATGCGTGCCCGATACACTTCAGTACCCCGGCATGTCGTACAGCCCACCTGCATTGGTCACATCAGTGTACCCGGCCATTTTTAGGATGCGTGCAGCATAGGCGCTGCGGGATCCCGTTGCGCAGTACACAATCACTGGTTTGTTCTTGTCGCCAAATTCCGCCAGACGTGCCTGCACCTGTTCAGCGGATATATTCAAGGCATTGGGAAAATGCTCTTCCTCAAATTCCTCGGGAGACCTGACATCAACAATTTTTGCTCCTGCCTTGATCTTGTCGAGTAACGCAGACATCACTGTTCCTTTCTGTTAATGTAACTTATGCGTCAAAGTGCCACCCTTCACACCACCGCGCCGCGGAATACCCACCGGCAATATTGTACACCTCTGTTCGCCCTTCAGCTTTGAGAATCCGAAGTGTTGTATGGCCCAGGAACCCATCTTTGCTCAAGAGGTAGATCACTGCATCGGCCGGGATTTCCGTGAGTCGGTCTCTCACTTCGTCGGCAGGGATGTGCAGGACGCCGTCCAGAGGAGCTTTCGCCTGCTCCCCCACCGTGCGGACATCGAGAATGATGCCGTGCGTTTCAGGCTGTTCGCGGAGCACTTCCGCCGGGGTCTTCAGGGGACTGAACTTCCCGATGTGATTAAGCCCGACGAACGATGCGAGATTGATCGGATCGTTTGCGCTGTTGTACGGCGGGGCATACGCAAGGTCCAGTTCCGCGAGATCTTCCAGCGTCATTTTTCCGTGGAGGGCGGTCGCAAGTACATCGATCCGCTTCTCCACACCGGCCTCACCGTACGCCTGGCCTCCGAGGAGTCGCGCCGTCTTCATGTCATACACGAGTTTCAGCGCAAGGGGTTTGCTGCCGGGAAAATATGTCACATGGTTGTCCTTNNGACCCCAGGGCGCCATGGTAAACCATCTTGCCACCCAGGGCGTTGGTGGCGGCAATCCGTCCCTGCCGGTTCGCGGGTCCCGCAAGAGGTATCCGCACCTTCTTCCCGTGAACCTTGTTTACCACCTCGACCATATCGCCGGCGGCGTAGATGTCAGGATCTCGGGTCCGCAATGTCTCGTCCACAACGAGCCCGCCGCTCGCACCAATCTCGAGGCCGGCCGACTTCGCCAGCGTAAGCTGTGGGCGTACCCCTATCGAAAGTAATACCATGCCGGCTTCGATCGAGGGTCCATCGCTCAGGAGTACGGAGGTCGCCGTGATCTCTGATATGCCGGCGCCGGTCCTGACACTGATCCCGTGGTCTTCCAGCCCGGCCTTGATCATCGCGCCAAACTCAGGGTCCATNNCATCTCCAAACCGATGAATCCCCCACCCGCAATGACTGCCGCAACCGGCTTTCTCTCCTCGATGAACTTGTGGATCCGGTCCATGTCGGGGATGGTCCAGAGTGTAAACACATGCTCGTGGTTGATCCCTGGAAGTGAAGGAACCACGGGAGAGCCCCCCTGCGCGAGAATCAGCTTGTCATACGGGATCGCCTCGTCGCCGGTGGATGTCCGGGCGATGACGAGTTTTTTGTCGCGTTGGATCTCTACTGCCTCGGTGTTCGTTCGGACCTGGATCCGGTATCTGCTGAAAAAGCCTTCGGGAGTCTGGAGGAGCAAGTGCGATCGGCGTGGAATGTCTCTGCTGATGAAATACGGGAGCCCGCAATTGGCAAAGCTGACGTACGGACCTTTTTCAAGAATTGTGATCTCGGCGGATTCGTCCAACCTTCTCGCCCTCGCTGCCGCAGTAGCTCCAGCCGCAACCCCGCCGACAATCAGTATTTTCTTAGGCATCTCGTTTCCTGTTCAAGTCGTGCGCCTGTCCGGGCGTCGCTGATGGGTTCTGCATCATATATCCCTGCACCGCCTTGCCGAACGCGTCGTTCAGTTGCGCGGTCATATCCATCTTCGCCGTGCCGTTCTTGAAGTTCAGCGTCGTGGGGGACGTGTAGGCAAGTCCGAGGCTGATCTTCTCATTGAGCTTGTAGGCGAGCCCTATTTTACCGGAAAACCCGAACGCCGTATGGCTGTTCATCCCCGCAGCAGCGGTGACTTCCGTATATCCAAACCCACCTTGTGCCGGCGGCGCGGCGAACATCTGTCCGAACGTCATCCCCGGCTGAGCGATTCCCTTCATGACAGACGGAGAGAGGCTGTACGGCATTGTGAATTCCATCATACCATAGACGAGGTACGCGGAAGCGCCGACGGAGAATTCCGGCGTGAGTTTGTACGAAGCGCTTGCGCCTCCCTGCATGACGGCAAGCTTTGAATGGTATTCCTGCTGTGTTGTCCCAAGCAGAGCATTATTCAGCATAAAATCCGCCCTATCGTCTTCGCATTGAATCCGACCATTTCATGGATTGAGCCTTCGTTGTTGCAAGTGAAAAACCGCTGATGTGACTGGCAGAAACAGTTCGACGCCATGGTCAGATCCGAATGTCCCAGCAGGCCACCGGTGAGTCGAAGGTGTTCAACAGCCTCCCTGGATCTTTTTGGTTGTTTTGACCTCTTTCAAACCGCCGCTCTTATTCTTCTCGATCATCGCGAGAATGTCTTTTCGCGCGTCCGCCCGGAACCTGACGACGTCCGCGTCCCAGCGGGTACCCTGCGTGACGATCACGCTTGGGTTAAGTATTGTGGCATTGAACGCGTCCAATCCTCCGCCGAGCACGGCGAGGTTTTCATATCCGAGTTCCTGCAGAAGCAGAAACGCGGCATGCTCCTTGGTCTCGTCATCGGCAAGGATCACTTTTATCACGTGCCGCTGAGAGAACATCGTGATCCAGTCTTTGCCGAAGAAATCGCTCATCGGAATGTTGACGGATCCCGGAAGCGCGTACTTGGCGTAGGCGTCGGGCGTTCTGATATCGATTAATGTGATTCGCGGCTCATGGTCAACGATCCTGAACGCGAGTTCATCGACGCTCATCACTTTCGCCGGATGCGCGCTAAGATAGGCGGTGTCGGAAACTTTGCTGATGAGATGCGTCTTGCGGTCTGGAAGGAAGAGTAGGATGACGCCGAGCGCAACGACAAGGATTCCGGCGAGGATATGTTTGCGGGAGGAGAAGGCGAGCGACGGAGCGGACTTTTTGTTTACCCGCTTTTCGATGGCCGTCGTGGCAGCGAAGGCACCGACCGCGATCACAATAAGCAGGAACGCGAACACGCCCTGAGACATCCCAAGAGAATCGAATACCTTGACCGCACCGAGTGATGTGGATTCATAGAAGCCTTTATAGAACGGATACAACTCTCCGAAGGCGAACACCCCTAACAGGCCCCCTCCTACAAAGAACATTGCATCGATCTTGCCTATTGCCGCCGCGCAGACGCTGGTGCCGGGACAATAGCCGCCGAGGACGAAGCCGACGCCCATGATAGCGCCCCCCACAATCGCCGGGAGGAGCCATGTGGGATTGACGTATATCGCATCCGTATCGAGGAGGCCAAAGTACCCGAGCAGCAGAACGCCGCTCATGGCCGTCACCGCTGCCGTGAAGAACACCCGGAGCACGGTGAAATCATATCCGTAAAAGACGCCAGCCAGCCGGCGCGATGAGGAGAATCCCGCTTGTTCCAGCGCAACGCCAAAGCCGATCCCCAGAACGAGGGCCACAACAAGATTCAGCTGGTCCGAGATCAAATCAGGTACGAACGGTCCCATGGTGAACGCTCCCAATGTCTTTTATAACCACAGTTTCCGGGCAACGTAGGCAACGGCATAGCCGGTGCCGAAAATCGCCAACATCGTGACGAACCCGGCGGTCGACAGGACCGCCATACCGCTGAGTGCGGCGCCGCTTGTGCATCCGCGCGCGAACTGTGCGCCTACGCCGAACAGCGCTCCCCCCACCACAGCAAACGCCCATCGGAGCCCTGACTTGACCCTCGGCCCTGCTTCTGTCACGACCTTCAATCGATCGGACACAAGTCCGGAGATGAACGCCCCGATCACGACACCCGCGATTTCAAAGACCAGCCACGATTTGAGAGGGTTTTCCTTCCCGGGACCGACATACGTACTGTAAAACGGTGAGCTCTCCGCATGAGACGGTGCGAGCCCGTCAACGGTCTCAACAACGACGCTCTTGATTGCACCGCTCGCCCCCAGACCACGACCCGTAATAAAAATCGAGGCCAGCAGGACGATGCCAAGGAAGAACCCGGCAAGATAAGGATTCATGTATTTCGTGTTCATGATCGCACCTCACTTGGTAAGAACCGGTTCATGAGAAACGGGCTGAGCCTTGTTGTCGACAGAGTCCTCCTCAAGTTCTTCATAGCCCGTTATCATGGCCTTGAGATTTGAAGTGACGGTGCGCCCGGTCGTGCCGAGATAGAGATGAGCGATGAAGAATGACACAAGCAGGAAAGCACCGATCGTGTGGAGGACTGCAATGACTTCGAGACTGCCGATATTCAGACTGAGAATCTCGTTGTGCTGCGGATACCGGTAGAACATATACAGGAGCCCTGAGACGACCATGACCGGAATCACGAGCACCTTCAACCCTGCATAGACCAGTTTTTGAAGTGGATTCAGTTTGCTCAGGACTGTTTTCCTGGTTGGATGCGGCGCATTGCGGAATATCCCGAACACGTAATACTCAGCCTGTGCCCGGAGGTTCTTCCACGTCGGCATATACTGCCTCCACTCGCCGGTCGTCAGGTGCCAGAAGATGGCGAAAACGATGAGGATAATGAAACTGATTGCGGCAACGTTATGGTAACGTACCGCCTGGTCGAAACCGAAGAATCGAATCGACCCGTGGATCTCGAACCCTGTGACGCCGAGGAAGATGATAAGGGCGGCCTGGGCCCAATGCCAGAATCTCTCGAATGCTTTGTAGACATATTCTTTCTTCATCTCAATTCGACCCCTTTCGTTTGCGGTTCATCAGGAACCGCACGCTTCCGTGGACGACAGTTGCTGCGAGTGTGAGAACCAGGAGACCGACGCCAAGAAACTCCACCCAGGGGTTGTAGTTTCTCCCCGGAAGATAAAAACCACTCAGATTTGCAAGCCGGCCGTTCTCGCGCGTGTGACACTCGCCGCATTGCACGGCTTGGCTCTTGGGGGACACCATGTGATTCACGGGCCAGTACATCTCTGTCTGAACAAATCCATAATGCCCACTATAAGGCAGGTTCACCTGCTTCATCCCCTCCTCGGCGGCCCGATCCCAGTTAAATTCCGCCCAATATCCCCCATCGCCAGGTTTTGTGGAGACGGTTTTCGGCTGAATGAGGTACCGGTACTGGGTGTCGTAGATCTGTTTTGCCCGATGGATTTTGACGGGATAGATCTTCGCGTCCGGGTCGTCGTAGCTTCCGTAGAGCACGTTGAGCTGGAGCGGCCTGGAGGGATCGAGCGTATCTCCCACCAGATAGTGTGATGCCGTTCCATTAAACCAAATGTAGTCCGGTTTGATGTTTTTCCCCCATACGAACGATCCCTTGATGGACATATACACATCAGTCCCGGCCGAGTCCTTCTCTTCAAACGGCTCTCCGTTTCTGAGTCTGCCGGCCGTGGACCAATCCCAGAAGAGCTTCGTGGGATTCACTTTGGCGTATGTGGGGATGTGGCACGTCTGACAGGCGACCTTGAGTGTGTGGTCGTTCAGGACATCGTCGGTGTGCGGCATTGCAGAATGGCAATGCTCGCATTCGACACGGCCGCGGTTCATGGAGGAGACCGAATACATCTTCCCCAGCATCTGATGTTTTTGGGCGGAATGGCAATCGACGCATTGCATGTCCGAGCCCTCAGACGCCATGTGGACATCAACATCGCGTGACGGGTCGAACATCGACATCTCAAGGTCCCCATGCTTCACGTTGTTCCCGCCGCCACCGAAGAAGTGGCAAGTGCCGCAGTTCGTTCGCTGGGGCTTTCCCACGTGCTGAGCAACGAAGCTCAGATTGACCGAGGAATCCGGCAATCCCGCACCGCCGATGGCTTTCAGATATGTCGCACTGTTGTCGTGACAGGCAAGGCAGTCCACATTCAGCGAATCGTTGAAATTGAACGATGCATCCGCGTAGCCGTATCCAATGTGGCATCGATTGCAGCTCTGCTGGTTTCCGGAAATGCCGATGCAGAAATTGTTCAAGACGTTTCTTTTTCCGATGGCCCTGATCCCTTTCCCTTCGACGTACTCTGTCCGTTCCCAGTTCCAGTGAGTCGAATGCATCACTTCGGCTGCGCGGCCATTGTGACACGAAATGCAGGCGGCNNTGTCATGATCAAACCGGCCACGAGTCCCAATAGAAGGAGTGAGAATGCTATGCGTTTCATCCGCGGATATCCTTTTCGCTCTGCGGTATGGAATCAGGAGAAGGAGCAGAAGTTCGATAGACCAATTGTTTTATGGTCTTACAATCGCACGAAAGTTTGTAGACCCGGCAATCCCTGCAGTCACGGCCCTTGCAGGCGTTGTCTTGGTGCTTGTATGTCCAGCATCCCGCTTCAGGGGTATTGTAGGCGGGACATGCCACCCGTTGTTCCAAGGGGCACTGAATGTACTCCCAGCAAGGAATCATCGAATGCATGTGGCGGATGCCCTCGATCGAAATCTTGTGCTCAGTGATTGCGGTACGAATGCAACGGAGTCGTTCGACATCCGATTCCGAATACAGTCGCTGATTGCCTTCAGTCTTATGGACAAGAATGAGCCCTTTGCGATCGTACAGCCGAAGGGTTCCGACGGAGACACCCAGCAATCGAGCAACGGTTGCAATTGTAAAGAAAGGGGTATTTTTGTCCTTGATTTCCATAGTTATATTTGTGAATACAACTATTGTACCATTTTCAAATCCAGGTATTTAGCAGATTTATTGTGCAAATGGCAGGATGGATCCCCAGAATTTGAGAATCCACGAAGTGGGATTATTAGGAATGACGATAGACTGCAGGATGGCCACCCCAAGTTGTTGTGTCAATATTGGGATGGAATTGGTTCCTCACCGAACGCTCCCCGAATAGCGCGCCCTACTGCTTCCGCGAGAGTTCGGCCAATTCAATCTCCAACAGGCGTTCGAGAGTTGCAGGTCCAGCGAAGTGCCTGCCCCCGCTACGAACCAATTGACAATAGTCGATAGACTATTGTCAATTGATACAGCTTCATGACAAGAGCCCGATTCGTCGGGCTCTTTGCATTTTAATGCGCTCACTCTTTTGTGCAGCCCACTGGCCATCTACCGACTCCGCGCTCTGATCCGGCACAACACCTTGCACTCTTCGACTGTCGGCTATCCCTCCCCCGCCACAATGCAGAATGGGGAATGAAGAGTTGTCCAATTCACGAAGCGACCAAATGATCATAGCGAACGGTCAAAGTTGCGTATAGTGTCGCGGTTTGACGGTTCAAACGTTCTACGTTCTTTTTCTTTCACGCATTTGCCATCGGAACAGATCAGGTTGCCAGCGCAAATAAAGTTTTGGATCAAGAAGGATAGGCCCAAGGAATTGTTCGATCAATCCGATTGCGTCTCTGAATGAACCGACTGTGGTCAATTTGCTTGTTCTTTGAAAAGCGGTCCACTGTGCGTCCTTGGTGTTGTCGCTCATGAAGGCGTCGCTGAAGATCATTTCGCGGTCTGGGAGAGGAGTACCCCTGATGCTGAATGTCAATCGTATAGCCTCAGCGAGCGTGCCTGCGTCTAGGGCTTGATGTTTTGCCAGATGGACCAGGTCGTAGAAATCCTTCATTCGACTGGTGGCAATGTTCAGCCGCACGATTGATTCAAACTTCTCAGCAATTGCCGATTCCAGCGAATACACGCGAATGTTCGGGGCGGGAAAACCCAGCATTGTCGGGAAATCAGCATCAAGTGGACCTGCGGTGATTCTATCACCGAATCCGACATCAACCTGAAGGACGTTCCTTGCCCCTCCAACGGAACATCGGATGGATACACGAAGGCCGCCATACTCCGTCTGGTCCGCAATTGGTTTTACGACAATTGTCGAATGATCGAATGTGACGCCGTCTTCCACGACGATAGCGGTGACTTCTTCTATCACCGATTTGATCCCGTTGATCTCATTTGTGACACCGTGTCCAAGAAAGTCGATATCTTTCGTTGGGCGATGGTCGGGGATGTCATACGTGAGGAAGAGCAGCGCTCCTTTGAGGATGAAGTTGGAGCGATAATGAGAGACAGAGAATCTGTAGAGCAATCGTTCCTGAGCATATCGAATGAGAACACGATTGTAGTCTTGGCCGCTTTCCCTAGCGATGTTGAGCAATTGTGCTCGGACAGACGCGCCGATGTTTGTGACAGGTTTGTTCTTGTTCGGGCTCATGAAACCATCGCCTTGATATAAGGAACGATGATCGTCTTGACACGGCAAACGACCGCATACTGATGAAGCTTCTTGATGTTTGAGCCTTTGCCTCGGAGATAATTCTTCAGTGCTTCGAGCGCGAGGTCTTCCCCGATCTTCTTCCGATATCGAAACATATCGCAAATTGTTTTTTCCTTGTTGTACATTCGAACCGTGCCGGCCGATGTCTTGATTTCATCGACGCCAACGCTGTAGAATCGTGCAGGGTAGTAGAAGAACCTGATCGGTGGGTACTTTATCTTGGGTGGTTTCTCTGAAAGGGGAATAGCGACATAGATTTCGGGTGGAACGAATGTGGTGAGCTCATAATGTGCCAGGGCCGACGCGAGCGCGATGATACCCTTGGGGACTGCGTGGGAGACTTCCACAAGACTGGTATTTATGTCGGTGGAAACGTCGATCTGCGGCAGTTTGTAAAGACCAGACTTCACTTTGTCAATCTTTCCCTCTTGAACCAGTTTGGCGATGTCCCTTGTCTGGAATGACGCTGCTCTTAGCTCATTCATTCGGGCGAAGCCGCCCTTTCGCTTGAGATATGTCAGGATATCGTTCATTTCTTTGCCTGAATCGTTTACTCTGTTGATGTGATGTACTTACAGAATATTCGATTCAAATGCAATATGCAAGAGATCTGGCCATTTGAGCTTTTGCCCTGTTAATTGAAACAGAACATGAAGTAGCGATTTCAAATCGGATTCACTATTCTACACGCGGATGGAGTTTTGAAGAGGCACAGCCAAATCACGGGAGCCATTAATTGTTCACGGTTACTTGTTATTTCTTCCTATATCTCGTATATTTATCCGTTAATTACGAGTAAACAGCAATTAACACTTGCTGTTT
>PMNE01000092.1:14393-15944 GCA_003162635.1 Ignavibacteriota bacterium
GATACTGTCCTCGCATATCACACGGCGTTAGACTTGCTCGGCTTCGGTCACAGCGTGTTCAACACGTACTATTGTTTTTCAAGTCGTTCCCGTCCAGCCCTTCGCTTTCGTCAGGATCATTTTCGGGTAGTCGTAACTCCCGAGAAGCTGCAAAAGAAATCACAGGAACTCTTCGCCACCGAGACAGTCGAGCGACAAGGCGTGAAGGTCATCGTATCCGGGAAGGAACGGACGCTCGTCGAATGTTTGGAGAAACCCCAGAACTGCGGAGGATTTGAGGAGATGTACCGGTCACTTGAGAAGATTCCGTTCATCAACCCTGATCTTCTCATACAGTACCTCGATCTCCGCGATCAAAGGAATCTGTATGCACGTACCGGATTCTTCCTAGCGCAACATCAGGAGGATCTCCACGTCGAAGAGTCCTTCTTGCAGAAGTTGGCGCAGAATGTCCCGGCCCAGCCCCTCTACTGGACTCCACAACGCAAGGGAGGCGTTCTCATGAAGCGTTGGAACCTCATCGTCCCTGAAGCTGTCCGCGACCGAAGCTGGGAGGAGCGTTGATGTTCTCAGCAGAGTATCTCAATGCACTCGCCGGAAGAACAGGTTTCCAGACTGCAGGCCTGCAAAAACAGATGTCGCTCATTGTCATCCTCAGGGAGATCCAGCGACATCCGCTCTTGAGCAAAGCATACGTGCTCAAGGGGGGCACGGCGATCAATCTCTTCTGGTATGATCTGCCCCGACTCTCGGTGGACATTGACTTGAACTACATCGGCAGCCCTGACAGGGACGTGATGCAACAGGACCGTGGGATGCTGGAGAAGCAGTTGTCCCGTGTCCTGGAATCACTTGGGATTTCAGTCGAACGGAAGCCGGACGAGCACGCCGGTGGCAAGTGGAGGTTGCGCGCAGCGAGCCCCTTTGGCGGCAACTTCGCACTCGAAATCGATCTTAACTACATAATGCGTATTCCAGTGTGGGGTATCCAAGCGCATGCTGCTCACTCGCCGGATCCCGACTATTCTACGGACTTTCCGACGGTCAGTCTCGAAGAGTTGTTTGCCGGCAAAATCAAAGCCCTCCTGGACCGTTCAACTGCCCGCGACCTCTATGACGTATGCCACTTGGCATCAGATCCATTAGACATCGATTTGCTCAAGCTCAGGAAGGCCCTCATTCTCTTTGGCGTCACATGCGAGCAGGATTGGCGTCAGAAGAACAATTCAACGATCGATGCAATTGACGGGGTGATGGTGGCGAAGGAGCTTTATCCCCTGTTGCGATCCGGCGAGGAGCCAGACTTGAAAGAGATGAAGACCATCGTAACAGAGTTTCTTCACGAGCTCATGAAGTACACTGACGAGGAAAGTCTATTCCTGGATCAGTTTGTTGACAAAGGCATATTTGAGCCTCGGCTCCTCTTCGACGATCCACAGCAGGCGAAACGACTAAGTTCCCATCCCGCTGTGCTGTGGAAGCTTCAGAATCATAGAAAGTATCTCGGGCTTACCCGATAGTGCGATTCAAGGGCAAATGCGAGGTGGGCTC
>PMNE01000107.1:0-200 GCA_003162635.1 Ignavibacteriota bacterium
TTCTTCGGGCCGCTCAAAATTGGGCCTTTCCTCCTGGGAGGAAGTAGACCCATTCACAATCTTGCTCTCATCGACGTGAACCAGAGGGGAGTCTCTCTCACATTTTCGGAGAGGACTCTCCTGGCCGAGAATGATGTCTTTCGGGTTGTACGGCCCCTCACAAGGCGTACAGATCCTACGCTCGCTTCAGGCCAGCCCAG
>PMNE01000107.1:331-9161 GCA_003162635.1 Ignavibacteriota bacterium
ATCGATTGACCATAGTCCATAGCGCATCAAAAAAAATCGGAGCCGGCATGTCCGGCACAGACGGATCTCGATGCCGGAGTCATATCATCCACATTCAAACGGAACACGATCATGAATCTCATCGTCTGGCTTATTGCAATGCTCGCTCTTGGCATTCTGGCCATGGGTCTGTGCTATCTGTTTCTCATTGCGTGTGAAAAAATCTAAGGAGAGGCCGATGATCTACCTTGCAGCGGGGATCGCATTGCTTTTGCTCGTCTACCTGTTCGTGGCCATGATCCGACCCGAAAAGTTCTGAGTCGGGAAGAATCAGAGTTCACTCTACAAACCGGAGGTTCCATCATGTTTTTGAATACCTGGTTTCTGCCGTTCGCACTGCTTGCGGTAACGACGCTGATCGCCTTCCCCCTAAGCAGATACCTTGCCTGGATTATGGAAGGAAAGTACCGCGTTCCTCGCTTTCTGAGCTGGTTCGAAAAGAAGCTCGATAGCGGACCGCAGAATTGGAAGCAGTATACGGCAGCGCTGCTCATCTTTTGCACACTGCTCTTCGCCTTCGGTTTTCTGGTCCTGGTTCTCCAACCGTGGATGCCCCTCAACCCCGACGGGAAGTGGATGCTGGCACCCAGCACGATATTTCATAGCGCCATTTCCTTCATGACGAATACGAATCTCCAGCACTATTCCGGAGACCAGCATCTCTCGAATTTCAGCCAGATCTTCTTCATCCTGTCAAACATGTTCCTGTCCGCGGCGGTGGGCTTCTGCGCGCTGACAGCGATCATCAGGGCATTTCGGGGCGAGAAGTTTGTCGGCAATTTCTTCGTGGATATGTGGAGGGTCGTGGTGTATATGTTTGTGCCGGCCTCTTTCCTTATCGGAATCATCTTTCTCCAGCAGGGTGTTCCGATGACCTTCGAGAGCTTTGCGCACGTCTCGACCCTGGAATCGCCTGCCACCCAGCAAACGATTGTCGTCGGGCCTGTGGCGGCGGTGGAGCCCATCAAAATGCTTGGAACCAACGGAGGCGGCTTCTTCGGCATGAACTCGGCGCACCCGTTTGAGAACCCGACCGCCCTGTCGAATTTCTTTAATACAATGGCAATGATGCTGTTTCCCTTCATGCTCGTCCTCATGTACGGACGCATGCTGGGGCGGTTGCGGCACGCGGTTGTGGTTTTTATCGTCATGATCCTGCTGATGGCCGGGACAATCGTGTGGTCCATCTATTTCGACACGCTGAAGCCGAACCCTGGATTCACCGGGGATCCTGTGGCACGTACGTATGATGTCCCGAGCGCCTCGGCGCCCGGGGGAAAACGCACGGTGACGGTGCCTGCGGTAGCCGGGCTCCCCGTTGACCAGCACCTCGGAAATCTTGAAGGGAAGGAAATGCGCTTTGGGACTTCGGCGGGGGCGACGTATGCCGCCGTCACGGTGGATGTCACATGCGGCGCAGTGAACAGCGAGCATGACAGCCTCAATCCGATAGCCGCGATCTCGCCGATGGTTGGTATGTGGCTCAATTGCGTTTTCGGCGGCAAGGGAGTCGGCATGATCAATATGCTCCTGTATGTGATCATCGGGATATTTGTTGCGGGGATGATGGTTGGGAGGACGCCGGAGTACCTGGGAAGGAAGATCGGCGCCCGCGAAGTGAAGCTGGCGCTCCTTGCGCTGCTCATTCACCCGATCATGATCCTTGGCCCGACGGGGCTCTTCGCAGCGACGGATTGGGGAATGAAGGCCGTCAGCAATCCCGGGCCGCATGGATTCTCCCAGATGGTATACCAATTCTCTTCGGCGTCAGCCAACAATGGCTCGGCGTTCGACGGATTGGGGGTCACGTATGGCCTCGCGAACAATCCCTCGCCTGCACCCGAGGCAATACCCTGGGATATCGCGGCAGGACTGGTCATGCTCTTTAGCCGCTTCCTCCCCATCGTCGCTCCGATCGCCATGGCGGCGTACCTCGGCGCGAAGAAAAGCGCACCGTTTGGTTTGGGCACTCTCCGTGATGATGGCGCCACGTTTGGACTGCTGCTGTTGGGAACGATTCTGATTATCGGGGCATTACTCTTCCTGCCGATTGCTGCGCTTGGACCCCTGGCGGAGCATTTGGGTCCAATCCCGTTCGGCGGTTGAACGAATGCAGTGAACGACGATCTCATGTTGTTGTGAAACCAAAAGGAGTGTACACGATGAGTACCGCGACAATGTCCCTGGAATCGATGCAGAAGTCCGGGTCGAATCAGGAGAAGCCAAAGCCGCCGCGACGCATGAAACGAACTGCGCTGTTTACGAGGGAGACGACAATCCCTGCATGCAAACAGGCGTTTGTCATGCTCCGCCCCGACATCCAGTGGAAGAATCCTGTGATGTTTGTCGTCGAAGTCGGCGCTCTCCTCACACTGCTGTACATCCTCAAGGCTCTCTTTGGAGCGTCGGAGAGTCTGGTGCCGATCTCGTATTTCATCGCCCTCGACGTCTGGCTGTTCCTTACCGTCCTCTTTGCGAACTTTGCCACTTCGCTCGCCGAAGCGCGGGGGAAGGCACAGGCCGAATCGCTCAAACGAACGCGCCGCGAGACGAAGGCGCTTCGGCTCGGCCCCGATGACGCGATCGAAGAAGTCTCCTCAACCCAACTGAAACCGGGAGACCGGGTCGTCGTTTCAGCCGGCTTCACGATTCCGGGCGACGGGGAGATTATCGAAGGCATTGCCTCGATCGACGAATCAGCTATCACCGGGGAATCCGCACCGGTCATTCGTGAATCCGGCGGCGACCGATCGGGCGTGACCGGCGGGACATTTGTCCTCTCCGACCGGATTGTTGTGAGAATTACGAGCGGACCGGGCGATTCGTTCCTCGATCGGATGATTGGCCTCGTGGAGGGTGCCATTCGCCAACGAAGTCCCAATGAACTCGCATTGACTCTTATGCTCTCGGCACTGACCCTGATCTTCCTCATCGTTGTCATACCGCTGTGGCCGATGGCCTGGAATGCGGAGCAATACATGATGGGGTATCTGGGGATACAGGAACCGTTGAAGAGTCTCGGAACGGACGTCCCCACGCTCATTGCCTTGCTTGTGTGCCTCATCCCCACCACCATCGGCGCTCTTCTCGCCGCCATCGGTATCGCGGGGATGGAACGGGCGCTCCGGGCCAACATCATTGCAAAAAGCGGCAAGGCGGTGGAACTTGCGGGCGATATCGACGTTGTGCTGCTCGACAAGACCGGAACGATTACCATTGGGCACAGGCACGCGACGAAATTCCTCCCACTTGGAAAATTCACTGTCAATGAGCTCGGACAACTGGCAACGCTGGCGTCTGCGGCGGATGAAACTCCCGAAGGCAAAAGCATCGTCAAGTTGTACGAAGGGTCGGGAAACGCTGCAGTCGCGATCCAGGAGAAATCGCAGTTTGTGCCGTTCAGCGCCCAGACGCGGATGAGCGGCATCGACATGCCGAACGGGCGGCGTGTCCGAAAAGGCGCCGCCGACGCAATCACGAAGTTTGTCCGGGAAGAAGGCGGGAAGATCCCCGACGAACTCCGGGCGCTGGTCGACGGTGCTGCGTCGAAAGGTGCGACCCCGCTCGTCGTTGCCGATGGCGGCAAAGTAGCCGGGGTGATCGTGCTCGAGGATATTCTCAAACCGGGCATGAAGGAACGGTTTGCCCGATTGAGAAAGATGGGCCTCCGGACAGTCATGATCACCGGAGACAATCCGCTTACCGCTTCAACAATTGCGGCCGAGGCAGGCGTGGATGATTTCGTCGCCGAGGCCACGCCCGAAAACAAGCTCGCGTATATCCGGAAAGAACAGGCCGAGGGGAAGCTTGTGGCCATGATGGGGGATGGCACCAATGATGCACCGGCGCTGGCACAGGCGGATGTTGCGCTGGCAATGAATGCCGGCACACAGGCGGCGAAAGAAGCGGCCAATATGGTGGACCTCGACAGCGATCCGACAAAGCTGATCGAAACCGTGGAGATTGGAAAACAACTTCTCATTACCCGGGGCGCTTTGACAACGTTTTCCATTGCAAACGATGTTGCGAAGTACTTTGCCATCATCCCCGCCCTGTTTGCGGGGACATTGCCCTGGCTGAAGCTCATGGATATCATGAACCTCCATTCACCGACATCGGCGATCCTGTCGGCCGTCATTTTCAACGCGATTATTATTCCAGCTCTCATTCCCGTCGCCTTGAAGGGGGTCGCCTACAGGCCTCTTGGCGCCGATGCGCTCCTCCGGAGAAACCTGTTGATCTGGGGGGGCGGAGGAGTGGTTTTGCCCTTCGTTGGCATCAAGCTGATCGATGTCGTGTTGGTCGGATTGCATTTGATCTCATGATCGTGTTTTCAAAAGGAGATAGTGCCATGAAGAAATCGATTTCCAAGAGTCTCTTATTGCTCCTGTTTGGTGTGCTCATCACCTGCGTCGTGTATCCACTTGCCCTCTGGGCCGTTGGGCAGGCGGTATTTCCATTCCAGGCAAACGGCAGTATCGTCAAAGGTCAGGACGGCACGCCGGTAGGATCGCTGCTTATCGCTCAGCCGTTTACCAAAGACGAGTATTTCCAGCCCCGTCCTTCGGCGGCGGCGTATAACGGGTCAGCTTCATCGTCATCGGCTCTTGCGGCTTCGAATTACGCGCTGCGCAACCGGGTTGCGACGACTCTCGGCCCGATTGTGAAGTACAACAGCGGAGCGAAAGCCGGACAACCCGTCGCCCCTGATGTTGAAAGCTGGTTCCAACAGGACCGCTTTCAGGGTGCTCCTTCGATCGTGCTCCAGTGGGCGGACGCGCATAACAGTCTTGCCCAGGCCTGGGTCGCTGCGGACTCCACGCATGCCGGGTACGTCAACGATTGGACAAAATCTCACGCATCGGTTGTCGCACAATTCGTCAAGGCAAACCCGGGGACGCCTCAGCCTCAGCCCTCGGATCTGGCGGTTGTGTTCTTTGAGACGTTCTCAAAAGAGAACCCCGGCAAGTTTCCGTCGGCGGTGACCCACACGGATTCGGCAGGGAAGAGCATGACAGCGATCGAACCGGTCGGCGCAGGTACGGATATTCAATCGACCTTCTTTGATATGTGGCGGACCGATCATGCGGACGCCCCTCTCCAGGATCTTCCCGGCGACATGCTGACAACGTCCGGCTCGGGGCTCGATCCTCATATCACGCTTCAGAACGCCGAATATCAACTCGACCGGGTCGCCGCAAAGTGGGCGGCAGACACCAAACGGGATGCTCCAGGCATTCGCGCTGAGATCGAGAAACTGCTGCAGGATAAATCGTTTGCCCCATTCAACGGGCTCGCCGGTGAAAAGCTCATTAACGTCCTTGAGGTCAATCTCGAGCTCCGGAACCGGTACGGCGCACCGTCGTGATAAACGTTGACCGTCACATCCATACCCAAAAGGATCAAATTGTGAACATCCTTGGTACCACGGCGGCTCGCCTTGCCGGCATGCTGGTCTCATTTGTTTTCTTCGCATCCCAATTCGCNNAATTTCGACATCCCGGAGAATCAGATCAACCTCAACCTGGCTGAGATTGTCCTGCAAAAGAACGCTCAACCCGTCGGTTTCCGCCTCGATATCGATTGCGGTACTGCAAACGATGTTGTCCAGGGGATCGCGCCATACGGCACAACAGCATACAACACATTGGCGAACTTTCAACAAGCGTATCTTACCGCGGTGATTCCCGTCGGGGCCGGCGTGACCGCAGACGTCGGCAAATTTGTCACGCATATGGGCTATGAAGTGATTGAATCGAAGGACAATTGGAATTACAGCCGATCCCTGATGTTTGCCTGGGCAATTCCATACTACCACACGGGCCTGCGATTGACGTACCCTTTCGCGGACAATTTCACCGTCGCGGTGCATGTTGTCAACGGGTGGAACTCCACGATCGACAACAATGCGGAGAAATCGCTCGGACTCGCGCTGAACTACTCGCCCACCGGATCGACAGGATTAACGCTGAACGTCATGGATGGTTTTGAACAACCCGTCGGCTTCGATGTGGGGAAGAAGAAGGTCTTTGATTTTATCGTGAATCAAAAAGTGACGGAAGCTTTTGCCCTGGCGCTTAATGCCGACTACGGCGACGAATCCCTCCTTACCGGTCTCTACACCTGGAAGGGGGCGGCTGTCTATGCGCGCTATGCTCTTGGACCCAAGTCGGCAGTCGCAGTGCGTGCCGAGATCTTCGACGATCCGCGCGGATATGCAACAGGCCTGGGAGTCTCCGGGCTTAACGTGAAGGAAGTGACGGGAACGTACGAGTACAAATTTGCCGATGCACTCCTTGTCCGGGGAGAAGGACGGTGCGACTTCTCGAATGCGCCGGTCTTCGACAAGAAGGGGAATGTGAACACGATGAAAAGCCAGACGACGATACTCGTGGGGCTTGTGGCGATGTTCTAGGTCCCGCATTGGCACCGTTTGACCAGTCACGCATAGGAGAGCGGGAGAGAGATGGCTATCGAAGAGCCATCGGGTGGAAACGTGCAATGGGTCCTGATATCATGATCAAGCAAAACATCCCTTGCGTCCTCGTCATTGAAAAAGATGGGCAAGACAAACGGCTTCTCCAGGTTGCATTGAAAGCAAGCGGATTCAATGTTCTCCTTGCGAACACGGGAAGCGAAGGGATTGCTCAATCAAAGCTGAACACTCCTGCTCTCACTATCCTCGACATCGACAATGTGGAGGGGGATCCTTTTGCGTTCGTGGATCAGCTCCACCGTTGTGGTAAATCCCCCGTGATCGTGCTTTCGGAACGCGGTCAGGAGCATGACGTCGTCCGTTCTCTTGAGAGTGGGGCTGACGATTACATTGTGAAACCGTTCCGTTTGGCAGAACTGATTGCGCGGTCACGAGTTGCTCTGCGTCGCCGGGCCGGGGAGGAGGATGAGTCCCCGCTCAGGCTTGGGTGGCTCACTGTGGACTTCCGGGCAAGGGCCGTTTGGAGAGGAGGCGAGCAAGTAAGGCTTACCCCTACCGAATACGCACTCCTCCTGCTGTTCATTCGAAATGCCGGCAAAGTGCTCACGCACAGATACATTCTGGATCAGATCTGGGGAGCCGACTGCACTGAAGAGTCCGTCTATCTCCGCGTGTACGTGGGGCATCTCCGCAAGAAGCTGGGCGATGATCCCGTGCATCCAAAACACATCCTTACCGCTTCAAAGATCGGGTATGGGTTGGCTTTCGAACCCGATTCCCCTTCATCCATCGACAATTATTGAGTATACTATCCCATCTCCGTCGATGGTACGCTCCACCGTCTATGATTGACCAGCCCCCTGTCGTGGTGCCAATGAGAGGCCGGTGAAGTTGCAGGGGGCGGCCGAACAACGGTCGGAAATTCGCGTTGTACGAGAAAGAACACTCGATCCCAACACGTAGAGCTTCATGCCCCCTGACCCGTATCTCCAGACAACCGGTCTCTGCCGCCATTACCGCCGCGGACCGACCGTCGTCAAGGCCCTCGACGGCGTGACAATGGCGGTCGGGCGCGGAGAATACCTTGGTATCGTCGGCTCCTCTGGCTCCGGCAAAACGACGCTCCTGAATCTGCTCGCAGGTCTCGATACGCCGACCTCGGGGTCGGTCAGTCTGGGTGATGTTCCGCTGACTGCCATGTCGCGGCGGGAACTGGCGGCGTATCGCGCCCGATGCGTCGGAATGGTGTTCCAGTCCTTCAATCTGATCGCCCACGCTACCGCACTGCAAAACGTCGAGATGGCCCTCCTGTTCAACGGCACGCCTCCCCGCGAACGGCGACGGCGCGCATCGGCCATTCTGGAGCGCCTCGGACTTGCGGATCGGATGACCCACCACCCGGCGGATCTCTCGGGGGGCGAGCAGCAGCGCGTCGCCGTCGCCCGGGCGATCGTCAAAAAACCCGAGATACTCTTCGCCGACGAACCGACCGGCAATCTCGATTTCGAGAATGCCCTGGAGATCGCCTCGCTTCTCGATACGCTCAACAAGGAGGGGCTGGCGATCGTTCTGGTGACGCATAACCTGGAAATGGCGCAACAGTACACCCAGCGAACGATCCGGATGCAGTACGGAGTCATTCTGCAAGCCGGACAGCCGGGAAGCGCGGGAGCACCTCACCCATGACCCTGCGCGACCTCGCCCTGATCGCCATCGGCAACCTGTGGCGGATGAAGCTCCGTGCGCTTCTGACCATCTCGGGAGTTCTCATTGCCATCACTGCCTTTGTCGCGATGCTCTCCTTCGGAGTCGGCAACCAGCAGAACGTCGAGAGGGAGTTCAACAAGCTCGGGCTCCTTACCACGATGCAGGTCTATCCGAGGAACAAGCCGTCCGACAGCAGTACATCCCCGAAACTGGACCGATTGGCGCTTGACCGGCTGGCCCAGGTCCCCGGAGTGAACCTCGTCTATCCGTTTGATGCGTTTTCCGTCGTCGTGACTCTGCACGACACNNGCACGTTGCGATCGTTTCCGAGGAGTTGCTGAAACAGGCGGGGATCGTCTCCCCTGACTCGATCATAGGACGCCGGATCGTTCTCTCGGTGAAGGTATCGACGATCGACAGCGCGCTGGCGCACCTGCTCGCGGATCGCGGAGAGACCATGGTCGGCCGCGTCAAACGTGTCCGCATCGATTCACTCTTCCATAGAAATTATCGCACGCGGGTTCTCCGTGCCGAGGTCAGCGCGGCCCTGCGCCGGTTCCTGAACGGCTTTCTCAATGCACAACAGGTTATCAGCGATACGCTGACCGTCTGCGGGGTGCGCCAGGCGGGCCGCGTGGGACGGGCACA
>PMNE01000107.1:9216-16393 GCA_003162635.1 Ignavibacteriota bacterium
TTCCTCTACTTCGACGTGGGACTTGCCGTCGTGGGCCTTATCGCCCTCCTCACGGCTTCGCTCGGGATCGTCAACACGATGGTCATGTCGATCACCGAGCGGAGGAGGGAGATCGGCGTGCTCAAATCGCTGGGGGCGTACGAGCGCGACATTCGTGCGCTCTTCCTGGTTGAATCGGGCGTGATAGGTCTGCTCGGATCCCTGGCGGGAATTTTTGTCGGATGGGGGATAAGCCGGATCGTCTCCGCAGTTGCCCAGGCATATATGCGGCGTGAGGGAATTCCTGAGATGGATGTCTTTGCCACCCCCGTGTGGCTGGTCCTGACGGCGCTCGCCGTGGGAATCGGCGTCAGTCTGCTCGCCGGGTATTACCCGGCCGCCCGCGCATCGCGGGTCGATCCCGTGGAAGCGCTGCGGAATGATTCGTGAAGATAAGATCCTTCTTCTTCCGCGAACGCTCCTCTTCACCAGGCCCTGATTTTACTCAATACGTTGAGTAAATTTACTCAGTCAATTGAGTAAACAAGGTAGCCGCAATGTATCGAAGAGAACCGGTCGAATCCCTCAAGAGCCGGCTCCAGGAGCGGAGACGCTTCATCCAGGNNTGAAGACAACTTGACACCCTTGCCTTTCTAGACACAATTTCCTAACGTGTGCTCAGTTCCTTCTTAAGCCGGAGTTTTCCCCTGACGTTGGCTCCGGTCTATTCCTCCATGCGGCGCATTCTTCTCTGGCTGGACATCCGTGTTCAAACCCGATCTCACAGCGCAAGATCTACAAGGAGCTCTCGATCCTGGCGCGCCACAGAAGGTCATTAGAAAATTGTTTGATTATTGCCATGCCATGGCAATTGCCTATGTGCGGATGAAAACAGCTTCTGGTGCGTTTCAGCCCGACCGTCTCGGTCTGACGCCTGAGGATTTCGCTCTCGATTCCGTCGCCGAACTTTTCCGAAGAGACGACAGCGGACTGTATCCCGTATTCGAAGGAATCTGCCGTTCCGCTCAAACCACATCAGCACCGTTTCACGATCAGCTCCGCCGACTCGTTCTTGGATCAGTCAATCAGCACATCTTTCGTTCGTTCCGAGAGACCGATCCGGGTCTCGCAAGGCTGATACGGAACATCAAATTCACCCTAAAGAGTCACGCGAACGCCCATCTTCTGCGCGTCAACGATGAACTCGTCATAGCACCAACACAGGGAGAGTTGCTTCCACACCTGCCGTTGTTCACCGAGGAGTTGATGCTTATTGAATTCTGGAATGCCGCAAGCGTCGGTTCTTCGCTGCGCGAACTCCTCTCCATTCTGGTGCAGATTCTTCTTGATCAGTCCCTTTATCGACGTGTCTACCCGGTGACAGCCTTCGCCCTCCTCATTCGTTGTGCGTACCAGCAACGAGAAGCATTGGAGCAGACGGCCGATGCCGGCCCTCACTCTTATGATGAAGATATCGGGACCGTTGCAACGGACATCGTTCGAGGGACAACGGGAGAGCTGCTCACCATGTATTGTTCACGCGGTAAGCTTCCCCTAAGTGCCGTACAAGCGTACGGGAAGGCAGTTATGGACATTCTCTGTGAGACCTTTGTTCAAGGCGATGGAGACTCCGCTTCATATTTCGAGATCCTGCAGCGGCACATACCGGGACTCACCAAGGATGACTATGTCCAAAGGCACCGGACGAAGCTGGAGTATGTTGCAAAGCAGGCCAAAGAGGCTATGAAACGAGCGTTACAAAAGGAGTTTTCTGTAAGAAGTGATGATCGAAACGATAGTGGGGAGTGAGATGGAGCCTGGAATGAGACACTTCAGCGAAGATGAGCTCGCGGCAATGGCGATCACTCGGGTGCAGGGCGAGGGTGTCAAGAGTCCTGAAGGCGATCATCTCCGTACCTGCCCGATGTGCTCCGAGAAGCTGGATTTCTTTCTTCAGTTCTACACGTGCCTTGGTGATGAACTCCAGCAACGGCATGGGGCGAGTGCTTCTCCCTTGAGAGAGAGCAGTGACATCGAGGTGGTCATTCCCTTCTCGGTATTTCAGCCCTTTGCACATTCAGGCGCCGAACAATTCGGGGATTCCGAGCTCATCCTTGCCGCCAAAGAAATGTCCAACTCCTCCGACAGATACAAAACCGTCGCGACCTTTTCCTGTCCCAATCCTCCTGCAGTCTTGCGCGTGTTGGAGGATAGGCACGAACACCACTACAAGATATTCGTTCTTTCAGAGCTCTCCGAGGTTCGCAGTCGCGTAAAGGTCGCGATAACTGACGATGGCGGAAGAGCGTTCGCGGCTACGACAAACGAAGCCGGCATGGCATTCATTACGGTTCCTGAAGGGTTTGATTGGGCACATGCTCATGTCGCCGTTGGAGCAAAAAGACCAGGCAGCACACCACCGACTACTCCTTAGGTTCGCGCCGCGCTGTGGACCCTCTTGTCCTTGAGCAATCCTTTCAATCTCTGATCCACTCACTTCCCTTTCACGCGAGCCGGAGGATGCGTATCCTCCGCATCTGCGAGTTTCTCGAACCCTTCGTCGTTGCTCGCAATACCACCGGACTGGAGGCTTATGGCCCAGAGCTCCTGCAGGAGCTCATGCGAAATCTTCCCTTGCTTGATCCGGAAGGAACTTCACCTCCTCTGTTTGACCGGATCATGGCCCTCCTTGCTGGCATCCAATCCATTTCCCGCGATGTCTTCCAAAGGAATGAATGCGGCCAGATGAGGGATATCACCTCATCACTGCGAGATCGCTCACTCCGATATGCCGTCGAACGGCCGGGAGACGGTTTGTTGGAGTATCCAGCGTTGGCGCCAAAAAGCTCGTCCTCGGCCTGGGTTCCGATGCTGGAGACCGAGCCTTTGTTGACGCAGCGCCCTCCCCAGTTTGCTCTTCTCCGGGAGTTCACGATCGAGCTCTCACCGCGGGATTCCGCCTCCAACGAGGATATGATCTTTCTCGATCAGTCCACGGATCCCGACGGCAGACATCGTGATGTGATCGCGCATGCCCTGACCGTGGCGAGGAGGCTATTTGAAAAGCACACCGGGCAATCAGCAGGAACCTCGTTCAACGTACATTGTCGATTCAATGAGCCCGGCATTGTGATTGGAGAGTCGATGGGGCTTGCAGCCGCCGCGGCGACTTTCTGCGAGCTCTTGCGAGTGTCGCAGTCGCGACAGCAAGTAACACTCTCGTCGCGCGTTGCCTTCACGGGAACGCTCAGCGAAGACGGAACAGCAATGCCGGTGGATGAAGTCGGCCTTCGCTTGAAATTGGAAGCGTGCATTTATTCGCATGTTTCGCATGTCGTTCTCCCGAAATCCCAGCTCACGGTTGCAGAGGCACTCTTCTCACATCCGACGTACGCTTCGATTCGGGGAGCGCTTCCTATCCTCATCGCAATTGAGAGACTGGAAGAAGTGTTCTACGATAGGCGTATCAGCAATGTGATTCGTGTCCCTCTTTACAGAGTTCTCGCGAAAAATGTCTGGCGTTTTCGAAGGTCCGTCGCGGTGGCCCTGATTCTCCTCCTGGGCGCGATGCTTGCTTATGAAATCCTAGGTCCGTTCGACAAAAACCCCCAGTTTGGCGAATTCAAGGACAAATGGCTTATCGTCAACAACAGACATCATGAAGAACTGGCGCAGTTCGACGTCGGGGGTGAGATCGTCAAGGCTGCGAACGATCCTGCTGCAGCAGATGTTCGAAGGGGTGCTTGTCAATTCTACGACGTTGACGGGGATGGCACGAACGAAGTGTTCTTCCGGTCAGGAAAAGGTGGGGATCGAATATCGGCGATGATTGTCTGTCGATCGATCAAGAAGAGCGGGGTTCAATGGCAGAAGTCGATCACTCGGAAGCTTTCATTTCCGCACAAGCCCGACGTTGAAAGTGAGGATTTCAGCGTAACAACATTCCTGGTGGGAGAATTCGATGGGGATGGGAGGCCGGAGGTTATCCTCGTTGCCAATCATACGTTCTTCCCATCACTTATTGTAAAATTGGATGCCAGGACAGGGGATGAGCTTGGTGAGTATCTTCACATTGGCCAATTGGGGGGTTTGAACGCAGCGGATCTTGATGGTGACGGAGTTCCTGAGATCATTGCCTGTGGGGTGAACAATGCCTATAGGAAAGCGGCAGTTGTTGTTCTGGATGCGAGAACGATGGAAGGGTGCTCGCCGACGCGCGGAGACTACTTTCCGGAACCCTATGTGCCCGCGAGAGAGAAAGCGTACATTCTGATCCCACGTACGATTGCAGGCGAAGCAGTTGGCGCTCTTACCGCAAACAATGGCGCAAGTTCGGTTCAAATTGATGGTCAGTCAAAAAAGATTGTTTTCCAAATCCTCGATTTCAACCTTGATCTTCCACAATTCAGCATCACCCCGAATGCAGACCTCTTCTACTATTTTGACTATGCGCTACGCCCGATACGCGTTGGAACCAGCAACCATTATGATTTGATGGTCGAGCGCATGGTTCGGCTCGGCTGGCTGAAGAAAGCGCCGGACAAGGCGTATTTCGATGAATATTTGAAGACGATTGAATATTGGGATGGTCAGAAGTTTGTTGCCTCGGTAGCGAAATAATCCCCTCTCTATTTCTGCGGCACCAATAGATCGAAACGATAGCAAAGTAGAACTTCTGCGCCTCGCGCTCGAGTCGCGCGAGATACCATGGAAGTCTAAGTTTCCATGCGCTATCGCGATCGGTCGAAACCTTCCTTGAGTAGCAAAACAACTGTTCTTAAAGATTACTGGAGCACGAAGCAGACGCTGATGGCATTCGTTGAGCATCCACAATGGATCAGTCTCAAGATCCCGCCGTCTGCTTGCCTTTTCAACGACACTATTCTCAGAAGTCGAAGCCATTCATCAGCCCCCATGAGCTCGCTTGCATATGCTGGGCGTGGGAGCCGGGCAACCGTGTTTGCCCGCATAGGGTCTCTGCGAGATAGTGCTGCCGTGGTCGTGGATTCTTTATTGTTCACTCCAATCCAGGTTAAGCCGACAGATCGTCTACCAAGGGAATTCCGGCTTGAGCAGAATTATCCCAATCCGTTCAATCCCACTACGACTATTCGGTTCTCACTACCGCACAGTTCACATGTACGACTTACTGTGTACGACATTCTCGGCCGCGAAATAGCCCATGTTCTCGATGATCTCCGACTGGCTGGCGTACACGAAGCTACATGGCAGGGAAAGAATGCCCAAGGCAAGCCCGTCGCATCTGGTGTTTACCAATACAGGATTCAAGCTCGAGAATTCGTATAATCGAAGCAATTTCTTTTGCTCCGGTGAACGCCGGCGGTTCGATCGTCATCGGCGGATTGCCGAGCCGAGACAGGCCGAAAGCCCTCTATCCTAAGTCATGATCGTGAAAGGGATCCCATGCAAACAAACTTGTTGTCCTTCCGCATTGTCCGACTCTGGTTTGTCTCTTTCATTCTCGTATCAATACTATGGGCGCCAACCAGATCGCAATATGTATGGGTAAAACAGGCGAGTGGTTCCACTTCTGTGCTGTGGGGTGTGAGTGTGGTGGATTCTTCAAGTGCATGGGCCTCAGGAGAAGGAGGAACCGTCCTGCGAACATCAGATGCAGGGAAAACCTGGGGCAATGTTGGCAATGGCATGTTCAGCGGGCGCATTTGTTACTGCATCGGCGCGATTGATGCCAATACCGCGTTGGTCGCAGGCTCAACCTCGACGTCAATCAATCCGGGAATATTCCGGACTTCGGATGGCGGTGTTTCCTGGTCGCAACCTTGGTCGGCCAGCACGGGGTTTGTGAATGGACTCATCATGGTGAGCGCAGCCGAGGGTTTTGCATTTTGCGACCCTGTTGCGAACAAGTATCTGATCCTACACACAACAGACGGTGGCCAGGCATGGACCGCCCTGCCAACAGCTCCAAGCAGTGGAGGAGAGACGGGGGAAGTCGGCGGCTGCGCTGCAGTGGATCCACTGCACCTCTGGTTCGGCACGTCGAATGGAAATATGTGGCGCACGTCGGACGGGGGCAATCACTGGGCATTTTCATCCCTATATTCGGGGATGACCCTTCCCGTCCCGGGGCTCTGGTTTAGCGACACATCGAATGGTTGGGCGATCAGCGGTTTCACATTTAGAACGACAAACGGTGGTGCTGACTGGTCGGTGGCATCGGGGGGAGTCAATACTGTGAGTGGTAGGGCCCCGGCCGGCCCCTGGTTGTTCAGCACCGGAACCATTGATCGAAGCACCGACGGCGGCAACTCCTGGCACTCAGAGTATACACCCCCATCACTTGCTATAATCCACTCCGCTGATTTCAAGATTGGTCAGGGCGTAGTTTCCGGCTGGGCCGTCGGCAATGGGGGAACGATCGTACGGTTTCGCGAGCCGTACCCTTACTCCGGACCGCGCCTGACAGTCATACCAACGGGGTTTGCATTACCGAAGGTGGCTGATTCCGCCGCTTTCGATTCAGTATGGTTCAGCATTTCTAATCTGGGATCGAGTGATTTGACTATTACGAACATTGAACTCACTGACCAGCAACCATCCGGGTTTGATGCATTTCATGTATACGCAGCATCGCCGCCGATCAACGTGGCACCTGGTGGCTCAAGATCGTTCAAGGTTGAGTTTGATGCGCGGGGTCTCGGTGCGACCTGCACGAGCAATCTCGTGTTTACAACCAACGACACTCGCACTACACCGTTTTCCTTTCCCCTGAGTGCTCGTTCGGTTGTGTTCGGAACGGTGAAAGCCGGTATCCTTTATGGAGTGACCAATGCAGCGTCTCATGAGCTGTTTACCATAGACCAAACGACAGGTGTAGCGAGTGGAACGAAGACGCTGGACTCAAGCGGCACTGAGATCGTGGGCCTCGCCGTTCATCCTCAAACACACGAACTCTACGGAGTCTCAAGTTCTGGGTCGACCACAACGCTGTACAGAATCAGCATTTTGATGGGAGACATTCTCCCCATGGCCACCTTCTCCGTCGGAAACATGAAGGCAATCGCCTTTTCGAAGGATGANNTTCGAGTCTGGCTTTCAACCCAAACTCGGGCACACTGTATGCGTCAGTGCGTCCATTGGTGTTGGGGAAAGATAGGATCTACACCGTCGATACCTCGAATGGAGACACAACGTTGGTGGGCTCAACCGGCCTTGG
>PMNE01000068.1 GCA_003162635.1 Ignavibacteriota bacterium
TTCACTCCCCTTCACCAATTCGACTCGCACGCCCTCCGTCTGCTCGATACAGGATGTGGCAAAGCACTAACTGAGCATCGACGTGTCTCCGGCTCCCTGCCGGACAACAACCGGGCTGTCGCCGGTCAGGTCAATCACCGACGATGGTTCGGAACGCAATACGCCTGCATCGATGATCATGTCGACGACATTGTTGAAATGTTCGACAATAAGGTCAGGGTCGTTCAACAATTCCCCCGACTCAATCGTCACGCTGGTACTGAGGATGGGGTGTCCTAGTTCTTTGATGATGGCATGCGTGATGGGACTTGCAGGAACCCGGATCCCGACAGTTTTTCGGCGGGATATGAGGATTTTCGGCAATCGTTGCATCCTTCCGGCAGGGAGAATGAACGTGTATGCCCCGGGGATCATTCGCTTCATCGTCTTGAACGCCATGTTGCTGACGTTGGCATACTCGCTAATGTGGGTCAAATCTGAGCAAACGAAGCTGAAGGGCTTGTTCAGCCGCTGCCCTTTGATGAGATAGATCCTTTCAATCGCGTTTTTGTCCTCTATGTTGCACCCCAGTCCGTACACCGTATCCGTCGGATAGATGACGATCCCCCCCGATCGGAGAATCTCCCCCGCCTTTCGTATCTGTCTTGGCTCGGGATCAACCGGATGTATTGAAATTCGCATGGTTTGCGCCGTTTTCTCTGTTTTGGATTATGTACGGATTTCCCCTCCTAATGGCAAGCGCCGATAGGCACACGAAAAAAATGGTCATTGTGACGCAGGTCAGAGCGTTGTCAACCTGCTCGCATTATCTTACGTCCATCATACTTTCTTGCGATTGGCGAATGTCAGGAATGATGAACATATTGCTCGTGGAAGACGACCATGAGCATCTGAAGCTGACAACGTATCTCCTGAAGAAGAACAAGGTGCCAGGGGAGATACATGTCGTGCGCGACGGCCAGGAGGCCATCGACTATTTGTTCCGGCGGAACAAGTTTGCCGACGCTTCCCGGAGTCCGCGCCCGTCACTCGTTCTTCTTGATCTCAACATCCCGCGAATCAATGGAAGAGATGTCTTGAAGATCATCAAGGCAGAGGCATCGCTCCGCGACATCCCTGTTGTCATCGTCAGCTCATCAAACCACCAGGAAGATATCGCATTCGCACATTCGATAGGTGCGACTGCGTACATTTCAAAATCGCTCGGATTTGAAAAACTGAGCGAAGCACTCTCGACGGTCCATCAGCTTGCGCAGGTCGAAATTCCCTGATTGAGGATACTTTCCGCGTTCTTTGCCGTTCTCCGTTCTCCTTGCACCTCGCCCCTCTTCTTCGTACCATAGAATGACCCTATTCATGTCACTCTGTCGTTTCCTATGCCTCGCCGTATCGTGGCCATCGTCGGCCGCCCCAATGTTGGCAAGTCCACTCTCTTCAACCGTATCATCGGCCAGAGGGATGCGATCGTCCATGACCAGCCGGGTGTGACTCGTGACCGGCATTATGCCGACACGGACTGGGCAGGGAAGCAGTTTACTCTGATCGATACGGGCGGATACGTGCCGGCCTCCGATGACACCATTGAGACGGCGATCCGGGAGCAGGCGCAGGTTGCCATCGAAGAGGCCGATCTGGTCCTGTTCGTGGTCGATGGAAAGGCCGGTCAGGTCCCCGCAGATGCTTCGATTGCCGGGATCCTCCGAAAGGCACAAAAGAAGGTAGTTCTTGTTGTCAACAAAGTGGACGGCGATTCCCCGCATGGACAGGTGTCCGACTTCTTCTCGCTGGGTCTGGGAGACCCGATTCCGGCGTCTGCCCTTCTCGGCCGGAGAATCGGAGACCTGCTCGACATTGTCACGGGGGATGTGGCAGCGACCGACACGGCGCCGGTCGACCCGCGCCTGAAGATCGCCATTATCGGGAAACCGAATGTCGGGAAATCCAGTCTGGTCAATGCGCTCCTCCAGCAGGATCGGCATATTGTGACGGACATGCCCGGTACGACGAGGGATCCGATCGACACCATCCTGAAGTACTATGGGGAAGAGTTGCTGCTCGTTGACACAGCGGGCCTCCGGCGGAAGAGCAAGATCAAGGAGAGCATCGAGTTCTACAGCATTGTCAGGACGCTGAAGAGCATCGAGCGCTGCGACATCGCGGTCGTGCTTCTTGATGCGAGCCAGGGCCTGGAGCATCAGGACCTTCGGATTATTGAGACGGCTGTGGAGCGGAAGCGGGGCGTCGTTATCGCCGTGAACAAGTGGGACGAGATCGAGAAGGACGACCGGACCGCCCGTGAGTATGAGCGGGCGCTGCGCGAAACATTACGGATGTATGCTTTCCTTCCCATCGTTTTCATCTCGGCCATGACGCGGCAGAGGATCTACAAGGTCATCGATGTGGCGAAGTCGGTGGATGCCGAACAGAACAAACGGATTGCAACGAGCGAACTGAACGACGTCCTCGGGCCCGATATTGTCGCCCTTCCTCCGAAAAGCCGGTCGGGGAAAGAGATCAAGATCAAATACATCTCGCAGGTGAAGACGAAACCGCCGGTCTTTGCTTTTTTCTGCAACGAGCCGACGATGGTCGATGACGGCTACCGCCGGTATCTTGAAAACAAGATTCGCTCCCATTTCGGCTTCACCGGCGTTCCCGTTCTCCTCTCCTTCAAACAGAAGTAGTGCGGCGTGCCATGAAGAATCTCACGATCATCGACCACCCCTTGATTCGTCGGGACCTGTCGGTTCTCCGGAACAGAAGAACCGACAACCATCTGTTCCGGACGACCCTCCGGCGGGTTGCGTCGGTCATGGCGTTTCACGTGACGAGCGATCTCGCACTGACGACGGAGAGGGTTGCGACGCCGCTGGAGACGACCACCGGCTATGTGCTGCGTGATGACATTGTGATCGTCCCGGTGTTACGGGCGGGCCTCGGCCTCGTGGACGGATTCCTCGATTTTCTTCCCGATGCGCGCGTGGGGCATATCGGACTCTATCGGAACGAAAAGACGCTCGAGCCTGTTGAGTACTACTCCAAGTTCCCCCGGTCGCTGGGGAAGAGTCTGGTCCTCCTCCTTGACCCGATGCTCGCGACAGGAGGGAGCGGCAGCGCCGCGATCGCGTTCCTGAAGCAAAAAGGGGCGACAAAGATCAGATTCGTGACGCTCCTCGCCGCGCCGGAGGGGGTCCGCCGGGTGGCCTCACGCCATCCTGACGTGAGGATCTTCTCCTGTGTGGTGGACAGGAAGCTCAATGCGCGGGGTTACATCGTGCCGGGATTGGGGGATGCAGGGGACAGGATTTTCGGGACGGAATAGCGATTCTCTTCCGGCGGGACATAGTTCAGCGGGCATTTTTCTGGAGCGCCTTTCAGCAGGGGCGCGTGCTACGGTGTGATGGTGGGTTATGACGAATGTCAAATACAAAAAGAAACTGGAGGACCTTCTTGCCCTCTGTCAGAAGAACCTCCCGAAAGTGGATGAGTCGCTGATCCGCCGCGCGTTCGAGTTCGGCTTCAATGCCCACCGCCACGACCTCCGTGCCTCCGGCGAACCCTTCTTCGATCACCCCTACGAAGTTGCCAAGATCGTCGCCAAGGAAATCCCCCTCGATGATGTCTCGGTTGCGTCGGCCCTCCTTCATGACGTGGCCGAGGATACCGAATACACCATCAAGGACATCCGTGAGGAATTCGGCGACACGATTGCCGAGATCGTGGACGGGGCGACGAAGATCTCCGACATTTTCAAGAGCCACGATGTCACCCAGGCGGAAAGCTACCGGAAAATGTTGTTGTCGATGGTCAACGACATCCGGGTGATGCTCGTGAAGTTCGCCGATCGCCTCCACAACATGCGCACGCTCGAATATCTCCCCCCCGACAAGCAGAAGCGGATGGCGAAGGAGACTCTCGACATCTACGCGCCGTTCGCCCACCGGTTCGGACTCGCGAACACGAAGTGGGAGCTGGAGGACCTTGCGTTCAAATACCTGTACCGCGAATCGTACGAGGCGATTGCCCGCGACATCAAATCGCGCAGGCGCGAGCGGGAGCATTACATCAACAAGTTCGCCGCGCCGATCGAGAAGCGGCTGAAAGACGAGGGGTTCAAGTTTGAGATCAGCGGCCGGCCGAAGCACCTGTATAGCATCTACAACAAGATGATCAGGCGGAACAAACCGCTGGACGAGATCTACGACCTTTTTGCCATCCGCATTATCCTCGACACGGAAGACAACAACGATTGCTTCCGCGTCTACGGGCTCGTCTCCGACATCTACATCCCGAACCCGGACCGGTTCAAGAACTATATCTCCGTTCCGAAGAAAAACGGCTACCAGTCGATCCACACCACCGTTGTCGGACCGGAAGGAAAAATGGTGGAGGTCCAGATCCGGACGCGGGCGATGCACGAAGTGGCCGAGCGGGGCGTCGCTGCGCATTGGATGTACAAGGAGAACGCCGCCGTCGATGAGGAGCTGCAGAACTGGGTGAACTGGGTGCGGGAGATCTTTGAGAACGCGGCCGAAGGGCAGATCCCGGCGCAACAGCTCATGGAGAGCTTCAAGCTGAACTTGTACCAGGATGAGATCTATCTCTTCACGCCGAAAGGGGAGTTGAAGATCCTCCCCAAAGGTTCGACGCCGATTGACTTTGCCTACGATATCCACTCCAAAGTGGGGGACCATTGCCTTGCGGCAAAGGTGAACGGGAGGATCGTGCCGCTGGATACCGCGCTCCGGAGCGGTGACCAGGTGGAGATCCTGACGTCGAAGAACCAGACTCCCAACGTCGACTGGGAAAAGTTTGCCGTCACGCACAAGGCGAAATCACGCGTGCGCCGCTGGATCAAGGAAGAACAGCGCAAGGCGATCGACGAGGGAAAGGAGATCTGGGAAAAGCGCGTGAAACGGGCGAAGCTCTCGATCAATGACGACGATCTGGAGCGGTTCCTCCGTGAAAAGAAGCTGGAAAACACGTCGGCCTTCTATCTGGGAATACGGCAGGGAAAGGTGGAGCCCGACGAGATCATTGCGATGATCGTCGACGAGCAAAAGCACCCGGCGGCCGTGGTGACGGAAGAGGGGAAGATCGACGGACTGTTCAATCGTTTCATCAGCTCCGCGCGGGGGATCGCCTCCGGCATCGTCCTGAACGGGAGCCACGACAATTATCTCCACAGTTATGCAAAATGCTGCCACCCCATCCCCGGTGATGAGGTGGTCGGATTCGTCACGACGGGGGAGGGGGTCAAGATCCACCGGCGGACGTGCAAGAATATCCGCCTGATGCTCCAGATGCAAAGCGACAGGATTGTGGACGTGAACTGGCCCGCCGACGACATGACGATGTTTGTGGCCGGGATCAAGACATCGGGCGACGACAGGCCCGGACTCCTGAACGATGTGACGCACGCAGTCTCCACGACCCTGGACACGAACATCCGGAGCGTGAACATCGACTCGCACGATTCGTTTTTCGATGGAACCTTTATTGTGTATGTGAGGAATACCGACCACCTGGAGAGGATTCTCGAGAAAGTGCGGAAGGTGAAAGGGGTCAAGCGCGCAGAACGTTTTGAGGAATAGAACGTGGATTCGGTCAAGGGCAGGGTGATGGGCATCGACTACGGGGAGAAGCGCGTCGGCGTTGCCGTGAGCGACCCGCTGCGCATTCTTGCACGGGGAGTGGGGACTCTCGATAACACCACCGGGCTTTTTGATCTGCTGTCGGGGATTGTCGCCGATGAACAGGTGGTTCTCGTTGTGGTCGGGATGCCCTACGCCCCGGACGGCGGTCGGGGGAAGAAGGGACGGGAAGTCGAGAGGTTCATCGTCACCCTGCGGAGCGCCCTCCGGATACCGGTGGAGAGCTGGGACGAAAGCTATACGTCGGTCAACGCACACCGTGCGTTCCTCGATGCGGGAATGAAACGAAAGAAGCGCCGGCAGAAGGCTCGTGTGGACGAAATGGCCGCGCGTCTGCTGTTGGAGGACTATTTGGAGAATTCAAGCCATCAGCGATCATAACGCGGAAGGGGGAACGGACAGCGGTGCCGTGTCCCCCGTGTCTCCCGCAGTGCAGGTTCCGCACGACTCCTTCCTGTTGCGCGTTGCGCGGTGGATGCGGTCGCACAAGATCCGTACGTTCCTCCTCCTCCTCGGAATCCTCCTTCTGATTGAGGTTGCCACGATCCCCTTTTTCGGCGTTCCGGCGCTGAAGACGGAGAATCCCGGCGAAACGGCCCTCATGCGACAGCGAAAACGTGATGCCGAGCAGCATGGGGAACAGTTCAGGATTGTCCAACGCTGGATCCCCCTCTCCCGGATCCCCCGTCACGTCATCGATGCCGTGGTCGTGGCGGAAGACGGCACGTTCTACAGCCATGGCGGAGTGGATTGGTTTGAGGTGCAGGAATCGATTGAAAAGAACATCAAGGAGCGGAAGGCGGCTCGCGGCGCCAGCACGATCACGCAGCAACTGGCAAAGAACCTCTACCTCTCGACGTCGAAGGACCCGGTGCGCAAGGTGAAGGAGCTGGCGATCACGCTCCTCCTGGAGCACGACCTGAGCAAGAACAGGATCCTCGAGCTCTACCTGAACGTGATCGAGTGGGGACGGGGGATCTTCGGCATCGACGCTGCGGCGCGGGCATATTTTGGGAAAGCGGTCGGGGACCTGACGCTGGAAGACGCGACGCGGCTCGCTGCAGTGATACCGAGCCCGCTCGTCCATCGCCCCGACACGGACAGCCGGTACGTCCTCCGGCGAAAGGCGATCGTCCTTCAGCGGATGATCGCACGGGGGATGGTGAAGCTGGAAGAGCCGGTCGTCCCCGCGCCCGTCGAGGATTCCACGGAAAGTGATGAAGGGGATGCGAATGGACTATAAGGATCTTGACCGCCTCATCGAAGAAGGGGAGGGGTTCGACGTCGAGTTCAAAAGAAAGGTCTCGACACCGGAAAAGATAGCGCGGGCCATGATCGCTTTTGCCAACACCCGGGGAGGGCACATCCTCTTCGGTGTGGATGACGACGGTTCCATCGTCGGCGTGGAGAGCGAAAAAAGCGAGATCGATCTCATCACGCAGGCCGGGACGGAGTTCTGTCTGCCGGAAATCCATCCCGCCATCGACATCGTCGCCTGCGACGGGAAGGACGTTGTCGTCGCCTATGTGGAAGAGAGCGGCGACAAGCCGCACTACTTTACCGGCAGCAGCAACGGCCAGGCGCAGGGCGACGATGAGACCAAGGTCTTCATCCGTGTGAACGACAAGACGATGATGGCGAGCAAAGAAGTGGTGAAGATCCTGCGGGATGCGAGGCCGGACGCGCCGCCGATGAACATCGAGATCGGCGAGAACGAGAGACGTCTCTTCCGGTACCTGGAGCAGCAAGAGAGGATCACGGCGAAAGAGTTCAGCCGTCTGACCAATATCTCGCAACAACGTGCGTCAAGAATCCTCGTCTCGCTCGTCCGTGCAGGCGTCGTCCGGATCCACACGATGGAGAGGGAGGATTTCTTCACTCTTTCCTACGATGTCGCGCGATGACCGTTAGGTCTGCTTGAGGATGCGGACGAATTCGAAGAGGGCGATGCCGTAGGCGACTGCAGCGTTGAGCGACTGCTTGACGCCGTACATCGGGATGTCCACCGCAAGGTCGGCTGCCGCGAGGACCGCGGGAGAAATGCCGGTCAGTTCGTTCCCGACAACAAGGCAAAGGGGAAAATCGCCCTTGGTGAGGGAAGAGGCCGGGATACTCCGATCGGTTTGCTCAAGCACGCAAATCCGCATCCCCGACGATTTGGCGATACCGATGGCTTCCATCGGATCGCGGTGATGGGACCACGGGATTGTCTCCACCGCTCCGAGGGCGGTTTTATCGATTTCCTTGCGCGGCGGCGGCGGCGTATAACCGCAGAGATACAGGTGGCGGATGAATGCTCCGTCGGACGTCCGGAACATGGAGCCGACGTTATAAAGACTTCGTATGTTGTCGAGCATGCCGGCCAGGGGGAGGCGTGCCGCCTCCACAACCCGGTGTGGGGAGACCCTTTGCGCGGAGATCTCATCATGTGTCAGCTTTCGCACGGCAACTCCTTCTGTGACAACGCCTTTGAGGCAATATAGCCATTCCCTCCTGCTTCTCCAACTCTTGCAGAAACCGCGGAAAAAGCGTATATTAAAAACCCATCTTTGCAGGCGATAGTGGGTCTGAAGAAGCTTGTCATTGCAATTGACGGTCCAGCCGCGTCCGGAAAGAGCACGACGGCGCGGCGTGCCGCTGCGTTGCTCGGTTATCTCCATGTGGATACGGGAGCGATGTACCGGGCGGCGGCGCTGAAAGTGCTGCGCACGGGAACTTCTCCCGACGATCCGGAACGAGTATCGCAGGTTGTGGAGGATGCGAGGATCGTGCTCCAGCGTCGTGACGATGGGCTCCACGTGACGCTTGATGGGGAGGATGTGACGGATGAGATCCGGACACCGGCGGTCACCCGGGTGGTGAGTGCCGTGAGCGCCATGCGGCGCGTCCGCGATGTGATGGTGCGCGAGCAGCGCGCGCTCGGTGCGGGAGGCGGGATCGTTCTGGAAGGGCGCGACATCGGGACAGTCGTTTTTCCGGACGCCGATCTCAAGTTCTTTCTCGTGGCAGGAATTGACGCGCGGGCCCGCCGGCGTCAGGAGGAATTGCGCGCGCGCGGCGTCACGGTTTCCATCGCTGCCGTGAAGGAAGAACTTGGGGAGCGCGACCGTCTCGACTCTACGCGCGACGAGAGTCCGCTCCGGAAAGCCGATGATGCGATCGAACTGGACACGTCGGCTCTGACGATCGACCAGCAGGTCGCCGCCGTCGTCGCGACGGCGCACAGGGTGATGGGGGAGAGGGAGAAGAAATGACGGTGACGGTGGACAGCCATTCGGGATTCTGCTGGGGGGTGGTGCGGACGATCGACATTGCGGAGGACGAACTCGCGGAGTCGCCCGAGTTGTATTCGCTCGGCCCCATTATCCACAATCCTGTGGAAATCGAACGGCTCCGTGCCGAGGGTCTTGAGACCGTCACGCTGGACGACCTTCCCCGGTTGCGGGGGAAGAAGGTCCTGATCCGGGCGCATGGCGAGCCGCCCTCGACATACGCACTGGCGCGGCGCAGCGGCGTTACCCTGGTCGATGCGACCTGCCCGGTGGTCACGAAGGTCCAGGAGCGGATCAGAAAGTTTTACGATCAGGGGTACCAGATCGTCATCTTCGGCAAAAAGGACCACGCCGAGGTGATCGGCCTGCTGGGTCATACGGACAACAAGGCCGTCGTGGTCCGGACGGTCGAAGAAGCGGCGGCGATCGATGCGTCGCGAAAGACGGTTCTCTTCTCGCAGACGACGATGGACAAGGAGACGTTTGCGAAGATTGCAGAGATTCTCCGTGCGAGAGTCCGGGAATTCGTCGTCGGGACGTTCGAGGAATCGGCGATCGACTTCCACGCGAAGGATACGATCTGCGGCCAGGTCTCCGGCCGTGATGCGAAGCTCCGGCAGTTTGCATCGGCCAACGATGTGATGGTGTTCGTGGCCGGGCGCTCATCGTCGAACGGGAAGGTGCTGTTCGATATATGCCGCCAGGCGAACCCGAGAACGCATTTCGTCGAAGATGAAAAAGAATTGGATCCGGCGTGGTTTGCCGGCGCGGGCCGCGTGGGAATCAGCGGAGCAACATCAACCCCGCAATGGCTCATGGAACGGGTCAAAACGGCGATCGAACACGGAGTCGGAAGGGCGCAGCCCTGAAGGATCCGGATCGTTCGACGCGCGGCAGAATGTTTTTTTCCGTCATCACTAAATCACAGCGCACATCAATAAACAGATATTTCTTCCGCGGTAGCGGACGACGCCGACTGATGACGGCGGCGGGCGCCTGCTCCGGGAAGAAGGTAAGGTCCCGACCAGCCTCGGGACGTTATGTGACACAACAGGAGGATGAATGGCTGACACCCAACAGACGACACGAGAAGCCGTGAAACCGATGAGCGGTCTCACCCGCCGCATGGCGATTGACGAGAACCAGTATGACGAGAGCGAACGTTCCGATCTGATGAAGATGTATGAGGGGACGCTGGGCAAGATCTCTGAAGGGGAGATCGTCAAGGGACGCGTCGTCAACATCGGCGACACCGACGTGACGGTGGATATCGGCTTCAAATCGGAAGGGACGGTCCCGCTCGCGGAATTCAAGAACAGGGACGAACTGAAGGTCGGCGACCAGATTGAAGTGTTTCTCGAAAGCGTTGAGAACAAGGACGGCCAGCTCGTCCTCTCGCGCAAACGGGCCGACTTCATGCGCATCTGGGACCGGGTGACGAAATCGTTCGAGACGGGAGAGATCCTCCAGGGTCGCTGCGTTCGCCGCATCAAAGGAGGGATCGTGGTCGATCTCCTCGGCATCGATGCGTTCCTCCCGGGCTCGCAGATCGACGTTCGCCCCGTGCGCGACTTCGACGCGTTCATCGGCAAGACGATGGACTTCCGCGTCGTGAAGATCAACCATCCTTCCGAAAATGTCGTTGTCAGCCACAAGATCCTCGTCGAAGAGGAAATGTCCGGCCAGCGCAAGGCGATCATCGAAAGCCTGGAAAAAGGACAGATCCTCGAAGGAAACGTCAAGGCCATCACCGACTTCGGCGTGTTCGTGGACCTCGGCGGCGTGGACGGCCTCGTGCATATCACCGACCTGTCCTGGGGCCGCATCAACCATCCCTCCGAAATCGTCAAGCTGGACCAGACGATTAACGTCGTCGTCCTCGACTTCGACCAGGAGAAGAAACGTATTTCGCTCGGCTACAAACAGCTCCAGCCGCATCCGTGGGAGAATATTCAGAACAAGTACCCCGTCGGTACGAAGGTCGTCGGCAAGGTGGTCTCGCTCGCCGACTACGGCGCTTTCGTGGAGATCGAGAAGGGGATCGAAGGACTTGATCCATATCTCGGAAATGAGCTGGACGCAGCACATCAAGCACCCGTCGCAGGTCGTCTCGATGGGCCAGATGGTCGATGCCGTGATCCTGAGCCTCGACAAGGATGCCAAGAAGCTTTCGTTGGGCATCAAGCAGCTCGAGCCTGACCCCTGGTTGACGCTGATGCTGAAGTATCCCGAAGGATCGCGCCACAAGGGGATCGTCCGCAACCTGACCAACTTCGGCGTCTTCGTGGAACTGGAGCAGGGTGTGGATGGCCTCGTGCACATCTCCGACCTCTCGTGGACGAAGAAAGTCCGCCACCCCGGCGAGATCGTGAAGAAGGGGGACGAGCTCGACGTGGTGATCCTCGGCGTTGATGTGTCGCAGCGCCGCATCTCCCTCGGCCACAAGCAGATCGAAGATAATCCGTGGGATAAGTTCGGCGACCAGTACAAGGTCGGCACCGAGGTGGAAGGGAAGATCGTCCGCATCATCGAGAAGGGGGTCATTGTGGAACTCCCGCTGGGCGTCGACGGATTCGTTCCGGTCTCCCAGCTCTCCTCGATCCAGGTCAAGAACGTCGCAGAGAAGTTCAAGCAGGGCGATGCTCTCCCCTTGAAGGTGGTCGAGTTCGACAAGGATACGAAGAAGATCGTCCTGTCGGCCGTCGAATTCCTGAAGGGGAAGGAATCGAAGGTCGTCGATGACTACATGGCGGAGCACCGCCTCACACCGGCGACGATCGGCGATTCGGCGACAATCACCGGCGATATGCCCCCCGGACAGACGGGCAGCCCCGCAGGCGATACGTCGATACCGACGGAAAACTGATCGCAGTTACCATCACAACGAAGAAGAGCTGTCCGCGTGCGGGCAGCTCTTTTTCTTACCCCTACCATGCCAACCGTCGCCCTGACAACCCTCGGCTGCAAGCTGAACTTCGCGGAGACCTCCACGATCGGGAAGCAGTTCCTCGACCGGGGCTACTCCGTCGTCAGGTTCGGCGACCAGGCCGACGTCACGGTGATCAATACCTGCAGCGTTACCGGGCGGGCCGACCGGGAATGCCGGCAACTCATCCGGCGCGCGCGACGCATCGCGCCGAACGGCACCGTCATTGTAACCGGGTGCTATGCCCAGCTTGATCCTGAAACGGTGGCGTCCATCGATGGGGTCGATTATGTCCTCGGCACGCAGGAGAAATTCTCCGTTTTCCGCCACACCGGTTCTCCCACCCGGCAGGAGATCACGCGCGTTATCGTTTCCCCGGCCGGGGCAGTCGACGACTTCGGTCCGGCCTACTCCACGGAGGCGGGGAACCGGACACGCGCATTCCTCAAGGTGCAAGACGGCTGCGATTTCCATTGCACCTTTTGCACCATACCGCGCGCACGGGGAGGGAGCAGGAGCCAGTCCATCGATGCGTGCCTGCAACAGGCCTCGGAACTTGTCGGCCGGGGCTATCGTGAGATCGTCCTCACCGGCGTAAATGTCGGGGACTATGGGAGAAAGGACGGCGGCCTTCTCGTGCTGCTGCGGGAGCTCGTACAGATCAGGGGGATGGAGCGTCTTCGGATTTCCTCGATCGAGCCCAACCTGCTGACGGATCCCCTCATCGAATTCATCGCAGCGGAGGACGTGATGTGCAAACACGTTCACGTTCCGTTGCAGAGCGGCTCGGACACGGTTCTCCATGCCATGCGTCGGCGCTACACACGCGAACACTATGCCGGACGCATGCGGTCCGTCCGGGAGAAGATCAAGGGGTGCGGAATCGGTATCGATGTCATCGTCGGCTTTCCCGGCGAGGGGGAGCGGGAATTCGAAGAAACGCACCGCTTCCTGGAGGATCTCCCGTTGACGTATCTCCATGTCTTCACGTATTCGGAGCGGCCTGAGACGCCGGCGGCTTCGTTTGCGGGAAGAGTCAGTCCCGCCGAACGCGCCCGCCGGAGCGAAGTCCTGCGGCAGCTCGGGATGAAGAAGAAGAAAGCGTTTCAGGAGACGCTGGTCGGGATGACGCTCCCCGTGCTCGTCGAAGCGGAGGAGGGGGAAGGATGCCGCTGCGGGTTCACGGGCAACTATGTCCGCGTTGCGCTTCCCGCGGAGAGCGCTGAAGGGAATTCCATCGTTGACGTGGCGATTACCGGTGTGGACGGCGATCGATGCACAGGCGTGATCATGGGAGGGAAGAGCGGATGAAAGTGACTGTCGTGGAACCGTCGAGCATCGGCGAAGAAATCGGTCTGCAGCCCGGGGACGACCTGCTTGAAGTCAATGGAAAGAAAGTGCTTGACGCCATCGACTATCGCTTCCGCGAAGGGACGGAGCAGCTTCTTCTCAAGGTGTCCCGCGGCGGGGAGGTGACTCTCTACGAGATCGAGAAGGACGAAGAGGAGCGGATCGGACTGGAGTTCGAGGAGATGAACATCCTCTCCTGCGGGAACGACTGCATTTTCTGTTTCGTGGACCAGAACCCCGAAGGACTCCGGAAGGAGCTGTACTTCCGCGACGGCGACTACCGGCTCTCGTTCATGTATGGGAACTACACGACCATGACGAACGCCGGTCCCGCAATCCTCCGGAGGATCATCGAACAGCGACTCTCGCCCCAATATATCTCCGTGCACGTGACTGAGGAGGAAGTCAGAAAACGACTGATGGGGCTGAAGAAGGACGATCGGATCCTGGAAAAGATCGCGCTGTTGCACGACAACGGGATCGACATGCACACGCAAATCGTGCTCTGCCCGGGCATCAACGACGGGAGATTCCTGGCAAAGACGGTCCGCGATCTCTATAGGTTCAGGGCCCGGATCCGCTCCCTCGCCATCGTCCCCGTCGGACTGACGGATCACCGTTTTGGGCTGGCGCAGCTCCGGAAAGTGGACCATGACTATGCCGCCGATCTGCTGGACACGGTGGACCGGTGGCGCAAGAAGTTCAGGAAGGAAATCGGACGTTCGTTCGTCTATCCGTCCGACGAGTTCTATGTCGTCGCCGGACGGAAGGTCCCCCCCGCCAGGGAGTACGACGGGTTTTCACAGCTCGAAAACGGCGTCGGCATGGTTCGCAGCTTCCTCCTTGACTTTCGCAGGCAGGCGGCGGAATTTCCCCAGCATATTCAGGCGGGGAGCCGCCTCACGCTGGCCACCGGAGAGCTCGCTTCCGGCATGATAAACGAGACCGTCCTTCCACGCCTCCGCAGGATCAAAGGGCTTGACGTCCGGTTGGAGGTTGTGCAAAATCGCCTCTATGGCCGCAGTGTCACCGTGGCTGGACTTCTTTCCGGGAAATGCCTATATTCCTCATTGGAGGGAAAGGAGGGCGGCGACTTGCTCCTCCTTCCTCCTGATATTCTGAACGCGAACGGACTCCTTCTTGACGGGGAGACGATTCCCGGGATCGAAGAGCGTCTGTCCGTTCCAGTGATGGTCTTTGACGGTCGCTGGGACGACGTGTTCAAGCGTTTGAAACAGGTGAAAAGGAACCCACGCCGGCATCCATTGTTACCATCGTCCACGACTGCTCTTCCATCGACACGTCACTCAGGAGTCTGACAATGGCAACGCTGCGGTGGTCCGTTCTCCTCTGTTTCATCCTCGCTGTTCCGCTGTATGCGGAGAATCCCCCCTCCACGATGCGGTCGCGCGCTGAGATTCGCCTGGACCTTCTGGGTCCGATCACCCTGCCATCGCCGGACAGTTCTGCAGCGGCTGTTCCCGCTACGGTGGAGCTCTCCGGTCGGAAATCCGTCGGCCTGGCGGCGATCTACTCTCTCATTCTGCCGGGAATGGGGGAGTTGTACGCCGGCGGGTTTGGATCCGGAAAGTTTTTCCTCATCGCTGAAGGAGCGCTGTGGATGACCTATGCGGGGTTCCAGATCACCGGCGATGCGATGCGGGCCGACGCACGGTCGTTCGCCGCGGTCCATGCGGGGGCTCAGGCAGCGGGGAAGGACGACCAGTTTTTTGTCGATGTGGGAAATTTTGCGTCGACGGCCGACTACAACGAGAAGCGGCTTCGCGACCGGGATGTGGAACGGGTGTACGATCCCGCCCTCGGCTACGCATGGCAGTGGGACTCGGAGACGTCCCGTATCGCTTTCCGCGACCAGCGGATACGAAGCGAGACGCTGTACAACGACCGGAAGTTTGTCGTGGGGGTGATCCTCATCAACCATCTTGCAAGCGCGATCAATGCCGCCCGGTCGGCGATTTCGCACAACGCGGGGCTCGGCAGCCCTCTCGGCGATCTGCGCGTCGATGCCTCGTTGATGGGGAGCATGGCGTCGCCCCACGGTATCATGCTCACGCTCACCAAGGGGTTCTGAATGGCGGAAGACAATGCGTGACATCAAGCTCTTAGTGGAATTCGACGGGACGAATTTCGTCGGATGGCAGATGCAGGCGGCGGGCCGGACGGTCCAGGAAGAGATCACCAAGGTTCTCGACCAGATCCTCCAGGAAACCGTGAACCTCATCGGATCCGGGAGAACGGATGCGGGCGTTCATGCGCGCGGCATGGTGGCCAGCTTCAGGACGAATTCCCATCTGAGCGTGGGATCGATCCAGAGCGGATTGAACGGGATCCTGCCGGAAGATGTGTATGTCCACGCGGTGGAGGAAGTGGGGGAGGGGTTCAACGCGCGCTACGATGCGAAGGAACGGATGTACCGCTACTTCATCGCGATGAAACCGACGGCCATCGGGCGTCACTACCAATGGTATGTGAAGTACGACCTGAACCTCGTCTCCATGAATGCGGTGGCCGCGCAAATCGTCGGCGAACACGATTTCGAATCGTTCTGCAAAGCGGAGGCGGAAGTCCGGCACTATCGGTGCATCGTCACCACATCCGTATGGAAGGAAGTTCCGGGGATGTACGTCTACGAGATCCGGGCGGACCGATTCCTGCAAGGCATGGTGCGGGCACTGGTGGGAACGATGGTGGATGTCGGGCGGGGTTTCATTCCTGTTTCCGGGTTCCGGGAGATCATCTCTGCCAAGGATCGCCGGAAAGCGGGCATGGCCGCCCCTCCGCAGGGACTCTTCCTCGAAGAAGTGACCTACTGATTCCGAAGACTTCTGCAGCGGAGAGCGCTCCGGACCATGACTGGAATCACAGACCTCTTTGGAAACCTCTTTAGCGGGAACGCCGCGGACCGGCGGCTCCCGTCGCGCCTGCCCTCCGGCAACCGGATCAGGGTGAAGCCAAGCCACTCCGGCGCTACGTATAAGCGCGGAGATTCCATCGGGTCCTCCTACGAAGTCCTCGGCGTCCTCGGTCTCGGCGGCTTCAGCGTCGTCTATCTCACCTACTCGGCGGAGAACAAGAGTTTCTACGCTCTCAAGACGCTCCGGGATCAATACCTCGAGGATGAGGAAACCAGGGACCAGTTCCGCAAGGAGGCAAAGGTGTGGGTCGATCTCGACAGGCACCCCCACCTCGTCCGGGCGTTCTTCATTGATGAGCTTGCCGGCCGGCTCTATATCGGCATGGAATACATCGAGCCGGATGACAACGGCGTCAATACGCTCGATGGATGGTTGAGCCAATCGCCTCCCGATCTGACACAATCGCTCCGATGGAGTATTCAGTTCTGTCTCGGCATGGAGCATGCGCGGGCGCGCGGCATCAGGTGTCACAGGGATGTGAAGCCCGCCAATATCATGATCACACGGGACAAGCAGGTGAAGATCACCGATTTCGGTTTTGCCGAAGTGATCGACTCCACCAGGGCGAGGGTCGCGACAAACCCGACCATGCTCCGGAAGCGGCTGCAAACGAAACGAACGGGGTTCGGGACGCCGACCTACATGCCCCCCGAGCAGTTCCAGAATGCCGCCCGCTGCGATGAGCGGAGCGATATCTACAGCTTCGGTGTCGTCCTCTACCAGATGGCTTCGCGGGGGCGGCTTCCCTACGAAACAACTCTCCGGATGAAGGATGTGAAGAACGATGCGGCGGCCATCTGGCGGGAGATGCATCGGCTCCATACGGAGGCGGGGATCGTCCCGCTCTCCTCTCCCTTGTTTCCGGTGATTCAGCGCTGCATGCGGAAGGAACCGAGCGCGCGGTATCAGACGTTCAGCGAACTCCGGAACGACCTCGACATCCTGCTCAGGAAGAAAGCGGGCGTTAGCGTGTCGCCGCAGGATGTCCAGACCCTGGAGGCCTGGGAGCTGTACAACAAGGCGTTTTCCCTCAGCAGTCTCGGCCACCTCGAGGAAGCGGTCGCCCAGTACACGAAAGTCCTTGAGCTGCAGCCGGACAACACCGATGCACTGAACAATAAAGGGGTCTGCCTGAGAAAACTCGGGAGAGCCGAAGAGGCGCTGGTCTGCTACGACCGTGCGGTGGAAGTGGACAAACGAAACGCCTCCGCATGGAGCAACAAGGGAAACTGCCTGTATGCCCTCGGGCGTTTTCCCGAAGCGCTGACGGCGTTGACGCGCGCAATTGCAGAGGATGCCAAGAACGAGTCTGCCTGGTTGAACATGGGGCTGGTGGAAGAGCGACTGGGGAAACCGCACGATGCGGCGGAATCCTACAGGAGATTCCTCGCCCTCCATCCGGTGCAGTATGCGGCGCATGTTCCGTTTGCGACCAAGCGCCTTGTCGAGCTGGACCGCTCATGACACTGACATTTTCCGGACTTCCCTTGTGAGTTCAACCCGTTTCGGCGTCTCCATGGAACCCCGGCTCGTCCGGGCATTCGACCGGCTCATCCGGAGGAAGGGATATCCGAACAGGTCGGAGGCGATTCGCGATCTTGTGAGGGACACCCTCGTTCGGGAGGAGTGGGCAGTCGGAAAGGACGAAACGATGGCGACGGTCAACCTGGTGTATGACCATCACCATGGGGATGTCACCGAGATGCTCAACTCCATCGAGCACGCCCACCTGTCCATGATCGTCTCGACCCTTCATGTCCATCTCGACCATCATCATTGTCTCGAAGTGATCGTCCTTCGCGGCACTCCCGCCCGGATTCAGGCCCTCGCCGACCGGCTGATCAGCGCCAAGGGGGTCATGCACGGCAAGCTGAGCGTTGCAACCACCGGGAAGACCATCGTGTAGCTTTCCTTCTCCCCCCGCTGTTTCGACACCTTCCCTTCAGGTTTGTCCGACTTTTTTTTTGATCTTCTCTCGTAAGAAGCCCCGTTCGAGTGTATTATCTGTGAGAGGCAGATGAAGATGAGGTGATGGGGCCGGTGCCGCGCGGGGTTCACTTCGCACCACAGGCGGGACGAGGACGACATCCCGTGCGGGCCGGCATTGTTTTCTCCTGACCGGGGGCCGGGTCTTCCCAAGGCGGGGGTTCATGCTTTCCAAGGTCCTGAGTGGGGCGACGTACGGCGTGAACGCGTATGTCGTGGAGGTGGAGACCCATCTCGAGAAAATGATCCCCGGTTTTGCCATCGTCGGCCTCCCCGATAATGCGGTGCGTGAAAGCCGTGAACGAATCACGGCCGCCATCCGCAACTGCGGTTTTGAGTTTCCCACCCGTAAGCTCACCGTCAATCTTGCCCCTGCAGATATCAAAAAAGAAGGATCGGCGTTCGACCTTCCCATGGCGACAGGAATCCTCGCTGCCAGCGGTCAGGTCCGGGGGGACGCGCTGGAGCAGTTCCTGATGGTGGGAGAGCTGGCGCTCGACGGGACACTGCGGCCGGTGCATGGGATGCTCCCTGTGGCATTGGAGGTCCGGCGGAAGGGAATTAAGGGGATCATCGTCCCGAAGGAAAACGGGAGGGAAGCGGCGATGGTGCGGGGATTGGCAGTCTACGCAATGTCGTCACTGAAGGAAGTGGCCGGGTTCCTTGACGGATGCCATCCCGATTGGAAGCCCCTTACGGTGAATGTTGCGGATCTCCTTGCGCGCGACCAGAGAACCCTGGCCGATTTTTCCGACGTCAAGGGACAGGAGACCGTCAAGCGCGCACTGGAGGTGGCTGCCGCGGGGAGCCACAATATCATTATGATCGGTCCGCCGGGCTCGGGAAAGACGATGCTGGCGAAGCGGCTTCCGGGCATCCTTCCCCCGATGACGTTTGAAGAGGCGCTGGAGACAACGAAGATTCACTCGGTCGCCGGGACGCTTCCCGCCGATGCCGCGCTCGTGGCTGTCCGTCCCTTCCGCTCTCCTCACCACACGATCTCCGATGCCGCACTCGTGGGAGGGGGAGCGATTCCACGGCCGGGAGAGATTTCGCTGTCGCACCATGGCGTCCTGTTCCTCGATGAACTTCCCGAATTCGCGAGGAACGTCCTGGAAGTTCTCCGCCAGCCCCTCGAAGATGGCCGCGTGACGATCAGCCGGGCGAAGCTCTCTGTGGAGTTCCCCGCCAATTTCATGCTGGTGTGCGCGATGAACCCCTGCCCATGCGGCTACTTCACGGACCCGACCAAAGAATGCACCTGTCAGCCCGGGATGATCCAGAAGTACATGACAAAGATCTCGGGGCCACTCCTGGACCGGATCGACCTGCACATCGACGTTCCTGCGGTGAAATACCGGGAACTTGCAAGCAGGGAAAACGGAGAATCGTCCGAGAACATCCGGCGGCGGGTGATCAGGGCCCGGGACCTGCAGGCGAGAAGGTTCAGGGGGCACAAGGGGCTGTATGCAAACTCCGATATGCAGGCCAAGGAGGTCCGACAGTTTTGCCGGCTTGATGGTGCGGGGGAGGAGCTTCTGCGAACCGCCATCAGCCGTCTCGGCCTCTCGGCGCGGGCGTACGACAGGATACTGAAAGTGGGGAGGACCATCGCCGATCTCGGGGGGTCGATGGGAATACGTCCCGAACACATCGGAGAGGCGATCCAGTACCGCTCACTGGACCGGAACTTGTTCACGACGGCTTGTGCTTGACCCCCCGCGGTTTGATACTCCGTTTTCGATTCCGTATCATGCAGCACAAACGGAGACCTTTCCCCTTGCATAAAGTAACCCTTATCCCCGGCGACGGCATTGGGCCGAGCATTGCCGATGTTGCCATCAAGGTCATCGAAGCGGCCGGCGTGTCCATTGCGTGGGAGAGAGTGGAAGCGGGAGTTGCTGCCATCGAGAAGTATAAGGATCCCCTTCCGCAGCATGTCATCGACTCCATCAAAGAGACCCATGTCGCCCTGAAGGGACCCCTCGCAACTCCGGTGGGCTCCGGGTTCAGGAGCATCAACGTCGCGCTCCGGAAGGAATTCGACCTTTACACGAACCTGCGGCCTGCCCGCTCGTTCGAGGGGGTTGCCTCGCGTTACCATGACGTCGACCTCGTCATCGTGCGGGAAAACACCGAGGAGTTCTACGCCGGGATCGAGCATTATATCGACCCGAAGCGGAGCGCGGCGGAGACGATCGGGGTGGTGACACGGGCAGGATCGGAACGGATAATCCGGTTTGCGTACGAGTATGCCAGGAAGCACGGGAGGAAAAAGGTCACCACGGTCCACAAGGCGAACATCCTGAAGTACACCGGCGGGCTGTTCCTTGATATCTCCCGAGAGATCGCCGCGGAGTATCCCGACATCAGGACCGAAGACAAGATCATCGACAACATGGCGATGCAGATGGTCTTGAACCCGCACCAGTTCGACGTCATCGTTACGACCAATCTCTTCGGCGACATCCTTTCCGATCTGGCTTCAGGGCTGGTCGGGGGACTGGGTCTTGCTCCGGGGGCGAACCTCGGCTACAGTGCCGCCATTTTCGAAGCGGTTCATGGCAGCGCCCCGGATATTGCGGGAAAAAACATCGCGAACCCCTGTGCCATTGTCCTGGCCGGCGCCATGATGCTGCGTCATCTCAACGAGGCGGTTGCTGCCGACCGGATCGAGAAGGCCGTTGCAGCCGTTCTCCGTGAGGGAAAAGAAGTCACCCGCGACCTGAGTCCGGCGACGCCGGTTGGCACAGAAGAGATGGGAATGGCAATCGTGCGGAAACTGGGGTAGTGCTCTCTCGCTACATCCGATTGACAATAGTCCATAGTCAATTGACTATAGTCAATCGATATGGCAATGCCCTGCAGTTGATTGACAATAGTCCATAGTCGATTGACTATGGACGATCGATATGGCAAAGCCCCGGATTTTCTGGGCTTTCGCTTTTCTGTTCCGTCTCTCTCTTCGGCAATCCGCCTGCCGTTTTCCTGCTCGCCGCTATTATCCTGCAAAGTATTTTGCATTCTTCCTGGACCGGACGAAGTTCAGGATCAGGCACCATGCGGCGCTCGGAAAGCATCTCAAGCCACACCTCAGACTCATTCAGCTCTTTGAACGTGATCCCGAGCTTGTGAACAAAGTCGTTCTTGCTCTCCGCTCCTCGCGCTTCCCCGTAGTTTGGTGCGGCTGACGTGGCCGAGCGGATCAACTGTCCGGCGATATGGCGTCCCGCAAACGTCTTCGGAAGCTTCTCGCACAGATCGAGCACCCGCACCGCAAACTTGACCAGCCGTGATTGGATATCATCCCCTTTCGCCATCTCGCCCCTCCTCCTGTTTCCTGTTATTACAGGCGGGAGGCGCTTTTTCCGATTTCTGGTGGCAGCCGATTGACAATAGTCCATAGTCGATTGACTATGGACAATCGATAGAGATCCCCGTCACACCGCCATCGCTGAGGCGGGCAGGCGCGCCGCTAACTCACGGAATCGCCTGTCCTTCTGTATCAAGCATGACGACAGGACCGAGGTTGAGCTTTTCCAGCCCGGGCTTCACGAGTTTCGCATCACCGACGACAAGGATCGCCATCGCGTCGGGATTGAGATACGCTGCCGCGACACGCCGCACGTCTTCCAGCGTCACGCCATCGATGTTCTGCAGATACGTCGCGTAGTAATCGTCCGGCAATCCGTAAAGGACGAGGTTTTGCAGTGTATTGGCCACCTGGGCCTGCGTCTCGAAATTCAGCGCGAACGCTCCCGTCATCCCTTTCTTCGCGAACGCCAATTCCTCCGCTGTGATCCCCTCCGCGTGCATCCGCTTGATCTCCGCGACGAGCTGTTCGACGGAACTGTCGGTCTTCGCGCTCACGAAACCGCCGCTCGCCATGAACGGACCGGGATGCTTGAGGAAAATAAACGCACTCCTCGCCCCGTAGGTATATCCGCGTTTCTCGCGCAGGTTGAGATTGATGCGGCTGGAAAACTGTCCGCCCAGGATCCGGTTCATCACGCTGACCGGAAAATAGTCGGGGGTGGAACGGGCAAGGGCCGGATATCCGATGCGGATCTCCGACTGCGGAGCTCCCGGCTTGTCGATCAGGTACACCACCCGCCGCTGCGCCGGAAGCACGTCGGGGGGAACACGCAGCGCCACCTGTGCCTGTTCCCACCCGGCAAAAGATTTCTCGATGCGGGGGAGAAGGTCGTTCATCGCAATGTCTCCCACCACGATGAGAGTCGCATTCCCCGGTCGGTATGATGCTTTGTAGAACGCCACGATGTCGTTCCGTGTCATCGATTTCAGCGATGCCTCCGTCCCCGAAGCATCGTTGCCGTAAGGATGAAGCGTTCCGTACATGACGTGCATCAGGGCATTGGAGGCGACGATCGCCGCCCTGTCGCGCTGCTGCAAAAGCGACGTCACACGCTGCGTCCTGATCCTCTCAAATTCTTTCTCCGGAAAGACCGGGTTGGTGAGGATGTCGGCAAAGAGGGCAAGCGTGCGGTCGAGGTGTTTGGTCAACGTGACCGCATTGCCAACCGACGCATCGGTGTTCGCGCGGAAGCTCATGGACGCGCCGAGGAACTCAAGCTCCTCTGCGATCTGAAGGACATCCCGCGATCCGGTCCCGGCATCAAGGAGCTCCGCCGTCATTGTTGCGACACCCGGCTTCCTCGCGGGATCCTGGTCGGCTCCGCTCTGGATGACGAGACTCATGGCCACCAGAGGAAGCTTGTGTTTCTCCACCAGCCATACGGCAAGACCGTTTGCCAGCTTCGCCTTTTGAATCGCCGGGAGGGCGACGTGCGGAACCGGCTGCGGACCCGGCCGCCGCGTGCGGTCGGGTTCCTGGGAATTCGTTTGCGAGAGGGTCATGGTTGCTCCGAAAAGGAGGATGGCTGCACAGGCGAAGGCTCTGTTCATTGTGGCGTCTCCTTCTTCTGGGGTACCGCCGGATCGGCCGATAGTTCACGCTTCCCCCTGGGCACGATGCTCAGGACCACTTTGTGGCTTCCGAATATTTTTTGCGCCAACGCATGGACTTCCCCGGGCGTTATTCCCGCAAATCGATCGAACTCCTTACTGTACTTCGAAGCGTCCCCTTCCAGCAACTGGAACGTCGCAAGGCCGTTCGCCCTGCCCAGGACGGTGGAGAGCCGCGCGACGAGCTGCGCTTCTTCCCCGTTCAGCGCGGCCTGGACTTCTTTTTCGGTGACACCGTGGGACAAGACCTCATCGAGCACGGCGTTCACCCCCTTTTCCATTTCTGCGAGTGTTCGCTGCGGCTTCGCCGTGATCTCGATGGACATCGTCCCGGCGATCTCCGATCCGTCCGCCGAAGCGTCGACATTCTGCGCGATTTGCTGGTCGAGCACAAGCGCCCGATACAGGCGGGAGCTTTTTCCGGAACTGAGTATGGAGGCAAGAACGTCGGCCACTGCGTCTTCCCGCGTCCCGCGCGGCGCCTCATGCCAGGTCAGGAAGAGACGTGGTAGCTGGACCTCGTCTTCGGCGACCAACCGGACATCGGCCGGAAGGACCGGCAGGGGAGGATTCGGACGCTCGATCGCTTTTCCGCGCGGGATCCCGCCGAAGTATTTCTCGACCCATTCCCGCGTCTGCACGGCGTTGATGTCTCCTGCGACAACGACGACGGCATTGTTCGGCGCGTAGTACGTTCGGAAAAATCCCTTCACATCATCGAGGGATGCCGCTGAGAGGTCGTCCATGGAACCGATGACGGGCCAGCTATAGGGGTGCTCGGGCGGATAGAGCGCGCCCGTGATCTTCTCGTACGCGGTGCCGTAGGGCTGGTTGTCGTAGTTCTGTCGCCGCTCATTCTTCACGACGTCGCGCTGGTTGTCAAGCTTGGCCTGGTTGACGGCAGGGAGGAGATACCCCATCCGGTCCGATTCGAGATACAGGGCCAGCTCCACCTCGTTGCTTGGCACGACCTCGAAGTAGTTTGTCCTGTCCTCGGTCGTCGATCCGTTGATGTTGGCGCCGATCTCCTGCAGGAGCCGGAAGTGCTCCCCATCGGCGACATGCTCTGATCCTTTGAACATGACATGCTCAAAGAGATGGGCGAACCCGGTCCGGCCGGGCTTCTCGTTCTTGGACCCGACGTGATACATGACCAGCACCGCCGCAACAGGGGCGGAATGGTCCTCCTGCAGTATGACCGTCAGTCCGTTGTCGAGCGAGTAGCGATCGAATGTGACGGCTGGTTGCTGGGCGGTTGCCGCCAAGGTCGCGGACATCAGCAGGCCTCCCAGAAGGGGGAGCGGAGTGCGCATAGGATGACTCCCTGGAAATTCATAATGTGGAGGATGGGGTGTGCTATGGTAAGATTGTGGAACCTGTAGTGGATCAATATGTGGAATTCCCGCCGGAATTACCACCCCCGGAAATCGTTGAATATCCCCCTTCATTTGGCTATCTTGAAAAGATGAAGATCGGCAATCTCGACATCCGGCCCGGGATCCTCCTCGCGCCGATGGAAGACGTCACGGACCCGCCTTTCCGCCTGATTTGCAAGCGGATGGGGGCTGACGTCGTTTATACGGAGTTTGTCAATTCCGACGGTCTGGTGCGGGGTTCGAAGAAGACACAACAAAAGATGTCCTTCACCGGGGAGGAACGTCCGATCGGCATCCAGATCTACGGCGGGGATGTCGCATCGATGGAGGGGGCGGCACATATGGCGGAAAGCTTCGCGCCCGACCTCATCGACATCAATTGCGGCTGCTGGGTGCGCGATGTGGCGATGCGTGGTGCGGGTGCGGGATTGCTGCGCGATATTCCAAAAATGGAGAAGATCGCCTCGACAGTGGTAAAGGCGGTGAAAACCCCGGTCACGCTCAAAACACGTCTCGGCTGGGATGCCGAGAGCATCCGCATCGTTGAAGTGGCGAAGATGTGCGAGGCGGTGGGGATCGCCGCGCTCACGGTCCATTGCCGGACTCGCGAACAAGGGCACAAGGGCGCCGTGGACTATAGCTGGATCCCGCGGATCAAAGAGGCCGTCGGCATTCCCGTGATCGTGAATGGCGATGTCGTTACGCCCCAGAATGTCCGGGCGGTTTTCGAGACGACCGGCTGCGACGGGATCATGATCGGACGGGGTGCTGTCATCAATCCGTGGATCTTCCGGGATGCGAAGCACTTTCTTGCAACAGGGGAGCTTCTTCCGGAGCCGACGGTGGAAGAAAGGGTTAATCTGTTGAAGGAACATCTTCGCCTTTCCATCCAGTACAAAGGGGAACGGGTCGGCGTTATCGAACTTCGCAAACATTACTCCGGGTTCCTCCGGGGCATGCCGCATGTCGCGAAGATCCGGATGGAACTCATGCAATTCACGGAAGCTGCGCCTATTCTTGAACACTTGACGAAATTCCTCGAGCTGTACTCTCCCCGGCCGGCGCTTGTGTGAGCCGGTGTGGCGGCGGTCGGAAGTTACCATTGCAGTTGCTTCCTGTTCGTTCTCATGTCGTACAATCCGGGAGTCTATCCCATGTCACACATGTCAATAGGAATTGTGCGGAGGGGGATGTGCGCAGGGGCTTTCATCATGTCGATGCAGGGCTGCACGATTGAGCAATCGCTTCAGAATCTTGGGGTGGAAGGTCCACCTGCGTTGCCGCCGATTCACATAACGGCCGATTCCACCGCCAACATGGTCCACATTTCTCCCCATCTCTCCCTCTATGGACAAAAGACAACGTCGGGCCGGGTGGACGGGCACACAAACGTGAACAGCAAAGGCGTGTACGCAGTGGATACGACTGGGATAGGGACGTACAAGGAAATAAAGGGTGTCAATACGCTGCCGTTCTGGGGGCGCAATGTCTCATGGACCCTCCCCTCCTATTCGCTCGGCGTCGATCTTGAATACAACCTTACGAAACGCTTCTCTGTCACCGGCTCTCTCGACTACACAAGTCAGAACGCGAAGGACTTCCTCGGCGGGAGCCTCGGGCTTGCGCTCCGCGGATGGAGCGGCGAGTTCGGCACTCACGTGGAGGCGGGAGTCCGTTTTGACGAGACGACATTGACTGCCGACGAAGTGGTGGCTGTCGGGAACATCTTCACGAGCGATCGGGTCGTGTATTTCTTCCGGGACCAGGAGCGAAAGACCAGTGTCGACTTTTATGCCGCGCTGACATTTGCCACGACGAAGGAGTCCTGGCTCGTGAACGGATTTCTCTCCCTGGGGTATTGCTCGCAATCGCTCCAGACTGAGATGGTCAACGGCAGCGGGCTTAACTCGTCTTCGGGACAGAATAGTGCCAGCGCAGATTTCACGACGGTCGCACCGGGCCTCTCATTTTCTGTCGGCCCTGACATGCGCCTGCTCGCCGGTGTCAGATTCGTTTGGATTTCGAATTGGGACGACCTGACTCCGGCGCATCTGGCGTTCCCGTTTGTCCAGATGGATATCGGTCTCTGATCCCTTTTTCAGGAAGGAATGTCTCTTTGGGCTCGAAGCTGCGTACACGAGGCGATAGGAAGACCGCACGAATGTGCCTGGCGATCACGATTGCTCTCCTTTTCCTCCCCACGGCGTCCCACGCCCAGTTTATTCGCGGATGGGGAATCAAGGGAGGAATGATGGCAGGATTCGAGAAGTTTACGTTTGCCGGCCCGGGCCAGCCGGCGTCCTTTCCCACCGTCGTGCGTTGGGGTGCGCAGGCAGGGCTCTTTGTTGAATTCATCAATGTTCCCCATTTCAGCTTCGATGTGGAATTGGCATATGTGCAGAAGGGTCGAAAGGTGACCGCACAGGAAGTCGCGGCTTCTGCCGCGGGACAGTCGGCCCTTTCTTCAGGTCCCGTGGGAGACACTCCCCGTCTCGACTATGTGAGTCTCGGCTTTCTCATGAAAGGACGCGCGGGAGGAACGGGAGTNNAGTGTCGGGCTGGGGTGCGAGATCGTGCCATGGCATGCGCCGATCCTCTCGGTCGAAGGGCGCTGGTCGCCGTCGTTCTCGCGGGTCTATGACAACGGAACGCTTCACATCAAGAACCAAACCTTCGCCCTCCTTCTGGCCGTCTGGCTCTGAAGGAGTCCCNNCGGAGAAATGAACCCGGCATGGACAAGAAACAAATCGCTGTAGTTCTCGATGAAATGGGGACGCTCCTCGAGCTCCAGGGAGCCAATCCGTTCAAATCCCGCGCTTTCCACGCTGCGTCGAGGTCCGTCGAGGGGATCGTCGGGGATATCGGGGACATGTCCCGCTCCGGGGACTTGCTCAAAGTGAAAGGGATCGGCGCGAGCATCGGGGCGATCATCGGCGATCTTGTTGCGACGGGAACGTCGAAAGAGTACACCGCTCTGCGCAAGTCGGTCCCGGACGGCGTTCTGGAGATGTTGCGGATCCAGGGGCTTGGTCCGAAGCGTGTGAAGATCCTCTACGACAAACTCAAGCTGAAAAGTCTCGATGCGCTTGAGAGGGCTGCGCGTGCCGACAAGCTGTCGGTCCTCGCCGGTTTCGGTTCAAAGACCCAGGAGAACATCCTCGCAGGAATCTCATCGCTCCGGAGCAGAAAGGATAAGTATCTCTTCTCGACCGCGTTGCACGCGGCGCACGCGGTATTCGATGTTCTGGCGAAGCAGCCGGGCGTCATCCGGGGCGAAATCGCGGGGAGTCTCCGCCGCAGGAAAGAGGTGATAGGGGACGTCGATATCCTCCTGAGCGCGAAGGAGAACGACCGATCCCGTCTCATGGAGGTGTTTGTGCACCATCCGGACGTCGCAGCCGTCATCGCGCACGGCGAGACGAAATCGAGCGTGACGCTCTCCTCGGGTATCAACTGCGATCTGCGGATCGTGAACGACAAGGAATTTCCGTTTGCCCTGCAATACTTCACGGGGAGCAAGGAACACAACGTCGCGCTCCGTTCCCGCGCCAAGAAGGAGGGACTGAGCCTGAACGAGTACGGCTTTACACCGTTGGAGGAGGAGAAGGGACGCGGCGGGCGCCGCAAGGGAGCGGCATGCAGGGATGAAGAGGCGATCTACGCCGCGCTCGGCCTTCAGTTCGTCCCCCCTGAACTCCGGGAGGACCGGGGAGAGCTCGAGGCGGCGGAAGCGAACCGGATCCCTGCGCTCATCCCTCTGGACTCGCTCCGCGGCACGTTTCACTGCCACACAACGTACAGCGACGGCGTGAATTCGCTTCAGGAAATGACGGACGCCGCACGGGCTCTTGGCTGGGAATATCTTGGCATTGCCGACCACAGCAGGAGCGCGGCCTACGCAGGAGGACTCACCCGGGAGCGCCTCAAGGAACAGTCTGCGGAGATCGACGCGATCAACGGACGATCAGCGGGGTTTCGGGTGTGGAAAGGGACGGAATGCGATATACTCCCCAACGGGGATCTCGACTGGCCGGAGAGCATCCTCGCGACGTTCGACTACGTGGTGGTATCGGTCCACAGCTCCTTCACTCTGACCGAAGCAGCCATGACGAAACGAATCGTCAAGGCCCTGAAGAACCGGTACGTCACCATGCTGGGTCATCCCACGGGACGGCTCCTCCTGTCGCGTGAGGGATACCGGGTCAATATGAATGAGGTCATTGCTGCGGCAGCGGAGTACGGGAAGATCATTGAAATCAATGCGCATCCCACGCGACTCGATCTCGACTGGCGGCTGTGCCGCCTCGCAAAGGAAAAGGGTGTGATGATCGCTATCAATCCCGATGCACATTCGGTGGACGGGCTGCGCGACGTCGAATACGGCGTCGGCATCGCGCGCAAAGGATGGCTGGAAGCAAAAGACGTCCTGAATACGCGCTCGCGGGAGGATGTCGGACGGTATTTTGATCTGAAGAAACGGGAGAAAGCACGATGAGTTCTGGACGAAGAAACTGGCTCGGTATAACGCTGATCGTTGTCGGAGTCCTCCTGCTGGCGGGCTCGCTCCTGGAAATCGACGTGGAAGATATCTCACGCGTCCTCTTTCCGCTTCTCCTGATCGCGATCGGCGTCGGGTTCTTTTTCGGCCGTCCCCGCGTCCGTCCCCCCGCATTGGACGAGCTGCGGCAGGGCCTGGTGGGGAACGTCAAGGAGACCGTTGCGGACGAACGCGTCGATATCTCGAATATCATCGGCAAGGTAAACCTGCACGTGACATCGCGTTCCTTCCGTGGCGGATCGGTGTCGACGATCGTCGGCGATATGACCGTGGACTGCTTTCAGGGGGGATGGGCGGAAGGTGAGCAGGTGCTGGTTCTCAACGGGGTGCTGGGGAAGATTCGGGTAAACCTTCCGGCCGGGGCAGCCGTGAAGATCGCCGCACATACGCTCGTCGGGAAGACGAGGGTCTTTGAACAGGACCGAAACGGATTTTCAGCGACCGTGATTTATGCGACGCCCGGATATGCAGCAGCATCCCACCGGCTCCGTATCGACATTGCCAACGTCGCCGGCGAGATCATCGTCAGGTAGGAGGATCACCGGAGAGCATCGACACATCGCGTGAAGGGGAAGGATGACAAGGTTTCAAAGGCACATCTTCATTTGCATCAACGAGCGTCCCCCGGGACATCCCAAGGGTTGCTGCAAGGAGAAGGGCTCGGAGGAGGTCCGGGATCTCCTGAAGGCCGAATTGAACAAGAGGGGGTTGGGGGGAATCGTCCGGGCGAACAACGCCGGCTGCCTCGATGCCTGCCAGTTCGGCGTCAGCATGGTCGTCTACCCGGAGGGAATCTGGTACGGGGGGGTGACGAAAGAGGACGTTCCGGAGATCGTTGAACGAACGATCATCGGCGGGGAAATCATCGACCGTCTTGTGCCGAACGATGAACACTACCGACCGGGCCAGACGCACAATGCGCGGCTCGTTCTCCCGCCGCGGAAAGGATGACCTCCGGATGAAGAAGAAAGAGTTACCGAAGCAACTCAGGGAGCGCGCCCGCGCCGTCCTTGCCACGCTGCGGAAGGCCTTCCCGCACCCGGTCGTCGCCCTCGATCATCAGACGCCGTTCCAACTCCTCATTGCAACGATCCTTTCCGCGCAATGCACGGACGAGCGGGTGAATATGGTGACGCGAGGACTTTTCGTGAAGTACAAGACACCCGCCGACCTTGCGCGGGCGTCCCAGGAAGAGCTCGAACAGGAAATCCGTTCCACCGGCTTTTTCCGGATGAAGGCAAGGAATATCATCGCCTGCAGCAAGGAACTGGTGGAGCGGCATGGAGGCGAGGTCCCGGCAAGCATGGAGACCCTCGTGCAGCTCGCCGGCGTCGGACGGAAGACTGCAAATGTCGTGCTCGGGCAGGCGTTCGGGATCGCGTCGGGCATTGTCGTCGATACGCATGTGCATCGCCTCTCGCGGCTTCTCGGCCTGACAACGGCGGACACGCCGGAAGAGATCGAGAAGGACCTCATGGAGCTCTTCCCGCAGAAGCAGTGGATCGACGTGGGGATGCTCCTCATCCTTCATGGGCGAAAAACATGCAAGGCGCGGGCTCCCGATTGTCCGGCCTGCCGGGTTAACGGCCTGTGTCCTTCTGCGGAGCTTCCTCTCCGCGCGGCACGCGGCTGAGATCCTCGCCGAGTGCGACGATGCACTGCCGGCAGAAGTACAGAAGCCGATGATCTCCCACCTGCCGCGCCACGAGGCGGTCGAGGGGATGACGGGCGAGGCAGATCGAACACTTTTCCGTGCCTGCATCGGCGGGGGAGCGTCCCTGCATGATCACCGCCTTGAATCCGACGACGGCAATAACGAGGACGATGAGAAGGAAGAGAATGGCGAGAAAACTGACGACCATGATGGGTGCCGGACGTTGTGGATGCAGGGACAGGCGAAAGATACCGAGCGGAGAGTGAATTTCAAAGGAACTTCCACCACAAGAGCAGGATGGTACGAATGGATCGAGAACAGGCGAAGGAACTTCTCTTCAAGTACACCGGTTCCGACAGTCTTCGGAAGCATGCATTTGCCGTCGAGGCGGCGATGCGGGCCTACGCGGACCGGTTGGGAGGCGATCGGGAAGTGTGGGGAATCACGGGACTCCTGCACGATTTCGACTATGAGAAATACCCGGAGTACCCGGACCATCCGATGAAGGGATCGGAGATCCTCCGCGAGCAGGGTTATGCGGAAGACGTGCGCACGGCTATCCTCGGGCACGTCCCTGCGGCGAACGTCCCTCGCGACACCCCGATGGCAAAAGCCCTGTTCGCATGTGACGAGCTGTGCGGACTGGTCACCGCGTGCGCTCTTGTTCGTCCGAACAAGCTTGCCGACCTTGAGGCCTCGTCCGTGAAGAAGAAGATGAAGGATAAGGCGTTTGCGCGCGGCGTGAACAGGGAGGACATCGTCAAAGGAGCGGCGGAGCTGGGGGTCGAACTGACCGAGCATATTTCTTTTGTCATCGCCGCTCTCAGGCCGATCGCAGCGGACCTGGGTCTGTAAACAGTTGCGTCAGGGCGTCAAACTCCCTCTCTTTCCAAGAGAGGGACGGGGTGAGTTCGAAAGCGAGGAGAAGCCGGAGAAGTTTGCTTTTCAGAAAGCCGCCAGCTTTGCCGGTCTGGTTCTGAACTCTCCCCTCCGCCGTGAAGATAGGCGGTCAAGCCTGCCGGCAAGAACTCTCCCCCCGTCCCCCTCCCTTTGAAAGGGAGGGGGAGAGTTGGGGAGACGATACGGAAAGGTCTTCACCTGCCACATGAGTCTTAGCCGGAAATCTGAGCTGGTCGACATCGCGAAGGGTCTCAGTCGCGAGATGCGGCATCATCCGACTGAAGCGGAAAACATTCTCTGGCAGGCAGTACGAGCAAAACAACTCATGGGCGAAAAATTCTATCGGCAGTTCCCTGTATTTCACGAGATCACGGGCCGGGAGACTTTTTTCATCGCAGACTTTTACTGTCACCGGGCCCGACTGGTTGTGGAAGTAGATGGAAAGATCCATAAACACAGAGTCCCTCAGGATTTTGAGCGAACGGAAGTGCTGAAGCTCCTTGGGCTGCATGTGTTACGGATCAGAAACGAAGAAGTTCTCGATGATCTTGACGCGGTGCTCAATAAGATTCAGCAAGTATTGGCAGACAGGTGCGGCCGGGAGCGATAGACACTCCCCGAGTTCCCCCATTGGAGGAGCAGAGCTATTCAGTCTGTTCATCTGTCCAACAACGAGTTATCTTGGACAGGTCCGGCGCGAAGCGGAAACTCACTGCCTGTGGCAGCGGTGATGCCCATGTGGCTTTGCCGGAATCAAGCAGAACTCATCCCCCGGCCTCTTCTCTTTGTAAAAGAAAGGGAGTGATCAGCTGAGCGTCAAACTCCCTCTCTTTCCAAGAGAGGGACGGGGTGAGTTCGAAAGCGAGGAGAAGCCAGAGAAGTTTGCTTTTCAGAAACCCGCCGGTTTTACCGGTCTGGTTCTGAACTCTCCCCTCCGCCATTAAGATTGGCGGACAGGCCGTCCCCCTCCCTTACCAAGGG
>PMNE01000081.1 GCA_003162635.1 Ignavibacteriota bacterium
CAAACCCGTCAATCCTTGAAACCATCGCACCCAAGGCTCATTAGGCTGTTTCTCTGCTCGATGGCATTCTGCGCAGCAGTGCCGGATCTGGTCCATGCTCAAGGGTACCACGGCTTCGTTCCATCGGGCTTGATGTTCCGTCAGTCCACGAAGAGTCGCATTTTCTTTGATATGTTCAACGATGGCTCTCTCTTCGGGACGGTCCGGACAGGAGAATCGGACGCGGCCACGTGGCCGAGGGAGACCTCTCCGCAGGTGTTCTACACTTGGGGGGGGGTGACCCAGATGGGATTCTGGTTTGGCTGCTCCAAGGAAGGCCGACATCTCGTTTCAAGCTCCGCGATGGCCACGACGGCGATAATCCCCCGACCCGGTCTTGTCCTCGAAACCGTCAACCAGTTTGTCCCCGGTTTCATAGGTGATCCTCAAGCGCCGGCGGATACCGCCTTCGCCGGCGTGGGCTGGCGGTACCTCGACGACCCGAACTATATCATCTATCTCAGCACGGATTACGATTCTTCCGGCGTGGACGTAAGCGGGACGAACTTTCCGGACTGGCCGATCAGATTGGTGGCGGGAAAAGAGGTGTATGTGCAACATCCTCTGGATCGCCAATTGTATCCACCTGTTTTTAAGTCCGATGAAGATTTCTTTTCAATCTACAAGGATACTGACACAAGGAGCGATCCGGAATACATAGGCGCAAATCCCACTGTTGGCACAGCGAGCATTCCGATCGGAATTGAAGTTCGCCAGCATTGCTACACATGGTCAACCACATTGTTGCGGAATGCGATCGTTCTTCTGTTCGAGATCCACAACAAGTCTGGAAGAACACTCAACTCTTGCTATGTAGGGACGACGTTAGGCTTCATCTCGAATGCAGACGGGTATGGATCAGCCACTCCCTACTTCGCATTTGATTCAGCCCAGAAATTCGGTCAAAGCTACAGCAGTCCGGTGCTTCCTACCTGGGGCAATCCGTTAGGCGTCGATGGCCGTGTGGGTTACGCTCTGCTTGAGTCTCCAAAGGATTTCCAGGGAGTCCCCATGGGAATCACGTTCTGGAAGAAGCCATTTTATGGACCACTCTTATGTGATTCAGTCCGGTATGATTGGATTACGAAAGCCCCCATGATCGATTCATTACCATGGACTACTTACCCCGGAGACAAATACTTTGCGCTGGAAGAGCTGGTATTCTTTGGCACGGGGCCGTTTACAATGGCTCCCGGAGATTCAGTGCGCATGGCTGTGGAAGTGAGTTGTGCGATCGGCCCCACTCAGTTATTCGCGCTTCACGATTACATCAAGTCGGTGTATGCAAATAACCTCCAGTTTCCGTCACCCCCGAAGCAATCAACTCTCTCGGCAACCCCGGCGGAGGGAAGCGTTCTGCTGCGCTGGGACGATGCGGCCGAGCATTCTCTCGATCCGAGTGTCCCTGATTCTTTCGGCAAACCCTTCGTCGGCTACCGTCTCTACCGGTCTGCCGGCGTCGGGGCTCCGTTCGTGATGATCCGGCAATGGACACTCGGACAGGACTCGCTCGTGCATGAGTACCTCGACCGGGGCCAGGATGGGAAAGACCCCTCCATTCCACCGGGCCGGGGACTCACCGACAACGTGACGTACATCTACAAGCTCACCGCGTTCGACGAGGGAGTCAGCTCGCTTGAGATCCCGGAGATGGAAAGCAAGGGATCGGTTGTTCAGATTACCGCCTCGGCCTCCCCGTCATCGCCGTACGCGCTGGATCAGATTCGCATTGTGCCCAATCCGTACCTTGTNNCAGGTGGCAAGTCAGATGTTTCTCGCCCTGATCGAGACACCACAAGGAACACGGGTGACAAAGAAGTTCGCCGTGGTGATAGCGAACTGAACGGGATAACGCGACTCGATGCCTTTGTCGGCATCACAAGCGGATTGCCGGAATCATGGAAAGTGTAACCAAATATCTGCTTCTTGCGTCGTTGATTGTTTCCGTGCAGTTGATTTCTCTTGCCGGTACCGTAGGGATCATCGAGGGGAAGGCCTTCGATAAAGCAACCCGCGAACCGATCCCCGGCGTCAATATCCTCCTGGTCGGTGCACGGATGAGCAAATCAATCGAACCTTCCCTTCAGTCCCACTACTCCGATGGTGCAGAGAGGTCCGGCAAATTTTCAACCGGCAATGCAAAACGCTCTCCGCCTCATTACTCGCGTCATCAAACACAACGTCAAACCGCTAGCGGCGGCAAGGTTGGTCCGGCCACCGTTCGCGGCTGGCTACTATTTCCATTCCGCTAGCAAGGGTTATCTCCGCAAGGGGGCGTGTGGTTCTTCCAAGCGTTAAAAGCGGGACCGTAGCATGGATTGTGGGGGTCGCACATGTCTGGATAACAGCTGGCGCACGTAGTATAGCTATTGCACGCGCCAGCGCTGGAGTGAAACAGGGTCGTCATGCCAAACATCAATGCACAGAAACCCGCACCAAGGATTACTGGATACAATAGCTTCTTCATAGAGTCTCCTTGTGTATGGATGTGGAGTATGGCTTGAGGCTCATCCCCAGAGAACGACTTCACTACATCGGCGAGGATGAGAAGAGCTGAAATTCAAAATTGCACATGACGCCTCTGCAAGTCGTCCGATCGCGCAACACACTCGAATCTGCTGCAACGAACAGTGGTTCATACGTAGGGGACTACCTATGTGTTTCACATCGAGCTGCCTCCGGTATTCAAGCTGAATGAAACGGAGACGCGTGAGAACGAACGGGAAGACGCAATAGCAGGAGATCAGAAGCGTCGGAAGAGATACTCTTCCGACTTGGCGGTTACGCATGTGAAACCAGGAGAAACGGTACCGCGAAGATTCGCTAAAGTCAAGACCTCGGATGTCATACAGCATTTCTTCATTAGGAAAGAACTGGAGGTTACCCCAGGGTTCCGCGGAATTCGTCAAAATGACAGATATAGTGTAAGGGAACAACCAGTGTCCGGAGTCTTGGGTCCAAGAAATCCTGTCTGTGTATAGTAGCACAATGCAGAGAGAGAAGCTGCCCAAAGACCAAAGGAGAGGGTGGCAAGTCTGCTCACGGACTGGGGATTTGACTCCTATTAAGAAATTATGCTTCATTATTATAAGGCGGCTCTTTGCGCGAAAGGACGTTGACGATTACTCTTTGATCCCTGTTGCAAGATTGGTTCCTGTTGCTGGAAGTGCACCATAAACGTTTTCTCCGACATTTTCGCGGTGCAGATGTACTGCCGGTGCCCTTGCAGATATTTCAAACCCGTCAATCCTTGAAACCCTCGCACCCCATGCTTGCTAGGCTGCTTCTCTGCTCGATGGCACTTTGCGCAGCCATGCCGGATCTGGTCCATGCTCAAGGGTACCCCGGCTTCGTTCCATCGGGCTTGATGTTCCGTCAGTCCACGAAGAGTCGCATTGTGTTTGATATGTTCAACGATGGCTCTCTCTTCGGGACGGTCCGGGCAAGAGGATGGGACGTTGCCACGTGGCCGAGGGAGACCTTTGAACGGGTGGACTACGCATATGGGCAATATCAAAACCCCTTTATGGGATTCTGGTTTGGTTGCTCCAAGGAAGACCGAAATCTTGTTTCATCCTCCGCGATGGCCACGACGGCGATATCACCCCCACCTCGTGGTCCTGTACTCCAGACCGTCAACCAGTTTGTCCCCGGATTCATAGGTGACCCTCAAGCGCCGGCGGATACCGCCTTCGCCGGTGTGGGCTGGCGGTACCTCGACGACCCGAACTATATCATCTATCTCAGCACGGATTACGATTCTTCCGGCGTGGACGTAAGCGGGACGAACTTTCCGGACTGGCCGATCAGATTGGTGGCGGGAAAAGAGGTGTATGTGCAACATCCTCTGGATCGCCAATTGTATCCACCTGTTTTTAAGTCCGATGAAGATTTCTTTTCAATCTACAAGGATACTGACACAAGGAGCGATCCGGAATACATAGGCGCAAATCCCACTGTTGGCACAGCGAGCATTCCGATTGGGATTGAAGTTCGCCAGCACTGCTACACATGGTCAACCACATTGCTGCGGAATGCGATCGTTCTTCTGTTCGAAATCCACAACAAGTCTGGAAGAACACTCAACTCTTGCTATGTCGGGACGACGTTAACGTTTACTTCGAATGCGGAAGGATATAACAACTCATCCCCTCCCCAATTTGCATTTGACTTAGAACGGAAATTCGGTCAATGCTACAACAATCCGGCGCTTCCTAACATCGGCAATCCGTTTGGCGTCGATGGCCGCGTGGGTTACGCTCTGCTTGAGTCTCCAAAGGATCTCCGGGGAGCACCCCTGGGAATCACGTTCTGGAAAAAGCCCATTTATAGACCACTCCTATGTGATTCAGTCCGGTATGATTGGATTACGAAAGCGCCCATGATTGATTCAGTCCCATGGAGTGTGGGGGGCCAAAACGGAGACCCATACGCTGAGTTGGCCGGGTTGTTGTTCTTTGGCACGGGGCCGTTTACAATGGCTCCCGGAGATTCAGTACGCATGGCTGTAGAAGTGAGTTGTGCAATCGGTCCCACTCAGTTACTTGCGCTTCACGATTACATTAAGTCGGTGTATGCAAATAATCTCCAGTTTCCGTCACCCCCGAAGCAACCAACTCTCTCGGCAACCCCGGCGGAGGGAAGCATACTGCTGCGCTGGGATGATGCGGCCGAGCATTCGCTCGATCCGAGTGTCCCTGATTCTCTCGGCAAACCCTTCGCCGGCTACCGGCTCTACCGGTCTGCCGGCGTCGGGGCGCCGTTCGTGATGATCCGGCAATGGACACTCGGACAGGACTCTCTCGTGCATGAGTACATCGACCGGGGCCAGGATGGGAAAGACCCCTCGATTCCACCGGGCCGGGGACTCACCGACAATGTGACGTACATCTACAAGCTCACCGCGTTCGACGAGGGAGTCAGCTCGCTTGAGATCCCGGAGATGGAAAGCCAGGGCGTCGTGATCCAGGCGGTTCCCTCGGCCGCTGCTTCATCACCTTTCGCGCTGGATCAGATTCGCATTGTGCCCAATCCGTACCTTGTCACGCATGCGGCGCAGAAGTCGATCGATCAGCCGAACCTTTTCTTTAACTTCCTGCCGGAAGTGTGCACNNACAAAGAAGTTCGCCGTGGTGATCGCGAACTGAATGGGATAACGCGACTCGATGCATCTGTCGGCATCACAAGCGGATTGCCGGAATCATGGAAAGTCTAACCAAATATCTCCTCCTTGCGTCGTTGATTGTTTCCGTGCAGTTGATCTCTCTTGCCGGTACCGTTGGGATTATCGAGGGGAAGGCCTTCGATAAAGCAACCCGCGAACCGATCCCCGGCGTCAATATCCTCCTGGTCGGTACAACCTCGGGGGCCTCCTCGGACCGGGAAGGGCGGTTCCAAATCGGCAACGTCCCCGGCGGTATGTACGATCTCACTGCAACCCTCATAGGATACCGCACGATCCGCCTCCGCGGGGTCCGTGTCATCGCAGACCTCCGCTCACGCGTCGAATTTGCCATGGAGGAATCCCCGGTGCAAATCGGCGAGGTGGAGATCATCGCCCCGTCGCCGCCGATACTGAAGGATGTTACCGGCACCGTCCACACGATCAGCAACAAGGAGATCGAAGCGCTCCCGGTCAGCTCGTTCCTCGATGTTGTGGCTCTTCAACCGGGAGTGACATCCGACCTCCATTTCCGGGGGGGGAAATCGTCTGAATCGCTCTACCTTGTTGATGGGCTTCCGATCCAGGACGTGATCGGAGGGGGCGTCGGCACGGATCTCCCGCGCAGCTCGATCGTGTCGCTCAAAGTCGAGACGGGGGGCTATGAAGCGGAGTACGGAAACGCCCTCTCAGGTATTGTCAATATTATCACCAATAACGGATCGAATGAAAACGAGTTCACCGTCAGGGGGGAAAAGGACGATATACTCACGGGCGAGCAGACTGACCACACAAGCGAAGGAGAAGTGTCGGCAGGCGGACCCATCATTCAGGACAAGCTCTTCTACTTTGGCTCCGGTTCCTTCACATTATCGGACACCCGCTACTGGCAGGATCTCTCGCGCTTCTTCAGCTCCCCCGTAACGAAACAGTTTACGGGATTCGCCAAGCTTACGTACCAGTGGAGCCCGGCGATCAAGATGAGCGCGCAGATTCTCGGATCATCGCGGGATTGGAGGGACTACGAGTTCAACTGGCGGTTCAACCTCACGGGGCTCCCCCCCGAGTTGCGCCATGCCTACCGCGCCGCGTTCATGTTCTCTCATACGGTCTCGCCCAAATTCTTCTACAGCGCGAGCATCAGCCAATACAGCAACCGTACACACGTGGGGCCGGCCGACAAATCGCAGGTCGATACGACCATGTATCAGTACGATTTCTTCCTCCGCTATGTTATCGGGGGGAACCGCTCCTGGTGGGCTGAAAGCCGTCAAACGATTAATACGCTCAAGGCCGACTTCACCTATCAATTTTCCGAACACCATCTCCTGAAAGCGGGGGGAGAGTTCAACCTCTATTCCGTCTATTCTGATATTCTCAAGTATGAGCCGCAGACCAATATCTGGGGGAAACCGTTCTTGAACAAACCCCTCTTCAATTACAGCTCGGACTACTCCTACTACCCCGCGTCAGGGAGCGCCTATCTTCAGGACAAAGTCGAGCTCACCGAGGAAGGGATGCTCCTGAACTTCGGCATACGCTACGACATGCTTAATCCGAGAGCGGAACGTCCGGCCGCAGAGCGGGTCCCTATTTCGCCCGACGAGTACCAGACCACGATCACCGGGTACGTGCCTGCGAGCATCAAGCAACTCATCAGTCCCAGAGTCGGGTTCTCTGCGCCGTTTGCCGAAAGGGGTTACCTGTTCATCAACTACGGTCACTATGTGCAGTTCCCCCTCTTCGACTACCTCTATTCCGGGCTCAATAACGTAAGCCTCCAGAAGGGCGTCGGGGCGCTCGTCGGCAATCCCGACCTCCAGCCCGAGAAGACGAAGGCCTGGGAGTTCAGCGCGAAGTATGCGTTCAAAAACGATATCGTCCTCTCGGTCACCTACTTCGACAAGACGACGTATAACCAGGTCGACGTGAAAACATTCATTCCATCGACAGCCCGGGCGGCGGGCAACTTCGGTTTCGCCGAGTTTGTGAACAATCCTTTTGCGAAGGCGCAGGGCGTGGAGTTTTTGATCGCCCGGGAGAAACACGAGTGGTTGACGGGGTCGATCTCCTACACGTTCATGACGGCGGAAGGACTGTCGCAGGATGCCCGGCAGGGTCTCACCTACTATGAATGGGGCTTCGCGCCTCCCCCCAAACTTTTCCCCCTGAGCTGGGACCAGCGCCACTCACTCAAAGTGATCGTGAATGCGAAGCTCCCCTGGGAAGCCGATCTGGCCGTCCTCTGGACGTTCAGCACCGGCCGGCCCTACACGTTTTATCCGACGCTCGACGGTTATACGCCGCTGGATTCGACGTTGAAGTTTGTGCCCAATAACGCCCGTATGCCGGATGTGAGCAACCTTGAGATCAAGGCGAGCAAGCGGATCCATGTGACCGATGAACTGCTCCTCATCTGCTTCCTCGACATGAGGAACGTTTTCGATCGCCGCAACGTGCTCTGGATGGATTCCAGCGGGAGGATCGGCGGTGAGTTGGGGGATATCTCCGCGTGGGATACGCCGCGGAGAGCAAGATTGGGGCTGAGGATGGAATTTTGACCATTGATGGAAAGCGACAGGTGATCCGGTGTACACGACTCCGTGCCTGAGAATAGGCGGGACCCTCTTGTCGGCGCTTTGTTGTGGCGCCTTGTTGGGCGGGGTATGCCGGTCCTACGCCCAGCAGCCCATCCGGCCGGTCGTATCGGTGACGCCTCTGGAGGAGGCGGTTCTGGTCGCATGGGACAGTCTCGCAGAGAAATCCCCCCCTCATCCGTTCGACGGGTACCGTCTGTATCGCGCCCGGCTCCACGATGGTCCCTACGGACTGATCAGGGAATGGCGCGTATCGTCCATCGTCCCTGCCGTGCGCAGCTTCCTTGATGTCGGCGACGACAATGCAGATGGAAGCGTGAGCGGGACCGAGGGACTGCATAACGAACTAACATACTATTATACGGTGAGTGCGTTTGCCGATAGCGTAGTACAGCCGTTCCGCCCCGCATCGGAAACGTTTTCGGATACGCTTCTTGCAATCCCGAGGACCGTACCGACAAACTATTCCTCCAACCCGATTGCGCTGATCGGCAGGACAGGATATGCCGGAATCCTGCCCGACCCACGAATCGTGGTGACAAACCGTGGGAATTTCCGTGCGCTTCTGGAAGGACACACGATACGGGTCAACGTTTCTACCGCAAGCACGGGGACGGAGTATGTGCTTCCCATTGTCGTCTCCGACGATCAATCGGGGTCGGTGAGCACCTACGTTATCATCCCGGGGTGTCAAATCCAGGGAGACAGTGCAAACGCGGGGGCGCGCTCCGGCACATTCGAGGCGCAGAACGCATTGACATTCAATGCGTTTGACGTTCAGGTTCCGTGGAGGTTTACGCAGAGCCCCCTCCCGTTGCATCTGGATACTGTTGCAGCAAATGCCCCGTCGGGAGCCAATACCCCAATCTTCTTCAGGGACACGGTCGCCGGTGCGATCCCCGGGATGTTCGGGAACAACAACACATTTGGTGAGTCGACCTACGAGATCGAGTTTCTCCCCGGCGGCGTGGACACGACGAATGCTGCCACAAAAAGGATATTCAACTACCTTAACGTGAAAGTTACGGAACTCACCGGCGCCCGCGAGCTTCAGCCCGACACGGTAAGCGAGATACGCGCAGCTCCTCGTTGGAACCATTGGACAGTGTCCCGATTTGCCTTCAATCTCAAGTCAAACCCGAACATCGGATCGTTCACGGTTAGCACCAATCGGTACTATCTTGCGACGAATGTCGATACGACGGCGGTGTGGGAGTTTTCAAACGTCATCGGAATCGAAAACGTCCGGATTGTTTTTGATTACGCCAACAAGGGGCGTGGGGCGGGGAGGCCGTGGCCTTTAGCGGGGTACAAAGCGACGGTGGATTTTGCTCCGGGGGATAAGATCCGGGTGAACATCACGGGCGGAGCGCTTGGCCCGTTCCCCTACCAGGCCAACTTCCTGTACAGCGTGGGTGCGGCATCGAAGGTCATGCCCACCTCGGCGGCACTGGATGACATTCGGGTCGTTCCCAATCCCTACCTCATCCGGAATGAAGCACAGATATCGCCCCGTGATCCCCGTCTCCGGTTCGATTATCTTCCGGAAGAGTGCGAGATCAGGATCTATACCGTTGCACTGGATCTGGTGAAGGTGATTCACCACGAGGGTGGGGCGGTCGAGTACTGGGATCTCACGAATCAGGCCGGGAACCGTGTTGGGAGTCAGCTTTTGCTTGCCCGGATTGAATCGCCCGGCGGAGCTTCGACGATCAAGAAATTCAGTGTGGTCCTTGGAGAATGAAACCCATCGCCTCCATAACAGGGTTGCTCTTGCTGGTCCTTTCGCTCCTTTCGGGGTGCAAGGAACCGTTCCCTCCGTATGAAGAGCCGACAAACATACTCGTCGCCACATTAGCCAAAACAGGCGCCGACACGCTCTACTTCATCCAGGACAGCACGGGAGCGACGATCGGCGTGGATCGGATCGGCCTTACAGTTTCCGTCAGGAACAATTACACGCAGCTCCTTCAGGGAGCTGCACAGGTCACAGGGCGCCTCAACGCGATCATGACAGCTCCCTTCCCCATGGTGTTGCCCACGACAAGCCTCGGTCAATCCGATCTTATCCGGCCTCCGGTCTACCAGAACGCGATTGCACTCCCGCCGGGCCAGTCTGCCGAGTTTCGTGCGACACTGAGTTCGTACGACTTGGTGCTGACGCTCATGAGTTCGGTTCCGCATACCGATCAGATCCGGGCGGACTCGACGAAGGTCATCACGTATGCCCCCGTAACGCTCCAGGCACAAGCGGAAGTCCGGCTTTTCGAGCTGGTGCAGCCGGTCAAGACCGAAGTTTTGACATTTACTCAGGTGTATGTCCAGATCATTCTCCACAAGATGTAGAGAGAGGCCGGGTGAATTATGAAACGCAGTCGATGGAGAGTCAGAGCGCTCGTCGGTGTGCCGATCCTCCTGATGGCACTCTTGCCGCCGGGCGCGATCTTTGCGCAGGGGAACGCGAACAACAACGGTGCTTCGGGATCGGCCTTCCTCGACATCGGGGTTGGTGCCCGGGCAATGGGCATGGGTGGAGCTGTGGGGGCCGTGATAGACGACCCGACGGCGCTTTATTGGAACCCTGCGGGGATTGTGTCTATCCAGGGAATCCAGGTTGCTGTGGAGCATAACCGCTGGGTAGCCGACATGTCGCACGATTTCTTCGGGCTCGTGATCCCACTTAACGATCAATTCAAACTTGGCGTCAGTCTGATCTACTTTTCGTCGGGCGACATCGAGATTACCACCATTGATCAGCCCCGCGGGACGGGATCGACGTATAGCACGAATGATCTTGCGCTCGGCGGGACATTGGGCTGGAGCGTCACGAACGATATCGCCGTCGGTGCCACCCTGAAGTATGTCAGGAACACTCTTTACAGCCTGACGGCGGAGGGGATGGCATACGATGCAGGGGCGACGTTCAATACGCGGTTCCACAGTCTGAAGGTCGCCATTGCAGTGGCAAACCTTGCAGCCAAACGCGAATACCAGGGGGACGCACTGGACTTCGAATATCCGCCGCCGTTTCCGGGTGCGGAGCCAATCCGCGCGAGCTTCAACAATACCCCCTTTACCGTGCCGCTATCGTATCGTGCAGGTATTTCGATGGAACTTTTCGAATTGATCGACCAACCGATGGAGCAGCACAGACTGCTGGTTTGCGCCGATCTCGTCCAGCCCTCGGACGGGCCGGAGAAACTCAACATCGGCGCAGAGTACGCTTTTGACAATCAGTTTTTCCTCCGGACAGGATATATCTTCAATGCGGACGAACTGGGGTTCAATGCAGGTGCGGGCGTGAGATTGGGTTTGCAGGGGCTCACGTTCGATGTCAACTACGCCTTCTCCTCCCTGCAGCGGTTCAGCGCCGTTCACAGAATCGGACTGGGGATCGTGCTCTAAAGTCCATATTCTCGCCAGTCCTGCAACAAGAGGCCTTCCCGGGTCCTTTCTTGAACTGCAACAATCCCCGCAGCTATGACGCTGAATGGAGCTGCCACGTCCCAGCTCAATAGGGCTGCCGCAATCCTGATGCCCATCCAGAGTTGCACCGGTCATCGCACTATCTTCCGCCGAGGACGCGAGCGGGGAGAAACAGTATGGCCTTGAGCGATGCGAAGAGTGCATCACACGTAATGCCGATAATCCGGAATGGAATCGACAGCAGCCATACGACCGGAAAGAGCACAAGCGCCAGAAGCGCAAGCGGCCAGCAGATGACAAGCAACAGTAACCAGAGCAGGAATTTGATCATTGTTCGCCTCCACTTCATGATACGAACGGACGGCTGACGTGTTGCACCAGGAATATCGAATCCCGCATCAGTTATAGTGGGGGGGCGGGCCAAAATGCGCGGGACATTGGAGGCCTCCGGTCATGCAGCTTCCCACTGAACCTGATGCGTCTCAGTTCTGGCGGGGGTAAATCAGGAGATACACAAAGTTGGCATAGCTCACGGGAGTTGTGACATTCCCATAGGTGGCAAAGATCTGAATGTGCGCCTGCAGTGCGAGATGGACCGTGTCGGAAATTCCATAGGTGGTTGTGATGTTGGTCTTCGGATCGGTCACCTGCTCGATCGTAATGTGGACGCCTGACCAGAACGGCCTGGGCAAAGCATCGGTGGTCATGTGGTTCCAGGCCATCCCAAGGGAGGCATGGGCGCCGGGAAGGAGGGTGAGGAGATCGCCGGGATAGGTGGGTGCGGGGGAGATGTACGTCTTCTTGAGATCGAGGGACGCGCGGTTGTTGGGATGGTCGATATCCCAAATGTCAATCGACCCGTGTATGCTGACGGAATCCTGAAGGACTTCGGTGTAGATATTCTCGAGTGTCGCCGAGATCCTGGCTTCGTCGTAGCTCACAATGACATCGTGCGGTTCGGCGAGGAGAAATGAATATTCTCCCGAAGCCATCGAAACAGCGGTTCGCACAACGTTCGTTGGAGTGTCCCTCGGAGGGAGAGATTCGTCACACCCCGACGCCATGATCGCAAGCGCGATCATGGAAAGGAAAGTGACGCTGGGGATGTTCCCCCTAGAAATCGATCTGAATTCCAACGTGGGTTCTCCTTCCAATATAGTACCCGGAGGGATCATTAAGTTCCCCTCCGATCCGACCGTTCGAGTCCATCCATTTCACATTTCGCCGGTTGAGGACGTTGCGAATGTCGACAAACACTTTCGGGCGGCCGTTCGGCAGAAAGCCCAGGGTAAACGATTGCTCTGCCCGAATGTCAAGATTCATATACGACGGCATGCGCGCGTTATTCTCGGAGAAGAGGCCGCCGTCCACTGCCTCAAACCCCGTCGCCGTCGGGTAGTTTGTGTACGGCCGGCCGGAATGGTACTCGGCGACCCCCATTGCGGTCAGACCGAAGGGGGCTATGAAGGTGCCGGTCAGCTTTATTGTGTGCGTCTGGTCCCAGCTTAAGGGGAAAGTGCGTGTAGCGGGAGGGAGCCCGTACTGTGCAATATAAAACCCATCCTGCGCGCTTCCGCTGGTTCCTTCTGTGATCATGAACGTGTAGGAAATTTCGCCGGTAAACCAGTTGCCGCGCTCGCGGGAAAATGTCAGCTCGAAACCATGCGCGTCGGCGTTCGGCGTGTTCACGTATTCCGCAAATCCGTATGTGCCTACGAGCTTGCTGTCCCCCGGGACGAATGTCTTCGTGTCGATGAGGTTGGTTGTCTGTTTGCTGAAGTAGGTGATGGAGGCGACGAGATTCCCGGGGAAGGAATACCGAATGCTCAATTCGTAGGCGAGAGTCCGCTCGGGCTCCAGGTCAGGGTTGCCTGTCAGCGCGCTCAGCCCTCTCGCCAGCGCAGCGCGGTCAAGACCTGTGTATAAGTAATCGAACAGCGGGTATTGGAAGTACCATCCCATATTCATGAAGAGATAGCCGTTCTCCGCCACTTGCATCGATGCCCCCAGGCGGGGACTGATTTGATGCTTCCACTTGGCGGGAACCGTTTGGTTGGAGACGAACGAGTACGCCGTATCGCTCGCCGGGATTGCTTCAATGGCCGGCCTGTTTGCCGTCGGGTTCAGGAAATCGTACCGGAGGCCGACATTCAGAAGCGCGCCGTCGCTGAGTGCGTCGATCTTGTCCTGGATGTAGAGCGAGCCCGATTGCGGTCTGTACGCGTAGGAAGTCGAGTAGTCCAGTTGGGGTTCATTGATCAGGGGCCTCCCGAAGTAGGTCCGCTTGGGTTCATACTTGACAACGTCGGAATGCAGGTCATACAGGGAGAGCTCGCCCCCGAATTTCACGAGGTGATCTTTCGCAGGATGGTACGTCCCGTCGAATTTTGTGGTGTAGCTTACCTGTTTCGTGTCGCTCCACCACGCCTCTTTGCCGCTGACAACGTACCGGAGGAAGAAGTCGTATTGATACGGCTGGTTGCTTGGAATGTCCTCCTTGGATCCCTCTCCAATCCTGGAGCGGAGAAAATAGCGGCTCAGACTGGCCGTGTAGAAGAAATTGTCGGAAACGTTTTGCGTGAGGACGAGGGCGATGCGGTACGAGTCGCGCTTCTCGGGAGGCAGACCGTCCAGATTGAATCGCCAGTCGAATTGATAATCCCGCCAATCTTTGTGAGAGTAGAGCACCTGCGTTCCGAGCCGCGTCGTCGGGGAAAATAAGTACTCCACCTTGCCAAAGCCGCTGAAGTCCTTCTCGATCGGGCTCCGGAAGAAATTCTTGAAATCCTGCCGCCATCGCGTGTCGGTGAGCGTCCCGCTCCCCGACGCATAGTAGAAAAGCGCGTTATTGACGATTGCACCGGAGGCACTCAGGTCAAAGTCGTTCGTGTTGCTGTTCTGCTGGCCGCCGAACAGGTTGTCCTTGTCCGCTTTGACCAAGTAGTGGCTTTCGTTTGTTCCGCTCTTGGTGACGACGTTCACGACGCCGGAGAGGGCGTTGCCGTATTCCGGCTCAAAGCCACCCGTGGTGATGCTCATCCCGGCGATGGAGCTCTTAGGGAGGTTGACGGACATCTCTCCGGCCAGGACGTCTTTTACGGGAAGTCCGTCGATCAGGTAGAGCACCTCATCCGTTCTCCCTCCGCGGACGTTCCCTTCCATGGTGACGCCCGGCTTGAGATGAAGGATATCGGTCACGTTGTCCACAGGGAGAGCGTTGAGTTCAAAGTCGGTGACCTGGAACGTGCTTCCCGTGACATCTGTTTGAATAAGGGGCTTTTCGAGAACAACCGTCACTTCGGGGAGCTCAACGTCGGTTGGCTCGAGGTCCACGGTCAGGCGGGTCCGAAGATCCGGCTGGATGGCGACATTCTTGAGAGTATAGGCGCGATGCCCGATGTGGGAAAACCGGACCTCATAGTGCCCCGCGGCAATGTTCGGAATCTGGAATGCGCCGTCGATATCCGTCGCCGCTCCCCGTTGAAGCTGGGAGATCGTGACGTTGACTCCGGGGATGAGTTCGTGGGTCGCCTTGTCCCGTACAACGCCTTCGAGTATGCCCGTCGTTCCTGCGAATGCACTGCCTCCGCAAAGAAGAAAAAGGCAGAAAAGAAGGCCCGGCATGTGAACGCTGCCGGAGGTTTGGTTGTTACTGCCTGTGTTGGGTTTGGGTCTGAAGTATCGCACGTCGGTCTGCAATCTCGCAATTGTGGGGATGCCCGAAGCACAAGCGTCCTGCCCATTGCGTCTGCGCGTGCTCATCCTGCGGACACAAAGGGCCCGACTGCCAGTGTTCCTGGGGGGGCCGTCCCGTGGAGTATTCGGGGTGGCGGGGGAAGTCAAAGATCGGTGAATGCTCTTACCCCTTATCATTACATATTCCGGGCATAAATGTCAAGATAACGGCTTGTGGGGGCATAACTTGACTTTTCATCCCCTCTTTGCTAAGTTTTAAGGTTATTTTCTGTTCTTTCTCTTCCTGATGGGTCGTTTCTCTCACCAGTGCTGGCGCATGAATGGCACATGGACTGATGCACGAGTATGCGACAAGAAACGGTGACTCTTCTTCACCATCGGGAACCCCTGCGTGCTTTTGTTCCAATTCCCGCTTCGCTCACACTATTTCCCGGATTCGGCATCCCCGGCCGACATGGATCTGCTCCATGATCTCTGCCACTCCTCTTCCCACATCCGTCTGACGGCATGGAAAAGATCGGGCGATACGAACTTCGTGAGATACTCGGCCGCGGTGGCATGGGAGTCGTGTACAGAGCTTACGACCCTCTCATGGACCGCGACGTTGCGATCAAGATCGTCCTCGAAAAGGCCCTTGACACTTCCGAAGCCCGGGCGCGTTTCATCCGCGAAGCAAGGACCGCCGGCAAACTCTCCCACGAGAACATCATGGTCATCCACGACCTCGGCGAGGTTGACGGGAAGACCTACATCGTCATGGAATACCTCATCGGGAAAGATCTCCGGTCCATTATCGACGCGAAGGAACCCCTCTCGCTCAGGGAAAAACTGAACTATGCCCAGCAGATCTGCCGCGGCCTCCAGTATGCCCACGCCAACCTGATCATCCACCGCGACATCAAACCGGAGAACATCAAAGTCCTCGGCAACGGACGCGTCAAAGTCATGGATTTCGGCATCGCAAAACCGACTTCGCCGGTGGGTGAAGCAACGACGGTCGATGCCGAAGAAGGGTTGACCCGCGTGGGGATGAGGATCGGCACGCCGTGGTATATGTCGCCCGAGCAGGTGAAGGGGACCAAAGTCGATAAGCGGGCGGACATCTTTTCCTTCGGCGTCGTTCTCTATGAATTGCTGACGTACCGAAAGCCGTTCGAAGGAGACGACACAACGGTTCTCTACAAAATTCTCCACGAAGAACCGCCGCCGCTCCTCATTGAAGAAAGCGGCCTGACGTCGGAACTCCAGCGGATACTGTCCCGCTGCCTCGCCAAGGACCCGGAGGCGCGCTACGCCGATTGCCGGCTGGTGGACAGGGACCTTGAACTTGTTGCCAGCAAGCCCGTGGACGCCGGGGCTGTGCAGCAGCTCATGGCGGAAGGGGAGAAGCTGGCGGAGGAGAACCGCCTGGGTGAGGCAACGAGAAAATTCGAACAGATCCTGAACATCGATCCCGAAAATGAGGAAGCGCAGTCGTCTCTGCAATGGCTGGGGGTCGGAGATAACGGTGCGGCGATGCTCCGCGTCATTAACGGCAAGATCGTCGGCGACGTGATCTCGCACTTCCTCATCCGCGAAAGAGTCGGCGGCGGCGGCATGGGGGTGGTGTACAAGGCGGAAGACGTTACGCTGAAGCGGACAGTTGCCCTGAAGTTCCTCATCCCCGACCTTGTGCGCGACCAGACGGCGAAGAAGCGATTCCTGAAGGAAGCACAAGCGGCCTCCGCCCTTGATCATCCGAACATCTGCACCATCCATGAGATCAGCGAGATGGAGGATGGTCTCATCTTCATCTGTATGGCGTACTACGACGGCGAGAGTCTGAAGAAGAGAATTTCCGAGGGTCCGCTCGAGACAGGAGCGATCCTCGACATTGCAACGCGGATCGCCCGCGGCCTCGGCAAGGCGCACGAACACGGCATTGTTCACCGCGACATCAAGCCGGCGAACATTGTCACCACGTCCGACGGGGAAATCAAGATCGTCGATTTCGGACTGGCAAAGTTGAGCGGCGGGACCCGCATTACGCGGGTCGGTGCGACGATGGGAACCGTACCGTACATGTCACCGGAGCAGGTGAAGGGTATGGAACTCGACCAGCGGACGGACATTTGGTCGTTCGGAGTACTCCTCTATCAGCTCACAACGGGTGTCCTGCCGTTCCAGGGAGAGTATGAGGCGGCCGTCGCGCATGCCATTATGAGCGAAGAGCCCGTGCTTCCGTCCCAGGTGAGGCCGGGAATCCCCTCCGGATTGGAAGACATTATTCGCAAGTGTCTCTCCAAGGCGCTGCCCGGGCGGTACGCGACGATGCAGGAGGTTCTGGCGGATCTTGAGCGCGTTCAAAAGGACCTCCCCCGCGCAACCTCCATGGACGTGGCGCGATCCGCAGAGCTGCGCCGTCTCGTGGAGAATGGCAGGAACTACATGGGGAAGAAACAGTATGACGAGGCGCTATCGCGTTTTGATGCCGCTCTGAAGCTTTCGCCGGCGGAGAAGCAGGTTATCTCCCTGCGCAGCGAAACGGCAAAGAAACTTGAGGAAGCACGCCAACTGAACAACCTTCTCCGTGAGGCAAACACGCTTTATCTCCGGGGGAAGTATGACGAGGCGGAAGATCGATTGCGCGCGGTCTCTGCTATCGATCCGCAGCACCCCGAGGCGGCGGAGTTAACTGCTGCCATCCGGAAGAAACGGGAGCGCCTGGAGGGACTGGACAAACTCCTGACCGACGCCGGGTTTTATGTGAAGCATGGAAAGTTCGAAGAGGCGGCGGAGTGCTACCGGCAGGTTCTCGCGATCGATCCTGAGAACAAGGACGCTGCACGTGGTCTGGAAAAGGCGGGAAAGAAAAAGAAAGAGAAGACAAAGAAGGAAGAGGCGAAGACNNCTGCCTCGTCAGCGGAGGTATCTGGAGTCTCTTTTTTCACCATAGGTCACAGCCGGAAGTTTCTCCCCAGACTCCCGTCGCCGATTCATCGGCGATCATCGGGTCGCTGCAGCAGGAAGCGCAATCGGAGAAATCCCGGGCAGCCGCGGCAGGCGCTGAACAATGGGCCCCAAGTCTCTTCGATTCGGCCCAGCAGAGGTTGAACGAAGGGGAGAACAGTGCACGATCCCGCGCATTCGGGGACGCCACCCGACTCCTGGGAGAAGCGAAGAGTTTATTCCTGTCCGCCTCCGAAGAAGCGCCCAAGAATGAAATGGCATCGCGTGCGAATGTTGAAGAACTGTCCGGGATGGCCAGGGACGCGCGCGAAGAGATGTTGAAGGAGAAATCCGCGGTCGACAAGATGGAAGGGAAACGGGAAATGCCTTCCCGGTATGCCGAGACCTCAGACCAAGCGGAGAAGGCGGAGGCCCTTCTTGCGGCGGGCGACCGGGCAAGTCTCATCAACGCCCGGGCTTCATTTACGCGGGCAAGGGACGGATACAGGAAAATAAGGACTGAAATTGACCATCTCTCGGATCTGCGCGCGGGAGCCGAGTCGGCAAGGGCGAGAATGGCGACGGCGAAACGGAAGGTTGGTGGGGGGGACCAGGAGAAGAAGGGAAACGCCGCATATCTCATCGCACTGAAAAGCGAAACGAATGGAGAGCGACTCTTCTCCTCGGGCGAATACCATGCGGCGGCTGACACCTTTGCTCATGCCTCAGAGCTGTTCGGGATGGCGGAGAGCCAAACCCAGATTCTCCATGCTCCTGCAAAGGAACCTCCGCCGGTGAACATCGCCGCACTCAAGGAGCCGGAGAAGGCGGATCCCGCCGCAAAAGAAAAGGACGATCGGGATGCAGCCGACAAGGCGGTCACCCGCATTGTCGATTCGTACAAGACGACGATCGAACAGGGGAGGATCCGCGACCTGGCGACGCTGCTGGACCTTTCCGACGACGACCAGAGCGGGTGGTCCGGCTTTTTTAAAGAATCCACCCAGCGCCAGGTTGGCATCGAAGAAATCCAACGAGAGGTCGCAACGGACAATGCCCGGGTAAGTTTTAAAGTGAAGATCTCGTATGTCAATGTGAAGGATAACAAACAAGTGGCCCAACCCCCCTTCGTCAACACCTGGACAATGCAACGAACCGGTGGAGGATGGAAGGTGGTTGCGCACAACTAGGACATCATCATGGGAGGACACCGATGACCATCATGGTACGACGTTCGATGAAGATTTTGCTTTTTGTGGGTTCCTGGTCCCTGTTTTCGGTTCCTGCATTCGCGCAGCTCGACAATGTCTTCAGCAACCTGTTCTATGACATTCTCGGGCCGGGGAGGCTGAGTCTCAGCCCGGGAAAGCATGCCAATCATTTCAAGCCCGCTGCCGATAACGCAAATGCCGAACTCGTGCCTGCCCTCAATAGTCTCATCGTCGGCGACATTTCCTCGTTCCCTCTGAGTTCGGCAAGCGGCGGCATCTCCTATGACTTCTCTTCGGGGCGTCCGGTCAGGACGACAGAGAGCTTGGGACCGATTTTTGCGGAGACAGCGAGACCCATCGGGAAGGGGAAACTCCAGGTGGAGGCGAATTTCACGTATCTCGATCTCACGCGCTTCCGCGGACTTCCTTCAGACCAGATCGATTTCACGTTCACGCACCAGCTTGTTCCGGGGGACATGGAACTTGGGGACAATCCGAACGAGAGCGATATCATCGATGTGGTCATGGACCTGCACACGCGGATCAGCATCAGTGCAGTTGTGGCCTCGTGGGGTGTCACTGACGACCTGGACGCGAGCATCGCGATCCCGGTTACCAGTGTGCATATCAACGGTACAGCGGTCGCGACGATTCATAGTTACACATTCGCGGAAGGAGGCGCAGCCCACCATTTCTTCGGCGGCGATTCTCTGCATCCCGTTCTTGTGGCCAATTTTCCTTACGACCGGAGTGCGACCGGATTGGGAGACGTCGCATTGAGAGTAAAGTACAGCCTTGCCCGCGGCGGCTCCATGGATGCGGCGGGACTTCTCGATGTGCGCTTCCCGACGGGTGAAAAGGAGAATTTCCTCGGCACGGGAAAGCCGAGCTACCGCCTGTGGGGGATTCTCTCCACACAAATGGGAAACGGGGGGGTTCATCTTAATGCCGGATATACAAGAAACCCCGCCGACCTTCAGAGCGACGCCTTCGAATTCCGGGCCGGGTTCGACAACAAGATCTCGCAGAAAGTCACCTTCGCTCTCGATGCGCTCGGTAAGATCGACCTGAACAAGAGTGAAGCTGCTCACCTTGCCCCCGGTACGGCAACGATCATTGACCGGATCGAAAACACTCGCGACAATCCCGGCGGCGGTTTGGTACCGGACATCAGTTCTGTGCGTGTCGTAAAACTGAGCAATATTCCCGACAGGAATAATGACAATGCATATTCTGCCGCCATCGGCTTTCGCTATGCTCCTTCCGATGACGTGGTGATATTTGCCAATGTCCTTGTTCCCCTGAACGACGGGGGATTGCGCGCCCAGATGGCACCGACTGTGGGGGTGAGCGCTGCGTTGTAGATCACCGTTCTTGTGCGACTCATCAGTGCCGGGCATCAATAAATCCGAGCGTTGCGTGATCGCGAAGCACATAGCAAGGG
>PMNE01000070.1 GCA_003162635.1 Ignavibacteriota bacterium
GACCGCAAGCGCGTTGCGCTGATCGGCGATGCGGTGAAGGACCTGTTGTTCGGCGAAGGAGAGGCGATCGGGAAGTTGATCACGGTGGGAGGGATCCCCTTTACCGTGGTGGGCGTCATGCAGAAGAAGACCCAGCCGTCCTCGTACAATCGCAGGGACATGGACCGCGTGTTCATCCCGGCCTCGACATTTGCCTCCGTCTTTGGAGAAGCGCATTTGCGGAACATCGTCTACACGCATAAGGATCCGTCGCAATCCGAGGCGGTGAACGACCAGGTCCGAAGCGTTCTGGGGAAGCGGTACCGGTTCGATCCCGCCGACCACGATGCGATTTGGATCTGGGATACGTCGGAATTTGACAAGTTCAGCTTCAATCTCTTCCTTGGCATCAACATCTTCATGGGCCTGATCGGGAGCTTCACCCTCGCGGTCGGGGGGATTGGCGTCGCCAATATCATGTACATCGTCGTCCAGGAGCGGATCAGGGAGATCGGCATCAAGCGCGCCGTGGGGGCGACAAAAGGGGGTATTCTCTTCCAGTTTTTCCTTGAGACATTTTTCATCGTCGCTCTCGGTTCCACCATCGGTTTTCTGATCGCGCTTGGCATCACCCAGGTGATGCAGTATCTTCCGATCAAGGAGTACGTGGGAACGCCCGAAATCTCCATCGGCGTCGCCTTGGCGACGGTGGGCGTTCTCTCCGTGGTGGCCCTTGCGGCAGGATTCTTTCCCGCCCGCCGGGCGGCAAACCTGAACGTTGTCGATTGCCTGAGGACCTGAACAGGCTCGAGACTCTTTATTGCCGGATGTCCCATGTGGTTTGAACTCTTCCGTGATTTTTTTCTGGACCTGAAGGCGCAGAGAACCCGCGCCTTCCTGACCATTCTCGCCATGACGTGGGGGACAGTCGCCGTGGTCATCCTCATGTCCTTCGGCGAAGGACTCTCAACCCAGCTCCGCAGCGGACTGATGAATGCCGGGGACAGAATCATGATCCTCTACGGCGGGGAGACCGGAAAGCCGTTCGAGGGGATTGCCAAAGGACGGAAGATCGGGCTGGAAGAAGAGGATGCGCTCATGCTCCAGCGGGCCATCCCGATGATCGAAATGATCAGTCCGCAATACAGCCGGGGAGTCTCTCTTGCGTACAAAAAGGTGGTGACAAACACGGAGTGTGAGGGAGTGAACCCTCTCTTCGAGGAGATGCGCAGGATGTATCCCGCCTCCGGCGGGCGGTTTCTCAATGCCTTGGATGTGACGCAGGAAAGGCGATCCCTGGTATTAGGGTCGAGGATCGCTCACGATATCTTTGGAGAGGAAGATCCCATAGGCAAGACGGTCATGGTCGACGGAGTTCCCTACACGCTTGTCGGACTTCTCCAGAAGAAACTGCAGACGTCGATGAACAACGGTCCGGATGACCAGAGGGCGATCATTCCGTACACGACCTTTCGGACGACATATGGCTACGATCACGTCGGTTCTCTCGTGGTCCGCCCGGGCGATCCCTCGCGACAGGAAGAGCTGAAAAAGGAAATCTTTCGCGTGCTTGCCCGTAAATACAAGTTCGATCCGACGGATGAGCGTACCCTCTTCATTTGGGATTTCATTGAAGCGGAAAAAATGCAGAATAAGGTCCTGCTCGGGATATCAATCTTCCTCGGGGCGGTTGGCACCCTGACGCTTCTGATTGCGGGGGTCGGCGTTGCCAATGTCATGTATGTTGTGGTAAAAGAACGGACCCGGGAGATTGGCATCAAAATGGCCCTGGGCGCCCGCAAGAGTTATATCCAACTGCAATTTGTCTTTGAAGCGCTCCTCCTTGCCGGCATTGGCGGGACGATCGGCCTCCTCTTCTCCGCTCTCATGGTATGGGCCGTTCGATTGATCCCGTCGGACAGCGGGGCCATGGAGTTCCTTGGGAAACCTGTCCTCTCTCCCCCGATCATGATCATGACGGCCGTAGTCCTCGGCACCATCGGATTGCTGGCCGGGTTCTTTCCGGCCCGGAGGGCGGCGGGGGTGGATCCTGTGGAATCGCTCCGCTACGAGTGAACGGCCTCTTTTTCCTTTGCTTGACTACCTTCCGAATTGTGTTTATCTTCGCATCATATCCGTTTGTCATTCGCTCTTAGCGCCGGTGCAACATGCTCCGTTCTTTGTTCCTTTCCCTGACTCTTCTCGTGATCATGGGTGCGCCCGATCTCCCGGCGCAGACTCTGTCATCCCCCCATCCTGCATATATTCCGGTTGAGCGATTTGATCCGGCGCGAGACGCGGAAAAGGATATCCGCGATGCCGTTGCGGAGGCGCAGAGATCCTCCCGCCGCGTGCTCCTTGATGTCGGCGGGGACTGGTGCATTTGGTGCAGGCGGCTGGATTCCCTCTTTGCGAGCCGCGACGACCTCCGGAAACTCCGCGATGCGGGCTTTGTGACCGTCAAAGTGAACTGGAGCAAGGAAAACAAGAACGAACGCCTGCTCTCGCACTACCCCCCCGTTCCGGGATACCCTCATCTCTTCGTGCTCAATCAGGAAGGGAAGCTCCTCCATTCCCAGGACACCAGCGAGTTGGAGAAAGGAAAGGGGCATGACCCTGACAAGGTAATGGCTTTCCTGAAGAGGTGGGGCGGTCGATAGCCGTACGACCGTACGCCCACGAGTGAGATCAACCGTGACAACCACCAACAATGGAGAACCGCGAGCATGGCTCTTTCGCATGCCTTGATGTGCGGGTGTCTGGCAGCCGTCGTTGTCGTCGGCCCCGTCCATGCCCAATCCGTCGTTACTGCTGATGTCTCTGAGGTGCAACTCAGTCCCACGCGTGACGATGTCAAAGCGATCGGGATGGGGAACACGCAGGTGGCGAATGGGAAGACGTTTAATGCGATGCAATACAACCCTGCATTGCTGGCGAGGACCCGCACGGCCATCGATGTTGTGAGCGTACAGGCGAATCTCCCCCTCAACAGCTTCGATGCCTTTGCGTTCCTCCGTGATAATGCCGATCAGTTTCGCTCGGCGTCGTTCATCACGACTATTGATGCCGGCGTTCGCGCTCTTGGTGCAGCCCAAACGCCCGACCAGGAGGCTGCGGCGATCCGCCAGATCAACGGCGGGCTCTCGTTCCTGAGCGGGCTGGGGGACAAAGTCATTGGCTCCGCCGACAACCCGAAAGTCCATGGATTTGTCGTGATTCCCGCAGTGCAAGTGCAGGTGGGGAACCTCGGATTTTCTCTTCACAGTACGCTCCGTTCCGCTTTTGTCACCTATCCCGGGGATGTCCTGGGCGCGTTGTATGCCCTGCGCCTTCCGACTGATCTCACGAGCCTGTCGCAAAGTGAGTTGATCGACCTTTCGACGAAGCTTTATAATATCATCAATCCCCTCCTCGATCCGACTACTCATGAACTGAGGTACCCCCAGCAGGTGATCCCTAAGACAGTTGCCTTGTCGTATATGGATGTTGTGGGGACCGTGGGATATGGTTTCCAGGTGTTTCCGGATCTCAGCGTAGGGGCGAACCTGAAGCTCGTGAACCGGCGGGTCTCCACACGTGTTATAAACTCAGACAACTACAAGGACATACTGAGTGAGTTGCGGAAGGATTTCGAATCCTCGGCAACGGGGGTTACCCTCGACCTTGGCGGGCTCTACCGGCTTGCGTCCACCGGGACTGAATTCGGGATTTCCCTGCAGAACATGATCCCCCTCCCCAGGATTTCGCCGACGGCAACGTTTAATTCCGTTGCCTATGATGAAAATCATACTCTTCAGGTGGTGGAGGTGCACGCGCCATTTGAATTTACGTCGCCGTTCCTTGTCAATATCGGCGTCACTCACCCGATCCTGTCGAATTGGGATGCCTCCTTCGACTGGGTGGACATGGCGCAGCAGGATGACCAGTACCCTTCCACCATGGCCCGGCTCCGCCTGGGGACTGAATTCCGGCTTGATGCGATTCCGCAGATGCTGGGACTTGCCCTCCGCGGGGGCGTGGAGAATCGAAAACTCGCGGGAGGGGTGGGAGTGAATCTCTTCCGGGTAGTTCAGATCGATGGCGCGTACGCCTGGGATAACATTGTGGAAGATTATGCAGTCTACGCCCAGGTGCGCGTCGGTTGGTAGGGAAGTGACAGGAGTTCTCACACAAACACGAAGGGAGAGACATGAGGATCATGCGGTTGGCGTTGGCCTCTGCAGCGTTGACGGTTTCGGCCGTTTCGCTGGTTCTGGCACAGCAAGCGGCACCGGACTTTTCCCTGAAAACAGCGACGGGAGAAGATGTTGTCCTGAGCAAACTGCGGGGGAAAGCGGTTGTGGTCAATTTCTGGGCCACCTGGTGCGGCCCCTGTCGCGCAGAGATCCCGGGAATGCTGGAAGTGTACAAGGCGTACAAGAAGCGGGGGGTGGAGATCGTCGGTGTGTCGCTTGATCAGGACGGTTGGAAGTTTGTGACGCCGTTCGTGAAGAAGATGAACATCACATACCCTGTCGTCATCGGTGACGAATCACTTGCAAACGCCTACGGGGGTATCAGCGGTATTCCCACATCGGTCTTTATTACCAAGCAGGGGACCATTGCAAAGAAGCACGTCGGATACATGTCGAAGGAAGAATTCGAGAAGAACATCCAATCGATTCTGTAGAATGGAGGGCGCCCGTCAGCGTGTCAGGAGGCGGATCCGTTCCTGCACTCCCTGATCCTGCGGCTCGATGAGTGCCAGTCGGCGCAGCGCGGCAAGGGCCGGGGCGTTTCGGCCGTTCCGTTCATACAGTTCCGCAAGCATCTGCAATGCCTCTTTGTTCCGGGGATCGTCCGCGAGCACGTCTTGTGCCTGGTCGATCCCCATCTCATACAGCCGCATCGCAACCTCGGCCTTTCCCAGCGCCAGCTTCCCCTTGAGCGGTTGCAACGAGCGATCGATCGAATCCAGAGCGGTGATGATTGCTCCGAGCGATTGGGCAAGAGAATCTCCCGGCCGTTCCTTGATCGCGGCGACAAGCGATGACCGCGCGCGCCTCGCATCCCCTTCTGCCAGCGCGTACAATCCCTCAAACGTGTGCCCCAGGAAGGAATGCGGGTCCGCCCTGAGTGATTGCAGGAGCATCGCCTCCGCCTGCGGACGAAGACCGAGGATCCAATAGCTCAGGGAGAGGGTGTGGTACAGGGAGGCCCGATCTTCTCCGTCGGGTTGGGACGCCGCCTGCCGCAAAAGGGCGATCATCCCCTCGTGGTATTGTGCTTTCTGGATGTATGCAGCGGCCTGGGGCATGGATCGGAACTGATGCAGTTCCTCCTCCGCCTCGTCCAGGTGCGACGCCGATTCTTCGGCGATTGCGTGGTAATACAGTGCGATCCAGTTCAGTTCGCGCGTGCGCAGAAGTTCACCGAACGCATCCCCTGCTTCATCGTACTTCCCCGCTTTCAGTGCCTGGATGCCGCGGACGAAAAGGATGTGCCGATCAGTCAAAGCGGAACGGGGAAGAATCAGGGAAGCGTCTGTGGTCTGTTTCTTCCTCGACACGGAGAAGACGGTGATATCGCCGAACCGGAAGACCGGCGTGAATTGAAACCGCCGCGCGAGGATCATCTGCGCTTCGAAATCCGGAATTTCGTGTGCGAGCATCCCCGACACGACATACGAAGTTCCATAGTCCCGAAGGTGGTTTTCAAATTCTTCCGGTGAGATGAGTTTATTGAGGCGGTCCACCTTCCTGCCATCCAGGCCCATCCCCACATCGTTGTAGTACGAAACGGCGGAGGCATTCTCAGGACTATGGGCGGTGATCCATGAGGCGGCGGGACGTGTGATCAGTGCCAGGGGGTGGGTGGAGGGGTCATTTGCCCGAAGGGCATCAAGGCACTTCTCCGGATCTCTTCTGTACGAAGCGTTGAGTGCTCCGAGATTCCCAACCCACGCGAGGTTCGGGATGAGGCTCCCGGCCACGAGAAGGACAACGGCGGCTCCCGCCGCTCTGCGGGCCCGGAGGGAGAGTCTGCCAAGCACGTCCTGCACGCCCGCAGCCGCACAATACAGGAGTATTGGCAGCAAGGGGAGGAGGAAACGGATATCGACGACGGGGTAGAGCGCGATCAGAATCGCATAGCAAGCGACAAGCAGCAGGAGAGGAACCGCCAGCGTTGACCGCCGCAGGGGTCCGGCTGCCCCCCAGCCGCAGGCGAGGACCGTCAGGAGGACTAGGGGAATGCCGACGGCGTCCAAAGCAACGTGCAACGCGGCGAGCAAAGCGTCCGGTGCTGCCTCAAGACCATAGGTGGACACGGGGACCAGTGGTGCCAGAATGAGCCGGCCGAGGAACGGACCGTAGAAGCGTCCTGCCGCTCCCCACCGCGCAAGAACTTCCTCTGTCATCGGACTGTCCGGTGGGGTCAGCACGTTCGAAAAGAGGAGATGTGTATTCCTCAGGTCGGGATGCTCCGCCGCGGCGACGATAAGTTCATTCCGGACGTACCAGAGTCCGGAGGTGACGAGAACCGCGAGAAGCACCCACAACAGGGGGGTGGTCCGTCGCCGCAGAAGGAGGGATACCATGACAGCCGCAACCACGGTGAAACCGACTTCGCGCAGGAGGATCGCTGCACACGAGACAAGAGCCAGGAGGACGACATCCCGGGTACATGGGGCACTCTGTTCCATGATCCGTTCGCACAGCCAGAACGATCCGATGATGCAAAAGAGGAAGGGAACGTCGGACAGGATCTGCGTCGAAAACAAGAGGAGGAGCGGGTTCAGGGCCAGCATGGCTGCTGCCACGAGTGCAGTTCCCTTCCCCAAGTGGTTGCGGAAGAAGAAAAAGACGATGAGCACGACGGCCCCGCCGCACATGAGCGTTGCGGCCTTTGCTGCCGGAACGCTCCACGGCCACAATGCCGCGACGGGGGAGAGAAGGAGCGGGTACAGGGGGGCATTGAAGACATAGCGCGACGGTTCCGAACCGAGATCGATTCTGAATCCCTGAAGGGAAGCGAGGGATCGCGCCCACGCAAGGTAATGGACGCTGTCGGGCGTGTACACCATCGTCTCGTTCACAAGAAGCGCCCCCGCCGCGAGAAAGCAGGCGCAGAGGACGCAGGCAGGGAGGAAACGGCGGAATCGATCGGGAGCGAGAGGTGCCATCGGAAGGTGTCTGAAATGAAAAGCCAGTCCCGGTTTCCCGGGACTGGCTCGTTCTAGTGTGAAGAATCGATGCCGGTCACGTCAGCATTTGCTCCAGCCGCAATTGTAACAGACGACGCATCCGCTGACATGTTCAACATTGGTGCCGCATTCCGGGCAGGTCATCATTGATTTCTGTTTTCCTTCCCCCTCGGCGGACACGCCCGTCGTCTTTGCCGGCCTTGCAGCAGCGTGGTGTTCCCGGCGTCCCTTCAGCTCTTCACGGTTTTCAATATAGTGTTCAAGGACCTTGCCGATGCCATCGGGCGTCGAAAGAATCTGTCCTCCCTGCCCGTCCCACACGGGCGTCGGCCCGGAGATACCCTTGAGCTGCTTGACGATCTCCCGCGGCTCAATGCCGGACCGGAGCGCCAGGGAGGTGAGCCGGCTGATCGCTTCCGATTGCGCTGCGGCATTTCCTCCGGCCTTCCCGATTGTCGTGAAAATTTCGCACAGACCGTTGTCGTCTTCATTGATCGTCACGTACAGATATCCCTCGCCGGTCTTGATCCTTTCTGTGACGCCTCGGGTCACCTGCGGCCGATGCCGCGGTCCCTTGGTCTTCTTCTCCTCACCCTTGGAGGCCTTCGCGTTCTCCTGTTTCTTCGCATACTCCTCCGTCTGGAGGATCCCTTCGCGGCTTCCCTCGCGGTACACCGTGATTCCCTTCAGGCCGGCCTTATAGGCAGTCATGTAGATATCTGCCACCGTCTCGACACTGACGTCCTCGGCCAGGTTCACCGTGGAGGAGATGCTGCTGTCGACGTATTTCTGGATTGTTCCCTGCATCTTCACGCGGAAGTAAGGATCGATCTGATGGGCGGTCACCACGTACGAGGGGAGGCTCTCGTCATCGCCGAACATCTGCTTGATCAGCGGATGATAGACCTTGTATTCCGAGTATGTCTCGCCGTCATGGTTCTTCACCTTTCTCCTGTAGCTGGTGCAGAAGATCGGCTCGATGCCGGAGCTTGTCTGGGCGACGATCGAACCCGTGCCCACGGGGGGAACGGTGATGACGGTGCTGTTGCGGATCCCGTGCACCTTGATCTCCTCCTGGATGTCCCGGGGAAGAGACTGGACAAACTTGCTGCGCGAATAGCCTTCCCAGGAGAAGAGGGGGAAGGGACCTTTTTCCTTTGCCAGGGCGATCGACGTACGGTATGCCTCATCCCTGATGAGCTGCATCATATGATCGGTTTCATCAAGGGCTTCCTGCGAGTCGTATTTGATCTTCATCATGACCAGGGCGTCTGCAAGCCCTGTGATGCCAAGCCCGATCCGGCGATCGGAGGCCACTGCCTTCTTGATCTTGTCGAGGGCATGGTTCTCCATATTATAGTCGATGATGTTGTCCATGAACCGCGTCGCCGTCCGGGTCACTTCCGCCAGCTCGTCATACCGGAACTTCCCGTCCTCGCTGACGAACTTGCTGAGGTTGATGTTCCCCAGGTTGCATGCCGTATACGCTGCGAGCGGCTGCTCACCGCAGGGGTTGGTGCTGCTGAGCGGGTTTGCGTATTCGACGTTATGGTAATCCCTCATCGTATCCCAGAAAATGATTCCCGGTTCAGCAGATGCATGGGCGTTCTTGATGATCTTGAACCAGAGTTCCTTCGCTTTCACCTTCCGGTAGGACTTCCCGTTCCAGCGCAGCTCGAAATCCGTATCGTTGATCACCGCGTGCATGAACTCGTGCGTGATCAGAACGCTGATGTTCGCGTGCTCCACCTTGATGCGGCGGGGATCATTCTTGATCGTGATGAAGTGCTCAATATCGGGATGATCGACGCGCATGGTGAGCATCAGGGCGCCGCGCCGGCCTGCCTGCGACACCGTATTGGTGCTCTCGCTGAAGAGGTTCATGAATGCCGTCGCACCCGGTGAATGATCGATCGTCGCATTGACGGCCGCCCCTTCCGGACGGAGCGTGGAGAGATCGGTCCCCACACCTCCGCCAGTTCGGTACACCATTGCCGATTCCGTGATGCACCGGTAGATCCCTTCCAAACTGTCCTCCTCGATCGGTATGACGTAGCAGTTGGAGAGGGTGGGCCGGCGCCGTGCATCCTCCCGACCCGCTCCATGCATCACACGCCCGCCCGGGACAAAACGAAAATCGAACAACAGGCCCAGGAAACGATTGTACCAGAGATCCTGGTCCTTCTCGACCGACGCCAGCGCCTTGGCAATCCGGTTCCACAGGTGCATCGGCCCCTGCTCGTGGGGCGCAAGGTATTTCGAATGGAGCACATCAGCCGCCAGCTCGTTATCGCCATAATAATCGCGACAATCCAGCGCCAAATCCATGATTGCTTCATTCAAGGACTTGCCGCTGGCGGCGGCATTGCTGGCCGCACGGGCTTCCAATGACGTAGCGGGGGATGTTTGCTTGTGAGCCATGAGATTAACCTTCACCTGAAATTGGATGGGATGCCAATCGCAAATATCAAAAGAATCCCCTCCCCCGATTCAAAACCGACTATTTGCCGCGGGAGTGGAAGAACCTACGGAGTGCTGCAGGAACTCTGCGTGGTATCGACGCAATGAAACAACTGAACGGCCTGTGTCTTGCCTGGCTTCATTGTCTTTCTCTCACAGACGGAAAAGCGCAAACGGCAGGTAAGAGTAACGGCGAAAAATATACTACCTACCCAAGGGGAAGTCAAGTTAATTTTTTTGCAATGATGACTTACGATTGATGCACCAACGACTTAGCATCGAAGAAAAAAATATTCTCTTGCTCCTTCCACAGAATCTCTGCACGGCAAAATGCCAACGCGTTGATAATCATGTACTTACGCTCGCAGGACATGCCTTCTTTCCAGGATCTGGGAATATGCTCTCTCCTTTGTCGATGCTTGATGGGCGGCGACTCTGCGTGTCTTACGATTACATCACCCGCATGACGTCGTTGCGACTCTCCGCCTGCGGTGATCCGTCCTGCGGCGCCACTACACAGTTCTTCTCTCGCGCACATCTATGATGAGAGATGTCTCCTCTGTCGTTCGGGTTCGAGCGCAGTCTCCGCGCTGAGCGGCACGGCGCCGGAAGTTCAGATGGAATCCAGATGCTCCCGTTCTATCGTGGCGAGTCGTGCGGATAGCTTTCGTTGACTTTCAGCCCTTTTTTGAGTAAATTTTTCGATAACCTGCAATCAAAACTCTTTCTTCCCATCCATTGTTGTCTTTAACGAGGGCATGGAACAGTATATTCCCATAGTGATCATGATCGGGGTGGGGGCTGCGGCGGGGATCGTTTTCACCAACATCAACCGGTGGATCGGCCCGAAACGTCCTTCGGAAGAGAAGCTCTCGACCTACGAAAGCGGGATGGAGCCGGTGCGTAGCGCGCGCGAGCGCTTTTCCGTCAAATTCTACCTGGTCGCGATGCTCTTCATCGTCTTCGATGTTGAAATTGTGTTTATGTATCCCTGGGCGGTTCTCTTTCGTCAACTGGGCATGTTCGGATTTGTTGAAATGGTGGTCTTTATCGCTATTCTCCTCGTTGGGTACATTTATATTCTGAAGAAGGGGGCGCTCCAGTGGCATTAGGGGACATGCAGTCGGACGGGTTTTTCACGACGCAACTTGACTTCCTCATCAACTGGTCGCGCAAGAACTCTCTCTGGCCTATGCCGATGGGGATCTCCTGCTGCGCCATCGAGATGATGGCGACGGCATCGCCCCGTTTCGACATCTCCCGGTTCGGGTCCGAGGTTATGCGATTCACTCCCCGTCAGTGCGATGTGATGATCGTCGCGGGGACCGTCACGTACAAGATGGCGAAGGTGGTTCGCAAGATCTATGACCAGATGCCGGATCCGAAGTGGGTGATCTCCATGGGAGCATGCGCTTCGTCAGGGGGAATGTTCCGTTCGTACTCCGTCGTGCAGGGGATCGACCAGTTCGTTCCTGTTGATGTGTTTGTTGCCGGATGTCCTCCGCGGCCCGAGGCGCTTCTCCATGCCCTTATCGAGCTGCAGAAGAAAATAGGAAAGGAACGAACCATAGGCAATCTTGTCGGCGGCGGGAAGACCCCTCCGGCGGAAACTCCCCGCGTGACAACCCCCGCATGAATCAGATCATTCTTGATAAGCTGAAGGCATTTGCCCCCGAGAGTATCAGGTCGACGAGCGAGTTCCGCGGCGATCTGACGGTCACGGTTGCCAAAGACGCCATCCTCCGGATCGGGGAATTCCTGAAGTCGGATCCCGCTCTTGCGTTCGACCAGCTGATCGACGTTGTGGGCATCGACATGTACCGGAGCGAGGAACGCTTCGAGGTTCTGTATAATCTCTATTCACTGACGAACAAAGCGTATGTCCGGTTGAAGGTTGCGGTCGAGGAAGCGGACCCTTTCGTTCCGAGCATGGTGAGTGTATGGCCTGGCGCGAACTGGCATGAACGCGAGACGTATGACATGTTCGGCATCAAGTTTACGGGCCACCCCGATCTGAGGCGCCTCTTCATGCCCGAAGAGTTTGAATACTTCCCTCTGCGGAAGGATTTCCCGACCATGGGAATTCCCGATTCACTTCCTCTTCCCCGGCGATAAGCATGCCCCTCCGCTCCACAGAAGACCTGACGCACAAAAGCAAAATCCTGGCCGCATTGGAAGATCAGGACACATCGGTCATCCTGGATGATCCGCTCGATAATGAGATGATCCTCAACATGGGGCCGCAGCATCCAGCGACGCATGGCGTGCTCCGCCTCCTTGTCCGCCTCGACGGCGAAACGGTCCTTGCCGCGGTTCCGGAGCTTGGCTACCTGCACCGGGGATACGAGAAGATTGCGGAGGCGTCCACCTACCACGAATTTATACCGCACACCGACCGTCTCGATTATCTCTCGCCGATCTCCAATAACGTTGCCTATGTGCTTGCGGTGGAGAAGCTGTCCGGCATCGAGGTGCCGGAGCGTGCGAAGTACATCAGGGTTCTCGTGTCCGAAATGTCCAGGATCGCGTCCCACCTGGTCGCCCTGGGGAGCATGGCAATGGACGTCGGCGCTCTTACCGTGCTCTTGTGGACGTTCCGCGAGCGTGAAAAGATCGTCGACATCTACGATGTGCTGTGCGGCGCACGGTTCACAACCAGCTATGCCCGGATCGGCGGCTTGCAGCAGGACTGGACCGATCAGTGCACCTCCATGCTTCGCCGCTTCCTTCAGGAGTTCGGCGAGAATCTTGCCGATGTCGAGAAACTCCTCTCCACCAATCGCATCTTTATCGATCGCTGCGAGGATGTCGGGCATATTGGGCGGGACGAGTTGATCGGACTGGGTGTCACGGGCCCGATCCTTCGTGCGTCGGGGGTGCCGCGCGATCTGCGCCGCGACAAGCCGTATCTCGTGTATGACCGGTTCGACTTCAACGTCGTGACCCTCACCGAGAGCGATGCGCTCGCCCGCTTCTACGTCCGCCTGGGAGAATTGAAAGAGAGCGCGAAGATCCTCCGCCAGGCGCTTGATCAGCTTCCTGCGGGTGCGTACCGCGCTGACCAGGAAACCAAGAAGGTTCTTCCGAAGAAGGAACGGATCTACACGAAAATGGAGGAGCTCATCAACGATTTCATGCTCATCAACATCGGGATCGACCCCCCGGTCGGCGAGGTGTACCATGCGGTGGAATCGTCGAAGGGCGAATTGGGCTTCACCATCATCAGCGATGGCACGGGGCGCCCCTGGCGGATGAAGATCCGATCCCCTTCAACGAACAACCTGTCGGCCCTTGCGCCGATGCTCAGGGGGGCGATGATCTCCGATATCGTGGCCATTATCGGATCGATCGATCCCGTGATGGGAGAGGCCGACAAGTAACTGCGAAGGAGAGGGAGAGGCGAAGGGACAACGCGCAGAGAAGAGCGCGGACGACACATCATCGATGGAAGAGCAATGCTTTCCGAGAAAAGTCTGAACGCGATCGAGGAGCTGAAGAAGAAGTACCGGCATCCGCAGTCGGTGGTTCTCCCCGCCCTCTGGATGTGGCAGGAGGAACACGGGTGGATCTCCGAAGAGGGAATGAAGCAGGTTGCGGAAGTCCTGGGGATACCCGTCCACCACGTCTTCGGCGTCGTAAGCTTCTATACGATGTTCAACCAAAAGCCGGTGGGGAAGTATAAGATCGAAGTGTGCACGAACGTCTCGTGCATGCTGAAGAACAGCGATCGGATTCTCAAACACATCGAAGACCGGCTGCAGATCAAGCCGGGTGAAACCACGTCCGAAGGGAAGTTCACCCTCGTGGAGGCGGAGTGCCTTGGCTCCTGCGGCACGGCGCCGATGATGCAGATCGGCGACAGGTATTATGAAGACCTTGATGAGGCCAAGCTGGACAGGATTCTTTCATCGCTTGAATGAGCATGGAACGTCTGATTCTTCCCGACATACCGGAGTATCATCTCCTCGACGTGTACGAGTCGCGCGGCGGCTATCAGATGCTGCGCAAAGCGCTGGGGATGAAACCGGAAGAGGTCACCGAGGAGGTCAAGAAGTCGGGACTGCGCGGCCGGGGTGGGGCCTGCTTTCCGACGGGGCTGAAGTGGACGTTCATGCCGAAGCAGTCCGACAAGCCGAAGTTTCTCTGTGTGAACGGGGACGAAAGTGAACCGGGCACATTTAAGGATCGGCAGATCTTTGAGTTCAATCCCCATCAGATGATCGAGGGGATCCTCATCGCCGCCTATGCGATGGGGATCGCGACGGCCTATCTTTACATTCGCGGCGAGTATGCGACATGGATCCGCATGGTCCGGAAGGCGGTGGACGATGCGTACGCGAAAGGGTACGTCGGACGGGACATCATGGGGTCCGGCTTCAGCACCGAGCTTGTCATCCACCGGGGTGCGGGCGCCTATATCTGCGGAGAGGAATCTTCGCTGATGAATTCACTGGAAGGTCAGCGCGGTTATCCCCGCGTGAAGCCCCCGTTCCCGGCGCAGAACGGCGTCTGGGGATGTCCGACGACCATCAACAATGTGGAGACCATTGCGAACGTTCCGGTGATCCTCCGTCTCGGCTGGGAAGCGTACAGCAAGATCGGGCATCCGCGTCATCCGGGCCCGATCCTTGTCGGCGTCAGCGGCCATGTGAACAAGCCCGGAGTCTTCGAGCTTCCCACGGGACTCTTGCTGACGGAAATCATCGGGAACTATGCGGGCGGAGTGCCGGGGAACAAGAGGATCAAAGCGGTGATTCCGGGCGGATCATCCACGATGATCCTGCGCGGCGACCAGATCGCGGGAGTCACCATGGATGCCGATGGACTGAAGGCCGCCGGTTCCTCCGTGGGGACGGCGGGAATGATCGTCATGGACGAGGACACGGACTTGATACGCGTCATCACGAGAATTACGGCGTTCTATCACCATGAATCGTGTGGCCAGTGCACGCCTTGCCGCGAGGGGACGGGTTGGATGCACAAAATCCTGCAACGGTTCGAACAAGGGCATGCGGCCGCGTCCGATATCGATCTCCTCCTGAATGTGGCGAACAACATCGAGGGGAATACGATCTGCGCGCTCGGTGATGCCGCCGCCTGGCCGGTGCAGAGCATGATCAAGCGGTTTCGGGAAGAATTTGAAAAACGGGTTGCGCCGGCTCCGGCAATGGGGCCGCCGCTCGCGGAAGCGGTGCACTGATTTTCCTTTGTCAGCAAAGCCCCGCGTCCGGGGCTTTGCTTTTTCACGGCGTCACAACAACGATTCCACAAGACATGACACCACTCTCTATCGGCATTCTTCGACTGTCGGAAGCCACCTCTGATATCCCCCTCCCGTCGTACGCGACGGACGGCTCGGCAGGGTTGGACATCTGCGCCGCAGTGGAGGAAGACGTCGTGCTGCATCCGGGGGAAACCGCTCTCATCCCGACCGGATTTGCGATCGCACTCCCGCAGGGATATGAAGCGCAGGTGAGGCCGCGCTCCGGTCTGGCGGTGAAACACCAGGTGGGTATCCTGAATTCGCCGGGGACGATCGATTCCGACTACAGAGGGGAAGTGAAGGTCATACTGACGAACTTCGGACGGAAGGATTTCCACCTGAAGCGCGGCGAGCGGATCGCGCAAATGGTGGTCGCGGAGTACACGCGCATCGCCTGGGAGGAGCGGAAAAACCTGGACGAAACGACGCGAGGCGCGGGCGGGTTCGGCCATACCGGCCTCTGATTTCCTCTCACCTCGGTCCATCAAGAGAACCTCATGACTGCCATGCCGGGCACACTCTCTCTCGTCGCAACGCCGATCGGCAACTACGACGATATCACCCTTCGGGCCTTGCGTGTCCTGAAGGAAGCCGACCTGCTGGTCACGGAGGAACGGCGCGAAGGGGAACGCCTCATGCGCCACTTCGATATCGTGAAGCCGTTTGAAACGCTGAATGAACATAATGAAGCCGCTGCGTCGCACGCCATTCTGGAGCAGCTCGAAGCGGGAAAGAATGTCGCTCTCGTGTCCGATTGCGGGACGCCTGTTTTCTCCGATCCCGGACAAACCCTCGTGCGAAAAGCAATCGAACGGAGGATTCGGATCGTCCCGGTTCCGGGTGCCTCCTCCCTGATGCCGGCGCTGACAGTTTCTGGATTCTCCATCGATCAATTCCTCTTTTATGGCTGGCTCTCCCCGAAGAAGGACCGGCGGCGGGCCGAACTCCGGCAGCTCCGGCAGGAACGTCGCACCATCGTCCTCATGGATACGCCCTATCGCCTCGTCGCTTTGCTCGGCGATCTTGCCGAAACATTCGGAGATACGCGGAGGATCTGTATCGCGCTGGATCTGACCATGCCGGGGGAAACCATGCTGTACGGAACTGCGGTGGAGCTCTACCAGCATTGCCGTGCGCGGGAGGTGAAGGGAGAATTCGTCCTCGTCGTCGAGGACCGCCCGGCCCCGAAACATCCATAGCGCGGGTTTCTTGAAATTCAGCACTCCTATAGGTATATTCTCATGAGTAATAATGCGGTTTTTTCTATCATTCAGGCCCATCGATGGCATTCCGGGCGTTAGTCCCCCATTCTGAGCGGGCCCGCGAGCTGTACGGAGACGACTGGTTGAATTCCGGGCCGGTCCTTCTGTCGGCCCTCCGCGGCCAGGTCATTCTGCTGGAGTTCTGGGACTACTGCAGCGCGGAGTGCCTGCGTACCATGCCGTACCTCAAGGAATGGCAGCGCCGCTATGAGTCGCTCGGTCTCGTCATCGTGGGTGTCCATACGCCCAGGTTTCCGTTCGGGAAGGATCCTGCTGCCGTCAAGGACGCCATCGACCGGCTGGGGTTGACATTCCCCGTTGTCCTGGACAATCAAGAGCTCATCCTGCAACATTACGAATGCCGCTCGCTCCCCGAGATGATCGCCATCGACCGGGATGGATTTCTCCGCTTCAGAAACATCGGCGAAGGTTCCTATGGCGCCGTCGAGCAAGCATTGCAGGCGATGTTCTATGATGCCGGAATTTCGGGAGATCTTCCGCTCGTCATGGATCCGGTGAGGGAGAGCGATCGCGCGGGGGCGGTCTGTTATCGCCCGACGGCGGAGCTTTTTGCGGGGTATCTCCGGGGAAGCATCGGCAACGTCGAGGGATATGCCCCGGAATCGGTGATCCGCTATGCCGACCCCGGCCTGTATCTTGACGGGAGGTTTTATGCGGAGGGGGATTGGATGATCGGGCGCGACTTCGTCCGTCTTGACCGGAGCATGGGAACGGGGGGGCAGGTGATCGTGCATTACCATGGTCTTGAGACGGAGGGCGTCCTGGCCGGCGACGGGAGCGGTCGTGCGGAGATCACGGTCAGGCAGGACGAGGCCTTCCTCGTGGAGGAGAACAGGGGGAGAGATGTGCGCATTGACAGGCAGGGAAGAAGCTGCCTGCTCGTGGACAAACCTCGACTCTACCAGATTGTGCGCAACCCTGAATATGGTGAACACGTCCTCCGACTCAGTGCGGGCGAGGGCGGCCTTCTCCTCTACACTCTTTCCTTTTCGACGGCGGTCATTCCGGAACTCGTCTCCGACAATTGACCCCCCTCCGCCGGTCAGAAGGCGGGAGGCGGTGACCGCCGTGTCCCGCGTTTGGTTGAACGAAAGCAACAGTGCTCTGCCTGCGGCATGGGCCGCACATTCACTCCTGAGGATCCTTGATGCCGAAGTCCTTTCTCGATGTCCTGCAAGAAAAAATCGTTGTCTTTGACGGTGCCACCGGGACTCATCTCCAGGGACAGCACCTGAGTGCGGACGATTTCGGCGGGGAGAATCTCAACGGCTGCAATGAGTACCTCGTCTTTTCCTGTCCCTCCGCTGTTGAGCGCGTCCACCGCGACTATCTCGAGGCGGGGGCGGATGTCATCGAGACCGATTCGTTCGGATCGACTTCCATCGTTCTGAACGAATATGGACTAGGCGACCGTGCCTATGAACTGAACTTCACTGCGGCCGCTCTTGCCCGCCGCCTCGCTGCGGAATTCTCCACTCCGGACCGCCCCCGTTTTGTCGCGGGCTCCATGGGGCCGACGACAAAGCTCCCTTCACTCGGACATATACGGTTCAAGGAGATGGCGGCTGCCTATCAGGAGCAGGCACGGGGACTTCTTGAGGGGGGAGCCGACCTCCTCTGCGTGGAAACCTGCCAGGATCTTCTCCAGGCAAAGGCGGCCCTCTACGGCATCTTCAGCTGTTTCGAGGACTTGCGCCGCCGGATTCCCATCATTACGTCCGTCACGATTGAGTCCATGGGGACCATGCTCCTTGGGACGGAGGTCTCCGCGGCTCTCGTGTCGCTCGAACCGTTCGATGTCGATGTCATCGGCATAAACTGCGCCACCGGCCCGAAAGAAATGTCCGACCACATCCGGACCCTTGCAGGCGCCAGCCCCAAACCGGTCTTTGTCATGCCGAACGCCGGGATGCCCGAGAATGTCGGGGGGCATGCGCACTATACGCTGAAGCCGGAGGAATTCGTCCGGTACCTTTCCCACTTCGTGAAGGATTTGGGCGTCAGCGTTGTGGGAGGATGCTGCGGCACCACCCCCGAGCATATCCGGCAGCTTGCAGATGCGGTTGGAGGGTTGGCCCCGCTGCCGAGGACGGTGGAGTTCATCCCCAGCGCGTCGAGTCTCTACCAGGCCGTTCCCCTGCACATCGATCCACCCCCCGTGCTGGTGGGAGAGCGGACCAATGCGAATGGAAGCAAGCAGTTCCGCGATCTTCTCGCAAAGGAGGATTGGGAAGCGATCGTCGCCATGGGAAAGGAGGCGTCAAAAGAAGGGGCGCACATGGTCGATGTGTGCGCCGCGTACGTCGGCCGCGATGAGGCGAAGGACATGCGGGAGATCATCACGCGGTTCAACACGCAGGTCACACTCCCGATCGTGGTCGACTCCACGGAGGCGCCGGTTATCGAAGACGCCCTGCAGCTCATCGGCGGCAAGGCGGTCATCAATTCGATCAACCTGGAGGATGGGGAGGAACGGATCAAGCGGGTGATCCCGCTGTGCCGGAGGTACGGTGCGGCAGTCATCGCCCTCACCATCGATGAGCAGGGAATGGCAAAAACGGCGGAGAAGAAGCTCGCCGTTGCAAAGAGGATCTACGACCTGGTCGTGGGCAGGTACGGGATGCAGCCGCATGATCTCATCTTCGATGCCCTCACCTTTACACTCGGATCGGGTGATGAAGAATTTCGCCGCGCAGGCATCGAGACGATCGAGGCGATCCGTCTGATCAAGAAGGAACTCCCCGGGGTGAAGACACTCCTCGGAGTCAGCAATATCTCGTTCGGCCTTTCTCCGGCCATGCGCCATCCGCTCAACAGCGTCTTCCTCCACTACGCCATCGAGGCGGGTCTCGATATGGCGATCGTCCATGCTGCGAGAATCATGCCCCTCTACAAAATCGACGAAAAGGGGCGGGAGCTCTGCCGGCAGGTCGTGTTCGACGAACGGACATTTGAAGACATCCTGGAGGGGGGGAAACCACAAAAGAGGACGGTGACCGATCCGTTGAAGGACCTGATGGCGTACTATGCGACACAGAGCGGGGAGAAAAAGGAGAAAATTGTCGAGGGGCTGACAGTTGAGGAACGGCTCAAGAACCGCATCGTCGACGGAGATAAGGTGGGGCTTCAGGCCGATCTTGAGGAAGCCCGCAAGACCCATGCGCCGCTCGAGATCATCAATACGATCCTTCTCGACGGCATGAAGGTGGTCGGCGAACTCTTCGGGAGCGGACAAATGCAGTTGCCTTTCGTGCTCCAATCGGCGGAAGTGATGAAGACCGCAGTGGCCCACCTGGAACAGTATATGGACAAAGTGGATTCCGCCTCGAAAGGAATCATGGTCCTCGCGACGGTCAAGGGAGACGTCCATGACATCGGCAAGAACCTGGTCGATATCATCCTGACCAATAACGGATACCGTGTCATCAACCTCGGGATCAAAGTGCCGGTTGAGTCGATGATCCACGCGGCACAGGAGCATGGGGCGGACGCCATCGGAATGAGCGGACTCCTCGTGAAATCCACCCTCATTATGAAGCAGAATCTCGAGGTTTTGAACGAGCAGGGCATCACCATTCCGGTGATTCTCGGAGGGGCTGCATTGACGCGACGCTATGTCGAGGACGACCTCCGGCAGGTGTACAAGGGGAGTGTCTTCTATGCCAACGATGCGTTCGACGGTCTTGCCTTCATGGGGAAGATTGGTGCGGGCGATCTTGCGACGACCACAGGCGGCGGAGACGATGGAGGGGAGGAAGAGTCGCTCACGGGAACCGAAGCGAAGATAGCCCTTGCCGTGAGCGAGGACCAACGGTACAAAGAGCGGCAATCCCCTGCAACAGGCGACGCACGACGGTCGAAAGTGCGGCGGGATGCTCCCATCCCGAAACCACCGTTTTGGGGAACCAAGATCCTCGATTCGCTTTCCCTGGGGGAGGTCTTCCACTTCGTGAATGAGGTCGCCCTCATCCGCGGCCAGTGGCAAGTCCGCAAAGGGAAGCTTGCCGATGCTGCATACCAGGAAATGCTCCGGGAAAAAGTGTATCCCGAATATGAGGCGCTGAAAGCAAAGGCCGCCCGCGAGAAACTGCTCCAGCCGAAGGCGGTCTATGGCTACTTCCCGTGCCAGGCCGAGGGAGACGATTTGATCGTCTACGAGAGCGACGGAGCGACCGTCAGAACCCGTTTCACATTTCCGCGGCAGAAAAACGACAGGTATCTCTGTCTGGCGGATTATTTTGCGCCGGTCGATTCGGGACGGATGGATGTGGCCGCATTCCACCTCGTCACGATGGGCAGTGTCGCATCAGAACACTCGGCAAAACTCTTCTCCGGCGGTAACTACAAGGATTATCTTTACTTCCATGGGCTCAGCGTGGAAAGCGCAGAAGCCCTTGCAGAACTGATACACAAGCGGATACGGGAAGAACTCGGCATCGCAGGGAAGGATGCCCCCGATGTGCGCCGCCTCTTCTCTCAGGGATACCAGGGGGCCCGGTACAGCTTTGGCTATCCTGCGTGTCCCAATCTGGAGGATCAGACCAAGCTCTTTGACCTTCTTGAAGGAGAAAGGATTGGAGTGCATCTGACGGATGAGTACTCACTCGAACCCGAGCAGAGCACCAATGCGATCATCGTGCACCATCCGGAGGCCCGATACTTCAATATTTCGTGATTTGCAATTTTGTACGTTTCTGATTATATTTGACACAGTGGGAAGTTTATTTGTTGGAAGGTATTGAGAATTTCAACACTTGCTACCTGCTCGGTACTGCGATGGGACCAAATAACGGAGGAAGATTCTCATGTCAACGATGATCACTGAGGAATGTATCAACTGCGGCGCGTGTGAGCCGGAATGCCCGAACACGGCGATCTACGCGGGTGGCGTGCAGTATGAGCTGGACGGAAAGATGTCGGACGCTCTCTCCAATGATTTCTACTACATCGTGCCGGAGAAGTGCACGGAATGCGTTGGCCACTTCGATCAGGAACAATGTGCAGCGGTCTGCCCGGTCGATTGCTGCGTGGCGGACCCGAACCACGTGGAGACGGAGGAAGTCCTCTCCGTGCGCGCAAAAAAGATCCATCCGGAGAAGGAGTTTGCCGAGCTTTCGGCATCGACCTCTCACTTCCGTAAGTGAAAGCGAAGAGGGGACGGTGGAACTGAAGCACCAGAGGTCGGCGTTCTCTTGGGAATGCCGGCCTTTTGTGTTTTAGAGAAGCGGGCGGGAGAGAGGGTAACGGCAGAATAGGCCACCATGGGGATCTCTGCAGCTATGAAAATCGGAGCATACGATCTTTACGCGATTGAAACGGGACGTTTCCGGCTGGACGGGGGGGCGATGTTTGGGGTCGTGCCGAGATCCCTCTGGGAAAAGACAAATCCCCCCGATGAAAGGAACCGGATCACGCTTGCCGCGAGGGCGCTCCTGGTGGTCGGGAGCGGGAAAGTCATCCTGATCGATGTCGGGAACGGAGACAAGTTCGACGAGAAATTCCGATCGATCTATGCCATCGAATCGACATCCTCGGGCCTTCTCCCATCCCTCGCCCGCCATGGATTCCAACCGGCGGACGTCACCGACGTCATCCTGACGCACCTTCATTTCGACCACGCGGGAGGGTGTACACGGATTGTGAGCGGCGAAATTGTGCCGGCATTCCCCAATGCAAAATATCATGTGCAGCGTGAACACTGGGAGGCCGCACTGCATCCGACGGAAAAGGATAGGGCGAGTTTTGTGGCCGATGACTTTGTCCCCCTCGAACGCCACGGTGTCGTGTCGTTCCTGGAGGGGGATGGGGAGATCTTCCCGGGGATCAACGTCCGGACGTTCCACGGGCATACATCGGCGATGCAATGTCCCGTCATCGGCGATGGTTCATCGACCCTCCTCTATGGCGCCGACCTTCTCCCCACCGCGTCCCACCTTCACCTGCCATGGATCATGGGATTCGACGTGCGGCCGCTCGTGACGCTGGAGGAGAAACGGCAGGCTCTTGCGGAAGCGGCGGATGAGGACTGGCTGCTCTTCTTCGAGCATGATCCCTCGTGTGCGGCGACCCGCCTGGTCCGGACGGACAAGGGGATTGTGCAAGGTGAGGGCGTCACTTTCGAGTAAGCAGAGGGATACTGTGGAAACGGTCTTCGTGCGTGTCGCTCGACTTGCGGATCTTACAGAACAACGGGGGGTGCGCGTCGTTGCCCGTGAATGCGAGATCGCCCTCTGGTATGTACAGGGACGAGTTTTTGCCGTCGGCGATGTTTGCGCGCACCAGCATGTTCCGACGATTCATGAGGGGATTCTGAACGGTCTCACCGTCACCTGCCCGAGGCATGGATGGACATATTCGCTGGAAAGCGGAAAGGCATTGGAGGGGGACGGCCGCTTGCCCGTGTACCCTGTCAAGGTGGAAAAGGGGGAGGTATTCGTGGCGGTGCCGGCGGAGGATGTGTGATCCTATGGAGACGCTGACTGCAAGGGTCAAAGCGAGGGCGCTCGCGCTCGGCTTCACCAAAGTGGGCATTGCAGAGGCCGCCCCGCTGGAAGACCACGCCCTCCGCCTCCACGAGTGGCTTTCCCGGGGATATCAGGGATCGATGCAATGGATGGGCCGGAACGAAGAGAAGAGGGGGGACCCCCGTCGCGTCCTGCCTGGCTGCCGTTCCGTGATCGTCGTTGCGATGAACTATTACACCGATATCGCACATCGGGAGGAGGCGGGGAAAGGACGAATTTCAAGGTACGCCTGGGGGGACGACTACCACGATCTCCTCTCCAACCGACTGCGACTCCTGGTGCAGTGGCTCCTTGAAGAGAATCCCGGCAGCGAGGCAAAGCTCTACGTGGATACCGGCCCCGTCATGGAGAAGGTCTGGGCGGAACGGGCGGGGATCGGCTGGGAAGGAAAACACACGAACGTGATCACGCCGGAAGTCGGCTCCTGGGTATTTCTGGGCGAGATACTAACAACGCTCTCTCTCGAACGGGATGAGCCAGCCGCCGATCATTGCGGGGATTGTGCCTTGTGCATCGACGCCTGCCCGACCGGAGCTCTTGTGGAGCCGTATGTCCTTGATTCGCGGCGATGCATATCGTATCTGACGATCGAGCACAAAGGCCCGATTGACCCGGAGATCGGACGGAATTTCGATGGGTGGGTGTATGGTTGCGATACATGCCAGGATGTCTGTCCTTGGAACGGTAAATTCGCAAGACCGACGGTGGAGGAGGCATTCATGCCTCGCGACGGCAACATCGCACCGGACCTCCAGACATGGCGTAATATGGGGCCGGAGGAATTCCGCGCTCGATTCAAAGGGAGCCCTGTCACCCGAACCCGGCTCGAGGGTTTGAAAAGGAATGTCCGGGAAGTTGTGCAGGAAGGTGACACCGCAAGCTGATGGATTGCATCTCATAAGAGAGGGATCAACGAGACAGGTCTGAGAAGGACACAACATGCCAGCAATGCATCATAAGGTTGTCATTATCGGTTCAGGTCCGGCGGGGCTCACGGCGGCCCTTTATGCGGCACGTGCCAATCTTACGCCGGTGGTGTTCGAAGGGATCCAGCCGGGCGGGCAATTGACGATCACCACCGAGGTGGAGAATTTCCCCGGGTTTCCCCAGGGAATTATGGGACCGGATCTCATGGATGTGATCCGCCAGCAGGCCCAGCGATTTGGCGCCCAGCCGCTCTTTGCGCCGGTGACGCGCGTGGATTTCCGGACGCGCCCGTTCCGCGTATGGAGCGATGAGGAAGAGCATACCGCAGATGCGGTCATTGTTGCAACCGGCGCCTCGGCGAAGCTGCTTGGTTTGCCGTCGGAAAGGGAGTACTTGGGTTTCGGCGTCTCGGCGTGTGCGACGTGCGACGGGTTCTTCTTCAAGGGTCTCGAGGTTGTCGTCGTCGGAGGCGGAGACACCGCAATCGAAGAGGCAACGTACCTGACAAGGTTTGCCACGAAAGTGACGATTGTCCACAGGCGTGACTCGCTCCGCGCGTCCAAGATCATGCAGGAGAAGGCGGGGCGCAATCCGAAGATCTCCTTCGCCTGGAATTCGGTCGTCGAGGAAATTCTCGGCAGAAACGATAGTGGAAAACGGGCTGTCACCGCCGTGAGGTTAAGGAACGTCAAGACGGGCGCTGTCAGCGAGCTGCGGACTGATGGGGTCTTTATGGGCATCGGGCATCGACCCAACACCGATCTCTTCGTCGGCCAACTGGAAATGGATTCTCTAGGGTATCTTGTTGCCCAGGGGCGAACCACACGGACAAATATTCCCGGCGTCTTTGTTGCGGGAGATGTGGCAGACAGCGTCTATCGGCAGGCCGTCAGCGCTGCGGGGACTGGATGCATGGCAGCATTGGATGCCGAGCGGTGGCTCCAGGAACAGGGGGAGGAGTAGAGCAACCCTCTCCCCTCAAAAGCCTTCGGAAATGCCGGTTTTTGGCTTGTTTTTGCCAATTGAGCCGGCTGGAATCTCTGCAACCCCCTCTGGACGAGCGAAAGTGGGAGGGGCGAACCAGGAACTTGCTGTTCCTGGAGAACTTTCATATACTTGTTCGATGATCACTGTTCTTTTGGATGCCGTACTTTCTTGTTGTCCGACTTCTTCCCCATCCTCTTCGTCCCGAAAAGGTTGCACACCGCTTTATACCCTTGCTGTTCGCAGCCCCGCTGCTTCCCATCGTGGAGCTTTTAACCACCGACAAAGTCTTTCTGGATTCCAGAAACGAAGCCAGCGCGACCGACTGCTGGAACTGTTGACTAATCACAAGGAGGTGTTCTCATGAGGGATGCCGGAACAGTGCGGATGTTTTCGACGGCGTTGCTGGTCTTGCTGTTGATGCAGGGCGGGCGGGCGGACGAGAAAGGAGGGATCAGCAAGATCGTGGAACGCGGCAAATGGTTGGTCATGCTCGGCGGGTGCGCTGATTGCCATGCGCCCAAAGTGTTTGGTCCCGAAGGACCGGTGCCCGACACGACACGTTTCCTCTCCGGCTCTCCCGCCGGCACAAAGGTTCCTGACATTCCGTTCGACGCCATGGGTCCCGACAAATGGGGGGCGTTGACAACGCCCGATCTGACCATGTGGGCGGGACCATGGGGAGTGAGTTTCGCGATGAACCTCACGCCCGACGTCGCCACGGGACTCGGGAGTTGGACTCCGGAGATGTTCATGAAAGCGCTGCGTACAGGGAAGCACATGGGCGAGGGGAGACCAATTCTTCCGCCGATGCCATGGCCCGCGATCGGACAATTGAAGGAGAGCGATCTCAGGGCAATCTTTGCGTACCTGCGAACGCTGAAACCTATTGCCAACGCTATTCATGAGCCCATCGCGCCTCCTGCCATGCATGCGCCGGGCGACGGCAAAGGGAAAAAATAAGACGGGAGAGAGACGACGTGAGAGAAATGTCCTTTCGAAATCTTTTTGCTGTTCCCGGTTCGATACTTCTTTCCCTGCTCCTCGGAGGAGGAGCAGGGAGGAATGTGCACGGGCAGACGCCGCAAGAATGCGGGAGCGTATCAGGCGTTGTGAAGATTGCAGCGCGGGCTCTGTCCCCTCCCCTCTTTCCCGTCACCAAGGATGAAAAGTACTGCGGGAAGGAGAAAAGCTCCCACCGGTTGCTGGTGGGACGGGGGGGCGGCGTGCAGAGCGCAGTCGTCTATCTGGAATCTGTTCGGCAGGAGAAGATGCCCGACATAAGCTCCCGTACCGTCCTCGAGCAAAAAGGGTGCGAATATGTTCCCCATATTCTCCTCGTGCCGGTCGGCGGCGAGCTGACGATCGTGAACGGCGATCCGATCCTGCACAACGTCCATGCGTATCAATCGGCGGAACCGGAGCAAACGAAGTTCAACATCGCCCAACCGGTCAAGGGGCAGCGGACTATCGTGGGACGGGAGAACTTCACGCACGCAGGCATTTTCATGGTGACATGCGATGCGGGGCATCCATGGATGAACGCCTATGTCTTCGTGACGCCGCACCGGTGCTATGCCCTGACGGACAAGGATGGTCGTTTTACTTTGCGCGACGTGCCGCCCGGGAAGTACCGATTGTCCATGTGGCATGAAGGTGTTGCCGTCGCGGGAGCCGAGATGGATGGAGGAAAAGTGCGCTCGTACCGGTATGAGTCCCCTTACGAATATCAACAAGCGATTGTCGTCCACGAAGGAAAGGAAACGAAATCTGATTTCTCTTTTGCATTGAGAAATCAGGGCATTGTCAGCCGGGCCCGCTGACGCTTTCTTTGTTTGCTCGATTCGCCCCGGGGCTTTCTTTTGATGTCAATCGCTCCCCTTCTTCACTCATTCCTTGTGAATCCTCCCATGTCTGTCTGCTGCGGTTAGTCTTCAAGTCGGTTTATCTCCGCCTCAAGCCCCTGCCACAATGACATTCCGCCTGTATTGTATGTCAGAGAATTCTGCCAATCTTGCAATATTTTCGCACTGGAGCTGCCATGTTGACAACGGGGCGCGGGCGTAAGAGTAACTCATTTTTCCCGCAATCTATTGATTCGTAGAGCGTTACAGACTTCAGCGGTTGGCTGGCACGGCGATTGAAATTCATTCGGTCAACAAATCAAATCTGAAACCAGAAGAAACATATAATCTAAGGAGGATCTCATGTTTGTCCGATTTCAACCATTGAGAGTCGAAGTGCCATCGTTGCGACCCCTGTTCGATGTCGAGAGAAGTCTTGAAGACGTTTTTGGCGGAATTCTCGACACACCTGCTTTGAAGACTGCAAGCGGCGGACCCGCGCTCGAGATCAGGGAGAATGAAAAAGAAACGGTGGTCGTTGCAGAAATTCCCGGGGTGGCAAAGGAAGACGTGAAGATTTCCGTCCACACCGGCTTGCTGACAATCAGCGGCACACGGAAGCGTCCCGGCGCAGCGGAGGGTGCGAAAGTGCTTCGGAACGAGATCGCCGTCGGCACGTTCTCGCGCACGTTTGAACTTCCGCAGTCGATCGACGCGGAAAAAGTGGAAGCAACTCTTGTGAACGGCCTGCTCACGATCACTCTTCCGCATTCCGAATCAGCGCGGCCGCGTTCCATCCAGATCACGTGAGGGAGGTGAAACACGATGATGAACACGACAGAGCCTCTGGCTCAGCGAACGGAGGATCAGGTTCCCGCATGTGTTACTATGCCGGCAGCCGAGATCCTGGAGACGCCGGAGGCGTATCTGCTTCTCCTTGACATGCCGGGTGCACCAAAGGAATCGATCACACTTGCCGTGACAGAGGACGGTCTGGTCGTTGAGGCGATGGTTGCGCCACGTCCGGCGGAGAACGCCCGGATGCTACTGCAGGAGATCAGGACAACAGCATACCGGCGGGCGTTCGCACTGGGGAAAGGCATTGATGCCAATGCGATCGAAGCAGGATGTGCTGAGGGGGTGCTGACAGTGACGCTTCGAAAAAGCGCGAAGGTCCAACCCCGGGAAATCACAATCACCTCATGAGAGTCGGAGTCCCGGCCGACTGCCGGGATTCTGTGGACGGGGCGGGTGCCCGGCGGCCGGTGGGAGCCGCTCTTGGGTATCCCGCCTTTTCGTCCATTGAAGCTCTCAATCCCGGGAGAGAAGCAAGAACCAATCAGAAGAGAGAAAGTGAGAATCATGGCAAAGAACCGTGGCGAGGCGAACCAACTTCCTTCTTCCGTACCCCAGGCGCTGCCTGTGTTGCCCTTGCGCAATTCGGTCTTTTTCCCCCATCAGGTGACGCAGCTCTCTATCGGGAGGGAGGGAAGCATCAAAGTGATCGAGGAAGCCCTCCGCGATGAGGGATTCGTGGTGATCGTTGCGCAGATCGACGGCGGCATCGAAGGGCCGACCGAGAAAGACATCTACTGGGTTGGTACGCTGGCAAAGGTTCTAAAGATGTTCACCCTTGCCGACGGCACGCGAAGCGTCCTTATGCAGGGTTTGCGACGTGTGCAGCTCCTCTCGGTGCTCCACGCAGAACCCTATCTCCGCGCCGTGGTCCGTGACATGGACGTCAAGAAGGAGACCGGCCTGGAAATCGATGCCATGACTGCGAATCTGAAAAACCAGTTCCGGAAAGCGGTCGAACTGTCGCCCAATCTTTCGGATGAACAACTGTCCGTCGTCCTCTCGATGGAGGAGCCGGAATCTGTCATCGACATGATTGCCTCAATGATTCCCGTGACAGTCGCGGAAAAAGAGGAAGTGCTGGAAACGGCGAACGTCCGGAGCCGCATGGAACATCTTACCGTCACGCTGACAAAACTGCTGCAGAAGCTCGAGCTCGGAAGCAAGATCCAGTCGGAAGTGCAGGACGGGATCAACAAGTCGCAGCGGGAATACTACCTGCGTGAGCAATTAAGGGCGATCAAGAAGGAACTTGGGGAGGGGGATGGCAATGTCGAGCTTGGCGACCTGCGGAAACGGCTTGATGAAGCAAAGCTTTCCGATGAGGCGCGGAAAGTCGCTGAGAAGGAATACAGCCGCCTCGAACAGATGAACCAGGCGTCGGCCGAGTACACGGTGAGCCGCACCTATCTCGACTGGATTCTTGACCTTCCGTGGGGGACGGGGACGGAGGATACTCTGGACATCGGCCGTGCCCGCGAGGCGCTTGCAAGGGACCACTACGGCCTCGAGAAGGTAAAGAACAGGATACTGGAGTATCTTGCAGTGCGCAAGCTCAAAGCTGACATGCGCGGGCCGATCCTCGTGTTCGTCGGACCCCCGGGCGTCGGAAAGACCTCCCTCGGGCGTTCAATCGCGGCGGCGCTGGGAAGGAAATTCGTACGCATCTCTCTTGGCGGCATCCATGACGAAGCGGAAATCCGCGGTCACCGCCGCACGTATATCGGTGCACTCCCTGGGCGGATCATCCAGGGATTGAAGAAGGCGGGATCGAACAACCCGGTTTTCATGCTCGACGAAATTGACAAGACGGGGGCGGATTTCCATGGCGACCCGTCGTCGGCGCTGCTCGAGGTGCTGGACCCCGAACAGAATTTCTCGTTCAGCGATCACTACCTCGAGATCCCATTCGATCTCTCGAAGGTGATGTTCATCGCAACGGCGAACATGATCGAAACGGTGCCCCCGGCGCTGCGCGATCGGATGGAGATCATTGAGATACCGAGTTACATCGAAGACGAAAAGCTTCACATCGCGACATCGTTCCTCATCCCGAAACAGGTGGCCGAACACGGATTGCGGGATGACCAGATCGAGTTCAATGACGACGCCCTGCGGGGAATCATCGCCGGGTACACGCGCGAAGCAGGCGTCAGGAATCTCGAGCGGAGGATTGCGGCCGTTACCCGCGGCGTTGCCCGCGAGGTTGCGGAGGGGCGGACGGAAAAGGCGGCAGTCACGAAAGATGCGTTGACGAAGTATCTGGGCCAGCAGAAATTCTTTGCTGATGCTGCGGAACGTATCAACTGTCCCGGCATTGCCATAGGTCTGGCCTGGACGCCGGTCGGCGGCGAGATTCTCTTCGTCGAGGCGACAAAGATGGAGGGGAAAGGAAACCTCATCCTGACGGGGCAGCTCGGTGATGTGATGAAGGAATCGGCGCAGGCGGCTCTAAGCTACATCGCGGCGAACGCCCAATCTCTTGGGGTTCCTCCCGATTTCCGCTCCAAATTCGACATTCATATTCACGTTCCAGCCGGCGGGATTCCAAAAGACGGCCCTTCGGCGGGTGTCACCATGCTCACAGCGCTGACATCGCTGTTGACAGGGCGGCGTGTGCGTAACGACCTTGCCATGACGGGTGAGATTACACTGCGCGGGGCGGTACTCCCGATTGGTGGGGTGAAGGAGAAGGTGCTCGCCGCGCACAGGGCGGGGGTTTCCACGATCCTGCTTCCCGAAAGAAACCGGATGGATCTCGAAGAGGTCCCCCACGGAGCCATGACGGGCGCACATCCGCTTCAATTCCAGTTTGTGAAGGAGATGCGTGAAGTGATCGATCTTGCACTTCTTTCGCGCGAGGAATCTGAAGAGGGGAAAGCACTCGCTTGGGAGCCGGCTCACACGAACTAGCGCCCCGCCAGCTTCAAAGCAGAGTCATTCGTATAGTGGCACAAAGCGACGAGGGCGCCTGCGCAAGGCCCCGGGAGGCAAGTCCCCCCGGGGCCTTTTGATTTCTCCGGGGGTTGACACTGAACTGTTTGTTTAGTATAATCATTATGTAAATCAATAACTTACAGCGGTCCTTCCGCACGATATCATGACAAAGTCAACGAAGTGGTTCCTTGGCATCCTCGGAGTTTTGGCGTTGCTTGCGATCGGATTCACGGTCGTCATTATTGCCCTTGTGAGCGGCTCTTCGGATAAAACCGAAACTGTCACGGTCGGTTCAGGCGACAAAGTGGCCGTGGTTGACCTGAAGGGAGTCATCTCCTCGTCTGAGGACGTCGTCAGGCAAATGAAGAAATACAAGAACAACTCATCGGTACGGGCCATCGTGCTCCACATTGATTCTCCCGGGGGCGGCGTTGTCGCAAGCCAGGAAATGTACGAAGAGGTGCGGGCGGTGCGCGATGGAGGGAAGCCGGTGATCGTGTCGATGGGCTCACTGGCGGCGAGCGGCGGGTATTACGTTGCAGTCGGGGGAAGCTACCTCGTGGCAAACAGGGGTACCCTCACGGGGAGCGTGGGCGTGATATCGGAGTTCCTTCAGGTCAAGGATGCGTTGGATAAGCTCGGGATCGGGGTAAAGACGATTAAGGCCGGCAAGCTCAAGGACGCCGGTTCACCGATGCGGGCGATGAACGAGGATGATCAGAAGTACTTCCAGGCGTTGATGGACGATGTCCACCGGCAGTTCATCGACGTGGTCGTCCGCGAGCGGAAGATGGACGTGGAGAAGGTGCGGGAGCTTGCCGACGGTCGGGTGTTCACGGGAGAGCAGGCGTTGCAGCTCGGGCTCGTGGATACGCTCGGGACGTTTGAGGATGCCGTCCGCATTGCCGCTGTGAAGGTCGGGATCAAGGGGGAACCCGCCATTGTCAGGGAGCGGAAGAGGCAAATGTGGTACGAATCGTTCTTTGGCGATGCCGGGGAAACACTGAAGGATCTGAAACAGGAGCTCATTGATCGGCCCGTCTTGTCGTACAGGTTTGCCGCGCCATGACTTTCGGATCCGGGTTCTTCGTTCCGACAGGGTCTTTTTCACAACGAAAGGAGATGCAGCGTTGACGAAGGCAGATATCGTGGACACGATTGCCACCGCGACGGGGCTGACGAAGGTAGAGACGGAGGCCGTGGTTGACGGGTTCATTTCCACCGTCATCAGTGCTCTGAAGGATGGGAAGAACATCGAGATCAGGGGATTCGGGAGCTTCAAGGTCAAGAAGCGGAAGGGGAGAGTTGCCAGGAATCCCCGGACCGGCGAGCAGGTTATGGTGGGAGAACATTGGGTGCCGTTGTTCAAGGTGTCCAAGGAGGTGAAGCTCCTGGTGAACGAGAACCTGCAAAAGGGTCAGGCCTGATGGCGCTTGCCAAGCTGGTCTGCGGGGACTGCGGGGCGACGATCTCACCGGCAGATGCGTTCTGTCCATCCTGTGGTGCGCGCATTGACCGGGAGGCCGGCGTGGTTGCCGATCGCGTCTGCAAGGAATGTGGCAGTCGGAACGCCCCCCGGAGTGAGTTCTGCGCTTCCTGCGGGGCGGCTTTTGCGGAGGCGGTTTCTTCGCGCGGAGCGTCTCCCCGTCCGGAAAAGCCCCCGGTGCGGCGAGGAGAAGAAAGGCGGAACGACAAACGGAGCCCGGTCCGCCACAGATTTGAACCATGGCAGTACATCGCCGCGGCCGCCGTCCTTGCGCTTGCGGCATACTTCATCTACGGTGAAATCTCAGCGGATCGGAGCCGCCTTTCGGGTTCCTCTCCCTCCGCCGCGATACCGCAGAATGCTCCCCTGATGGGAGGAGGACCTTCCGGCAGCGAGATCCGCTCACTGCGCGAGACGGTGAATGCCGAGCCGAAGAACCCCGCGGCTCTCCTTAAACTGGCCAATGCGCTCCACGATGCGAGGGATTTCGCGGGGGCTGCTGAGACGTATGGCCGCTACCTTGCCCTCCGCCCGAAGGATCCCGACGCGCTGACCGATATGGGGATCTGCTATTTTCAGATTGCGCAGACCGATACGGTGAACGCCGTGTCGCTCATGCAGCAGGCGGTCCGCGCAATGCAAACCGCCCAATCGATCGCTCCTTCCCACCAGCAGTCCGCGTATAATCTCGGAGTCGTGTACCTCCACATGGGCGCTGTGGATGAATCCACCAAATGGTTTACGAGGGCGGTCGCACTGAACAAGAATTCCGATCTGGGCGTGCGCGCTCAGAACATTCTTGCACAGCGTGGCCTCCAACAATAACAGAAAGGAGGGACCATGCCAAGCGGTAAGAAACGCAAGAGGCACAAAATGGCGACGCACAAGAGAAAAAAGCGCTTGAGAAAGATGCGTCACAAGAAGAAAAACCGGTAAGAGACACTGCATCCCGCGCTATGGCGGGATGCGCTTTTTGCGGGATACCCGTTCCCGCGGAGCGTCGCCGTTGGTTGATTTTCTGGCCCGAAATTCATACTATAGTCATGAAGACGGAAGCCATTCATTCAATGAACGGACGAGGTATCCCATGGCACAGAACAACGGGCTATTGAAAGGACTTGTCATCGGCGTGCTGGCGGGAGGGGCGGTGGGAGCGTTGATCGCCCTGCTGTATGCACCCAAGAGCGGCCGCGAGCTGCGGGCGGACATCAAGGAGAAGACAGACGACTTTATGGAGGGAGCAGGGGAATATGCGGCCGCCGCCAAGACGCGGGCGGTGGAAATCATGTCGGAGGCGAAGAAACGTTCCGAGCAATTGATTACTGACGCAAAACGGAAGGCCGACACGCTGATCGAAGATGCCGACAAGATTCTGACGGACGCCCGGGCGAAAGCCGGACCGGTCGTTGAGGAAGGCACGCGGCTGAAGAGCGCCGTGAAAGCCGGCATCGATGCGTACAAAGAAGAACGCCGCAAGTCCTCCTGACGAGTTGCCAAATCCTGAGAGGAGATTTCCGTGGAATCCGTTCTCATTATCAGTCAGATACTGCTGTTCCTGTGTCTTTCCGCTCTCTGCATCTACCTTGTCGTCGTGCTGCTCCGAGTCAGGGACATACTCGCCAATGTCGAGAAAGATCTTAAAGAGGTCACCTCGCGCACCCTCCCCGTCCTGGAGAACATGGAATACATCACAGCCCGCGTGAAGAGCATCGCCGAGAATATTGACGATCAGGTGATGATGGTCCGTGATTCGATCACCTCGATGAAGCAGATCACCGACAACGTGGTTGCCATGGAGCGCAAGGTCCAGGACCGGCTCGAGGGTCCCATCCTTGACACGGTAGCATTTGTTGCATCCGTCTTCAATGGTGTCCGAACGTTTCTCGAGCGCGTCCGTCTCTGAATTCCGCGCTTTCCAGCGCACAACTGTTCTCTCACGCCGTTCCGACGGGGTGCATGCCGACTGTGAGCATCCGCGTTGTCACAGGAACGCACGCTGTGCCCTTTCCCATCTCCACGCGATGGACGTCGCCGGGGATCCGCCGCGATTTTCGATCGGAAGTCGCCCATACCGGTAATTCAATGGAGGAAACACGACCTGTATGAAAGACTATACATCTGAACACCTTCGGAACGTGGCCCTCATCGGCCACGGAGGCGCTGGGAAGACATCGCTGGCTGAGGCCATGCTCTTCTCCGCCGGGAGCACGACACGCCTCGGCAGAGTAGAAGAGGGGAACACCCTCTCTGACTACCACCCCGACGAAATTGAACGTCAGATCTCCATTAACGCGTCCCTCCTCTTTACTGACTGGAAAAACAACAAGATCAATCTTATCGACACTCCCGGGTACATGGACTTTACCGGCGAGGTGAAGGCAGCCCTGCGCGTTGCCGATACAGCTCTCCTGGTTGTGAAAGCGGTGGAAGGAGTGGAGGTGGGGACGGAGATCGTCGCGCGCTATACCGAAGAATTGGCCAATGGCATGCTCGTGGTTGTGAATAAGCTCGACCAGGAAAACGCCGACTTTGAAAGAGCTGTGACGCAGTGCAAAGAAACGATCAGTCACGACATCGTGCCTGTGCAATTTCCGTTGAAGCAGGGGCTCGGATTCGACAGCATCGTGGACGTGGTCCGGATGAAAGTATTGAAGTATGCGGCTGGAGGGAATGGAAAATACACCGAGCAGGATATCCCGGCCGAAGTCAAAGAGAGAGCGCAGGGCCTGCGCCAGCAACTTCTTGAGTTGATCGCGGAGACGGATGAAAAACTTCTCAACAAGTATCTGGAAGAAGGGGGGCTTTCCGATGATGAGGTCGCGCAGGGACTGAGGAAGGGAATCCGTGAGCGGAAGGTGTACCCTCTTCTCTGCGCATCATCGACAGAGAACGTCGGCGTCTCGGCCCTCCTCGACTTTATCGTGGAGTATGCTCCTTCGCCCCTCGACATGGGCGTGCTTCATGGAGTGGTGACGGGCAATCCGCCGAAACAGTTGGACGTCAAGCAGGATCCTGCAGCACCTCCCTCCCTCTTCATCTTTAAGACCGTCTCCGAATCCCACGTCGGAGAGCTCTCCTACTTCCGCGTGTGTACGGGTGTTGTGAGCCCCGGCCTCGACCTCGTCAACGGCAAAAACGGGAGAGGGGAACGCCTCGCGCAGCTCTTCGTCATGAACGGGAAGGAACGCAAGGAAGCCGCGAAGCTCTTTGCGGGCGACATCGGGGCAGTGGTGAAACTGAAGGATACGCACACGAACGACACCCTCAGCGACAAAACCTTGTCAGTGGTCTTCCCGCCGATTGTCTTCCCCGAACCGGTGTTCCATGCCGCCATTCTTGCCAAGGCAAAGGGGGATGAGGATAAGATCGCCACCGGCCTCCACGCGCTGCACCAGGAAGACCCGACGTTCATGTTTCGTGTCGAGGGCGAATTGCACCAAACGATCATCAGCGGACAGGGTGAGCTCCATCTCGGTATCTTTGTCAAACGGCTGAAGCAGCGGTACAATGTGGAGGTGGACCTGGGGGAACCCAAGGTCCCGTACCGCGAGACCATCAAAGGGGTGGTGAAAGACTCCGAGTACAAACACAAGAAACAGACCGGCGGGCACGGACAATATGGGCATGTCCATCTGCGCCTTGAACCGCTGAAGCGGGGACAGGGATTTGAATTCCTGGACGAAATCGTCGGCGGTGTTGTGCCCGGGAAGTTCATCCCGGCCGTGGAGAAAGGGGTGGTGGAGTCGATGAAAGAGGGTGTCCTTGCGGGATACCCCGTGGTTGATGTGCGGGTGGCGCTGCATTACGGCTCCTACCACGACGTCGATTCATCGGAAATGGCCTTCAAGATCGCGGGGTCGATGGCGTTCCGGAAGGGGTTCATGGAAGCGAAGCCGATCCTCCTGGAGCCGATCTGCAATATCGAAGTGAAGGTGCCGGAGGANNGCGCAGGTCCCCGCGGCCGAACTGCACAAATATGCGACGATCCTCCGGTCGAAGACAGGCGGACGGGGGGTGTTCAAGGCGACAATCTCGCACTATGAGGAAGTGCCGCGGGAGGTTGCCGAGAAGATCGTTGCGGCATCGGAAAAGAACAAGGAAGCGGCGGCCTGATCCACCGGCCACCACGGTGAACGACGGGAGGGTCAACGGGGTTGGGGGCCTGTCATGCAGGTGGCTTCCAACCTCTCGTATTTCGGGGACGAGAATGCCATGAGGACAATGCCATGAAGAGAATGTGGTCACCCTGGCGGTCGCAATACATAAAGACGTTCAGCGGGTCCGCCCACCCACGGCGCAAGCAAAGCGTGTTCACCGCGGCCAGGAAATCGGACGACGATGCAGCCAACCTCGTTGTGTGGAGAGGGGAGCATTGTTTCCTCATTATGAATCGCTATCCGTACAACAGCGGACATCTCCTGGTTGTCCCTAACAGGCAGGTCGCGACGCTGCGGGACCTGCGCTCCGCTGAGCTGACCGAGATCATGGAAACGGTCCAGCGTGCCATCAAGGCGCTTGATGCCCTTCTGCATCCTCAGGGGTACAACTTCGGCGCAAATTTCGGCCGCGCGGCCGGGGCGGGCGTGGATACGCACCTCCATTTCCACATCGTTCCCCGGTGGAACGGTGACACGAATTTCATGCCTGTGCTCTCCGACACAAAACTCATCTCCGAAGACATGAAAACAACCTGGAAAAGCCTGCGTAAAAGACTAGGATAAGGGACTCTGTGGTTAAACATCCGGTTGTTCGGAGTGTCTAATGAGTAGAACGATCCTGGACGATACGCGCTGATGGAACCTCTTTCTGATCAAGAGCTCATCCAGGAGGTGCGGGAGGGGAAGCGGCGGGCGTATACCGAGCTGATGCACCGCTATCAGGAGCGGGTGTATTGGGTTGCCCGGCGGATCGTCGGCGGGCATGAGGACGCTGACGACGTGACGCAAGAGACGTTTGTCAAGGCATATCTTGCGCTCGGTGAGTTTCGCGGGGACTCAAGTTTCTTCACCTGGCTGTACAGGATCGCGGTCAACCTCTCGCTCAATACCATACGCAAGCGTCAGGTGTTGAGTTATCTTCATGAAAGCGAGTTGCTGGGCAGGTTTTTGCCGTCCCATGACGATCCTTCCGAGCGCGTCGAACAGGAGGAGACGGCGACGCTCCTGGAGCGTGCGATTGCACAGCTCCCGGAGAAACAAAGGGCGGTCTTCGTTCTCCGTTATCATGACGAATTGAGCTACGAGGAAATCGCAAAGATCCTCAAAACATCAATCGGCGGACTGAAAGCAAACTATTTTCACGCGCTGCGGAAAGTCCGGGAGCATTTGCGCAATGAAATTNNCGCATTGACGAGGCCACGAGCGGCAAGGCCCTCTCGCTGAGTTGGGCATGGCGCGTTGCGATCCCCGGCGTGTTTGCAATTGTGTCCTTCCTGATCGGCGTGCACTACTACGTTCCCGGCCAACCCGACGAGCGGGTGACGGTTGCTTCCGTGCTTTCCACGCTCCCCTCCGCTGCGATCGATTCGCTCCTGCTTGATCCTTCGCAGATTGAACCGACCCTCTCCGTCACGGAGATAGGAGGCGAGATGTTTGATTTTTCACGCGAGCAGATCGCGGATTATCTTGCTGTCAACGGAAACACCTCGGCGGCGGCGGATGGACTGACCGAGAAGGAAAAGGATGAAATATTCGCACTGCTTGAAACGCATGCCGGTGTCGAGTGAGGGCGCAACAATGAAGGAACCCGCCGGCGAATCCGGTTCCCATAAGAGGAGGAAAAGACCCATGGGCATGCGGTCGTTCTTCGCAGGATGCCTGCTGCTGCCGGTGCTGGCGATGGCGCAGCCTGGCCCTCCGGACGCACCTCCCGGTGATTCGAAATTCTTCGATCGGATCGAAAAACTGAAGAAGGTCCGCCTCATTGAGTTGCTCGAATTGTCGGAGGACCAGTCGGTCCGGTTCTTTGCCCGCTTCAACGAACACGAATCGACGCGGCGGCAGCTCTACAAGGAGAGGGGGATGGCGCTGGATCGGATCGACAGGTTGATCTGGAACAAGGCCGACGCGGGGGAATTCGATAAGGCGTTCAACGATGTTTTTGCCTTCGACACAAAGATCGCGGACGACCAAAGGAGCTTTCTCTCGGGGTTGTCCGACATCCTGACGATACAGCAAAGAGCGAAGCTTCTTACGTTCGAACGACGGTTCGAAAAGGAACTCCGCGAAGCGATGCGTGATGCCCAACGACGGCGCCACGCGGCGCCGGATGACCAACCGTAACTTGCATCCGGGCTTGGCTGCGCAAGATGCCGGGGCTGCAAAACCGGCGAAAGATTCGGTAAAGGGGGGACAGAGTTTCTGCCCCCCCCTTTTTTATCCCTGTCGGTAGTCCCTTTTTCTGCTATTCAGCCCTACAATTCCCAAGATTGGGTGGTCCGATTCCCAGCCGTGAAAATACTAATTGTAGAATTTTTCAACGCAAATTTGTGCACGGCGCGGGTTCCATCCCGCAGTCTCAAATTTCGTCCGGATTCAGCATTTTTGCAAAAGCACTGAGTGCGTTCCTCGCCGGGCAGCGTGGAGGGTGACTGGCATGCCTCTTGACCTGTTTTTGGGCACGTTGGAGGGGTCAACACACGTGGGTATCGAAGCTCTTCCCCATCACTTGAAGAAAGGACAGGACACAATGAAACGTGTTGCTTCGATATGTGTGGTCTTACTGGTCCTGGCGTTGTGTACGGTGCCATTCTTCGCCGCGACAGCGCAGGTCGTGCGGATCAAGATCGATGCGATCAACCCCTTTGAGTATTTGAGCACGCCTCCGGCGGGGACCCTGCCGATCTCGACCGGATTGCGGATTGTGCCGATGGGGATGCGCGTGTACTTTGCCGCCGACACCACCGGTTCGGGGGCGAGCGTTGTTTCCTCCTTCAGTTGGTCCATCATCGCCAAACCGGGCACCTCCTCGATCTCCGATGCAGCTCTGTACAGCACGACGGCCAGCACGACAAGTTTCGTGACAGACACGGAAGGCGACTACACCGTCCAGCTCGTTGCCGGCGGTGTGACGGTCATGCAGACCGTCACGGCGGCGACATTCGTCGGGACGAGCACCGCACAGGATTGCGGCGGATGCCATCCGTATGCGGCGCCGGCCGCAGTGACTGCGTACAGTGAGTGGAAGACGAGTCCCCACGCGAACATCTTTCGCCAGGGCATCTCCGGATTGTTGGAGACCGAGCCGGTTGTCACAATGGGCGACACGGTCGGCGCATACGGCACCGTCTGCATTAAGTGCCACACCACCGGATGGGACCAGAAGGCGGCGAATGGCAACTTCGGATACCTTGCGCACCAGGGGGTGCCATCGTGGGACACGACGTGGTATAAGAACCCCGCCAATACTGCAGTCACGGGTGAATACCTTATTCTCTCCGGCGATACGACGAATTGGGCTCAACTCAACAACTCCTATGCGACGCTCGTCGGCGTTGCGAACATCGGGTGCGAACAGTGCCATGGGCCGGCAAGCGCACATATGCTGAACGCGTTCACAAGCGATATCAAGATCGATGTCAGCTACCGCCCCGGCGTCTGCTTTCCATGCCACAACGCCTCGTCAAAACACAGTCTGGGGAACAACTGGGCACAATCGGTTCACGCGAAGCTCCCCGACGGAGCACATACGGCCCAGATCGGATGCTTCCCGTGCCACAGCGGGAAGGCGTTCATCAAATGGACGAAGAACAAGACCACGCCGGGATACGACACGACCACGGTCAACGGCCAGCTCTCGCCGACCAATGATGGCGATGTGGAAATCGACTGCCAGACCTGTCACAATCCCCATTCCCTTGAGCTCAGGGTAAGCACGCTTGACTCGCTGCGGAATGGCTATCTGCCTCCGGCGAATGTCGGTGGTGCCGGGATCTTGTGTGCAAACTGCCACAACTCGCGCTACAGCGTGAAGGCGCGTGTGACGTCGAAAGGCCCGTACTTCGGGTTCACCAACAGGTACGGCCCGCACAATAACAACCAGGCCGACATGTACTTCGGATCGAATGCGTACCAGTACGGCGACACGACCATCACCGGTTTAATGACGCACTCGATGGTGGAGGATGCGTGCGTGACATGCCATATGCAAACAGGGTGGAACGCAGCAAGCCCTCAGCTTCCGAACCACGCGGTGGATATGAGGGACTCCCTGGGGAATGCGCTTCCCCTGGCTCTGTCGGCCTGCGCACCGTGCCACGGCGTGCTGACCGATTTCAATGACATTCGGGCAAGCGCCGATTATGACGGGAACGGCAAGATTGAAGGATTCCAGACCGAGGTGAAGGGACTCCTTGCAAAGCTGAAGAACCGCCTGCCGCTGGATTCCACAGGTAATCCGGTCACGATGACCACGGACTCTCTCCTGATCAAGGGGAACCAGCGTGCGGTGCAGGATCTGTGGAACTACTACTTCGTCCTGAACGACGGAAGCTACGGCGTCCACAATCCCAAATACGCCATCGCGATTCTGCAGAAAGCGCTCAATATCACGTTTACGGGCGTGAAGTCGTTGGATGGCCCTGTGCCGACAAGCTTCGCGTTGAATCAGAACTACCCGAATCCGTTCAACCCGAGCACGACTATTGAGTTCGCATTGCCGCAGCGGGAAACTGTACGACTGGATGTCTTCGACATCCTTGGNNGGACGCCAGGTTTCGACGCTGGTGAACGCCGAGATGTCCGCCGGTACGTGGCGGGTGGTGTGGAATGGGAAGGACGCGAATGGTTCGCCGGTGGCAACCGGAATGTACATCTACCGCATCCAGGCGGGTTCCTTCTCGATGGTCAAGAAGATGTTGATGATCAAGTAATTCGTTGCGGGTTCAAGTCCCCGTTGAAGAAAACAGGCGGCCGCTTTCCGGCCGCCTTTTCCATTTTGGCGCAGAAAATCCAATCATGCGCGGTCTTGCCCACTGTGCAATGGATGATTTTTTTTGTAGCTTCAAGGAAAGGGGAGGTGTTCAAATGTCTGATGCCAAGGACGACGAATTGACCTGCTCGCGCTGCCGGAATGAAGTCAGGGAGAGCGACGAATTTTGCCCTCACTGCGGTGAACTGTTCGCCGATGGCGTCATGTGCGAGAATCATCACGAACGAGTGGCAGACGGCGTCTGCATCGTCTGCGCGCTGCCGCTGTGCCGCACATGCGGGGGATTGGTGAGCGGCCGGTTTCTCTGCGACCGTCACAGCACATACGAGATCTACGAAGGGATGGTCAGGGTCTATGGTGTGCTCGACGATCTCGCTGCACAATATGCGAAGACCTGCCTAGAGCAGTCCGGTTTCCACCCCATGATCTACTGCCGCTCGCAGCCGAAGGGGGGACCCCGCTTCGTGTACACGCTCTACAGGGCGGCGGGAGACTACGACGGACATGTGATCAATGAAATCAAGGTGATGGTTCCCTGCGCGGAAGTTGTCGAAGCCGAAAAGATTCTGGCTGGGCTCACGATTGCACAGGGGAACGGCACATAATCTTTCACAACCTCCATCTTCTGTTCGTATATTCCCTCTATGCAAAGAATCTATCTTGACCACACCGCCACTACACCGCTCGATCCGAAGGTGCT
>PMNE01000043.1 GCA_003162635.1 Ignavibacteriota bacterium
CTCCCGATATTTGTTTACATAATCTGCCGTACCCTGTGGGAATGCTGCCGGAAAAATTCCAGACCTCGCTGGAGAACATTGCCCGTTCGCAATGGTTGACGCGGAGCGCTCTGTTCAAGCTGTTGATCGCTGCCGGGCTCATCCTCGTCCTTGCGATGCTCTTTCCACGCGGCGAGTCGATCAAGCTCGACTACAAAGTCGGCGCTGTCTGGGCGCAGAAGGATCTTATTGCCCCATTTTCGTTCTCCGTTTTACGCGACGAACGTGAATACGGAAAGGACGTGGATGAGGCAAAGAAAACCGTCTCCGATGTGTTTGCACGGGATACGGTCTCATCGGAGATGCAACCGGCCCGACTGGACACATTCATCGTCCGGATTGACCAAGCGCTTGCCGCCCGCGCGCAGCTCCGGAGGGACGTCCACCACCGCGATCCCGCCGCGGCTGCTGATTCTTCCCGATTCAATCGTCTCGCCTCCTCGCTCGACATTCCCTTCTCCGATCGGGAATGGGATGTCCTCTCCGCGCTTGCTTCCTCGGGCCGCCTTCGGGACGTGCGCAAGCTCCTTTCTACGGCGCTGCGGGGGTACATGAAAACCGGCATCCTGGACCGGAGCAAGAACAGTTTCAAGCGACCGGAGGTTGCCCTGCGCAAGGGAACGCTGGAGGAGATCGTGCCGGTGGCGCGTCTGCTGGATGAGAACGACGTCCACGCATTATTGGAGAAAGAGTTGATGGCGCGGTTCGGAAGGGACAACGGCGCCGTTGGCATTGCCTATAAGATCGGCGTGATGCACGTCGAGCCGAACGTGAAATTCGATGCGGCTGCAACCAATCAGGCGATCGCATCGGCGATCGACGCGATCCCGCGCACGATCGGCTTTGTGCAGGAGAACGAACGAATTGTCAGCAAGCACGAACGCATTACACCCGACATCAAACTGAAGCTCGAATCCCTTCACCGTGCACGGGCGGAACGCGGTCCCGAAACCGACAGTCCGCTCCAGGTGATCGGCCCCATGCTTCACGTCGGTCTCCTCGTCATGCTCTTCGGCCTCTATCTTTTCCTCTTCCGGAAGGGAATCTTTCACAACACCCGCCGCTTGGGGTTGATCGCCTTTTTGTTCATTCTTGAAGGGGTTCTTGCCTACCTGTCGCAGGAGATCGATGCCGATGCGCCGGTGGAATTCCTCATCGCCGTCCCGGTCGCGTCGATGCTCTTCACGATCGTGTTCGATTCGCGGGTGGGATTCTATGCGACGGTGATCGTATCGTTCCTCGTCGCCGGCATCAGAGGGAACGACTATTCCGTTGCCCTGGCTTCGCTCGTTGCGGGGGCTCTTGCGGTCTACACCGTTCGCGACATAAAAAACCGGACGCAAATCTTCCGATCGCTCGGCTTCATCTTCCTCGGGTACCTGCTCGTCATCGTTGCGCTGGGGGTCGAACGCTTCACGCCCGCGGGCGCGATGCTTGAGCAGGCAGAATATGCTCTCGTGAACGCGGTGATTTCTCCGGTGCTGACCTATGGACTGCTGATCTTCCTGGAACGGGCGTTCCGGGTGACGACGGATCTCACGCTGCTGGAGCTGGCGCATTACAACCACCCGCTCCTGCGCATGCTCGCGGAACAGGCGCCGGGGACGTATCACCACAGCATGACCCTGGCGAGTCTCTCCGAGGCGGCCGCGGCAGCCGTGGGGGCAAACGATGTCCTTGCGCGCGTCGGCGCGTACTTCCACGATATCGGAAAGATCGTCAAGCCCGGATACTTCGTGGAGAACCAAAAGGGGACACGGAGCCGGCACGACAAACTCTCGCCGCGGATGAGCTCCTTGATCATTGCGGCCCATGTCAAAGACGGGATGGCGCTCGCGCGCGAGTATCATCTTCCCGAGGAAGTCGTCCAATTCATCCCCATGCACCACGGCACGACGCGCATCGATTACTTTTATAACAAGGCCCTCGAACGGGCACAGAACGACCCCGATCAGACGAAGATCGACGAGATCAAGGAAGAGGATTACCGTTATCCGGGCCCAAAGCCCCAGACCAAGGAAACGGGAATTCTGATGCTCGCCGATGCCATCGAGGCTGTCGTTCGCACGCTGGACGAACCGAACCCGCAGCGGCTTGAACAAACGATCGATGAATTGATCAGGAAGAGGTTTGAAGAGGGGGAGCTGGAAGAGTGCCCGTTGACGCTGAAGGATCTGACAAAAATCAAGTCGGCGTTCCTCGGCGTTCTCGTCGGCATTCACCACACGCGCCTGAAATACCCCGAGCCGACGCGCCGGCGGCCTCGGCGTTCCACGGAGGGGAAGATGCCCGCCGCCGATGAACAGGTTCCGACGATCATCAGGGAGATCGAACGGGAATGAAACAGTACTCCGGCGACTATCTTCATTTCCTCGCATTGGAGAAGAACGCCTCCCGGAATACGATCGCGTCGTACCGCCTGGATATCGATCGCTACATTCGCTTCCTTGAGGGACACGGCATCACACATCCGGACCGGATCAGCGAGGGACTCGTGACGGGTTTTCTCTCGACGCTGCGTGCTGCGCACCTCTCGCCCCGCTCGGTGACGCGCTGCATATCGTCGCTCAACGGGTTCCACAAATTCCTCCTCGGCGAGGGGATCACCATCAAGAACCCGATGGAAGGGATCGATGTCCCGAAACTCCAACGCACGCTTCCGGATGTTTTGAGTCAGGCGGAGGTGGAATTGATTCTCAATCATTTCGACAAGGAACCGGCGCCGGCGAGCGATCGTACGCGCCGGCTCATCATCCGGGACAGGACCATCCTGGAAGTTTTGTACGCAACAGGGATGCGCGTGTCGGAACTCATTATCCTGAAACAGCACGACGTCATGGAAACACAGGGGATCGTCCGCGTCTTCGGGAAGGGTTCAAAGGAACGGCTTGTTCCCATCGGGAAATCCGCACTCCGGTGGATCGACCGGTACAAGAAGGAATGCCGTGCGTTTCTCGCGGCGCGGGGCGCGGGACAGGATACGCTCTTTTTGAACGCGCGGGGAAAGGCGATGACGCGGATGGCCATCTGGAAGATCGTGCAGGCCTACACACGGAAAGCAGGGATTGCCAAAGAGGTCCATCCCCATACATTCCGGCATTCGTTTGCAACGCACCTCCTCGAGGGGGGGGCCGACCTTCGGGCCGTCCAGGAGATGCTCGGCCATTCCGACATCTCGACGACGCAGATCTACACGCACATAGACCGTGAGTACCTGAAGGAAGTCCATAGGACTTGCCATCCCCGCGGATGAATGATGCCGGTGCCGGACCAGCATACGAGAGAGACAGTACCAATGCCATTGAACGTTTCTCAACACGATGACGGCCCGTGCAGGAGCGTGGCCGACCTGCGGAAGGCAATCGTGGGGCTTGACACCCCTGTGCCGCTCCTCGACGGCTCAGAACGGCCGTACGTGTTTCTCGACAATGCGGCAAGCACGCCCTCGTTCCGTCCGGTGCTTCGTGCGATCGAAGATTTCCTCCCATGGTACTCGGGGGTCCACAGGGGGACAGGCTTCAAGTCGCTCCTTGCGACGGAGGTTTTCGATGCGGCCCACGATGCGGCGGGAGAATTCGTGGGGGCCGATCTGGAAACGAACGCGGTGATCTTCACAAAGAATACGACGGAATGTGTGAACAAGCTGGCGGCCCGCTACGGTTTCGGCAAGGAAGATGTGGTTCTCACAACTCTTCTCGAGCATCACTCCAACGATCTGCCGTGGCGAAAGCATGCACGCGTTGTCCACGTCGGCATGACGCACGACGGGCATATCGACCTGGAGGCGCTGCATGCGGCGCTCCTGCGCGGGAATGGCCGCGTCCGGCTCGTTGCCGTCAGCGGTGCGTCCAACATCACGGGGCTCTGTGCGCCGATCCATCAGATCGCCCGATGGGCGCACGGCGCGGGGGCGAAGATTTTTGTCGATGCGGCGCAGCTTGCACCGCATCACGCCATCGATATGCTCCCCGATGATCACCCGGAACATATCGACTTCCTTGCCTTCTCGGCGCACAAGATGTACGCTCCGTTCGGCACAGGGGTGCTCATCGGCCCCCGGACGTTTTTTGGCCAGGGGGATCCCGATGCTGTGGGAGGCGGGGTGGTGGATATTGTGACCTTGGAGAAGGCAGTGTGGAACCGTCCTCCCCAGAAGGAAGAAGCGGGGAGCCCGAATGTCATCGGTGGCATCGCGCTCGGCGCTGCGATCAAGGTCTTGCGCAGCGTGGGGATGGATGCGATTGCCGCCCACGAACTGGATCTGCTTTCGTATGCCTACCAGCGCATGGCAACGGTGGGGAAAGTTGCATTCTACGGTCCGACGGATCATCTCGAAGAGAAGGTGGGGGTGATGGCATTCAATGTTGACGGTTTACATCACTCGCTTGTGGCTGCGATCCTCGGAACCGAAGGAGGGTTAGGTGTGCGGGACGGATGTTTTTGCGCGCACCCGTATGTGAAGGAGCTTCTTGGTGTCAGCCCCGAGGAGGATGCCGTTCTCACGGCCGAGGTCATTGCCGGCGACAAGTCGCACATGCCGGGAATGGTGCGTGCAAGCTTCGGATGTTACAATACGCACGACGACATTGATGCGCTTGTCGATATGGTGGAACGGATCGCAAAGGGACAATACAAAGGGAACTACACGCAGAACCGGGCGACCGGCGCCTTCACCGCGGAGGGGTTTGCCCCCGACTTCCAGCGTTACTGTCGGATTGCAGGTCCGCGTGTCCCGTCCCGTCCCCATTCTGAGGCGTCATGAAGAACATATCTATGGTGCTGCGGCGCGATCGGATGAGCGTGTGGGGGAGGGCCTGAACGATGCAGGAGTTTGTCTATAATAATTCGCTCCTGATGGGCGAGTCTGTCCCGCTCAAGTCTGTCGCGGAGGAGTTCGGGACTCCGGTCTATGTGTATAGCCGGCGGTCCGTCCTGGACCATTGCCGCAATATCGAAAAGGCGTTTGACGGGCACCCTCACCTGTCCTGCTTTGCGGTCAAGGCAAATGCGAACCGCGATCTCCTGCGGCTGATTGGGGAAGAGGGGTTTGGTGCCGATGTCGGCTCGATCGGGGAGTTGACGATTGCCCTTGCGGCGGACATCCATCCGTCAAAAATCACGTTCAGCGGCGTCGGCAAGCGCGACGACGAAATTGTCGCGGGCATCCGTGCCGGCATCTATGCGTTTAACGTGGAGTCGACCGAGGAGATCCGCCTTCTCGACACCATCGCGGGGCAGGAGGGAAAGAAGGCCAGGATCCTTCTTCGCATCAACTTCGACATCGATGCGGGGGGGCACGCGTACGTTTCGACAAGCATGAAGCACAACAAGTTCGGAATCCCCGCGGGAAAAGCGCTGGAGGTTCTCCGATGGACACAGGGGCTCCCGAATATCGAAATCCGCGGGCTTCACAGTCATATCGGATCGCAAATCACGAAAGCCGAGACGTTCCAAAGAGCCGCCCGCGCAATCATTTCGCTCGTCCAGGACATCACGGCGGCGGGGATTCCGGTGCGCGACATTGACTTCGGCGGGGGATTCGGCGTCCAGTATCGGGGCTATGTGACCGGTCCCGGCATACCCGCCGAGGAATCGGAAGAAGTCAATCTTTCCGCTGCGACTTTGATACGGGATGTGCTCCCTCTTCTTCGGGAGACCCATTGCCGTCTTTCCATTCAGCCCGGACGCTCGGTCGTTGCGCATGCGGGGGTCCTCCTGGTGAAGGTGCTCTACCGCAAGGAGACCGACGACAGACTGTTCGTTGTGGTCGACGGCGGGATGAATGACCTCCTGCGGCCCAGTCTGTACGATGCCTATCATCAGATCGTGCCGGCTGAGCTTCATGGGCGCCCGTTTGAAAAGGCCGACGTCGTCGGTCCGCTCTGCGAATCGGGCGATTTCCTCGCCCTCGACCGGCAGATCCCGCGGGTCGAACGAGGTGAATACCTCGCGGTCATGTGTACGGGAGCATACGGCTATGTTCTTTCCTCGAATTACAATTCGCGTCCCCGTCCGGCGGAAGTGCTTATCGATGGAACGAAATGCAGTCTGATCAGGAAACGGGAAACCATCGAACAACTATTTGAAGGATAGGCGGTGAAACAATACACGGTGGCGGTTGTCGGTGCGACGGGACTCGTGGGCCGGAAAATGACCCAGGTATTGGAGGAACATCACTTCCCTGTGGGCGAGTTGCGTCCCCTTGCGTCGGCCCGATCCGCGGGGAGTGAAATCTCCTTTCGCGGCGCCAAAGTGATGGTCCGCGAGCTGACGGCGTCCTCATTCAGCGGGGTGGAGATCGCGTTGTTCTCTGCCGGTGCCGCAGTGAGCAGGGAGTTCGCGCCCTGCGCTGTTCGAGCCGGGACGCTCGTGATCGACAACAGCAGCGCATTCCGGATGGACAAGGACATTCCCCTTGTCGTCCCCGAGGTGAACCCGCGCGCCGTTCACGGCTATCACGGTATCGTTGCGAACCCCAATTGTTCCACCATCCAGATGGTTGTCGCATTGAAACCTCTCCACGACATGTGGCGCATCCGGCGGATCGTCGTCTCGACGTACCAGTCGGTCACGGGAGCGGGGAAGAAGGGACTGAATCAGCTCGAGGATGAAGTGGCGAAAAGGACCGTCGCAGAGAAGAAATTCCCGCACCAGATCGCTTTCAACATTCTTCCGCAAGTGGACGTCTTCGCGGCTGACGGCTACACGAAGGAAGAGCACAAAATGGTGGACGAAACGAAGAAAATTCTGGAAGACGACACAATCCAGGTGAGCGCCACATGCGTGCGGGTGCCGGTCTGGGGTGGACACAGCGAGGCGATCAATGTGGAATTCGCAAAGCCGTGCTCGGTGGAGGAGGCGCGGGAAGCGCTGCGGGCAGCAGTGGGGGTAATAGTCATGGATAACCCTGCGGGATCAGAATATCCGATGCCGATTCACGCGTGGGACAGGGATGAGGTGTTTGTGGGGAGAATTCGAAAGGATGATACGGTTCCCCATGGATTGAACTTGTGGGTCGTATCGGACAATCTGCGCAAAGGGGCTGCGACGAATGCGGTGCAGATCGCCGAAGAATGGATCAAGAACGGACGGGCGTCCCGTTGACGCGCCGGATGAGAACCAACGAACAGAGGTCCGCTATGACACACCGAACTTTTCATAACGCTTCTGCGGCGTTTGCGATCTTCTTCGCAGCAGTGATTCTTCAGGGATGCATTCTGGTGACAGTGACGGAACACCGGATCAAGGTGAACAAGAATGGAGGGGGTGAAGCAATCCTCGTTCTCACGGACATCCGTTCGGATGCTGCCAATGACACGGGACGTGCGCGTGACTTCGGCGTGATGATGGCGTCGCTCGATTCCGCGGGGAATCGCGGTTTCGAACATGACGGGAACAAGGTGACCGGCAAGCGGCTGTTCCTTGTGGGTGACACGCTCAGCGCCGAGATCACGTACACCTTCCCGTCGTTGGATGTGATTGAAGGAATGAGAACGAACGATAAGGAATTGTATGTGGTGGTCGGCGAGGGGAAGGAGATCCTCAAGACCAACGGGAAGATCAAATCAGGAGACAGAAACACCCTCAGGATCGTCTGGCCGCTCGACGCGAAGCGCCTGTTCTATCAGATCCGGGAGCAACATAAGGAACCGGCCGCGTCCCTCGCGCCATGGTACCAGCGGTTCATTGCTGGGACACCCCGTGGAGGCCGATAACATGCGAAGGATCGTGTCGCGGGAGAAGCAGACTGTCATCGCGGCTCTCGTGAATGTGTGCCACAGGATGTATGCAAAAGGGTATGTCGCCGCAACGGACGGGAATGTGAGCGTCCGTCTGCGCAATGGTAATGTCCTGACGACACGGACCGGTGTGAACAAGGGATTGGTGAAGGCCGCCGACATCGTGGAGATCAACCCTGAAGGAATTCCCCTCACCCGAGCGGTGCATCCATCCACGGAAATCGGCATGCATCTCTTTATCTATGGCAAACGTCCGGACATCGGAGCCGTTGTGCACGCGCACCCGCCGTTCGCAACCGGGTTTGCGACTGCCAGGGAAGCGCTCGATGGATGCGTGTTCCCCGAGGTGATTGTCGGCATGGGCGGCATTCCGCTTGCCCCCTACGCGACTCCCTCAACGGCTGAAGTCGCTGCCTCCATCGCCCCGTATGTCGGGGAAACGGAGGTGATCCTCCTGGCCAACCACGGCGTGGTGACCTATGGCAGGGACGTTGTAACGGCGTACTTTCTCCTGGAGAAAGTGGAACAGACGGCCTGTATCACGTTTGTGGCGCGTATGCTCGGAGGAGAGAAGCGGCTGACGGTAGCGGAAGTCGAGAAGCTCGGCGCGATCAGCATGAAGAGCTACGGCAAGGATTTCTCCGGCAAGTTCCGCGGGAGAACAGCAGGTCCGGACCGGGAAATGACGGAAGCGGAAATACGGGCGTACATTGACGAGCAACTGACAGCGCGTGGACTGAAACAATGAAGAGTAAACTCAGGGTGGGGATAATATTCGGCGGCCGGTCAGGCGAGCATGAAGTGTCGCTCGTGTCCGCCGCATCGATCATTCATGCCCTCGACCGGACAAAATATGAGATCGTCCCCATCGGCATTACACCGGAAGGGCGCTGGATCAGCTCCCCCGACGGACTGGCGCTCCTGAAAGAAAAGGCGGGCCTTGACAAGATGCCCGAACGGATCCTCCTGCCGGAGCCGCAGCGGCAGGGCCTGGTCTCAGCCCCGGAACTGCGCACGGAAGGGGAGCGGCTCGACGTCGTGTTCCCTGTCGTCCATGGAACCTACGGCGAGGATGGAACATTGCAGGGACTGCTGGAATTGGCGGATGTTCCGTATGTGGGGGCGGGTGTTCTCGCATCTGCAGTAGGGATGGACAAGATCATCCAGAAGGAACTTTTTCTCCGCGCGCGGCTGCCGATTGTCAAGTACGTCTGGTTTCTTTCACGCGATGTTACAGAGAACGCGCCCCGGGTTGCGCGAAATGTTGAGCGGGTCCTCCGTTATCCGGTGTTTACGAAACCGGCGAACACCGGGTCCAGTGTCGGCATTACCAAAGCACACGGCAGGAAGGAGCTCGTCGAAGGGCTGCTTCTGGCGGCCGAATTCGACAGGAAAGTCCTGGTGGAGCAGGGAATTGCCGGCGTGAGGGAGATCGAGTGCGGCGTTCTTGGCAACGCCGATGCCGAAGCATCGGTGCCGGGCGAGATCGTCTCCTCCAACGAGTTTTACGACTATGACGCAAAGTACGTGGATGGGAAATCCACGTCGATCATACCTGCCCGGCTTCCGGCCGCTCTCAGCCGAAAGGTCCGGGCGCTGGCGGTGAAGGCGTTTGCCGCGATCGACTGCTCCGGAATGGCGCGCGTGGATTTCTTCGTGACGAAGGGACGGAACAGGGTGTATGTGAATGAGGTAAATACCATCCCGGGGTTTACAGCGATCAGCATGTACCCCAAGCTGTGGGAGGCGACAGGCGTACCGTACCCCGAACTTCTGGACCGGCTGATCGCTCTCGCCATTGAACGTCATCGTGAAATGTCGGCAAGGCGCACTTCGTATGCGCCGTCGAAAGACTGGTACAAAAACAACGGAATGTGATGCAGGACGGGGATTCCAGATTCTACCGGAAGGGGAAGAAGCGGCTCGATCTTCGAGCGCTTCTTCGAAAGCTGTTGAGGAACAAACGGCTGATGCTGCTCCTCCTCGTTTCCCTTCCCGTTGCCGCCTTCGTTCTGTTCGGCAACAGGGGGGTTCTGCAACGGATCCGCCTGGAGAGGCAGAAGCAGGAGATCGAGGAGAGCATCCGTACAGCAGATGCAGAGACGAAAGCCCTCCAGTCGGAATTGCGGGCGCTTGAGGGCGATCGGAAAACAATCGAAAAGGTCGCGCGCGAAAAGCACGGTATGATCAAGGAGGGTGAGGAAGTGTACAAAGTGAGTCCGGAACACTAACGGAGATCTGCCGGTTGACGAATGACATGGATCTATCGCTCTCGCCTGAGATCCACGCCTCCGGTGCACCTCTTGCGGAACGGGTGCGTCCGAGAACGCTTGACGATTTTGTCGGGCAGGAGCATCTCCTGGGCCCCGGCAAGCCCCTCCGCGTTCTTCTGGAAAACGACCAACTGCCGTCGATGATCCTCTGGGGGCCGCCGGGAACCGGAAAGACCACCCTTGCGCGCATCGCCGCCGGAAGGACAGAGGCGGAATTCTTTCAGTTGAACGCCGTCTCATCGGGGGTGAAGGATGTGCGGGAGGTCATCGAGAAGGCTTCAGCGAACCGCGACCGCCGTGGCCGGCGCACTGTCCTGTTTATTGACGAGATTCACCGTTTCAACAAGGCGCAGCAGGATGCGCTTCTCCACTCCGTTGAAGACGGCATTGTGACCCTTATCGGGGCCACGACGGAGAACCCGTCATTTGAAGTCATTTCCCCTCTCCTGTCCCGCTGCCGTGTGTACGTTCTGCAATCGCTGTCAGGGGAACACCTCGATGCCATCATTGATCGCGCACTCCGGTCCGATCCGCTCCTGGCAACGCGCCGCATCAGTGTCTCCGATCGCGAATCCCTGATCCTGCTCGCCGGCGGCGATGCAAGGATGCTGCTCAACGGCCTGGAGACGGCGATCGCCCTCGCTCCTGAATCCGCCGGCGGGGAAATTCGCGTCGGCCAGAAGGAATACGAAGAGGCCTTCCAGCGGAAATATGTCCGCTACGACAAGGGTGGGGAAGAACACTACAACACTATTTCCGCCTTCATCAAGAGCATGCGCGGGAGCGATCCGGATGCCGCTGTGTACTGGCTTGCCAGAATGCTCGATGCGGGGGAAGATCCGACGTTTATTGCGCGCCGGATGGTGATCCTTGCCTCAGAAGACGTAGGCAATGCCGTGCCAAACGCGTTGACCCTTGCAACGGCGGGATTCACCGCTGTGTCATATGTGGGAATGCCCGAAGCTCGGATTATACTCTCGCAAGTGGCGGTGTTCCTTGCTTCCTGTCCGAAGAGCAACGCCTCCTATACCGCGATCGAAGAGGCGATGGGGGATGTCCGCGCGAAGCCGCAGGAACCGGTGCCGCTGCACCTTCGCAACGCCCCCACGGGTCTGATGAAGGACCTCGGGTATGGCGCATCCTACAAATATGCCCACGGGTTCCGCCAGAATTTCGTTGAGCAGCAATACCTCCCGGATGGACTTGCAGGGAAGACCTACTACAGGCCCACGGAAAACGGCGAGGAAAAGAACATCAGGGCGCGATTGAACTCCTGGTGGAAAAAGAAACCGCGTTGAGCATGCAGAGCGTCCTGACGGTCAGTCCCCGATCATTCCTCCTGTCCGCGCTTCTTCTGTATGCGCTCGCGGCCGCTCCGCCGTGTCTGCGTGCACAGGAAGCCCCGCGAACGGACTCCACTGCCGTCGCGTTGCACAGTACCGTTGTGACGGGTGACACCGCAGCGGCAAAGCCCGATACGATCAAACCGATCCAATCCTCCTCCGGCATTGATTCGGTCGTGACGTACACGGCCGCCGATTCCATCGTTTATGCTCTCTCCCGCAAGACGATGTATCTCTTCGGCAAGGCGGATATCCACTACAAGGATCTCGCCCTCAAAGCGCAGAAGATCGATATCAACTGGACGACCTCGCTCCTCAATGCAGGCGGGACCATCGATACGGCCGACACCTCGGGGAAGAAACTGAAGGGAATTCCGGAATTGATCGACGGAAGTGAAGTGTATCACGGGGAAACAATTACGTACAACTTCAAGAGCAAGAAGGGGAAGATCGATCTCGGCAAGACGGAGATTGAAAAGGGACTGTACTACGGCCAAGAGATCAAAAAGGTGGAGTCGGATGTCCTCTTCGTGGAGGACGGGATCTTCACGACGTGCGACCTGGAGCACCCGCATTACTATTTCGGCAGTCCGACGATGAAGGTGATCGTACGCGACAAGGTGATCGCCCGGCCGGTCTTTCTCTATATCGCCGATGTTCCTGTCTTTGCGCTGCCGTTTGGCATCTTCCCGAGCGAACGGGGACGGCGTTCCGGACTGATAGCGCCTGCATTCGGGGAAAGCACACGCGGCAGATATCTGAGCCATCTCGGCTATTATTGGGCCATGAGCGATTACATGGACATGGCATTGCGCGGTGATGGATATACGAAAGGGAGTTACGTCCTTTACGGGGACTACCGGTACCGGCTTCGCTATGAGTTCAGTGGCGGGCTGAGCGCTTCGTTCGGGAAGGCCGTGACAAGCGAGGCGTCGGATCCCGATTATCAGGTGCAGAAGGTGTCGAATATCCATTGGTGGCATAACCAGTCGTTCAACCCGACGACAAGCCTTGTTGTGGACTTTACGTTTTCGAGCGGCTCATATTATCAGCAGACGAGCAACAACCTGAGCGACCTCCTCCTCCAGAACATCGTGTCGAATGCGACGTTGTCGAAGTCCTGGGAGGGAACCCCGAACAGCTTGACGATCAACCTCCGGCGCGATCAGAATCTGCAGACGGGGCAAACGAGCGCAACACTCCCTTCCATCAGCTTTTCGCGCACGCTCACGTATCCGTTTCGTTCTTCGACAAAAACAGGAACCGGAAGCGACCTTTCGTGGCTCGAACTGATCGGCTATTCCTACGGGGGCCAATTCCTCGACATCCAGAACAAGACTCCGACGCGGGACAGCGCGAGCGGGCCGGTAACGGGATTTACCTATGATGAGCGACGGGGGATGGAGCACAGCTTCCGGATCAACGCGTCACCCAAGGCGGGACACATCACCATCACGCCGTTTTTCGATTATACCGAGAAGTGGTACGATAAGATAACGGAAGAACATGTCGATCCTGCAACGCGCCAGCTCGTCGTCGATGACCTCAAGGTGATCCGTGCCGTGCGTTACTACGACCTCGGCGTTTCGCTGCAGACAAAGCTTTATGGGATCGTTCAACCGAACATCTTCGGAATTAAAGCGATCCGGCATCAGTTGACCCCGTCGATATCGTACACCTATCAGCCCGATTACTCGTTGCCGTCCTACGGGTATTACGGGTCATACGTCGATACCAGCGGGGTGCGGCAGCGCTATGGCCTGTTCGACCGCGGGGTGTTCGGCGGAGCCCCATCGGGGAGAAGTCAGGCGATCTCGTTCGGCCTCGGAAACGTCTTCGAGATGAAGACGGAAGGAGGAGACTCGACGGGGCAGGACAACAAGTTCCAACTCCTGAACCTGAACGCCGGCATCTCCTACAACTTCGCGGCCGACAGTCTCCGATTCAGCGAGATCTCCCTCGACTACCGGACAAGCATCGGGCAGTACCTCACGATCGGGGGAAACAGCAGCTTCAACCTGTACAAGTTTGAGACCGATTCCACCGGCAATCCTTTCAGTGGGAGACGTGTGAACAAATTCCTTTGGAGCGAGGAACGGCGTCTGGCCGACCTGACGAATCTCACGATCAGCATCGGGACGCGTTTCAGCGGGGAGAGGAAGAAGACCACGGCCGGACCGGAACGGTCCCCCGCTGATTCCCTTGGGGGAAAGGCGAAGAGCGGCTACATCAGCATGTACGACCAGGAAACGCCGGACTTCAGCATCCCGTGGAACCTTGATCTCAATCTTAATTTCGGCCGCAGTCAGCCGAACCCGAATGTCCGCACCATCAGCTCCGGACTTTCCGCAGCCCTCAGCTTCAATCTGACGGAATTTTGGAAGATCAGCGCGACAACCAACTACGATCTGATCAACCGGGTCTTTGTCGCCCCGCAAGTGACGGTCTACCGCGACCTTCATTGCTGGGAAATGAACTTCTCCTGGGTGCCTATCGGCACCTATCGGAATTTTAAAATCGAGATTAGGTTGAAAGCGCCGCAGCTCCAGGACATCAAGGTGACGAAACAGGGGAGTGCACGCGGCATCTACTAACCATCACGCTGCAGGGAGAACGGTCATGAAAAATCTATGGGCGGTCGCGGTTGCTGCGGTGTTTCTGCTGGCCTCCTGCTCCGGAGGCGCTTCAGACCTGAGTATTGTCAGCAAGTCGTTGAAGAGCGACGCCAACGTCAGCATGGCGGGGGCGCCGGATGCGGGCGTGAGTGTTCCATCATCCGGCTCGATCTACTGGGTGGAGGGGAAAGTGAAGAACACGGGGACGGAAGAGGTTCGCAGCGTGCTGATCGCATTCCGGATCACGGACGGGAACACGCGCTTCGTGCTCACAGCCCACGTGCCGGTCGTACCCCCGGGGGGAACAGCGGATTTTCGGACCAATACGGAAGTGTCCCACGCGGCAATGCGGATCATCGACGAAGAACCGGACATCACGAGGGAACGCTGAACGCGGGGGCGGTCCCGGGCGCTACGCAGATTGTTTCTGCTCCCCGAAGCGGTAGAGAGGTTCCTTCCGTTTGAGGATGACATCCCGGGTGATCGTGCAGGTCGCCAGGTTCTGCTTGTCGGGGAGCGCATACATGATTTCGAGGAACACCTCCTCGATGATGGAACGAAGCGCCCGGGCGCCCGTTCCCCTTTCGACGGCCTTCTGCACCACGGCTTTCAATGCCGCTTCCTCGAATTCCAGTTCGACCCCTTCCATCCGGAAGAGCTTCTTGTACTGTTTGACGATCGCATTGCGCGGCTCGGTCAGGATGTTCAGAAGTGCATCTTCGCCGAGCGAGTGCAGGGCCGACACCAAGGGGACGCGCCCGACGAATTCCGGGATCATGCCGAATTTGATCAGATCGTCCGGTTGGACGAGCGGAAGGAGTTGATCGGTATTGCCGTCCCGTTTTCCCTTGATATCCGCACCGAAGCCGACCGGGTTCTGATTTATCCTCCTGCCGATGATCTTGTCGAGTCCTTCGAACGCCCCCCCGCAGATAAAGAGAATGTTGCGGGTATTGATGTTGATCAGACTCTGCTCGGGATGTTTGCGTCCCCCCTTGGGCGGGACGCCGGCAACGGTTCCTTCGAGGATCTTAAGAAGCGCTTGCTGCACCCCCTCGCCTGACACGTCGCGGGTGATCGAGGCGCTTTCGCTCTTCCGTGAAATCTTATCGATCTCATCGATGTACACAATTCCGCGTTCTGCCTTCTCGATATTGTATTCCGCATTCTGCAGGAGGTGAACGAGAATGGTTTCCACGTCGTCGCCGACATAGCCCGCCTCGGTCAATGTTGTTGCGTCGGCGATGGCGAACGGCACATCAAGAATGCGGGCCAGCGTCTGAGCGAGGAGCGTCTTTCCGGTTCCCGTCGGTCCGATCAGAAGAATGTTGGTCTTCTCGATCTCGACGTCGTCGGTGTCGAAAGTCCGATCCCGCGCATCGATGCGTTTGAAGTGATTGTACACGGCGACGGCGAGGGATTTCTTCGCGTGCTCCTGGCCGATAACATAATCATCCAGCGCCGTCTTGATGCGTGAGGGGGTGAGGTTCTCGTGGGCGTTCCGTCGGGCGGAAACGGACGAAAGGTTGTTGCGGATGATGTCGACAGAGCTGGAAACGCACAGGTCGCAAATATACACGTCGGGACCTGCGATGATGCTTTGCACTTCATCCGGTGTTCTTCCGCAGAAGGAACACCGGATCTGGTCCGTTCCCTTTGATTTCTGGTTCATGCCCGGGTGCCTTTCAGGCCGGTTTCTTCACGGGACTCTTCTTGACGAACACGGTGTCGATCAGGCCGTACGTCTTCGCGTCTTCCGACGACATGTACCGATCGCGGTCGGTGTCGCGTTCGATCACCTCGAGCGCTTGGCCGGTGTGCGACGCAAGGATCTCGTTCAGGCGTTTCTTCGTACGAAGAATCTCTTCCGCCTGGATGCTGATATCGGATGCGGTTCCCTGTGTTCCCCCCCACGGCTGATGGATCATGATGCGGGAATTCGGCAATGCGGAACGTTTCCCCTTTGCACCCCCCGCGAGGAGGACAGCCCCCATGCTGGCTGCGAGGCCTATGCAGATCGTTGCGACATCGGGACGGATGTACTGCATCGTGTCGTACATCGCAAGCCCGGAGGAGACGCTTCCTCCCGGACTGTTGATATAGAGGTGGATGTCTTTTTCGGGATCTTCAGACTCAAGGAAGAGGAGCTGTGCGATCACGAGACTGGCAAGACCGTCATCGATTGCGGTCCCTATGAACACAATGCGTTCCTTGAGGAGCCGGGAGAAGATGTCGTAGGCTCGCTCGCCGCGCCCCGTCTGCTCCACGACCATCGGGACGAGCTGGTTGAAAATATCTGCGTGTGTCATGGTGCGGATTCGATTCTTGTGATTACTGTTGTGTGTCGGACTTCTCGGTGACTTTCGCGCTGCTACGGAGGAAAGCCATCAGCTTGTCGGTACGGATCCGGTCTTCCGTGCCTGCGGATTCCTTGTAGTATTGCAGCAGGCGTTCCTTTGCGATACCTGTCTTCGCCGCTTCCTCGGCCGCAAGCGCCTCCAACTCGCCCTCATGAACGGTGATGTTCTCGGCGGCGGCGATGCGTTCCTTCAGGAGGATCCACTTCCCCTGCCAGACGGCATACTCCCGGTTATTCTCCCGGAATTTTTTCTCGTCGAATCCCTTGGGGAGCTTCTGGTCCCGTGTTCTGTGGCGAACGTCCTCGACCATGCCATCGAGAAGGGTGGAGACGAGTGCCTCGGGCACCGGGAAGTCGTGCGCGGCGACAATTGCCTTGGCAATATTGTCGTCGAGGACCTCCGTGGAGCGGGCTGCCCAGTACCGTTCAATGTCGGCGCGGAGGTTCTTCCGGAACTCCTCCTGGGATGTTGTGGCGTTGGCGGTGATTTTCTTCACGAGGTCGTCGTCGAACGACGGCAGCGTCATCTTTTCGATCTTTGTCGGTGTGATGGCGAGGTGCACGGTGTGAGCATGGTCCTCGTGTTTCGATTCAAACCGGAGGGTGGTTGTTTCCCCCGTCCGCGCGGAGAGGAGCGCCGTGCGAATCTCACTCGCCAACGTCGTGTCCCAAAGAGGGAAACGGGTATTGGAAGTCTTCTTTCCTATGAGCGGCGCGCCGGATTCGTCCAGTTCCTGGACATCGGCAATGACGATGTGATCCGCGTCAGTGACCGACGTGACGTCTGCACTCGTGCCGTTGGCTCTGCGGATGGAGGTGATTTCCGCTTCCGTCTCCTCATTATTGACGGTATGAACCGGTTTTTCAACGGCGATTCCCTTGTAGATCCCCAGAGTGATCTCCGGTTTGACTTCATAGTGAATCTTGAAGTGGAGCTGTTCCCCCCGTTTGAAGTCCATGTCGATCATGGCCGGGCGGCCCAGCGGCTTGATGTTCTTTTCGTCCATCGCCTTCCGGTACATGTCATTGGCGATGTCGTCAAGGGCGTCGCGCTCGATCGCTTCTCCGTAGAGCTGCTTGATCATGGGCATCGGCACCCGCCCTTTACGGAAGCCCCGAAGCTCCACTTTGGGACGATAGCGCTCATACGCAAGTTGAAAATGGGTTTGGAGTTCGTCGTTCAAGACGAGGATATCCGCTTCTTGCTGGATATCCGATAGACTTGTGATGGTGACCTGCACCTGGGGTATCCTCAAAATAGGCTGCTCTGTTCAGCCGCCGCGGGTGAACACGCGATGGCGTGCCGGTCGTTCCGTGTGCTGGCGCACAGTCCCTTCGTGGGTAGAGGGGGACTTGAACCCCCACGGATTTCTCCATTGGATCCTAAGTCCAACGCGTCTGCCAATTTCGCCATCTACCCGGGCATACATGGGGAAGACGGTCGCGCAGCAGGGCCGACAACGGCGACCATCAAGATAGGCAATTTCCGGGGGAGTATCAAGGAAGAGAAAACGACACGAGCGGAGGGGAAAGGCCCCATCCGCGCCAATCAGCGCGGATGCGGGTGGGGGCCGCACCCCACGGTGTGCAGGCGGACAGCGGTCAGGCGTTTGGGAGAAGAATGCGGATCGTACTTCCCTTGTTGACGACGGAATCCACTTCCACCCTTCCATGGTGGTCATCAACGATCTTCATCACGATGGCGAGGCCCAGCCCGGTTCCGTGCTTTTTCCCGTGCGTAAAGAACGGCTCGAAGATCTTTGCTTTGATTTCGTCGGGAATGCCGCAGCCGGTGTCCGTGAACTCCAAGGCAAGCCGTCCGCCATAAAGGAACGTGTGGACTGTCAACGATCCGCCGTCTTTCATGGCGTCGGCGGCATTTCCCGCAAGATTGTAGAACACACGGACCATCTTCTCGACATCCATGGTACACTGGCCCGTGTAATCGAGTCTGCGGACGAGAGAAATGTTCCTTTTGTTGAGGTCACGTTCGATGAAGGCGAGGACGCCCTCAAAAACTTCGCCGAGCGCCACGGTCTCGAGATGAATGTCGCTGATGCCGCGGGAGAAATCGAGGATTTCCTGCGTCATATTGACGAACCGATCGACCTGCTGGATCATCTCGTCGGCAAGGTGTGCGGATTCCGCGTCGCCCGTCTTTCTCTTGATGACCTGGGCGTACATCCGCAGCGTCCCCATGGGGTTCTTGATGTCGTGGATGATCGTGCTCGCCATCCTGCCGACGGCGGAGAGCCGTTCGCTTTGCACCATTTCCCGGGCAAGACGGGCGTTTTCAATTGCGATAGCGGCGTGAACGGACAATGCATCAATAAACCCTTCATCCTCAGGGCCGAACGGACCGTCCAGCTTGTTGAGGAACTGAAACACGCCGACAATCCTTCCCTCTTTGTCGCGCATCGGCATGCAGAGAACGTTATGCGTCTTGTAGCCGCTCTTCATGTCGATTTCGGGATTGAAGCGGGAGTCCTTGTACGCATCCGGGATGTTGACGACCTCGCCGGTCTCTCCGACATAGCCCGCCAATCCCTTTCCCATCGGCAGACGTATTTCGACAACATCGTTTCCCTGAGCCACCATCGACCAAAGTTCATGGGCCTGGTGGTCCACAAGATACAGTGTTCCGCGGTCGGCGTTGATGCTCCTGGAAGCGACATCGAGGATGAGGCGGAGAAGCTTGTCGATGTCAATGGCAGAATTCACGATCTTGCTCGCGTCGATCAGGAGGCTGAGGCGGTCGACCTGGGCCTTGGCAGACATGGCATTCCGATTGAGTTCCTGGACAAACGTCTGGTCCATGGAGCGGAGTCGGACCGCCATATTCGTCAGAAGATTGTACGTGAACTCGATACTGGCCCCGGCGAGCGCACGGACCTCGGCGGGGGAGAGGGACACGATCGAGCAGATGTCCATCGCTTCCGCACGGGCGGAGCGGGGGAGGCTATCGATCGTTGAAAGCTCGCCGAAGAAGTCGCCCTCATGCAGGACAGCAAGAAGAGACTCTACGCCGAACCGGGTATATTTCTTGATGCGAACACGGCCGTGGGTGATGAGAAACAGATCGCGCCCCCGGGAAGATTCGTCGAAAATAATTTCATCGGGCGCGAACCGGTGTTCCCGTTTCTGTTTTACCAATCGCTTGATGACCCGGGGATCGACGTCCTTGAAGATGATGTTGCTTGTGAGTTTTTGAGCGACGGTAGATTCTTCCCGGCGTCGTTTGGGCGCGGCGCGTCCGGAAGTTTGCTTATGAACGCGTGCGGATTTCGAGGAGCGGGGAGGTTTTTTCATGGCAAGAACCAAAATACGGATAAAGGTGTGGAGAGTCAAGGCAGAGAGCGGGCGAGAGAATATCCTCCCTCGGTGTCGAGAGAAGTAAACAGGATTGTCACACGCCCGCAGAGGCTCCGAAATGCGCCCGCACGGCGTCTGTCGATACCCAGACCGGCAGCAGCCGCATATCAGGTCCATGACAGGCGGATGCCAGATCCATGTCGCACCTCTTGCCGGTCCTTTTTCTCCCAAGGGCCGATTTTTCTGTGATTCTGCGGTTCCCCAATCACCGACGCCCCACAATCGATCACAAACATTGGTTTTTCTCCCTCAACTTGGTATCTTTTCAGATCATTCCAAAGGCATCAACCATGAACCTCCCGGGCATCCAAAAAGCATTGCGGGACAAGCACATAGACGGGTGGCTGTTTTGTGACTTTCGCAATCGCGACTACCTTGCCTACCGGACACTTGATCTCGATTTCGAAAAAATGTGCAGCCGACGGTGGTACTATTATATTCCCGCGAGAGGCGAACCGCGGAAGTTGGTCTCGGCGGTGGAATCGATGCGGCTGGACGGTCTTCCCGGCAAGAAAATGGTCTACCTGTCCTGGAAGGAACTCCACGCCTCGCTAAAGAGAATGCTCGGCGCCCGAAAGACAATCGCCATGCAATACTCGCCGAAGAACAATATCCCGTATGTCTCCATGGTGGACGCAGGGACGATCGAATTGCTGAGGAGCTTCGGATACAAGATCGTGTCGTCCGCTGACCTCATTCAGATGTTTGTCTCCGTTGTTTCCGAGGACGGCTACCGGACGCACAAGGAGGCGGCCCGGGCCATGGATCTCATCCGTGCCCAGGCCTTTGACGAAGTCCGACAGCGGGTACGCACAGATGTGGGTGTCACAGAATACGACATCCAGCAGTTCATCATGAGACGGTTTGCCGAAGAAGACCTGACCACCTACGACCCGCCCATGGTCGGCGTCAACGACCACCCCGCAGATCCCCACTTCGACCTGACAAAGGAGGACTCGCGTCCAATCAAGGAGGGGGACACGCTGCTTATCGATATGTGGGCAAAGAAGAAAGCGGCCGGAGGCATCTACTACGATATTACATGGGTGGCATACGTCGGCGCTGCACCGCCGCAGAAGTATCAGGAGATCTTCTCCGTGGCCCGCGATGGCCGCGACGCGGCTATCCGGTTCGTCCAGGAATCCTTCGCCCGGAAAAAGACGTGTTACGGGTGGCAGGTCGATGATGCCTGCCGCGAGGTAGTGCAGAAAGCGGGATATGGCAAGTTTTTCATTCATCGGACAGGTCATTCCATCACGGAAGAGACGCACGGCAATGGCGTCAACATCGACAACCTCGAGACAAAAGACGAACGGGCTCTCCTCCCTGGTTGCTGTTTTTCCATCGAACCGGGAATCTACTTGCCGGGCACTATGGCCGTGAGGACGGAGATCAATATGTTCATCCGTCATGACGGCGTGCCGGAAGTAACGGGAGAGGTGCAGACCGATATCGTTCTTCTATGACGAGAAGACGGCGGAAGGAGCAGCTCCTCCGCCGTTGTGCTGCAATCCCTCCTTGTGAGGGACAGGTGTACCCCCACCACTTCACATGAACACAAAATCCGCCGTGGCACATAGCGCCGGTCTTTCCCTGCTTCGCAAAGGATTCCATCCCTCCTTCTGGATTGCAAACGGGATGGAATTGTTCGAACGGCTCGCCTACTACGGTCAGGCGACTATTCTCACGATCTTTCTCCGCGACACGCTGGCGTTGACGCCGGTTGAGACGGGGATGATCGCCTCCATCTTCGGAGGCCTGATCTATTTTCTCCCCATCTTCGCCGGCGCGATTGCCGATAAGATCGGGTTTCGCAAGGCGTTTTCGATCGCATTCCTTGTCCTCGCCGTCGGCTATTTTCTTATCGGATCGACGGGAATGGGTCTCTTTGCGGGATTGTATGCCGGCGTGCCAAAGTTCTGGCTCCTCGTTCCTTTCGTCTGTCTGACGGCAATGGGCGGATCATTCATCAAGCCGTCCGTCCTTGGCACCGTTGCGGTGGCATCAACACCGGAAACGAAGTCGCTCGGTTTCGCCGTCTACTACTGGCTTGTGAATGCAGGGGCTTTCCTCGGCCCGAACATCGCACACGCTGTCAGAAGCGAGTACGGCTACCCGTATGTGTATGTTGTCTCCGCAGTCAGCTGCCTCATCATGTTTGCGGTGACCCTTCTTTTCTATCGGGATGTCCGCCCTCCTGCAGAGCAAGGAGGGGAAACGCTTGGCGCGAGGATGAAGAGTCTTGTCGTCGTCCTCGGAAACACCCGTTTCATGCTGTTTCTCCTCATCTTCTCTCTGTATTGGATCATGTTCTGGGCGGGATTCTACATTGTTGTGCCCAACTTCGCACGCGATTTCATCTCCCCGAAGGCGAATTATGAAGCATCCGTTTCCGTCGGCGCGCTGGCGATTTTTGCGCTCCAACTCATCGTGAACAGGGGCACGAGGAAGCTTTCGCCTTCGACGGCCGTCCTGATCGGCTTCGGCGTCTCAAGCATGAGCTGGCTTGTCGTGCTTGCAATCCCATCTCTGACAGGCGTGGCGCTGGCGATGTGTCTCTGGTCCATCGGAGAAATGATCCAGGCCCCCCGCTACTACGAACTCATCTCCGATCTCGCACCGAAGGGACAACAGGCGCTCTTCCAGGGATACGCCTTCCTTCCGATCGCCATCGCCTGGGCGATAGGCGGGACGTTCGGCGGCTGGCTGTATGCGGCCTACGGCATGGGGCGGGGGAACGCGTCGCCGGCCTGGCTCATTCTCTTCTGCATCGGCGTTGCCGGGACGGCCCTCATGTGGATCTACAACGTCGTCGTCGCCCGCCTCGCACCCAGGACATCGGCCGCGTCCTGAGTCCGAAAGGCGGATCATCACGAGGAGACGCTTGACTTTCATGACGACAATCATTTATTTTAGACATGCCTAAATTTGAATCACCGGCGATGCGGAACCCATCAACGGAAGACTATATCAAGCACATTTACGCCCTTCAGCATGGAAGGGCATCTGTCTCGACCTCGGCGCTTGCCGCCACTCTCGGCATCCGCGATGCTTCGGTGACTTCCATGGTAAAGAAACTTGCGAGCCGTGGAATTGTCAAATACCGGCGGTACCACGGCGTGGAACTGACCGGCGATGGACGCCGGCAGGCGTTGAAAATTCTCCGCAAACATCGCCTCTGGGAAGTGTATCTCTCCCGCGTTTTTGGATTCTCGTGGGATAAGATTCATGACGAAGCCGACCGGCTGGAGCACGTGACATCGGATGCGCTCGAGCGCCGGCTTGATGCAGCACTTGGCTTTCCGCGGATCGATCCGCATGGCGATCCGATTCCGGATGCGGCGGGGACAATGCAATCGTCGTCAGACTTCCCGCTGATGGGGTGCGCGCCGGGCCAGAGAGTCCGCGTGAAACGCGTCCGCGATGGGGACGCCGCAGTGCTGAAACGTGCCTCCCTGCTCGGCATCAATCTCGGCCGGACGATGGACGTCATAGGCCGTCGCTCCAGGAACGGGCCGCTCAAGGTGCGTATCGGGACACGACAACGGGTAGTCCGTTCCGACATCGCTGCAGCGATCTTTGTGGAACCAGGGTAAGATGAAAGTCTTCCGTCATACTTCTCAGGATGAGGCGTCCCTCCCGGGCAGCTACCGTAGCGTGCCGATCCCCCGCGACCTGGGCATGCTCAAGAGACTCTTTGCATTCTCGGGTCCCGCATATCTCATCAGCGTCGGCTATATGGACCCGGGAAACTGGGCCACGGATATCGAGGGGGGCGCGCGGTTCGGCTATACCCTCATCTGGGTGCTCCTCATGTCGAACCTCATCGCCGTGCTGCTGCAGACGCTGTCCGCACGATTGGGGATCGTCTCAGGCAGAGATCTTGCTCAGGCATGCCGCGACCATTACCCGAAACCGATCCGTTATGCGCTGTGGATCCTCTGCGAGTGTGCCATCGGTGCTTGCGACCTCGCGGAGGTTCTCGGCACCGCCATCGGACTCAACCTTCTTTTCCATCTTCCGCTGCTGATCGGCGTGCTTGTGACGGGTTTGGACACTCTCCTCTTCCTTCTCGTCCAGAACTACGGCATCCGCAAACTCGAGGCATTTATCCTCGTGTTTGTGAGCACGATAGGTGTTTGCTTCCTTTTGGAGCTGGTCTTTGCCCGGCCCGAATGGGGGAATGTTGCGGCCGGTTTTGTTCCGAAGCTGTCCGTAAAAAGTCTCTTTGTCGCCGTCGGCATCATCGGGGCGACCGTCATGCCGCACAACCTCTATCTGCATTCCGCCCTTGTGCAGACCCGGGCGGTGGATCAAAGCAACAAAGGGAAGCGGGATGCGTGCAGGTACAACCTGATCGACACGGGGCTCGCGCTCAATGCGGCCTTCGTGGTGAATGCGGCGATTCTTATTGTTGCCGCCGCCGTATTCTTCCGTCGTGGAATCGTCGTCACGCAGATTCAACAGGCGCACGAAATGTTGACTCCACTGTTGGGCACCGCCATGGCCGGCACACTCTTTGCCGTTGCGCTGATTGCCGCGGGTCAGAGCTCCACCTTGACAGGGACGCTTGCAGGACAAATTGTGATGGAGGGGTTTATTAAGTTCAAGATGCGACCCGTCCTCCGCCGCCTCACCACACGCCTTATGGCTATCATCCCCGCCGTGATCGTCATCTCCTGGAAAGGTGATGCGGGATCGTATGATCTGCTCCTTGTCAGCCAGGTGATCCTGAGTTTGCAGCTCCCGTTTGCCGTTGTGCCGCTGATACGGTTCACGAGTGATCGCGGAATCATGGGGGAGTTTGCCAACCGCCGTTGGGTGACAGCGCTTTCCTGGATCGCGGCCGCGACAATCATCGGGCTGAACGCATGGCTGGTCTCCGACACCATTGGCGGATGGATTGAGAACGCCGGTGAGAACGCTGTCATCGTCTGGACAACCGCGGTACCGGCGGCTGCGGCAGTGGCGCTGCTCCTCATCTATGTCTCGCTTCCGAAGGCGCTCCTGGCCCGGTATGTGCGTCCTGTCGCTCCTGCGCTCCCTCGTGTTGCGCTTTCATCGCCGCGATATGAACGTATCGGTGTGGCGATCGATTTCGGCGTGACAGATCCGAAAGTGCTCTCCCATGCGCAGACACTGGCATCGCACTACAATGCGGAACTCTTCCTTTTCCACATCGTGGAAGGAGTGATCGGCCAGGTATTCGGCAAGGATGCTTTCGATGATGAGGCGAGGCGGGACAGCGAACATCTTGAGGCCATCGCGCAACAACTCCGCGACGCAGGAAGCAGAGTCCACACGTCACTCGGCTTTGGCCGCGTGCCGGTCGCGCTGGTCGAACTGGCGGTCGAGAACCGCGTGAACATGCTGATCATGGGGGGACATGGACACCGGGGGGTGCAGGATCTCCTGTTCGGCACATCGATTTCGGAAGTGAGGCATCAGCTTGCCATTCCGGTTCTCGTGGTGCAATAAATGGTGTGGGAGGGGGAGTTATTCACCCGTTTGCGGATCGGTCCCTTCCAAGAGAAGTTTTTCGTATTCCTTTTTGTAACTCTTGATCGCTGAGAGCAAGGCTTCGGCGATCTTTAGCTGCCCTGCATCGCTCTTCAGGAACCTCTCGTCCTGGCGGTTTGACAGGTAGGCGGTCTCCACCAAAACATTCGGCATGGCGGCCCCCACGAGGACGTAGAATCCTGCCTGCTTGACGCCCCGGTTGGGGATGCCGGTGCGGGATGCCATCTCCTTTTGGGTCAGATCCGCAAAGACTTCGCTTGCCTTGACGTAGGCGCTCTGCGCCATCGTCACCAGGATGAAGTTCTCCTCCGTCAGTTGTTTGTAGCGTTCCTCATACCCTTCTTCCAATGCGATGACGGAGTTCTCTCGCTCCGCGATCGCCACCGCTTCTTCGGTCCTCCCGGGACGGAGAAGATACACCTCAAACCCGCGCGTGGGATTCGGTTTGCGGGGGAGAGAGTTGGCATGCACGCTGATGAAGAGCTTCCCCCCCGCCTCATTGGCAATCTTTCCCCTCTTGTCGAGTTCGACGAAACGATCGTCCTTTCTTGTGTAGACCACGCGAACGCCCGGCAGGTTCCTGGTGATTAGATTTCCTAATTTCAGGACAATACCCAGCGTAATCGTTTTCTCCGGCATGCCGGTGACGCCGATGCTGCCGGGATCATGGCCGCCATGGCCTGCGTCGAGCACGATGGTGTCGAGTTTCCATCGATTGCGGTGCTCCGAAGTCTCCGTTGCGTTCTCCTGTTGCCGAGGAGCCGCGGGAGTTGTGGATGGTGCCGGGGATGACATTGTGGGCTCCGGAGGCGGAACCGGCTCCGTCTTCTTCTCACGCGCCGGTGTCCTGATGACAAGCAGGAGATCGTTGGAGTTCCGGTCCTGCGTGATCTCGGTCGCTGCCGTCGCTCCCGAGAGCCTGAAAGTCAGCTGCACCGAAGCAGGAGACTGGACAGCAAGGATTTTTTTGACAATGCCCGAAGGCCTGACTGCATTGATCGTTGCCGTGTCCGCGCGTGCATTCGCGATCGTAACGTAGAGCCACCCGTCGGCACGCAGCCAGTTCTCGTACTCGGGGAGTTGTTTCCTTGCCGCGATGCGGATCACCATCCCGTTGGCCTTCTGCTGCAGGGAAACCGACGGGATGTCGTACGAGGACACTGATGCCCCTCCCCCGAAATGGAGCACGTTTTCGGACGGACTGAAGAATCCCCGGAGACCGAACATGGAGGGAAAGAGCGGCAGCGATGCTTCAAGAGGAAGGAAGTACGCCCCGGCACCGAAGAGAACGCTGGAGGGCAATTGGGCCACCGACTGGCGGCCGCTGTTGTCGGTGAGCACCACAAACGGACTCCCCGCCGTTATCTTGATCCGGACAGACCCGCGCACAATTTCAATTTTATGTGTTGCTTCGTTCCTGAACGGATGAGAAGGAACAATGCGAAGAAGGTCCGATAACGAGACGTACAGGATTCCATCGTGACGAAATGCACCCGCGATCGTGGTTCGCGACGGGTCGCCGGTAAACTCGACCCGCACCGCATTCGTCTGGGCGAGAGCCCCTGCGCAGGACAGCAGGATCACGATCAGCGTCCGGAGAATGGCTGCCTGTCTCCGGTGTCGGTGAGAGGACGTCACCTCAGGTTGACGAATTGTACCGCAAACACGAGATCGGCATTTTTCACTTTCTGCATGACGGTCTGGAGATCGTCCTTGTTCTTCCCGCTCACGCGCACCTGCGTGTCCATGATCTGCGACTGCACTTTGAGCTTCGTCTCCTTTATCATCTTCACGAGGAGTCTGGCATTCTCCTTGTCGATGCCGACACGCAAGGACATGACCTGCCTCACCGTCCCGGCCGTTGCCGGTTCTATGGGGCCATACGAGAGGGCTTTCACGGGAACTCCCCGCTTGATCAGTTTGGACTGCAGGATATCCACTGCGCTCTTCAGCTTGAAGTCGTCGTCGGACGACACAGTCAGAGTCTTCGCCTTGAGGTCAAGTTCGATGGCCGTTTTCGACCCCTTGAAATCATATCTTTGCAGGATCTCCTTTGTCGCTTGATTGACCGCGTTGTCGACCTCCTGCAAATTGATTTCTGAAACGATGTCGAACGAAAATGTCTCTGGCATGGAATTCTCTAGGAATATTTCACTGTGAAGATGGCATGGAACAGGATGCGGACCAGCTCCCAGCGGGGATGGCGGGTCTCCACGATATACTGGTGCCGAACCTCCTGCTGCGTCGTGCTGTCACGCGTTACGATCTGTACCGACAAAGGATACATGCGCAATCCCCCTATTCAACACTCCATGATGGAATCGTCGTCGACCGCGTGCTTCTGCCCTCTTTGCGGCGGACTCTCCCGGACCCGGCCGCCCCGCTCCTTCATTTCAGGATTTCTCCGGTCTCTCTGCTCCAGAAGAGGAGATCGAGTTCGTCCATCGAAATATCGATCTCGCCGGCGAAACGCCGGAACTTCTCCTCGATGGCCATGTACCGCGGTGCAGTCAGCGCCCCTGGAAGGACCCTGATCACCCTGTGATAGCGGAGGTTTTTCAGGATGTGCCTGTCTAATATCGCGAGACCGCGGTATCCGACGTTCCGAAGGAAATGCGACGCTTCTTTCCAGCCGAGTCCCTTGACATGATCGACAAGCCATGCCCGCATCTCTGCAGGTTCTCCACCTGCGGAGAGTCTGAGATCGATCGCCTCCATGGCGTCTCTCGCTTCCAGCAGCCGTCGCGCTTTCGTGTTGTGGAACCTGATGTAATGGTCGCGTCGTGCAAGGATCGGAGCGGGATCAAATCCCCTCGCCTGGAACCCCTCCTGCCGGAGTCTTTCGACGACCTTTCCGGCATGCGCTGCGCTGGACTGGGGGGTCATGAGGCAGTACGCCAGCTCATAGTAATACTCTGAGTGCGGCACGGCAGCGAACTGCGCAAGACGATTCGCGATCTCCCGCCTGCGGCGCGCATACTCGCTCCTGATCACATTCAGCTCGCGATAGCGCACGGGCCGTCTCATGCAAGGAACACCCTCGCATTCAGCCGGTCGGTGTTCCTCACAATAACAAGACCGTCGTCCGCGAGCCGTCGCAGAAGTCCGTCAAGCCAGGAACGGTCCGAGGGGGCGAACCCGGGGCGGATCCGCCGTCCGACGGCCGTCACCGTCATCCCCTTTGCCCTTGACGCGGTACGCAATTGCTCGACGATCCGGCCGCGGTAAATCCTGTTGGGAATCCCGCCGCGCGAGGGTTCCCACTTCCTGCGGGCCGCTGTCACCCGCTTCATGACCAGCCGCGAAGCGCACAGAAGGGAAACAGGGCACCTGTCGCACAATGGGTTCCTCTTGGTACAGAGAGTAGATCCGATATCCATCAGAGCCTGGTTCCAATCATAGCTTCTCGAACGGGGAAGCTGCTCGGCCGCAACTGCCCAGATCTCCGCTTCCGGGCGAAGAGCATCAAGCGTTTCCATGCGGAAGAAGAACCGGGAAAAGAACCGACGCACGTTAATGTCCACGATCGGTACGCGGCGTCCGTGCACCGAGGAGAGAAGGGCATGGGCGGTGTATTTCCCGATCCCGGGGAGAGCCGTCAGCGCCTCCGCTGTCGCAGGGAGTTGCATCCCGTGCTGACCCGCAAGCACGCGCGCCATGCTATGCAGACGGACCGCCCGGTTGTTATAGCCCATGCCGCGCCAGGCAACGATGACATCTCCCAGGGGGGCCCGAGCGAGACTGGCCAGAGTGGGGAAACGGCGGAGAAACACCGGGTACAATTGCAGAACCCTTCCCGCCTGCGTTTGCTGAAGCATGATCTCGGAAAGAAGAATCCTGTACTGATCGGAAATGCCCCGCCAGGGAAATGTCCGGCCGTCCCGGTCATACCACCGCAGGATGCGTGCAACGATCCTATGTCTCCGGATGTGCATGCCCATGCCTCAGGAGAATCTCCAGCGCCTCACGATTCCCTTCGAGGAAGTCAAGCTGTATCAGATTTGGAAGAGGGAGCCAGCGGATCCTCTCGAATGCCCGGTTTTTCATCTCGCCGGTGAAAGCCGTCACCCGAAAATAGAAAACGCGGAAAGAGCCATCCCCTTTGGACCTGCGCCCGCTGTCAGGGTACACCCATTCCTGCCTGTGTATCTCTTGTCCGATCTCCGCCCGGATATTAAGCTCTTCGCGCAATTCACGCCGCAGGGCCTCTTCCGGTGTCTCGCCGGGCTCCAGTTTCCCTCCGGGGAACTCCCATTTGAGAGGGTATGCCGCATCCTTGCGGCGCTGACCGGCAAGAACCTTGTCTTCCCTGAAAAGTATGCCGACAGCCACTTCCTTCATGCACATAACATACGAAAAAACCGGAAAAAATAGAAATAGGGGGGCCGGAGACCGATCTTTTTCAGCGAAAGGGTGGTCTTGTCACGATTACTCTTATGGTAGGCAGCAATCTGTGACAACGACTTCATTCATACCATGGAAATCAAGGAACTGCTTGTAGGCGAATATACAGGCACAATCGCACCCCGCATCGCCGGATCCGTCCACATCCTTCGAAACAGAACGCGCATCTTCGAGTCGGACAAAGGCCATCTGGCATACGTCATTACCGAACACTCAACGGAGCGCACCAAGAGAATCAGCAGACGGGAGACGTACGTCGGACTTGTGACGGGAGAAGCTGCGGTACTCCGGAGCGACGCGGAATTGATACGGATCCACCTCAGTCCGTTGGACAAACCATACCGCGGCGATAGAGGGGTCCAATGCCACTTTAAGTATCAGAAGGAGTACGAATCGTACTTTCTGGTCTTTCAGTGGATGGAGGATACGGCGGAGATACAATTTCCACTCAAGAAGAACGGGGGAAGTCGTATCTGGAACTCGGGGCGACGCGTGTGACGTGATGGACAAACTCTCCGATCTTCCTCAGGGATCGGGAAGCCGCGCATACTCGACGAAATCGAAATCGCCGTGCTCTTCGCGAAATCGCTCGGCGAAGCGCGTCCCGAGGAGATGTTCATAGGGAGGGAAGAAGACGTCCCCCTTGACCTCCTGATGGACCAGCGTCAGGTAGATCTCATCGGCCATCTCGAGCACCTGCGCAAAGACATTCCCGCCTCCGATGACAAACACCCGTCCGGCATCACGAAGAGCGGCAAGTGCCTCCTCGATTGTCCTGTAAGACTCAACTCCCTCAATGGCCGTCGAACTGATGACGACATTTCGTCGGTTCGGGAGAGATCTCCCCAACGATTCCCACGTCTTGCGCCCCATAACAACAGGATGACCGGTGGTCAGCCGTTTGAAGCGCTTGAGATCCTCGGGGATGTGCCATGGCATCGCGTTCCCGTTCCCGATGATGCGATTTCCGGCGATCGCCGCTATCAAAGCAAGGATCACACCGCCACCTCAAACTTGATCGGCTCGTACGGCTCATACCCTGTCAGAGAGAAATGCTCGAACCGAAGCTGATCGATCGGCACTCTCTCGATCGCAAGGTGGGGAAGCGGCTTCGGCGTGCGCTTCATCTGTTCCTTCAAGCCGTCGATATGATTGACGTAGATGTGCGCATCCACGATGGTATGACTAAACTCCCCGAGCGCAAGCCCCGCTTCCTGGGCGAGGATCTGTGTCAGGAGCGCGTAAGCAGCCACATTGAACGGTATCCCGAGGGCGATGTCGCCCGATCGCTGCGTCAGATGGCAATGAAGGCGGCCTTGCTGGACATTGAAGGCGAATGTGTAGTGACAGGGGGGGAGTTTGCTGCTCAGGGCGTTCCCCGGTTCCCATGCCGTCACGACCATCCGACGTGAGTTCGGATCGGTCTTGAGGAGTTCAATGACTTTGCCGATCTGGTCGACCTCCGCCACCTCATATTTTCCTGTCGCCGGATTGATCTGTGCGCTGGGGAAGCGGCGCCAGTACCGGCCATAGGCGGTTTCCAGACGGCCGTTCTCGTCCGCCCATGCGTCCCAGATCTTTGTGTGTTTCTGCAGATTGCGGATGTGGTCTTCACCGGAAAGGTACCAGAGTACCTCGTACAACATGGAGTTGAAGTTGACCCTCTTCGTGGTCAGGAGCGGATAACCGTTCTGCAGATCCACCCGGTAGTGCTCGGCGAAGCACGAAATGGTGTCGATGCCGGTTCTGTTCTTCTTCAGGGTCCCCCGTGTCAGAACACGCTCGACCAGGTCAAGGTACTCGCGCATGGCAGCTCTCGCTCTCCTCCTGCACCATCGATAACTCCGAACCCCGGCAGGTCTTCCCGGGCTCGTGCTCCGCTTCAATTTCCCTCCAATGTATTGCGAAAACCTCCGACAAGCAAGAAAAACAAGCCAAAACACCGGATTTCCCCGCCGTTGAGAAGATGATCTCCGCAACAACCGCCTTCCCCCCCCGTATGACAGTATCAGGGAGTAGAACGAACTTCGCTGATCGAAAGTCAGACTATGAACCATCCGAGTTATGTGAAGTGCCTGGGGAACCTGGTGTTCCTGATGACCGCTCTGGCATCCGGTGCGGTGGCCGGCGAGAAAGCGATCGCCTCTCTCCATGACATGTCCGACGTGGAATTGAAGGAGACCGGGTTCACGATGCAAATCGGGGCTCCTGTCCATATCAAAGCAGTCGGTGCCGGGGGCGACTACGGGTGGACATACAAGAGCGGCGACATGTTCGCCTATGCGTGGGTCATCAATGCCGATACGCGCCAGGTAGTGTGGGAGATGACGGCGGACAAGACCTCGAAGGTGAAAAGCGATCGGACGCTCGACGGCGTCATCAATCTCCCCGCGGGATCGTATGAAGTGTATTTCAGCGCGGCTGTCTTTGCCTACCACACTGCGTTCACCCATATTCAGGTCGACGTCGATCACCGGCAAGATCCACTTTTCGGAGCGGGACGGAGGGAGAGGAACGATTTTTTCGGCTGGCTCAAGGGCTGGTGGTCCGACGACATCGCAAACGAATGGAACAAGCGTTCGAAGCAATGGGGCATCGACCTGCTTGTCGACGAGTCCGTTCCAGTATGGAATTTTCAACCGCCGAAGCAGCGTGAGAATGTTGTCTTCGCCGCGACACCGCTGGGAGACAACGAAAACATTCGCCGTGGGTTTGCCCTCAGTGCCCCCATGACTCTGACGATCGATGCTGTCGGGGAAGGACGTACAGAGGGAGAATTGAACGATTTCGGCTGGATCGTCAACAGGGCGGACCGGCGGCGCGTATGGGAGATGTCGTTCCAGAATAGCTCTTGGGCGGGTGGGGCGCAGAAGAACATCCGGTCGAAAGCACAAATCTCTCTCCCGAAAGGGGAGTATGTGCTGTACTATGTGACCGACGGAAGTCATTCCATGACGAATTGGAACGACAATCCCCCCTACGATCCCTTCGCGTGGGGAATCACGCTCAGCGCGGCTTCGGAGAAGGAAATGAAGGCGTTCAGACTGGTCCCCTATACGGAGGACCAGAATGTCATCGTATCTCTTGTCCGTGCAAGGGACAACGACTATAAGTCATCCGGCTTCGTCCTCAGGGAAACGGCGGAGCTCCGCGTGTATGCCATCGGAGAGCTGGGTAGCTCCCGCCGCCAAATGGCGGACTATGGGACCATCCTTGACGCGAACACGCGTACCAAGGTGTGGACGATGGACTTTCACCGCACCCTGCCGGCAGGAGGAGATGTCAAGAACCGGTTCATCGATGAAGTGATCACGCTCCCGCGCGGAAGTTATCTTGTGACGTACCAAACGGACGATACCCACAGCTACGGCTCATGGAATGCGGACCCTCCCTTCGACCAGGAACATTACGGCATCACTGTCATGGGGGCGGGCGACAACTGGGATCCCTCCATTGTCTCGCCATACACGGAAGAGAGGGAGAAGAATATCGTCGCGCAGATCATCAGGCCCGGAGACAATGTCGATGTGAGCCGTGCATTCAGTCTCGACAAGGTGACCAGACTCCGGATCTACGCAATCGGCGAAGGGCAGAACAGGGAGATGTACGACTATGGCTGGATCGAAGACGCTCGCACAGGGAGCACGGTGTGGGAAATGACCTATGGCATGACCTTCCACGCGGGAGGGGGTCGAAAAAACCGCATGGTCAACACGACAGTCCTGCTCGATAAGGGGAATTATCGCCTGCGCTTCAAGAGTGACGATTCACATTCCTTTGGGAACTGGAATGTCGATCCGCCGGAGGACCAGCAGTTTTGGGGGATCACCGTGTACCGTGACGACGGGACGCTCCCGCCTGTCGCGCCGCATCAACCTCGCGCGCCTCTGCCTCCAGATGCGCCGCGCGGGGAGGATCCGGCCGATGGGGAAGAATAGTCTATTCGCAGCTCTCTTCTGAGACGCTGGATCTCCTCGCGATTGAGTTCCCGTGATTTCCCCGGAAGAACACCGTCAAGCGTCAACGCGCCAACGGCGACGCGGATAAGCCGCAGCGTGGGATGACCCGCCGCGGCTGTCATTTTTCTCACCTGCCTGTTTCTTCCTTCCTTCAATGTGACGCGCAGCCATGCCGTCGGTATGTTCTTCCTCCGGCGAATTGGTACACGGCGCGGCAGCACAGGGGGGTCCTCTCTCAAGAGTTCCACATCGGCCGGTTTTGTCTTCTTTCCTTCGACTCGGACACCCTTTCGGAGGAGTTCCAGCGCTTTGGGATCGGGCAGGCGTTCGACCTGGACAAGATACGTCCGGGGATGTTGATGCTGCGGATCGGTCAATCGGTGCTTGATCCGATTGTCGTCAGTGAGAAGGAGCAATCCTTCACTGTCCGCGTCAAGCCGGCCGGCAGGGTACACGGCCTTTGGAAACGGTCCGTAGTCGGCAAGCGACTCCCACGTCCCCTCGCGGGAGAATTGCGAAAGAACGCCGTATGGCTTGTGGAAGAGTATGATCCTTGATTCCATAGCCACAAAAGAGAAGTGTCTGTCAGCGGCTTCGCTTGATGACGACGAGCGTTTTGTCGTCGGAGTAATCAGTCACGCGGTCATGGATCTGGACCTCCTCGATAATGAGTTGGCAGATCTCCCGGGGTGACCTGTGCTGGTTCTCCTGAAGCTTCTGGATCAGCCGCTGTTCTCCGTACATCTCCCGGTTGTCGTTCGTCGCCTCGGAAATCCCGTCGGTGTACATCAGGAGAATGTCGCCCCGTTGCATGATCGTGAATTCCGTCCTGTATTTTTCCTGGGGAAACGGCCCGATGATCTGGCCCGTCGCGCTGAGCGTCTCGGTCTCGGTAGTTGCGGCCCGGAGCAGGATCGGATTGCTGTGGCCCGCATTGACGTAGGAAACCAATCCGTTTTCCGAATCGGTGAATTCCGCGTACACCATGGAGATGAAGTGCTCCGGCGTGAAGGTTTTTCCCACCATCCGGTTCAGCCGTCCAATGAGAGAACTCATCTTGGTCTGGAACTCAACCCCCATCCGGAGGGCGCCTGAAACATAGAGGGCTTGTGCAGCCGCAGAGAGTCCCTTGCTGGCGGCGTCTCCGATCACTACGCCAAGCCGGTCCTTGTCGTCGCTCGCCTGCAGATAATCAAAGAAATCCCCTCCGACGATCCGTTCCGAAATCGAAATCCCGTAGAGGTCGTACATGCCGAATTTCAATTCATGCGCCGGCAGAATGCTCCGTTGGATTTCGCGGGCCTTGTCGAGATCGCGCTCCAGCGCCTCTGCCTTCGTCTCGCTCCTGCGACGCGACAGCGACGATGTCAGCGCGCTGCCGATGATGTTCAGCGCGTACAACATGTCGTGCTTCAGAAAGTTGGCGTTGATGGCAAGAACGTATTGGTAGAGCCGGTAGGATTTCCAGGCGATTTTTTCCCCCACGCCCGTTGCAGAGTAATGGACGATCCCCTTCTTCCGGAGATACCGGTTGGTCTCGGTATCGACGATCGTCCCCCTTTTGTCGAGTTGAAGAAACATCGGGTAATCATGAACCCTGATGCGGAAATTCTTTTCGATCGCCTCCATTTCGCCGTATTGCCGGAGGAGGCGGTACGTCCCGTTTGCGGCGTCAAGCTTCCAGATCCGGCCTCCGTTGATGGCGATGTCCTCGTTGACGATGATGTTTTCGAGGACGTATCCGAGGAGTTGTTCCTCCGTCCGGAATTTTGCCTCGCTGAGGAGTTTGATCGTTCGGTATAACTTATGCTGGTCCATGCAGAGTAGGGATAAGGGTCATTCGTGATACTTCATTTCGCCGACGCGAAGGGGAACGTCAACGCGATCTTCGGATCGGGGGATAGCGCAGGAATACATTGTACTGTACGCGCAATACGGATTGTAGGCCTTGTTCAGGTCGATGGTGTAGGAATGCGCTGCATCGTGTGCGTCGTCTCCCACATCGATGTACCGGCCAACCGCGTATGTTTCGCTCCCTGTGGTCTGATCGGTAAACCAGACGCAAAGGTTTTCCGGAAAGTTTTCATACCTATCGCGATCAGAGGGCGTGAATTTATAGACGTTGAGGCGGACCGTCGCCGCCGTCCCTTCGGTCCCCGGGAGGAGAAACTCGAAATATCCGTAACGAAGCTGGCGTCGTTCCTCGCCCCGCGTTCCCATGACAATGACGGTATCCGGAGAGGAGGAGGTGTGGAGCACCGAGCGGACGCAATAGACCGGGTCGACGGGAAACCACCGCAGGCCATGGTACGCGACGCTGGTGTCCCGTACGAACGGAGAATGAGGGTCTTCCCGGAAAAACGTGTCCATTGCCGCGCGATGCGCAAGATTGTCATTGAGGATTGCAACGCTGTCGGCACCACTTTTGTGGACAAGCGAGGGAGGGGCGTGCCGGCACGAAAGCAAGACACATGCGATGAGGAGCGACGCGAGTGAGCAGAAGCGAATCCGCATTGAGCAGTCGCGCCCCGCCTGCGTGGTGGAGAAGCGCCGGGAGAGGGTGAAAGAACGGATCATATCCTCACGCGTTGCCGTAAATCGCGTTGACGCCGTACGTGCTTGCGGCCCAGAAGGCAAGGTTGACGGTGATTGCAGCAATCGCGCGTTTCTCGTCCTCCACCCGGACGACGAAATCGTAGGTGTCTGCAACGAACTGCATGTTGCGAAGGACTTTCCCGACACGCTCCCGGGAAACCGTCCCGTGCCAGAAAGCGATCTGTTCGCGCAACATCGCGCCATGGCGGCGGAGAAGCTCCCCCATGGAGATAACCTTCTCCGCGCGGGGCGTGCGGGGAATACAGATATGAGAGAGGTCGTTGAAGTACTCGTCCCATGACTGCGCAAACGCGTTGTTCTCCGGCCGCCGCAGGTAATGGGCTCGTTTCAGGGAGAAGCGCGCTTTGGTGCGGACACGAAACTTGGGGATGACCGGATGAAGATCGTACAATCGGCGCTGTTGGGTCGGATCCTCCGGGTCGGGTTCGGCATACACCCATCGCTTCTTCAAACTCAGCCACGTCTCGATGCAAACAACAGGGGCCTCACGACTGTCGATCGTAATGAACTTCCCCCGTTCTGCTCCGACAACAGTGATCCAGTGGTTCCATGCATCGACGCAGAGGAGAGCCGGATAGCCCTTCTTCAGGACGAGAAGGAGTTCACGTTTTGCGCGGAGGGAATTCTTCCTCCGGATGACCTTCATTTCGCAGTTATACGCCTTTGCCGCACGTGCGAGCTTAATCTCATCCGTCCCATTCCACCAATGCGTTCCCGCAACGCGTGAAACCACGTTTTCATCGACGATTCTGCCAAGCATGATGAGTGCGTATTTCAGTGCGAATGGACCGCACTGCCACTTGTTTGGCTGAGGATACAATCCCATCGAATGCCGCCATCCTGTTCCGAATGCCCGAGAAAAAAACCGTGGCCCCTTGAGGGACCACGCTGTTCATCAAAGGTACGGAAAGGGGAGGGGAATTCCAACACCACAAAAACGGCGAAATGCTGACAATTTCGCCGTTTTTACTCATTTCGACCCCTGTCACCCTCCGCCCAGGCAGTGAGAAAGGTGCGGGAATTGCGGTTCCCCACCTGAGGAGGCGGGACTCCTACGCGATCTTTGCCACCTCCCGGAAGAACAACGCCATCCCGGTCGAGGGCGGGGTATGCCCAAGCTGACGGAACAGCGCGACAACCTGGCCCCTGTGGTACGTCGAATGATCGACCACGTGAAGAACCGATTGCCAGAGAGGAAGCGTCGTTTTCTGACCGGCAACATCGGTGTACGTCAGCGGCGCCTGGAGTTTCTGGTCTGTCAGCGTGCTGAAGAATTTTGCTCCATCATATCCCGTTTGTTCCCAAAGCCTGCGGAGTGCGGCAACTGTCGGTGCATCGGCCGCTGTCATGGGTTTGACTGCGGGGCCGCCCGTCCACCTTTGAAGCCAACGCCGCTCCGCGAGCACCTGGTGGAGAATCGTACCGTGGATGCTGGTGTGGCTGCTTTTCATGTCTTTGATGACGTCCTCGTGCGGCAACGAAGCGACGGCGTCAAAGATTCGTGTCGTTGCCCATGCGTTGAATGCCTGGAGCAGCTTGATCTCCTGTCCTGTCATCGGTTCCTCCCCCATGTGCTGCCTATGGTCTCTCACCCGCTTTCTTGCGGAGCGCAGCGAGAGTTTGGAGCGCTTCGATCGGCGTCATCCCATCGATGTCCAGGGATGCCAACTCGGCCCGCAGGGGGTCGTCCTTCATCTCGAAGAGCGTAAGCTGTACTTCGGGCGCCTGCACCCGTCCCCGCTTCTTTACAGCGCTTGTGCCGTGAACGGAGAGATCCGTTCCCTCGAGATTCTTCAGGAGCACCTGCGCCCGGTCGGTCACTTCCTGCGGCAGTCCCGCCATACGTGCGACATGGATTCCGTAGGAATGGTCGGCCACGCCGGGAGAGACCTTGTGCAGAAAAACGACCTTGCTTCCATACTCCCGCACCTCCACCTTGAGATTGATGATNNAAAGCCCATGCTATGCTGATGCCGTCGAATGTGCTCGTTCCTCTCCCCACTTCATCCAGCAGGATCAGGCTGCGCGGCGTGGCGGCGTTCACGATATGGGCCGCTTCATGCATCTCCACCAGAAACGTGCTCTCGCCGGAGGAGATGTTGTCGCTTGCTCCCACGCGTGTGAAGATCCGGTCAACGATTCCCACGAAGGCGCTTCGTGCAGGGACAAAGCTCCCAATTTGGGCGAGCAGGACGATAAGTCCTGTCTGCCGCAGGTAGCTCGACTTCCCGCTCATGTTCGGTCCGGTGATAATCAGAATCTGATCGGCGGAGGTATCGAGATGGACATTGTTGGGTATGTACGATTCCCCCGGTGGGAGGAGGCGCTCGATCACCGGATGGCGGCCATCGACGATATCGAGGACCGTGGAATCGTTGACTTCGGGACGGACGTACCGGTTCTCCACCGCCACGGAGGCAAGCGAACAGAGACAATCGAGCGTGGCGAGGATGCGTGCGTCGTCCTGGATGGTCTCCGCGTGCCCGGCAATGCGGAGTCGGAGGCCCTGAAAGAGTTCTGTCTCGAGCGCGAGGATCCGTTCTTCCGCGTGGAGAATCTTCTCCTCGAACTCCTTCAACTCGGGAGTGACAAATCGCTCGGCATTGGCGAGGGTCTGTTTGCGGATGTAGTCCTGAGGCGCCTTTTCCCGGTGCGTGTTGGTGATCTCGATGTAATACCCGAACACGTTGTTGAAACCCACCTTGAGGGAGGGAATCCCCGTCCGCTCCCGCTCGGTCTTCTGGAGGGCGGCGATCCATTGCTTGCCGCCCAGCGCAAGAGAGCGGACCTCGTCAAGTTCCGGGTTGTACCCGGTGCGGATGACTCCCCCGTCGGCAAGGGTGGCGGGGGGATCGGGCTCGAGGGCGCTTTGGAGAAGCGACACGATCTCGGGGAGAGGATGAAGCCCCTCCCGGGACTCCCGGAGCAGGCCAGAGGTGGCGGGGGAAATGACGCTCTGCAGGCCCGCTGTTGCAATGAGAATGGTCTGGAGTCCCGTCATGTCCCGGGGGGTCGCGCGTCCCGTGCAAATCCGCGTGTTGAGCCGTTCCAGGTCGCCGATCCCGGCCAGAATGTCGGTGCATCCTTCCCGCAGCCGCGCATTGGTAACCAGCTCCTCAACGGCGTCGAGACGGGCACGGATTGGCGTGACGGCATTGAGCGGTGCGTTCACCCATTGTTTGAGCAACCGCCCTCCCATGGGAGTTGAGGTCCGGTCAATGACCGTGAACAGAGATCCGGCTTCTGAACCCGCGGTCGTTGCCGTAATCTCAAGGTTCCTCTTCGTCGATGGATCGAGGACGATGTGGCTCCCAATGTCGTACCGGACGAGGCGCCGGATGTGGAGGAGGTTGGATTTCTGTGTCTCCTGCAGATACCCCAACACAGCACCGGCGGCCGCGACGCCTGTTTCCATCTCGTCGAGTCCGAAACCTTTGAGCGTCAGGGTGTCAAGCTCGCGCGTCAGGAGATCATAGGCGTAGTCGCGCGTGAAAAGCCAGTCGTCCCGCTTTGTATAGAGACCGCGAAAAGCAGGGCCGAGGATCTCTCGCACGGCTTCCGCATCCCTCTTCTGAACAATGATTTCCGAAGGAGCAATGGATGCGACGTGCTCGGCGAGGGCGTAAAGGGGGATCTCGCCCACACGGAAGTCGGCAGTGGAGACATCGACAAAGGCGAAACCGACCGGGTCGTCATGGGTTGCAAGGGGGGACGAGAGAGCGACCGCCGCAAGGTAATTGTTCTGTTTCTGCTCCAGCACGCGGTCGGAGAATGCCACCCCGGGGGTGACGACTTCTACGACGTCCCGTTTGACGATCCCTTTGGCATGTTTGGGGTCTTCGAGTTGCTCGCAAACGGCGACACGGTACCCCGCCTTGAGAAGCTTGGGCAGGTACGTGTCGAGTGCGTGATGGGGGAATCCGGCAAGAGGGATTTCCCCGGCAGCGCCGTTGCCGCGCTTTGTCAATGTGATTCCCAGAACGCGCGAGGTGGTGGCTGCGTCTTCTTCAAACGTCTCGAAGAAATCGCCCATCCTGAAGAGGAGAATCGTGTCCGGGTAGCTCGCCTTGACGCGGGCATATTGCTGCATGAGGGGTGTTGACATGGAGGAATTAACTGAAAACGGGGGGAAAAATCAATGAAACAAAAAAAGGGGAGGGTTTCCCCTCCCCGAAGAGACATTCGCAACGGCGTACTCAATCAAACAAAGGTTTCATAGTCTTGCCGTCGGGACTTTCAGTCCTCCCACCAGGAGACGAGTTCATAACTGTCGGAATATGGATAGCTCGGCGGTTGCAGCGAATCGAACCTTGCGTCATTGTGGATCCTGTACGAGAACCCGTTCAAAAATTGAAGCGGTGGTCCCGGGTTGAACACGCCGAGACTTCCGGCACTGATCTGGGTCACCCCGCCGAAGAGATTGACACTTCCGCTCACGGGAATGTTCCAGAAATTCTCCGCAGTCAATTCCCCGTTCTGACAATAGACGGCCGCCTGGATATTGAGCTGGGAAGATGCGTTGCGTGTGTTGTCCTGAGTGATATACGCCATCCGTCCGGCGACGATACCGAGCATGTCGGGAGAGCTCGGATTGTTGACCGGGTTTATCTTCGCAGTGACACTGCCGTCTATCCATACATTTCCCTTGTTGACCGCTGCCCCGGTTCCCGAAAAGGCCGCAACGGTGAGTGACCCGGAGTAAACCCCCTTGATACGGAGATCAGCGTTCTTGACGACCATGACGCCGCCCGGGGCCAGGGTGGTAATAGGCATCGTCGTATCCATCCCCCCTCCCCCCGGAGGAGACTGGACGCGCACGTTGTCATTGATAAAGGTCAGTGCCACATCTTTCCCCCCGTTCGCGTTGCCATCATAGTACCATCCTGCTGCTGCAGTGAGTCTGGCCTCCAGGGCGGAAGTGTTCGGGCGCTTTTTCTGAATGCCCCACTGGAACCCCCCGTTGTAGACCGGGTTGGCGGTGGGACCAAGTACCGCCGCGAGGCTTCCGGTGATCTTGTCATGGAAATACGGCGTGCCATCGAAATTAAAATGGTTGTTGGTGTGTGCCGGGCCCCATACCGAATCACCCGTGATCTTCCAGTCGGCGTACCCGTAGTACGGTCCCTTGTTGCCGTTCTTGTCGATGTATCCGTTGATTTCGCTCTCGGTGAACCAGCTGAACTTTGCAAACTGGACGTGCTTGAATACCCCCTCGACGGTGTCACGGTATTGAATTCCATTCTGGTCTGACATATTCGTCACGGCGACGCTCCGCAACGTCACCCAGAGCGGTTGAGGAAGGTCCGGAATGTAGCTAATGGAATCCCTTCCACCGAAGAAGGTCACGCCGAAATTCGGCGGAGCACTCCCCCTGTTGAGCAAATAGTTCGTTCCGACATTTGCTCCCGACACCGCAATGTTATGCACTTGGGTCGTTGAGTAGTAGCCCATATAGGCATCGACTGTTTTTACGCTGTTCTGACCGATATTGGTCAGGGCTATCCCGACGAGCAGAGTCAGCCCTATGACATAGACGATGGTCGATTTGCCCATGATCTTCCCTCTTAGCCGTGACGTTTAATGTTTCGCGAAGCGAGCCGCGTCTGTCGCCAGTACGCCGCCGCATATTCAGAGTTTTCCGTGTTCACCGCTGCCTGAACCTGATAGGGACTTTCCACGCGCAATGAAACCTCTATAGTCCAGATTTGACTGTAGAGAGACGTCGACAGGGGGGGGATCTCCGTGCCGTGCGCATCGAAATACCGCAACTTAAATTGTGTGACACCAAGTCCGGCTGCTCCGCCCGCGTCCTCTTGATTGAGCTTCCTGTAGAGCACCCGGATGGCCGGATTCGGCAGGGTGGTCAGGGGAGCACCTGCGAACCATTCGACGCTGTCGACAGAACCATCCCGGTCCATATCCGCATAGAACTTGATATGGGAGGTATCGGCGAGCGCGATGCACATTTTCGGATCGGCAACGTGATATCCGATCTTGCGAAAGTCATATTCCAGATTGCGGACGAGCTCACTCATCGATTCCTGCACGTTGAGGTTTGTCACGGAAGAGGTGGCGGTCCCCATGATCGACCCATTAAGCTGCAATCCCATAAGGATGACGTAGCCTGCGATAATGACGGAACCGATGATATCAAGCATGACGGACATGGATGCTCTTCCTTTCCCGAAAAGATCGTTAGTTCCAGTAGCTCATGATGGAAGGATACACAAGGGTATCATTGGAAGACGGACTTGTGACCGTCACGATGATCTTCTTATGCCAGGTCTGCCTTATGGTATATGCGACGTCGAGATTAGGTGGATTGACGTAGCAAACGGTACAGTGCACAAAGTACTTCGCTCGAATACCGGGAATAATCGTCTCCCAGTTGGAGCCCGGCGTCGAGGCGGTGTCCGCAGCGACGTTACTTTTGTAAACGAGGAACAACCCATTAAAATCATCAAAGTCATTGAAGTCTTTTGCCCCGTGATAACTCTCCCCCACATCAGGTCCGAGCAATGCGGGAGTCGTAAAGTAGCTCGAATCATAGACAGCCGCTGCGTTTGTGTCGGCAATGGCCTTGTCGAACATCTTCCCGCTGGCTTCCTCGACGATCGAGGTGGCCAGCGAGATCGCTGTGACACCAAACTCACTGGTGTACATTGTATCGGTTGCCTGGTATACGCTGGAGTTCGCATTAAGAATGAGAACGCCGAGCAAGACAACAGCTCCGATGACCAGCATCATTTGACCGAGATTCATTGCTTCACCGCAGTATGGTGAGACCATAACGGCCTCTTCGCGGAACAGTCGTAAGAGGCCTCTTCAAACAAAGAACAAAGTGTCAAAACACTCACAGATCCTGACTGACAACTTCCGGGGAAGACCCCCGGAGACCAGAAAAGGACCGCTACATCCTGGGATCACGTTAGAGAAATCCTGCGAATATAGCTGTGACGTAGTTCACAAGAGCATGGTACTGTGTGTGACTTGAGTGCACTTAGGTTACGGCAAAAAAAGAAGCGCTCAAAATCACACGATTTTGGCGCTTTTGCGATCTCTCCGCTCTTGCCCCGAAAATGCGAGATCAACAAAGATATGCCGATCAGCCACTTTTCATGATAACTCTCCTCCGAGGATAGAGAATATCCCGTCGATTCTCCCCATGGGCGCAGAAAGCTGAACACCGGCTACTTCCCCCCGGACCTGTTCAAAGGTGTCGCGCGCGATCGCAACTCCCTCCGCGAATCCTTCCTCCTTTGTCGTCGTTCTCCTCATCCGCTCCATGATTTCGGGTGGGACGCTTGCCCCCGGGACTTCGTTGTTCATGAACTCGGCATTCCGGTAGGAGACAAGCGGCCATATCCCGCAGAGCAACGGCTGCTTGATGTGCGCGATTCGCTTCATGAACCGTTCAAGGATCCGGAGATCAAAGACCGGCTGCGTGATGATGTACTCCGCCCCCGCTTCGATCTTCCAATCGAGGCGCCTAAGCTCCTCATCCATGTTGATCGCGCCGGGGTTGGCTCCGACGCCGATACTGAACCCGGTCGGCTCGCCGATGGGGTTCCCGGCGAGGTCGAGTCCATGGTTGAGCCGATTCATGACGTTGGTGAGGCCGATCGCGTCGACATCGAAGACCGCAGTGGCATTCGGATAACTCCCAAGCTTCGGCGGATCTCCCGTCACAGCGAGGACATTGCGCACACCGAGCGCCCACGCACCGAGCAGGTCCGATTGCATGCCGATGACATTCCGGTCGCGACAAGCGAAGTGGAGGACCGCTTCGATCCCCACTTCGCGCTGGATGATCGCCGAAAGGACGAGCGCAGACATGCGTGCCGAGGCACGCGGTCCGTCGGGGATATTGATCGCGTCAATACCGAAATGGTGGAGCCGCCGGGCCTTCGCAACTTCCTTGGCAGGTGACACGCCTTTCGGCGAAACCAATTCCACAAGCGTGACAAACTGCTTCTTGGCCAGTCTTGTTGCGAGTCGGGATTTTTCCGTCGGCTCGTAGACGTGAACGGCCTCCGGAGCAACGACAGCCAGTTCTGTTCCGGACACATCCATCCGCTTCACCGGGCGGAGGGCCCGGACAGCCCGCCTGATGGCGCGAATGTGCGCGGGATTTGTCCCGCAGCAGCCGCCGACGATCGTTGCGCCCGTCTGAATGAAACGCTTCGCATACTCCGCCATGTACTCCGGCGACGTCATGTAGATGTTGCGCCCCCCGATGCTTTGCGGCAGACCGGCATTGGGCTGGACGGAAATGGGAAGGGGGGTGAGCGTCTTCAACGTCTCAAGCGCTTCGAGCATCGACTTCGGTCCGACAGAACAATTGAGCCCGATCGTGTCAACGCCGGAATCGCCGACCGCTTTGACAAAGCTCTCGAGCGTCGCACCGCTCAGGAGATTGCCGTCGTCGTTGATCGTCACCTGCGCCATGATCGGGGTGTCGGGGTTGACCTCCTTGACGGCGCGGATCGCCTGCAGTAACTCAGGGACGAGAACGAACGTCTCCAGTATGATCATGTCGGCTCCCCCGTCCAGAAGACCCTTCACCTGCTCACGGAATGCCTCCCGCGCCTCCTCGAAGGAGACCTTCCCGAGCGGTTCGATCAGTACTCCGAGCGGGCCGACGGATCCCGCGACAAGGGTCTCGTCGCCGGCAACGGCTTTTGCAAGCTGGGCCCCCCGCTTGGCGATCTCGTAGGCCTTCTTCTCGAGGCCGTGGGCCGCCAGCCGAAAGCGGTTGGCGCCGAAGGTGTTCGTCTCGATGACGTCTGCACCGGCGGTGACATATTCACGGTGCACCTCGGTCACGATGTCGGGATTGGTGAGGTTCAGCTCATCGTAACAGGTGTTGATAAAAACCCCCTTTTCATACAGGTATGTACCGACCCCCCCGTCAAAGACGATGACCTCATTCTCCCGCAGGCGCTCTCGAAGACCTTTCATTCTTTCACTTCTCCCGGACGGATAAGATTGTGCAAAATGCTCCACGGTGCAGATGCACCTTCTTCTATAGTATACAAAGTTTCCTCTTCTCGACCAAGAACTGTACGCGCGGGCGGGTTGTTGTTTCTCCCCCGAAATCGTACATTTTACGCACATCCATCAAAGGAGATCAGGGCCTCATGGCAGCAATACCCGGCTTGGCCGCCCCCGGCGTGGGGCGCGATAGGTCAAAAATACCAGAGAGTGAGACGTGGAATCTGAAAGACCTCTATCCTGACCAGAGTGCCTGGCGGACTGCGAAAGAGGCATTTGTACCGAGACTTGATGCGATTGCGACCTTTCGGGGACGGCTTGCCGAAAGTCCTCAAGTGCTCCTCGCCTGCATGACACTTCTGAGCGATCTCTCCCAGGAATTCACCCGGCTGTACGTCTACGCGAGTCTCGCTTCCGACCTCGACACGCGGGATGCTTCCTGTCTGGCCATGGTGCAGGATATGGGGCAGATCGGGGTTGATTTCGGGGCACGGAGTGCCTTTGTGCAGCCTGAAGTGCTCCAAATCCCCCGGGGTGTCTTCGACGGCCTTTTCGCGGCGGAACCCGGCCTGGAGATCCACAGAATGACACTTGACGATATTGTCAGGAGGAAGGACCACACGGGGAGCGAACCCGAGGAGAAGATCATTGCCGATGCCGCTTTGATGGCGGACGGTCCCGACAACATCTATGGAATCTTCTCGAACGCCGAGTTCCCGTTTCCTACGGTAACGCTTGAGCAGGGAGAGCAGGTCCGCCTCGACAAGGCCGCGTTCAGTCTCTACCGCGCCGCCCCGAACCGAAGCGATCGGAGAAATGTTTTTGCCGCGTACTTCGGGGCGCTGCACGCCTACAGGAGGACATTCGGCACGCAACTGTACGCACAGGTGAAGAAGGATATGTTCTACATGAAGGCCCGGCATTATCCGTCGTGTCTCGCCGCGGCCCTTGACGGGAACAATATCCCCGTCGAAGTATACCACAGTTTGGTGGCAAACGTGCGCGCCAGCCTCGGGACGTTTCACCGGTATCTCATGCTCCGCAGATCAGTACTGGGAATTGATACACTGCACTACTATGACCTCTATGCCCCCCTCATCAAAGAGGTCGACCTCACATTCACATACGACCAGGCAAAGGAACATGTGCTTGCGTCGCTTCACCCGCTGGGGGAGGAGTACGTTGCAGTGGCGACTCGTGGCCTTGCGGAGCGCTGGGTCGACGTGTATCCGAACGAGGGGAAACGCTCCGGCGCCTACTCGCAGGGAGGAGTCTACAGCGTTCATCCGTACATGCTCCTCAACTTTAACGGCAAGTACGACGACATGAGCACCCTTGCCCATGAACTCGGGCACACGATGCACAGCCATCTTGCCAATGCGACGCAGCCGTATCCGACATCGCAGTATTCGATTTTTGTTGCAGAGGTTGCTTCCACCTTCAACGAGGCGCTCCTCCTCGACCACATGCTCAAGAGCATCGACGACGACAGCGTCCGTCTGGCCCTGCTCGGGAACTACCTTGACGGATTGAAGGCGACCGTTTTTCGGCAGACTCAGTTCGCAGAATATGAACTGCGGATCCACGAGATCGCAGAGCGCGGCGAATCGCTCACGGGCGACCTGTTGAGCACTCTCTATGGCCGGATCGCCGGGGAGTACTACGGTCAGGAGAAGGCAGTGTGCATTGTCGACGATGACATCGGGGTCGAGTGGGCAAGCGTCCCCCATTTCTATTACAACTTCTACGTCTACCAGTATGCGACGTCATTCACGGCATCGGCGGCCCTCTCGGAGGAGGTTCTGGGTGGAGCTGCAGGGGCAAGGGAACGCTATCTCAATCTCCTGCGGGCCGGAGGCGCTGATTACCCAATGGCTCTCCTGCGGAAGGCGGGGATCGACATGACCACGCGGCATCCGTTCGACCTCACGATGCGGAAGATGAACAGAGTGATGGATGAGATGGAGGCGATCCTCAAGAGGACGGGGCGCGCGTGACGGAGGGATTTGCGGCCGGCCTGAGCGTCGCTGCGCCGTCATTCTCTGCAGGAAAAGAGACAGGCCCGGCTCCTTACGGAACCGGGCCTGCAGTGTCTTCGTACGCGCGATCGGACGGAGGTGCTACCGATAGCTGTTCAGCGCCTTCATGTAGTTCGCCCGCTCGAAGGCAGCGGGATCGGCGATCGATTTCTGGCTCATGCTCCCCTTCATCTGCTTTACCGAAGTGTACTCGTGCTCGACCATCCATTGATCAAGCTCCGCCAACACTTCCTTGATCCGTCCGGGCCCGTTCTTTAGCAGCTCGGAACACATCATGGTGACATCGGCCCCGGCCATGAGCATCTTCAGCACATCCCGGGTCGTGTGGATGCCGCTGGTGGCGGCAAGGTTTGCCTTGATCCGTCCGTGAAGGATCGCGATCCAGCGTAACGGCAGGCGCAGTGCCTGCGGCGTGCTCAAGATGACATTCGGGGTGACTTCCAGCAATTCCAGGTCGATATCCGGCTGGTAAAAGCGGTTGAACAGGACGAGGCCGTCCACGCCGGCTGCATCAAGACGGTGTGCCATGCCCGCCATGGAGCTGAAGAAGGGACTCAGCTTCATGGCAACCGGGATCTTGACGGCTTGCTTGACAGCCCGGAGGACGTCAAGATACCGCTCCTCAACGTCCGATCCTGCGAGCTTTGGATCGGTCGGAATGTAGTACACATTCAGCTCTATTGCGTCGGCGCCGGCTTCCTCGATCTTCGCGGCAAACCGGACCCACCCGCCGGTCGAAATCCCGTTGAGGCTTCCGATGACCGGAATTCCGAGAGACTGCTTCGCCTTGTGGAGCAGTTCCACGTATTCCTCCGGACCGAGGTTATAATCGTCGGACTCGGGGAAGTAGGTGAGTGCCTCGGCGAAGCTCTCGGTGCCGTAGGAAAGATAGTGTTCGAGCTCGGCTGATTCATGCTCGATCTGCTCTTCGAAGAGGGAATACATGACAATTGCCGCCGCGCCGCTGTCTTCCAACCGCTTTATCCCGTCCAGCGAATGCGACAAAGGACTTGCCGATGGAACGATCGGGTTTTTCAGTGAAAGCCCGAGATATGTCGTGGAGAGATCCATACTCATAGTTCCGTCCGTCTGTTCTTCATGGTGATGGTTTCGTCAAAGGCGTGCGCCCTTCTCAATCCTTTCCTGCTTCCTGAGCCATTGCCTCATACTTCGCAACCCGCCGCTTGGCATCCCCCTCTGCAAGAGCCATCAGGTCCTTCGCCGCCTCCGGGTTGCTCTTCGTGAGCATCTTGTATCGCGTTTCCATGTATGCGTAGTCCTCGAAGCTGATCTTCGGCGGCTTCGAGTCGAGCTTAAACGGATTCTTTCCCTCCTTTGCCAGCAACGGGTTGTAACGGTAGAGCGGCCAGTGACCGCTTTCCACCGCCATTCGCTGGTTGTTCATTCCCTTTGCCATGTCGATCCCGTGCGCGATGCAGTGGGAGTATGCGATGATCAAGGACGGACCGTCGTACGCTTCCGCTTCGACGAAGGCGCGGATGGACTGCATGTCGCTGCTTCCCATCGCTACGGCCGCCACATAGACGTATCCGTAGTTGATGGCCATCATGCCGAGATCCTTCTTCGCGATTGGTTTTCCGCCGGCGGCGAATTTCGCCACCGCGGAGCGGGGAGTCGATTTCGACATCTGTCCGCCGGTATTCGAGTAGACCTCCGTGTCGAGGACCAGAACGTTCACATTGCGTCCCGACGCGAGCACATGGTCGAGCCCGCCGTAGCCGATGTCATATGCCCAGCCGTCACCTCCCATGATCCAGACGCTCTTTTTCACCAGCATGTCTGCGAGACTCATCAGACTCTTCGCCTCGGGCGACGGGGTGGCGGCGAGTTTCTGTTTGAGGGCGGCCACGCGTTCGCGCTGTTCGTAGATGCCCGCTTCTGTCGACTGATCGGCGTTCAGGAGCCCCTGTGTCAGCTGGTCGCCAATCTGCGATGCGAGCGACTGGACGAGCTCCCGCGCCATCTGGTTGTGCTTGTCAATGGTGAGCCGCATGCCGAGTCCGAATTCCGCATTGTCTTCAAACAGCGAATTCGACCACGCCGGTCCGCGCCCTTCCTTGTTCTGCGCCCAGGGAGTCGTCGGCAGGTTTCCGCCATAGATCGAGGTGCACCCTGTGGCGTTGGCGATGACCATCCGGTCTCCGAAGAGCTGCGACGCGAGCTTGATGTAAGGGGTCTCGCCGCATCCCGAGCAGGCGCCGCTGAATTCGAAGAGCGGCTGGAGGAACTGTGAGCCCTTCACCGTATCGACTTTCACCGTCCGGCGGTCCGTCTCGGGGAGAGCGAGGAAGAACTCGAAGTTTTCCTTCTCCTGCTCACGCAGAGGCGGCTGCGGCATCATGTTGATTGCCTTCAGCCTTGTCTCCGACTTGTTTTTTGCGGGGCAGAATTCGACGCACAAACCGCAGCCTGTGCAATCTTCCGGGGCGACCTGCACCGAATACTTCACTCCCTTGTACTCAGGCCCCTTGTAGTCCATCGACTTGAAGGTCGAAGGGGCGCCGCTGAGTGCGGCGGGGTCGAATACCTTTACGCGGATGGACGCGTGCGGGCAAACGAGTGCGCATTTGTTGCACTGGATGCAGACCGTCGTATCCCACACGGGAATTTCCAGCGCGATGTTCCGTTTCTCCCACTGCGCGGTGGCGGTCGGATATGTGCCGTCGACAGGCATAGCGCTGACGGGAAGATCGTCGCCAAAACCCGCCATAATCGGAGCGGTCACCTTCTGCACAAATGCGGGGGCCTTCGCCGACACCACGGGGGGCATTTCAATCGTGCTCGTGACCTTTGACGGCACCTTCACTTCAAAGAGGTTGGCAAGCGTTTGGTCGACGGCCGCATAATTCTGCTGGACGATCGTGTCCCCCTTCTTCCCGTACGTCTTTTTGATCGATTTCTTGATTGCTTCGATCGCCTCGTCACGGGGCAGAACGCCGCTGATGGCAAAGAAGCAGGTCTGCATGATCGTGTTCACGCGCGAACCCATGCCGGTCGCCTGCGCCACCTTGTATCCGTCGATCACATAAAACTTGATCTTCTTGTCGATGATCTCCTGCTGCGCATGCCGCGGGAGCTTGTCCCACACTTCGTTCTGATCGTAGAGACTGTTCAACAGGAACGTTGCTCCGGGCACGGCGGCCTTCAGGACATCGTAGCGCTCGAGGAACATCCACTGGTGGCACGCCACGAAATTGGCCGCGCTGACCAGGTACGTCGAATGAATCGGTCGCGGCCCGAACCGCAGGTGTGACGTCGTCGTGGACCCCGACTTCTTGGAGTCGTAGACGAAATAGCCCTGGGCGTAGTTCTCCGTGTCCTCGCCGATGATCTTGATCGAATTCTTGTTGGCTCCGACGGTGCCGTCTGCGCCCAGGCCGAAGAACAGGGCCCGGACGACGTCGTTCGATTCGGTGGTGAACGTGTGATCGACAACGAGACTCGTATGACTGACATCGTCGGTAATGCCGACGGTGTAATGATTCTTTGGTGTTTCTTTTTTCAGCTCGTCGAAAACCGCCTTCACCATTGCAGGGGTGAATTCCTTGGACGAGAGTCCATACCGGCCGCCGACAACGGTCGGGCAGGAGGAAAACGGCGCAGTATGCGAGGCAAGGGTCTCAACGATCGCCGTGAGAACGTCCTGATACAGAGGTTCGCCTGCACCGCCCGGCTCCTTGACCCGGTCGAGTACTGCGATCTTCTTGACGCTCGGCGGAAGAGCATTGATGAAGTGGTTGACGGCAAATGGACGGAAGAGGCGAACTTTCAGCAGGCCGATATTCTCCCCCTTTGCATTCAGGTATTCCACGGTCTCCTGAGCGGCTTCGGCGCCGGAGCCCATGATGATGAGAACGCGGTCGGCGGTCGGCGAACCGACATACTCAAACAATTTGTAGTGCCGTCCCGTCAGCGCCGCGAATTTGTCCATCTGTTTCTGGACGATGTCGGGACAGGCGGAATAGAAGGGGTTGACGGTCTCACGTCCCTGAAAGTACACGTCGGGGTTCTGCGCGGAACCGCGCAGGACCGGATGATCGGGCGAGAGTGCGCGCCTGCGGTGCGCCTGCACCAGCTCGTCGTCGATCATGGCCCGCATATCCTCGTCGGTGAGCTGCTCGATCTTCATGACTTCATGAGAGGTTCGGAACCCGTCGAAGAAATGGATGAAAGGGACCCGAGCTTCGAGCGTGGATGCCTGTGCGATGAGAGCATTATCCATAATCTCTTGAACAGAGTTCGACGCGAGCATTGCGAACCCTGTGGACCGGGTAGCCATGACGTCGCTGTGGTCGCCGAAGATGGAGAGTGCCTGGGCGGCAAGGGCCCGGGCGGAAACATGGAACACGGTGGATGTCAGCTCGCCGGCGATCTTGAACATATTCGGGATCATCAGCAGGAGACCCTGCGAAGCCGTGAAGGTGGTCGAGAGCGCTCCGGCCTGCAGCGCACCATGCACCGCTCCGGCCGCTCCCCCTTCGCTCTGCATCTCGGTGACCGACGGGACTGTCCCCCAGAGGTTTTTTCTCCCCTGAGCAGACCACTCATCGGCCCATTCCCCCATGTTCGAGGAGGGGGTGATGGGGTAAATTGCGATGACTTCACTCAGTTTGTGAGCAACATACGCGGCGGCTTCGTTGCCGTCGATCGTGACCATTTTCCTTTTCATCATCTTCGCCTTGATTATAGAGGTATACGGAGGTCGTGAGCAGTACTTTTCTCTCTTCTGCCCGCCATTACGTCCAATTTCATGCCATGCACTATGTGCGAAAATGGTCCCAAATCGCGGATTTCCGCTCCCAGGATTCCAAGAATTGAGAAAGCGAATGATGAAGTGGGAAAAAAAGAGTTCAGGGCTGGCTCAGGGGTTGCTGCTGGGTCATGCAGTGGAGGGTTCCAAGCCCCCACAGGAGATCGACCGCGTGGATCCCGATGACCGGACGGTCGGGGATGAGGTCGGCAAGCGTGCCGAGGGCGACCCGGTCCTTGGGATCGTTAAACGTTGGGACGATGACAGCAGCGTTGGCAATGTAGAAGTTCGCGTAGCTTGCCGGAAGTCTCATGCCGTTGAAGATCAGGGGGGAGGGGAGCGGGAGGAGTATCACCTCGGGCTTCATTCCATCCTCTAATCTCATTTCCTGCATGCGTTCCTTGTTCTCCTGCAACGGGCGATAGTTGGGGTCAGCCGGGTTCTTCTCTTCGCACAGCACGATCGTCGTAGGATTGACGAACCGGGCAAGGTCGTCCACATGTCCGTGCGTGTCGTCGCCGGCGATTCCCTTGCCGAGCCAGAAGACGTTCGTGACCCCCAACGCATCGTGCAGCGCCTTCTGATATCCCCGGCGATCCAGGCCCGGGTTGCGGACCTGGATTGCGTTATCGAGCAGGCACTCCTCGGTTGTCAGGAGAGTGCCGCGCCCGTTGACATCAATCGCACCGCCTTCCAGGACGAAAGGCATGGTGCCCGCAAGCGGTTGGTGAATGGGAATATGAAGTTTGCGCGCGACGCGCGCCGGAATAAGGCGATCCTTCGTGTGGTTGAGGTACTTCGCCCAACCGGTGAACCGGAAATTGTTGATCGCCACTTCCGGGTGCGGGTTCTCACGGCGGACGAACATCGGGCCAAAATCGCGGGTCCATCCGCGATCTGTCGGGAAGGTAAAGAATCGAACATTGCCGGACGGGACTCCAACGCGTTGGAGGACGCGCCGGGCGGACCGCTGGTGGGCGGCGGAATCCACAATGATTCTGACCTGCTCGCCGCCGGAAATTTTCCTGACGATCTCTCCGTACACCCAGGGAATCGGGGCGAACTTGCCGGGCCAGTCTGTCGTGTTGTGCGGCCAGCCGAGCCAGGTGGCGTCATGCCGTTCCCATTCGGCCGGCATGCGATAGCCAAGGGATGCAGGTGTCTGCGGGGAAGGGGCTACGATTGTCGGCTCCCGGGTTCGTCGTCGAGGAACCTGCGCATGATGCCGCCGTACGCGTCGATCCGCCGGTCGCGAAGAAACGGCCAATTGCGCCTGACGTCCTCGATGTGTGCGCTCTCCATCTCGGCCAGCAGGATCTCTTCTTTGTCGGGGGACGCTTCCGCGAGAATCACTCCCTGCGGGTCGGCGATAAACGAAGAGCCCCAGAACTCTATCCCCGGGGCGTTTGCTTGCGGGACTTCGTGCCCGATTCTGTTCACCGCGGCGACATAGACGCCGTTGGCGATGGCATGTCCGCGCTGGACCGTTTGCCACGCTTCCCGCTGCGTTGCGCCGTAGCGCGCCTTCTCATGCGGGTGCCATCCGATTGCCGTTGGGTAGAACAGAACCTCTGCCCCCTGCAGGGCCGTCAGGCGCGCCGCTTCCGGATACCACTGGTCCCAGCAGATGAGCGTCCCGATCTTTCCCACCGCAGTGGAGAATGCCCGAAACCCGAGATCGCCAGGGGTGAAGTAATACTTCTCATAATAGAACGGGTCGTCCGGAATGTGCATCTTCCGGTAGAGACCGACAAGCGTCCCGTCAGCGTCGGCAACAGCGGCACTGTTATGGTACACGCCCGGCCCGCGCCGTTCGAACAACGGGATGATAAGTACCACACCGAGAGATCGCGCCAGCGCTGCAAGCCGTTGCGACGTAGGACCGGGGATGGGTTCGGCGAGGTCGAACGAGGACGCTTCTTCGCTTTGACAGAAGTAGCGTGTCCGGAAGAGTTCGGGAAGGCAAACGACCTTCGCGCCGGCCTTTGCGGCGTCGGTGATAAGCGCGGCAGCATGATCGACATTGGCGGCGGGGTCGGCCCCCACGGCCATCTGAACAAGGCCGATCAGGTAACGTCGTGTTTCGATTGGAGGCATCGGTGGAGGCAAGGGGATAGTCGTTCGTGTGTGGAAAATATACGGCGCGCTCGCGAGAGATTCAAGGCGCCACGTTTCATCGTGAATCCTTGATTCTCGTTGGATTTTCCGGTATGTTCCCGCATGTCGTGGGCCGAAAGGACATACGCAGTGATCCTTGCCGGGGTAGCGCTCTGGTGCGGCGGCTTCCTTCTCGCCCCTGCGTGCGTGGCCTCCGGGTCTCCCGCACTTTCCGCGGTCGGCGGTGCGCTGTATGCTTTGTATCATCCGGTCTGCCACCAGATGGAGAGCCATTCACTGCATCTCATGGGCCTCCCGCTGGCTGTCTGCTGCCGTTGCTCGTTCATTTACTTCGGATTCCTCGCGGCGACCGTCTTCTTTCCCTTTCTGGAGAATCTTCGACGGCCGAGAACGCTCCACCCTTCATTGGTGGTCATCGCTCTTGTCCCGATGCTGGTGGATGTCGGGCTGGGGTTGATCGGCCTTCATCAGGCCACGTTCACGACCCGCGCGCTTACGGGATTCTGGTTTGGGGTGCTCACGCCTTTTCTTTTGATTCCTGCGGCCATCGAGGGAATCTGCGCATTGCAGGGGGAACAATCGCCACCATCCATCATTTCTGAGAAAGGACTCAATGATGCCTGAGAAACCAAGCAAGTTGATGCCTGCGATTTACGGCGGCGTCATCATGGGAGCCATTTCCGGCATCCCGTTTCTGAACTTCATCAACTGCCTTTGCTGCGCCGGGATCATCTTTGGCGGGTTCATGGCGGTGTTCTTCTATAATAAAGATCTGAAACCAGGCGATCCCCCGCTGATGAGCTCCGATGCGCTGCAGCTTGGGGCGCTCGCCGGAGTTTTTGGGGCTATCACAGGGGACATTCTGACGGTCATTCTCCATTTCGCCCTTGGAAACATTGTTGCCGGAACGACAGGAGGGATGATCATGTCGATGTACGATCGTCTTGGCATTCTCGATAAGATGCCTCCGGAGGCGCTCGAGCAGATGCAGGAAGGGTTTAAATCGCAGGCGCTTTCTGCATTGGCCATCATCCCGCCCTTCATTATCGATCCGCTTTTCGGGCTGATCGGAGGACTCATCGGAGGGAGCGTGTACAAGTCCAAGGGTCCTGCTGCGCAACCGCCAGCGACGGTCTAACAAGTCTTGCGAAGTGTGAACTCTTCTCCCCCGGGGATCGAAGGCAATCCCGGGGGAGATGCATCTCCGCCTTCCCTCCCCTTGATGTTGTCCATCCAATTCCCTTCCTTGAAATCACCTCCTTGACCGGTCTCACTTCTTTACCCTGCGTACAAGGCGTCAATGAAACGGCTTCTCATCCTGATGATACTCGCCTGTGGGACGGCGCTCGCCGGAGACGGGCACCTCTCCCTCCCGTACATCCGCTGGACACTTCCCAATGGCCTCGACGTCATTCTCCATGAAGACCACAGCGTTTCCACGATCGCCGTTGACGTGTGGTATCATGTCGGCTCCGCGCGCGAGAAGCCGGGGAAGACGGGCTTTGCACATCTGTTCGAGCACCTGATGTTCGAAGGGTCTCAACATGTCCCTCAGGGGAAATTCGACGAGTGGCTGGAGGCGGCAGGGGGCGACAACAACGGGTCGACAACCAATGATCGGACGAACTACGAGGAGGTCATTCCGAACAATGCCCTTGCTCTTCCGCTCTTTCTCGAATCGGACCGGATGGGCTTCCTCGTCGAAGCAATGTCTCCGGGGAAGGTGAACGCGCAGCGGGACGTTGTAAAAAATGAAAGACGCGAGAACTACGACAATGAACCGTACGGACTTGCATCCTTGTCGATCGAGGAGAACCTCTTCCCGGAGAATCATCCATATCACTGGCCTGTGATCGGGTCGATGGAGGATCTTGCCTCCGCAAGTTATCAGGACGTGGTCGATTTCTTCCGGAAGTACTACGTGCCGTCCAATGCGACTCTCGTGATCGCGGGGGATGTGAACGTCGACACGACGAAGGATCTGGTGGAAACGTGGTTCCATGATGTTCCCGGCGGCCCCGCCGTTCCCCCCCAGGCCGCGCCTCCTGTTTTTCTTACGGAACAGAAACGAGTCGTACTGGAAGACCGTGTACAGCTCCCCCGGCTGTACATCGCCTGGCCGACTCCTCCCGTCTTTGCGCCGGGAGATGCCGAGATGGATATTCTTGCCGCCATCCTTGCCGGGGGGAAGAACTCGCGTCTGTATAAGCGGTTGGTCTATGAATTGCAGGTTGCCCAGGACGTCAGTGCATTTCAGGACGGCCGGCGGTTGGCGTCGATCTTTGAGATCGTCGTCACCGCGAGGGAAGGGCATCGCCTCCGCGAGATCGAAAAGCTCGTGTGGGAAGAGATCCGCGCCCTCACCACAACACCGCCGGCTCCCCGGGAAGTCGAGAGGGCCGTGAACCAGATCGAAGCGTCATTCCTCGACCGGCTGGAGAGCGTGCAGATGAAGGCGGAATTGCTGAACATGTATGTTGCGGCAACAGGCAATCCCGACTATCTGAACGAAGATCTTGCGCGCTATAAGGCCATCGACCCGGGCGATATCCAGGCGATGACAGCGACGTATCTTCGCGCTGACGGCTGTGTCGTTCTCAGCGTCTTCCCTCTGGGCAAACCGGAACTTGCTGCGCCCAAGGAGGGCCGGCCATGACAAGGATCCTGTGGAGAGTACACCGGAATCTTCCTGATCGGCGGCAGCGCTGTGCAACCGTCCTCCTCCTTGTTCTCTTTCTCTTCCTGCCGGCGCTCGTGCCGGCCCAACCGGATCGGTCGCACCCGCCCGCCCTGGGATCTCCGCCCCGGCTTACGCTCCCCGCTTTGCAGCATCTCACTCTCTCGAACGGTGTGCCGGTTCTCCTGCTGGAGAAGCACACAGTTCCTCTTGTGCAGATCAATCTTATCGTTCGGGCGGGATCGCTCATGGATCCTCCGGGCAAGCAGGGGTTGGCCGATATGACGGCCTCCATGCTCATGGAAGGGGCCGGTCACCGCACGTCGCTGGAGCTTGCGGATGCCATCGACTTTCTCGGCGTGCAGATCAGTTCTGAGTCGGGGCGCCACACCATGGGTGTCAATCTCCACACGCCTCTCTCGAAACTGGATTCTGCGATCGTGCTGATGGCGGATATCGTCTGCCGTCCGACGTTTCCTCCGGAGGATCTGGAGCGGTTACGGAAGGAACGACTCACGGAGATGATGCAGGGACGCGACGATCCCGACTATATCGCGTCGGTCGCTTTCGGACACGCGCTCTATGGGGCCCATTCGTACGGCGTCCCCAAATTGGGGACCGATCAGGGTGTACGCGCAGTGACCACGGCCGATGTTCTCACATTCCACCGCAAGTACATTGTGCCGGCCAATGCCACCATCATCGTGGTGGGGGACGTGACCCCCGTAACGATCCTTCCGAGGTTGGAGCGGGCTTTTGGCTCGTGGAAAGGCAGCGGTGCCATTCCACCTCCCGTTCCCCCGATTGTTCCTACGGCAGGAAGGACGCTCATCCTCATCGACAAACCGGGTGCGGAGCAATCGGTCATTCGCATTGGCCGCGTGGCGGCGCCGCGCCTGACGGATGACTATGATGCCATGACGGTGATGAATACGATTCTCGGCGGTTCTTTCACTTCCCGCCTTAACCAGAACCTGCGGGAGCGGCACGGCTATACATACGGGGCCTCCTCAGGATTCGATTTTCGACCCCTTGCCGGACCCTTTATCGCGTCTTCTTCCGTGCAGACCGCTGTCACCGACAAGGCGCTGGGCGAATTCCTCAAGGAGTTTCAGAGAATGCTGGTCATGGTTCCGGATTCGGATCTTGTTCGGGCGAAGAACTATATGGCTTTTCGGTTTCCAGGCGGATTTGAAACCGTGTCACAGATTGCAAACCGCCTCGAAGAACTCGTGATTTACGGCCTGCCCGACGATTACTTCGACGGTGCCATCGACCGGATCCTTGCAGTGACGAAGGGGGATGTCCTCCGCGCAGCCGAGAAGTACATCCGGATGGAGAATCTTGCGTTCGTCATCGTCGGAGATCTTGCAACGATCGCGGACAGCGTGAAGAGTCTGGACATCGCCCCGGCATCGGTCCTGACGGTGGATGATGCGCTTGGCCCCCTGCAGCATCGTGCGCCGGGTGAGTAGAAGTGTGATGAAACCCGGTGTGACACACCTGCAAAGCGAAATTATTGCGTGCCGCCGCTGCCCGCGCCTCGTCCGCTGGCGTGAACGAGTTGCCCGCGAGAAAGTAAAACGGTTTGTGGGAGAAACCTACTGGGGGAAACCCCTTCCGGGATTTGGAGATCCCCGGGGACGACTTCTGCTCGTCGGTCTTGCGCCGGCCGCGCACGGGGGTAACAGGACTGGGCGGATGTTCACGGGAGACGAGAGCGGCAACTGGCTCTTCCGCGCGCTGCACGATGCCGGCTTCGCCAATCAGGCCCAATCAACCGGGCGCGGCGATGGATTGATCCTCACCGATTGCTACATCACAGCGGCGTGCCGATGCGCCCCTCCACAGAACAAGCTTCTTCCTGTCGAACTGTCGCGGTGCAGGCCGTTTCTCCTCCGGGAGATCGCAATGCTGGCGAACGTGCGCGTCGTCGTGGGATTGGGGCGGGTCGGATTCGATGCTGCACTCTCTGCGTACCGCGAGGTAGGGCGCATTCAGTATTCCCGGCGGCCTGCATTCGGGCATGAGGCCCGATATGAAATCAATGGGCTCGTGTTTATCGCGTCCTTTCATCCGAGCCAGCAGAACACCTTCACCGGCCGGCTGACGCGTCCCATGTTCCATCAGGTCTTTCGTGAGGTTCGGCGGACACTGGGGAAGAGGGAGAGCGTCTGACCAGGGTCCTTTTCCCGAGCGTCGTCGATAGGCGCTCTTTCACTGCTATTCTTCGAAGGGGTTCATTCGTGGGAAAACTGGCACTCATTCTCTCCGGCGGGGGAGCGCGGGGGGCTTTCCAGGCGGGAGCACTCGTCGAACTTCTTTCGTACTTCGAACGAACGGGGCGGCGAATCAATATTCTTTCCGGCACTTCTGTGGGCGCGCTCAACGGGATGAGCATCGCGCAGGCGGTCGACCTTCGTGCCGCCCGCGAGGAAATCGAGAGCCAGTGGAAGAAACTCCGCAATCGGGACGTCTACAAGATACGCGGGTGGGGGATCTTCGGCCTGGTGCTGAAGTTCGCGACGACGCGCATGGACCGCTGGCCCGGGGTGCGGGGTGTTGACTCGCTGTTTGACAACACTCCCCTCTACAACAGATATGTCCGCGAGTATTTTCGTCACGACATGATAAGAGCACGGCACACCGTGGATGAGTTTTATGTCAGCTTGAGTTCCCTCAACACCGGAGCCGCGTACGTCAAGTCGGTGACCGATGAGCCGGACACGGACAAAGCCATGGCGTATATTATGGCATCGACGATTACAACCGTCGCGTACCCCCCCGTGCGAACGGTGGTGGACGATCCGCGGATCCCCGCGCCGCTTCGAAGCTTGCCGCAGTGGTACGCCGACGGCGGCATTTCCAACAAGACACCGCTGAAGAGCGTCCTGCGGTTCGGGGGGATTTCCGAACTCTTCGTGGTCAATACCTATCCGTCGTATCCCATGATGACAGAGCAGAGCATCCGCGCGGTATTTCCCAACGTCTTTGCGATGCTGATGCGGACAGCCCTGGAGCTCCTGCCGAACCTCTATTTCCTCCGCGACATGGAGTCGGTGCAGGACGTGAACAACGACCTTGCGGCCTGGGATCGTCTCGTCCGTGAGGCGCTCGCCGCCTGTTCCGACGAAAAGACGAGGGCGGCGCTCTTCAACCTCTTTCACGCAGCAGAATGTTCGTTCTCCTTCAAGGAGGGGAACAAACAGGTCATCGACCCGGTGATCATCGCGCCCGATGAAGAACTCCCCGTGCAGGACACAGAATTCGTGCAGCCGAAGCTGGGTGAGACGTTCGAGATGGGGAGGGAGAAAGCGAGGCTGGTCCTGGAGAAAAGGGGCGACTGACGAGGCGCCGGCGGCGCGCCCGCGTCAGCCGAGGCGAATCCGGAACGTCGTTCCTTCGCCGGGAGTGCTCTGCTTGACGAAGAGCTTTCCTTTGTGATATTCCTCGATGATGCGTTTCGAAAGACTCAGGCCGAGCCCCCAGCCCCTTTGCTTTGTGCTGTATCCGGGGCGGAAGACATCCTTGTGGAACCGCGGGTCGATCCCCTTTCCGGTATCCGTGACATCGATTGTCGTCCTCCTTCCTGACTGCGTCAGGTGGAACGTGACCCTCCCCGACGGTCCCTCCATGGCATCGAGAGCATTCTTCATCAGATTCTCGACGACCCACTCGAAAAGATCCCTGTTGATGAACGCACGAAACTCTCCCGGTGTCGCAATGATGAGGTCCACCCTCTTGCCCGACCGTGGAATGCGTTTCGCGATGTAGGCGATGACCCCACGGATGACTTCGGCGAGGTCCTCGTCTTTCAGGTCGGGGCGCGAGCCGATCTTGGAAAAGCGGGCAGCCACCTTGTTGAGCCGTTCGATGTCGTTCCCGATTTCCTGCAGACTTTCGGCAACAGCCGGGATATGCTCGCCATCCGCGCGTGCCCTCTCAAGCCACCCGATGATACTGGACAACGGCGTGCCGAGCTGATGCGCGGTTTCCTTCGCCATCCCCACCCAGATATTACTCTGTTCCGTCCGTTTGATAGTGGTGAACCCGACGTACGCAACGAAGATGAACACCGCCGCCAGGAGAATCTCCCACACGGGAAGCCAACGAAGCTGAACGATCAGGTCGGATTCGCCGTAATGAACATAGTTCAGCACTGTCGTGTCGTTCAGTGCGATCTTGATCGGCTTGTTGTGCCGGTCCATGACCGGGAGCAGCGGCCGGACGACCTCTCGCTGCTGATCCAGCGTCAGCGACGTATCGACCTTCACGTTCTTCCAGTACAGGGGATTGTCGTGGACATCGGTGAGGATGACCGGGAAGTCGATGGTGCCGATCACCTCTTCAAAGAGAAAGCTGAAATCGCCCGAGGAGGCCCGATCGCTGGTGATGTACTCGTACGATTTCGCGTAGAGATCGACGACCTGCTGTTCATGCGTGAGGAGTTTCGCCGTGATCCGGTTGGAATACACGAGCATGGCGATGACGAATGCCGACGCAAGGACGAGGAGTCCGATCTTGAGATTTGTCGTCTTCATGGGAGAGGAGGGAGTGGCGACGTCCTTCATAGTGACGCGCAATCGAATGTTATGAGCATGTCACTGTCTGGTCGCGCCGGGCACCGACCGAGACCAGCCAGACGGATGTCCCGGTCAGCCCGCCGAGCGCCTCCACATAGCGACGCGCATTGGACGGGAGATCGGCATACGACCTCACCGAGGAGATCGGCTCCTTCCAGCCGGGGAATGATTCGAAGACCGGGGTGATGCGCTCCAGTGTCGCGAGATCCGTCGGGAACGATTTCAGCCGTTTTCCCTTGACCTCATAACCGACACAGATCTTGATCTCCTCGAACGTATCGAGCACATCGAGTTTGGTGATGGCAATGCGGGTGATGCCGTTGATCATGGCCGAATACCTGAGGGCAACTGCATCGAACCAGCCGCATCGGCGGGGTCTTCCCGTTGTTGCACCGAATTCCTGCCCGATCGTCCGGAGCCGCTCGCCGGTGGCGTCCAGGAGTTCCGTGGGGAACGGCCCATTTCCGACGCGTGTGCAATAGGCCTTGACGATGCCGACGATATCGCTGACTGCCGTTGGCGGGATGCCCAAACCTGTGCATGCTCCCCCGGACGTAGGATTGGAGGATGTGACATAGGGGTAGGTGCCGTGATCGACATCGAGGAGAGCGCCCTGTGCCCCCTCGGCAATGATCCGTTTGCCGTCAGCAAGGGCCTTATTCAGGTACAGGGCCGTGTCGGTGATGTATTCGTCGATCTTCTTGTCAAATGCCTCGTACTCTGCGATGATCGCGTCGACGTCGATCTTCGTTTCGCCATACACTTTCGTCAGGATCTGGTTTTTCTCTTCGAGGTTGGCTGTGATCTTGCGGGCGAGGACATCGCGATCCAGAAGGTCGACGATTCGTATGCCGTTCCGTGTGGCCTTATCGATATATGCCGGTCCGATGCCGCGGCCGGTGGTTCCGATCTTGTTTGTGGTCTGCTCCCGGATGACGTCGAGCAGCTTGTGGTAGGGCATGATCAGGTGGGCGTTGTGGCTGATGAAGAGCCGCCCGCCCACATTGAATCCGGCCGCTTGCAGTTGTGCGATCTCGCCCAGGAGGGCTGAGGGATCGATGACGACGCCATTACCGATCACGCAGCAAATATGGGGGTGGAAGATGCCCGAGGGGAGAAGGTGGAGAACAAACTGGCGATCGCCGATGCACACGGTGTGCCCCGCGTTCGCGCCTCCCTGGTAGCGTGCCACGATATCGGCATCGCCGGCAAGCATGTCGACGATCTTTCCTTTTCCTTCGTCGCCCCATTGGGCGCCGACAATAATCTGAACCGGCATGATGGTTTGTCTGGCTGAAGTGATGAGGGGACGTCACAAAAAAAACCCCCGACCCTTGCTGCACAAGGTCGGGGAATCACCACAGAGAAGCAATCACTTTCCGAAGCTTGCCGCGGCTCCGTCAACCGTGGGGAATGTCTCGAGGACACCGCCGAGCTTTGTGACCTTGATGAGAGCCAGGATTTTCTCGGAAGCACCCGCGATCTTCAGCGCGCCTCCTGCATTCTTCAGCGTGCTCGCAGCGCCGATGAGCAGCCCGAGGCCCGAGCTGTTCATGAATTGCACCCTGCCGAGATCGAGAACGATGCGAACCTGCATGAGGTCCGCCAATTCGTGTACCTTGGCATTCAATGCGTTGGCATCGGGCCCCCCCATCAGGTTCCCTTCGAGCCGGATGATCGTCGTCTTTCCCAGGGATGTCGTTGTAATCGTCATGGCAACTCTCCTCCGACGCGGCAGGAATCCGCCGCCGCCGGCATCAATCGATCAGCTTCGCCTGTGCTTTGCCTCGCAGCGACCATTCAAGGGCCATGGCGCTTGCAATGTAGATCGAGGAATACGTCCCTGTGGTAATGCCGATGGTGAGCGCAAAGGCAAACCCGCGGTTTACTTCGCCCCCGAACATCAGAAGCACGATCAGCACGACAAAGACCGTCCCGGAGGTGATGATGGTACGGCTCAAAGTTTCGTTCAGACTCTTGTTCATCAGTTCTTGCAGCGGCATGTTCCGGAAGATCTTCTGGTTTTCACGGATACGGTCGAAGATGACGACGGTATCATTCATTGAAAGGCCGACGAGCGTCAGGAACGCAGCCACCATCGACTGGTTCAGCTCGAGGTTCAGCATTCCGTCACATATCGAGACGAGTCCGAGCGTGACCAAGACGTCGTGGAACAGCGCGACCACCGCGCCGACCCCGTAGATGAATTTGAAGCGGAATCCCACATAGATGCCGATCGCGATGAGGGAGGCCATGACGGCGTACACTGCATTCCGCCGAAGTTCGGTGCCGACCTTTGGGCCGATCTTGTCTTCCCTCAACACGCTGAACTGATTCTGTGGGAATCGTTCGGTCAACCCTCCCCTGATCCTTTCGGCGATCGTGCTGCCTTCCCCCTGTTCCACGGTCTGGATCAGGATGTCGCGCGGGCTGCCGAATGATTTGATCTCGGCCTTGCCGAAGCCGATCTTGTCCATTGCCGCGCGGAGGTCCCCGATGGTCACCGGCTCCTGAAAGCGAACGATCAGCTCCGTGCCGCCGAGAAAGTCGATGCCGTAGTCGAATCCTTTGATGGCCAGCGACACCATGCCGAGAAGAATGACGCTTGCGGAAACCGTGTACCAGATCTTCCGCTGGCCCATGAAATCGATGTTTGTTTTGCCGAAGAAACGCATGTGATCTACCCCAAAGTGATAGTCGTTTAGCCGAAGCTCACGCGGGCGCCGTACTTCTCGATCATGACGTTCAGGATCACCCGTGAGATAATCATGGCGCAGAACAACGAGGCCACGATCCCTATCATCAGCGTGAGGGCGAAGCCCTGCACCGGCCCCGAACCGAATTGGAACAGGATGACACCCGTGATAAACGTCGTCACGTTCGAGTCGAAAATGGCCGTGAACGCCTTTGTATATCCGGCGTCGATGGCGGCGCGGATGGTCTTTCCCAATGACAGTTCTTCGCGGATACGCTCGTAGATGAGCACATTCGCGTCCACCGCCACGGCAAGCGTCAGAATAAGCCCGGCGATGCCCGGCAGTGTGAGCGTCCCCTGGAAGGCCGCAAGGACCGCCAGAACAAACAGAAGGCAGAAGATCAGCGCGATATCCGCCACACCGCCGCCGGACCTGTAGTACACGAGCATGAACAGAACCGTCAACACCGTCGCGAGAGTGGAAGAGATTATTCCGCTGCGAATGGAATCCTCGCCGAGGGACGGCCCGACGGACCGCTGTTCAACAATCTCCACCGGTGCGGGGAGGGCGCCTGCCTTCAGGACGATCTCAAGGAGGCGGGCCTCTTCAATATTGTCCATCCCTTCGATCATGGAGGACCCGCCGGTGATCTTGTTCCGCACGACCGGTGCGGAGAACACGGCGTTGTCGAGCACGATGGCGATACGCTTGTTGATGTTCGCGCCGGTGATCCGTGCCCAATCATGCGACCCCTCGCTGTTCATTTCCATCCGGACGATGGGTTGGTTGTAACTCTGGTCGAGGGTGGCTTGTGCCGATGTCACGACACCGCCGGTCAGTTCCGGCGTGCTTTTGACCGGATAAAGGGTGAAGTAGCGCTTCCCGTTTCCCAGCACGCGCCCTTTGGCGCTCCAGATGAGCTGCATATCGGCGGGGAGGATGCGCTTGACATCGTCCCGGTCCAGAATCCTCCGGACTTTCTCCTTGTTCTCTTCTGCAACAACCGCCTCGCCCGGGAATTGCTGCGCGTTCACGATCGCCAGGGAGAAGAAGGGATGCTTCTTGGCGAACACTTCCGGTGACACTTCCCCCTCGGCAGTGGCAATCTTCGTTGTGTCTCCCGTCGAGTCCGGCATCGCGGCGGTGGCTGACGTGTCGGTGGAGTCCGTCACGTTGCTGGCCGCGAGCAACTTGTCGATGGATTCCATGACCCGGTACATAATTTCCGGTTCCTTGAGCAGTTTGAACTCGAGGAGAGCAGTCCCCTGAAGAAGGGTGCGGACTTCGGCCTCCCGGGTCACACCGGGAAGGTCCACGATGATCCTGTTGCTTCCGAGTTTCTGGATCGACGGCTCGGACACGCCGTACTGATCGACGCGGTTGCGGACGATCTCCATGCCGCGGTCGATCGCCTTCGTCGTCTCATCGCTCAGGAATTTGTAAATATCGTCGTTGGTATCGCGCAGATTGCGGTAGTACCGGCTCATCCTGATCTGGCGCGCCTCGAACTTCTTCCGGAGGAGGAGAACGGGGGAAGTGTCGGTCTTGCGCGATTCCTCACGCACTTCCTTCATAACCTGGGCGAAGACGTCGTCCCTGTTCTTCGCGAGGTCCTCGATCAGCTTGAGAACGTCGACTTCCAGGACGACGCGCATCCCTCCCTGAAGGTCGAGTCCGAGTTTGATGCGCTTGGCGCGGTATTCCTTGATGTCGTTCTCGTGGTTTTCCACAAACTGCACGCTGTCCTGGCCATGAAGGGTGCTGAGGGTCTTGCGGAGCGAGTAGTCTCTATAGGTGGGCCAGAGAAAATAAAGGGAGAGCAGCGCCGCTGCCGCGATCAACAGAATTTTGCCGGTGTACTTTTTCACTGCGAAACCTCCGAGGTCAAGCGTACGGGGATGGTAACGGATGCATGGCAGGATGACCACATCGAATCGTGCAAGCTCACTAATATACGCTCACCCCCAGAGAAAGTCAACGAAAAAAGCGTTGCTTTTGCAGGATTTTCCGATTATATTAATTTTCGTTTCAATTCTTCTTGTCCCGAGCCCCCCGAGAAAATGCCTCGGCTCTGCGTGCGGAGCCGATGTCGGAAGGGTACCAACAACGTCACCAGCGAATTCGCCGAGCTCATCGATCACAGCATCCGCGGTCCTCGGCGCTGAGGAGGGTGTTTCCCCATATGCCTATCATGACTCGCATGCGCGACAGCATGCCCGTGATCCTGTTCGGACTGCTCATCGCCTTTTTGATCACCATCGTCTTCGAGTGGGGAATGGACTACCTCGGCATGCGCGGAGGGGGGCAGTCGGATGTCATCGGGAAGGTGAACGGCCACAAGATTACGTACAAGGAATTCTCCGAACTGGTCAAGACCCTCTCGGATAACGCCAAGACTCAGACGGGCCAGGAGCCCGACGAGTCGATGCAGCCGCAGCTTCGCGAACAGGCGTGGGAGTCCATCATCAACCAGCGCCTCGTCGACGAGGAAGTCCAGCGGCTCGGCATCACGGTGAGCGACCAGGAGCTGACCGACTGGGTGTACGGGGAGAACCCGCCTGAGGACCTCAAGAGGAACTTCATCGATTCGACCGGCCAGTTCAACAGGGAACTCTATGAACAGGTTCTCCGGAATCCGAACCAATATATCACCGACCCCCGGGGCTCCGATCCCAATTACGGTGTGAAGCGGCTGCAGGAGTTCGAGAAACAGCTCCGCCTGCGGCGCATCCAGGAAAAATTGCAGAGCGTCGTTGGTGCGTCGGTGCGCGTGACCGACGGGGAGGCCCGGCAGAGGTTTATCGACCAGTACGAACACTATGAGGCAAGCTACGCCCTCTTCGATCCTGCGGTGCTCGTCAAGGACGGCGATGTCAGCGTCACGGACGCCGATCTGCACGCATACTACGACGAGAATGTGGATCAGTTCAAGTATGAAGGGTCGCGAAAGCTGAAGTATGCGGTATTTCTTGAGACCCCATCCGCATCGGATTCCTCCGACCGCCGGAAGGAGATTGAGGACGTGGCCGCGAAAGCACGCAGCGGCGCCGATTTCCTCCAACTCGTCTCGACGTACTCCGATAAAGCGGATAGCGGTGCGTTCTTCCATCGGGGGGAGTTAAGCCCCCGACTTGACAGCGCGGTGTTCGCAGCGGCTCCCGGCGCAATCATCGGCCCCATCGACGCAGAAGACGGCCTCCATGTCGCCAAGATCCTTGCCGAAAGGAAATCCGACAAGGAATATGTCCACGCGGCGCACATCCTCATCCCCGTGACCGCTCCTGACAGTGCCCAGGCGATAGCGCAAGCGAAATCCATCGCCGCGATGGCCCGCGAAGGAAAGAACTTTGCCGACCTCGCGCGGGAGTATTCCCGTGACCGCTCCAACGCTTCCAGCGGTGGAGATCTCGGATGGTTCGGCAAGGGACGGATGGTCCCTGCGTTTGAAAAGGCGTGCCTCGGCGCGACCCCCGGACAGATTGTCGGACCTGTGCGTACGCAGTTCGGTCTCCATATTATCAAGGTGTACGGCCGTGACTCCAGGGAAGTAAAGGTGGCGAACATCACCACAAAAATCACGGTGGGTTCCCAGACGAAGAACGATATTGCCGACAGGGCGAAAGATTTCTCCTACAATGCACGGCAATCCGAATTCAGTCAGGAAGCCCAGCAGACGGGGATAGAGTTGCGCGAAACGCAGGTGCAGGAAAAGGGTGGCGTGGTCCCCGGTATCGGCGTCAACGAGGCAATCGTCCGGTGGGCGTTCGGCGCGAAGGTGGGGGCGGTGAGCGAGCCGTTCACGATCACCAACGGCTCAGCGGTTCTTTCCGTTGCAGAGGTGAAGGAAGCAGGGGTGAAGAAATTTGATGAAGTGAAGGAGAGTTTGCAGGGTCCCGTTCTCCGGAAAAAGAAACTGGAGAAGGCGAAGCAACTCGCCGCCGATGCCCGCGCGCTCCTTGCACCCGGGGAAGGCCTCGAGATGCTGACGCAGAAGAATCCGTCCATCCATGTTCAGACCACCGGCCCGTTTACCGCGTCGGGCGTCATCGCAGGGATCGGCCGCGACCCGGGTTTTGTCGGCGCAGCGTCCGGTCTCACGATCGGACAGATCTCCCCCCCCGTGGAAGGACTGCGGGGCGCGTACCTGATACAGCTCACCGTCAAATCGGGATTCGATTCGACTGCCTTTGCGGGACAAAAGGAACTGCTCCGATCGCGTATGCTTCAGGAGAAGAAAAGCCGCTTCGTGTCGGATTGGCTCCAGAGGCTGAAGGAAAAGGCGGACATTGAAGACAAGCGAGACATCTTCTTCCGTTGAACGCGCGTGCAAGGGGGACCGCTTCCGGTTCCCCCTTCTGCTCCTGTGCCTTCTCTGCGTCGTTTCCCCCCTTCGTGCGGGCGATGGATCGTGGTCTATCCTCATCACGGGGAACCTCACCACAAGCTCACAATTGTTCCTTTCTCCCGATGCCGTCGATCCCGCGGCACGCAGTGCGCGGCTCGGGATCAGCAATTCTTTCGGCGCGGGAGCCGAGATCCGCTACCGCTTTCCTGATGCCCATATCGCCGTGAGTCTTGCCTCCGATATTCTGCGTGCACGCGCCTCCGACGATATCGTCGCCTTTCCCGGGACGACGATTCCGGTCAGCGACGGGTTCACCGCCGTTCCGGTGGAGCTGACGGGATACTTCATCGTTCCCTTTTCCGGTGAGCGGTTCGAGGTCTTTATGGGGGGAGGAGCAGGGGTCTATTTTGGCAAGCGGCACTACGTCGTCGGGGCCACCGAAGCCCCGTCGACGGGAACGACGGCAGGCTACGGGATTCACGTCCTCACCGGTGTGCGCTACAGGTTTGCGGGCCCGTGGGAAGCTGTCGCCGCGATGAAGTTCCGTGACCTGCAATTCCACACATCGAACGCGTTCTCCGAATCCTCCATCACCTCTCAAGGCGTCCTCATACACCTCGGGACGCAGCCGTTCACATCACGGACCCAGACCGACGGCATCATCTTCCAGCTCGGCCTTGCGTATACGATTTGATGGACCCCACGCGCCCCTTTCCTGCCGTTCCTCCCGCGATCGCGGCACGCTACGATGCAGCGTTTCGCGAAGTGCGATCGGGATTCTTCCGGTGGTCGATCCTCTCTGTGAACGATACGAACAGCCTTGTGGACGCGATCTCTCCCGCAAGGTTCGCAGTCGATGAACGCCTCCCCTATTGGGCGGATCTCTGGTGCTCGTCGGTGACCTTGGCAGGTGACCTCCGTGCGCGCCCGGCCATGGCGGGAATGCGCGTGCTTGAACTCGGCTGCGGACTCGGTCTGGCGGGGATCGCGGCAGCACAGGCGGGAGGCGCGGTGACCCTGACGGACTACGAAGAGGATGCCCTCCTCTTTGCCCGGTGTAACGTTCAAGCGAACCTCACTCTCGAGGAACAAGCAAGGGTCAAGATCATGCCGATGGACTGGCGCACGACGGGTGGCGATGCGACGTACGATCTCGTGATAGGCGCCGATATCGTCTACGAACGGGTGAACTTCCCCCCGATTCTCTCACTCCTCAGGCGGGCGGTCCGCCCCGGCGGCGTTGTCCTCATCGCGGACCCCGACCGTTCTCTTGGAAGGGATTTTCTCCGGGAGGCCGGCGAAAACGGATTCCATGTGACAAGCCGAAGGTCACGTGAAGAACACGGCGGCCGGACGACGAATGTCGTCATCAGCGAATTGAAAGCCCCGGCCTCATGACGCCGCCCCTGTTGCATCGTTCCTCACGCATCTACCTCATCGGATTCATGGGATGCGGGAAGTCCACCGTGGGGCCTATTCTCGCAAACGCGATCGGGTATGATTTCGCCGATCTGGACGATGAAGTCGAATCCGCGGCGGCCACCTCCATTGCAGCGGTGTTTCGGGAGAGAGGCGAGGCGGGATTCCGCCTCCTTGAACGCGAAGCGCTCCGAGCGCTTGCCCGGCGGGAAAGAATTGTCGTGGCTCTCGGAGGGGGAGCTCCATTGGATGAGGAAACAAGGGGGGTCATGACTGCGACAGGCGTCGTCGTCTATCTACGCTCATCGCTGGACGATTTGTTCGCACGCCTGCGGAAGAAATCGGATCGTCCGCTGTTGCTGTCGGACCAGGGGACAGTTCTCGACGAAGAAGCTCTGCGCGAACGTATTCAATCGCTGCTGGGGAAGCGCGAGCCCGCCTATCGTTGCGCGGATATCATCGTCGAGACCGACGGCGTCCGGCTCGGCCTCACCGTCGATACCATCGTCAAGCGTCTTTCCCCGCACCTCCCCGGCTGAGCAAAGCAGATGCGAGCGGCCTCCGGTCCCGCAACTCCTTGCTTATCAAGGAGTTCATCGGTATATTTTCCATTCGGGACGAACCAGTGATATCACTCTCTGAACATACACTCAAAACCCTGCTCGATGGTTTTGCAGGGAAAAAGATCGGCGTGGTCGGCGACCTCATGGTTGACAAGTATTATTGGGGTGCCGTTCACCGTGTGTCCCCGGAAGCTCCGGTTCCGGTCGTGGAAGTGGAATCGGAATCCACGCGATTCGGCGGTGCTGCAAATGTGGCGAACAATATCCGTTCGCTCGGGGGAACTCCGTACCTCGTCGGTCTCATCGGCGACGACTACCCGGGTTCCCAGTTCGCCGAGATGGTGAAGAGCCAGGGACTGGATACCTCGGGGATCATTGTCGACTCTAATCGGCCGACGACGATCAAGACGCGCGTCATCGCGGCGGGACAGCATGTCGTCCGTATCGATAATGAATCGAAGCGGGATTGTCCGGCGGATCTTGAGATGAGGATCATCAATGCAATCCGGGCGGATCTTGAAGCGGTCGATGGCATCATCATCGAAGACTATAATAAGGGGGTCGTTACCCGCAATGTGATCCACGCGGTGGTGGACGCTGCGCACCGGGCAGGTATCCCCGTGACGGTCGATCCGAAGTTCAATAATTTCTTTGAATACCGTGGCGTGACCGTCTTCAAACCGAACAGGCGTGAAGTGGAAGATGCAATGGGGGAGCGTCTCAAGACCCCGGCGGATGTCGAGAGAGTCGGATGGAAGCTCCTGCAAACACTGGGAGCCGAGAATGTTCTCCTGACGCGTTCCGAAGAAGGAATGACTCTCTTTGAATCGAAGGGGGAGATGACACATCTTCCGACCGCAACTGATGCCGTCTTGGACGTTTCGGGTGCCGGTGATACGGTGATTGCCACTCTCACCATGGCTCTTGTGGCAGGTGCCGGAATCAAGGAGGCGTGCGCCCTTGCGAATTGTGCCGGAGGCGTCGTGGTCGGCTCTGTGGGGATTGTGCCAATCCTTCCGGACCAGCTCCGTGCAGCGGCGCTGCAGACCGGCAGAAAGGACGGCCGCTGATGGGGCGTGTGCTTTCATTGCCGGCGCTCGTCCGTCGGCGCAGGCGGCTCGCGCGGGAAGGGAAGAAGGTCGTGTTCACTAATGGCACGTTCGACATTCTCCACCGGGGACACGTCGAATACCTGGCAGCCGCACGTGCGATGGGAGATGTGCTGATTGTCGGTCTGAATACCGATGCATCGATCCGCCGCCTCAAGGGAAGAGGACGGCCGATCAATCCGGGGCGCGACCGGGCAGCCGTGCTTGCCGCCCTCCGTTCGGTTGACTACGTCTGCTTTTTTGGCGCATCGACCCCCGCACGCATGATCAGTCGCGTGATGCCGGACGTGCTCGTGAAGGGAGCCGATTGGAAGACACGCGATATTGTGGGGAGAGATGTGGTGGCGGCTCACGGAGGCGCCGTGCGAAGGGTACGCCTGACGCCGGGCCGGTCCACCACGGAGATCATCGAGCGTGTGCTGAGGAACTACGCGGGCCGACGCCGTTGACGAGGGCTCCGTTCCCGGAGGAGTGGACATCGTGAGGAAGTTTCGCATCATTGCGCTGTACCTGCTGGTCGGCCTGCCGCTGTTTGTCCTCCTTCTCAGCGCGTTTACTCAAACACGCATCTTCCGCGAGCGCATCCGTGCGCTTGCCCTCAACGAACTGGATTCCTTGCTCAATGCGGATGTTCAGCTCGGGGAGCTCCGGGGCGATCTCCTTACAGGGTTCTCGGTTGACAGCATCCGCGTTGACGTTGACGGCAAACCGTTGCTCCGCCTCGATCGCCTCGAAGTCTCGTACAACCTTCTTCTTCTTCCGCGAAGGATCGTCGGGATACGCTCCGTCACGCTTGTGCGTCCACGTGTCTTTCTCTTCCGCCCCAGGGGAGGCGAATGGAACTTTGTGCACATGCTCAAGCCGGATACCTCCCAGCGGGGGCCATCGTCCTGGACCGTCCGTCTCCGGCAGGTCGAGATCCGCAACGGCACCGTCTCCCTCTGCGATTCCACGGCCCTGACACGCCCCGACCATGACCCGCCGGACGGGCGTACAGTGGAGTATCATGCGTTCACTCTCCACGATCTCACCATCGCCATGTCGGCCGAGATCCAGTCCGAGATGAAGCGCGTCACCATCCAATCCTGCTCGTTCATCGCCGACTCGCCGGACATCCAGCTCAAACGGTTCTCGGGGATGTTCGCGCTCTCTCCCGGTGAAGTCCGGGTCGACAGTCTCCGGCTCACGACGGCAAGGTCGGACCTCGCAATCAGCGCTTCGATGGAAGATGTGGATCTTGCCAAAGGGATCGATCTTCTCTCGCTCCGAGCCGTTCCAACAGAGCTCTCTCTGCGGGCAAACCCAATCGACCTGGACGAGCTGAAAGAATTTCTCCCGCCGCTCCATTTCCTTACGGGGAAGCTTACACTCGATCTCCGGGCCGACGGACATTTCGGCGATCTGATCCTGCCGCGCGCCGATCTGCACTTTGGTTCGTCCTCCCTCTTTCTCAGGGGGAGGGTTATCAATCTGCACGATCCGAAGGACCTGACGCTGAGCGTGAAGGTGACCGAAAGTACTGTCGTGCCCGCAGACATTCCCGCCCTGATGCCGCCGCTTAACCTTCCGGACATGAGTTCCGTGGGGACGGCAACGCTCAACCTCGAATTTGACGGTAGACCCGCTGACTTTCAGACGAAGTTTCTTCTTGAAACCCCGGCGGGGAGCATACAGTCGTCGGGATTGTCTCTGATCATCGGCGGGCCGTCGCGACTTGCGTACGGCGGGGACATTCTCTTCAGCGGCATCGATTGCAGCCGCATCCTGGACGACCCCAGGATGACCAGCAATCTGAACGGGATGGCGAAGATCAAGGGAAAAGGGATACGCCTCCACCAGCTCGCATCATCCCTGGTGCTGTCAATCGATTCTTCCTCCTTCCGCGGTCTCCCGCTCAATCAGACCCGTCTGACGATCGAGGCCTCCCAAAGGTCGGTCACAGGGAACGCCACGGTGGCGCTCGGCGACATGCACGCCCGTCTCCAGGCGCGGCTGACGGAGCCGGAGAATGCTCCCCCCGAGTTCCATGTGGACGGAGACGTCACCTCGCTCAACCTCGAGGATGTTTTGCATGACTCGACGTACAATAGTGACATCACGATGAAGTTGAACGTTGACGGGACCGGTCTGACGTGGAACACGTTGAGCGGCACGATGGCCTTCGATCTCACAACGTCGCGGTACCGCGACTACACCGTGACGCAGGGTGACTTCCATCTGGCAATCGACCAGAGTGATTCATTGCACAAGAAGCTCCAGTTCGAATCCAATATTGCCGACCTGACCGTGACGGGGGCGTTCGACCTCGACTATCTTGCCCGCCTGGTACCGTTCGAGGTGGGCAACCTCCGTGCGGCTCTCGTCGAGAAACTGTCGGTCATCGATTCCTCCTTCGCACACAGCATCGACCGGAAAGCGCTCCTCGCCGCAGAACAGTCGCTTGCCGCAACGCCGCGACACATCGATGCCCACTATGTTCTCCACGTCAAGAACCTGGAGCCGCTCTCCGTGGCGGCTGGCAAAGAGACATTCAACGGCTCGGGGGTGCTGAGCGGTGTGCTGAAGGGTTCCTCCGAAAATCTCGCGATGAACGCCGACCTGTCGGTGAACGACTTCTTCTACGGCAATGCCGACTCGGGAATCCTCGTGGAAAACGGCAAAGTGTCACTGGACATGCAGGCCCTGAAGCCGGCGGCCCCGCTCCGGAGTCTGGTGCTTCGCCTCGAAACTCATGCCGACAAGATGCTTGTCGATCGGAGGGAGTTCGACACTCTTGCGGCCAAACTGGAATACCACAACGAGACGGCGGTGTCGGAAGCCGGTCTGACCTACGGCAAAGACGTTCGCCTGCACGGGAGCGGCGTGGCTCGCGTGACGGAAAACAGCGTTGCCGCGGATGTTCGCACTCTTGATGTCGGCTACCGTGATTTCCTTTGGCACGCAGACAGCGGGGCGAGCGTGAAGATCAACCAGGTCAGCGCAGAGTTGTCAGGCCTCGTCATGCGCCGCGATACCCAGACTGTTGCCGTGCGCGGGATGATCGGAAAGGGGCGGTCCCTGAGCGGGACAGTTAGCGGGACTCATCTCGATCTCGATGACCTGAAGTACCTTCTCCGTGAGGAGGAGTTGGGAACTCAGGGAAAGGCCTTCGCCGGCGCGGCGGACATCGACGTGGGCGTCTCCGGCACGCTCATGGATCCCCGCTTCACGGCAACGCTGATTGCCGACAGCGTTTCATTCCGCACTCTCCCGTTCGGCCGGATCGACGGCACTTTCCTTTACCGCGACCGGCAGATCACCTCTCATGTGGAAGTCCGTGCTGCAAAAGCTCCTCCCGCATCCGAACCGATCATGTCCGTCTACGGCACGCTTCCCGTCGATCTGCGTCTGGCGGAGACGGATGTTCCGCTGCCGGAACAACCGATGAATCTCAAGATTGTGTCGCGAGGGGTGCAGATGAATATCCTCGATCCCCTTCTCCCGACGTTCAACGAATTGCGCGGCATCATGGAATGCGACCTCACCCTTGCGGGGACGGCGGGCAATCCCACCTACGATGGGCACATCACCATCAAGGATTGCTCGTTCCTGTTCGTCCCCAATAACATCTCCTATACGATGGAAGCGACGATGCGTCCGGCGGGAGACCGCATCAGGGTCGACGACTGCGTCATCAGGAATCTCCCAGAGGACAGGCATTCCGGGCAGGATGGGATGATCCGGGTTGGCGGAGACTTCGCACTGCACGGATTCAGGCCGGGCGATTTCAATCTCACGGCAGCGGGACAGCTCCTGGTCGTGAAGGAAACCACGCGCAAGTCTTCGCTTGAGGTGTACGGGGATCTCTTTGTGGAAATAGGCCAGCCCCCGCTTCGGTTCACCGGGGAAGTCGACAATTCCCTCCTGAAGGGATCCCTGCTCATCCGCAACTCAACGCTGATCTTTCCCCCGACGAAGTCGGAAGTCGCCGATGAATCAGCGAGCTCGGTTCCCGTCGTTTTCGTTGACGATACGACGAGCGTTGCCAGCTCGCGCCAACGGAGTCTCGTCGCCCGGTATTTTGAAGAGTCGCGGAGCATGCACGACGCCGCCGGAGACAGCACGGAACTTCATGCCTCAAAGTCATTCATGGACGGACTCCACTATGACCTCGACATCGAGACAAGCGGCGGCAATACGGAGATCCGCATGATCTTCAATCCAGCTACGAGCGAGGAGCTCGTTGCGACGCTGGACGGCCGGTTCAATATTGCGGAGGATGGGAAGCGGTGGACGGGCGACCTGACAATCAGCAGGGCGTACTACAATTTTATCAAGAGGTTTGATGCGACGGGCTCGATCAGGTATGCGGGAGATTTTCTGGACCCGGAATTAAACATCAGTGCGACGTACAAAGGAACCCGGACCATTGCCGATACGACAAGCGGTTCCCGCGTGGAACAGATCGTCGTCACCGCAAAGATCACCGGGTCACGCCAGTCGCCAAAGGTCGAATTTTCCATGACCATCGACGATGTCGACTATGCGCAGTATGCGCTGCGGAACCGATCGACATCGAACGACGTGCAGTCGGATGCCATCCAGTTCATTCTGGCCGGGACATTTCCCCTGACCACGTCGCAAAAGAACGACCTGGCGACGGAGATGCGCCAAACCGCCAGTCTCTCCCTGCTGACCGGCGCCACATCGCTTCTGACCGGCGCGTTTTCGGATTTCATTCATACGCAGACGGGACTCCCGATCACCGTTGAACTGAGTTACGGAAACAAGGAATCGACCGAACTGCGGCTCAGCGGGACGGCCTTGAGCGGGTACTGGCGGTACGGCGGCACCATCCTGAACGATCCGCTCAGCAATGCGAACCTCAGCATTCTGTATTCCTTGGGTACGATTTTCAGCAACCCCTCGCTTCGCAACCTCATGTTCGAGCTCGAGCGGAAGACCGAGCCTGGGATCACCGGGCTCACCAACGACATCAAGCGCGTCAATTCGGCGCGCCTCTTCTACCGTTTTTCTTTCTGACACCATCTGCCGGGAGGCATCGATCGCCACTCTCAAGCAACGAGCTCTGACCTATCTGACGGCGCATGTGCGGAACGCATCGACCGTCAAAGAGATAGCCCGCCACCTCCGCGTGAAGGGGAAGGAGGAGTACGATGCTCTCCGCATGCTCCTGGAGGACATGGAGCGCAAGGGGACCCTCGAGGCGGACGACCAGGGGAAACTCAGGATTGCACGGAATCGTCCGGCGGCGAAAGGGAAAGCAGTCGGACCGCAACGCATCGTCGGCACGCTCACGCTGACGCGGAAAGGCGCCGGGTTCGTTGCAGTGGAGGGAAGCGATGAAGAAATCTACATTCCCCCCCGTTTCGTCCATACCGCTTTTCCAGGCGATACCGTGGAGGTGGTCCCGTTTGCCCCTTCCCGCGGACGGAGACGGCCGGACGATCACCGCGAGGGAGACATCGTCAGGATCGTCGAAAGGAAGGTGATCACGGTGACCGGACGCCTGGAAGCGACACGGACATCGCTGTTTGTGGTTCCTGATGACGAGCGCATCCCGCGAGACGTGGCTGTGTCACGCGATGACACCAAAGGAGCGAAGCCCGGTGACAAGGTCGTCGTCCGGCTGCACGAATGGACGGACGAACATCTCAGCCCGGAGGGTGAGATCGTGGAAGTCCTCGGTTCTGCGGGTGACGCCCGCGTCGAGGTGCTCAGCGTTGCGAGAAATTTCGGATTGCCGGCAAATTTTCCGCCGGAAGTGGAAAGGGAGGCGTCGGCGCTGCGCGGGACGATCAGTCTCGACGACCTTGCAGGCCGCGTGGATTACCGCCGGCGGATGGTGGTGACGATCGACCCGGAAGATGCACGGGATTTCGACGATGCGCTGTCGCTCGAACGCATCGACAACGACACGATGCGCTTGGGGGTTCACATCGCCGACGTGAGTCATTATGTCCGTGAGGGGACGTCACTGGACCAGGAGGCCTTCTCCCGAGGGACGAGCGTGTACCTTGTCAACGAGGTGATCCCGATGCTTCCGGAACGCCTCTCGAACGACCTGTGCAGCCTGCGACCGGATGTCGATAGACTGACCTACAGCGTCTTCATGGACGTGAATGCCAATGGCGTCGTGGCGTCCCACAGGATCGCCAAAAGCGTCATCCATAGCGCCCGCAGATTCACGTATGAAGAGGTGCAGAAGATCATTGAAGCGCGTGCCGGCGAATGTGCGGACCTTCTCCTCCCGCTTCACGCCCTTGCGAAGGTCCTGCTGAAACGGCGCCGCAAGAACGGAAGTCTCGACTTCGATACGGGAGAGGCGAAATTCACGTTCGATGCAGAGGGGCTGCCGGCGCAAATCATCAAGAAGACACGCCTCGATGCGCACCGGCTTGTCGAGGAATGCATGCTGCTGGCCAACCAGACGGTGGCCCGTCACGTCGGCGCGGTGCGCCGGGAGGAAGAAGTGAAGCCGTTCCTCTATCGGGTGCACGATCTCCCCGATCCCGTCAAGCTGCGGGAACTCGCGACGTTCGTCCATCAGTTCGGTCTCTCCCTCGATGCAAAGAACGGAGTCTCTTCCCACGAACTGCAGAAATTGCTTGACCAGGCGGAGGGGACGGAAGTGGAGAACATCATCAACGATGTTGCTCTCCGTTCGATGGCGAAAGCGGTCTATTCGCCGAAGAACATTGGGCATTACGGATTGGCGTTTACGCATTACGCCCACTTTACGTCGCCGATCCGGCGCTATCCCGACCTCGTCGTCCATCGCCTGCTCAGCGAATATGCTGCAGGCGTCGACCAGCGGCGGATCGAGGAGATCCGGGCCCGCTTGCCGGAAATCGCGCGCCAGTCGTCCGCGCGGGAACGGCTGGCCGTTGGAGCGGAGCGAGAGTCCGTGAAGGTGATGCAGGTCGAGTACATGAAGCGTCACGTGGGAGACCATCTGTCAGGCGTCATCACCGGCGTCACCAATTTTGGACTGTTCGTCGAGATCAACGACCTTTTGGTGGAAGGACTCGTTCCTGTCCGCGAGCTCACCGACGATTACTATCTCTTTGATGAGAAGAAATACTCCCTCCGCGGCCGTTCGACGGGGAAGACCTATCGGCTGGGGGATTCCGTCAAGGTCCAGGTCGTTGCGGTGCATCCGGACAGGCGGACCATCGACTTTGCCGTCGTGGAATCCTGAGCCATCAGGCCGTCGGTTTGCATTTTGGCGATGGGGTGAGTAAAATACCGTTGGCAGTTGTTGAGGAGTGAACCATCGAGTGAGGGGAATCATGTCTTTCGCGGGTCGTGGTGCCGGGTGGCGATTTGTGCTTGCGCTCGCAGTGTGTACAGTGCTCGCTGCGGGTGCGCATGCACAGGACGAGGAATTCGGGAAGAACAAGGTCCAGTACACCAGGTTTCAGTGGTGGTACATCCAGAGCGACCATTTCGACATCTACTTTTCGCAAGGCGGGCAATACCTCGCGGAATTCACTGCGGCGGCGGCGGAATCCGCATATACCTCGATCAGCAAATCCTTCCGCTACCAGCTCGTCAACCGCGTTCCCATCATTGTGTACAATTCACACAACGATTTCCAGCAGACCAATGTGATCTCGGAATATCTCGAAGAGGGGATCGGCGGCGTCACGGAACTCTTCAAGAACAGGGTGGTCATCCCTTTCGAGGGGGACTACAAGAAATTCCGTCATGTCATCCACCATGAGCTGGTGCATGCCGTCGTCAACGATATGTTCTATGGCGGGTCGATCCAATCGATCATTACGAATAATATCACTCTCCAACTGCCGCTCTGGTTTAACGAGGGGCTCGCGGAATATGAAGCTCTGAAGTGGGACACTGATTCGGACATGTACCTGCGCGATGCAACGGTCCACGAGATTCTCCCGCCGCTGCAACAACTCTACGGCTATGCAGCGTACCGCGGTGGACAATCGCTGTGGTGGTACATCGCCTCCAAGTACGGCGACCAGAAGGTCGGAGATATCCTCAACCGCATCAAGAGCACACGGAACGTGGAAGCGGGATTCCACGGCGCACTCGGACTCTCTCTTGAAGAACTCAACGAGCGCTGGCAGAAGGAAATGAAGGTCGAGTACTGGCCGGATATCGCGAAACGGGAAGAGCCGGCCGATTATGCGCACCGCCTGACGGACAACAAGAAGGACGGAGGTTTCTATAATACCAGCCCCGCCATTTCGCCGCAGGGAGACAAGATTGCATTCATCACCAACCGGCATGAATTCTTCGAAGTGTACATCATGAGCGCAACGGATGGCGCCATCCTTCAGAAAGTGTCCGGCGGGTCGACGACGAACAACTTTGAGGAACTGCACCTCCTGACACCCGGCATCAGCTGGTCGCCGGACGGGAAACGACTTGCCATCTCGACAAAAGCGGGGGAACAGGACGCCATCCTGCTGATCGATGTCGCAACGGGGGAGGAAGAGAAGCTTACCTTCGATCTCGACGGCATTTTCTCCATCGACTGGTCCCCCCGGGGGGATGCGCTCGCCTTTGTCGGGAACATCAAGCATCAATCCGATATCTTCATCTATAGTTTTGCCGGTGGCCGTCTGACGAACATGACAGACGATGTGTTCAGCGACGGGCGCCCCGCGTGGTCGCCCGACGGCACGACGATTTATTTCTCCTCGGACCGCGGCCCCGTGACGGCGGATACCGTCAAGGACATCCGCCCGTATGACTACAGCCAGAACGATCTCTATGCAATGGATGTGGCGACGAGAAAGATCGAACGACTGACCGATTGGGCCGGCAGCGATGAGGGTTCGCCTGCCATATCACCGGACGGGAAGAAAGTGCTGTTCATCTCCGACCGGAGCGGCATCAATAATATCTATGAGCTCAACCGCGAAACGAAGGCAATACGCCCGATCACCAACTCCCTCAGCGGCGTCTACCAACTCTCGCTGTCGCGCGACGGCTCGAAACTGGTCTTTTCGTCCCTCGTCCAGGGCGGTTTCGATATTTTCCTGATGCGGAATCCGTTCGACAAGACCCTGAAGACCGGAGAGATCGAACCGACGGAATTTGTCAAGACGCTCAATGCGGGGAGGACGAGACCGGACGATACCATGCGACCGGCCGATTCGACCGGGGTGGCGGAAACGAAGAAGACCGTGCCCGCGGCTGCGGATACGGCTGGATTGTACGGGAATGACGTGCAGATCGACTTCAGTTCCTACGTGTCCAAAGACTCCTACAGCGATGCGGTGCCAAAGGACTCCACTATTGCCCATATGCCGAAAATCGCGGAGAATGTCGACGCACAGGGGAACTACAAGGTCAACAAGTATAAGCTCAACTTCACGCCCGACGTCGTTTACGGCAATGCCGGCTACAACACATTCTACGGTGTCACGGGATCCACCGTTGTGGCGTTCAGCGATCTGCTCGGCGACCACCAGATCATTTTTGCCACGAACCTTCTTCTCGATCTCAAGAACAGCGATTTTTCCCTGCAATATTTTTACCTCCCGAACCGCCTGGACCTCGGCTTCGGCGGGTTCCACAGCGCGCGTTTCATTCTCATCGATGACGCCTACGGCGGAAGCGTCTACCGCTTCCGGACATACGGGGCAAACGTCGCGGCGATGTACCCGTTTGACCGGTTCGACCGGATGGATTTCGGGTTGAACTGGTTTAATATCTCCCGCGAGAATATCGACGTCCCTGAGGACCCGGTGGAATACCGGACGGTCCTTGTGCCGAGCATCGGCTACACGCACGACACCTCGCTCTGGGGATACACCTCGCCCATGATCGGCACCCGCTACAAACTGGGGTTGTTCGGTACACCGAAACTCGGCGTCAACGGGCTCAGCTTCCTCAACGTGACCGGAGACTACCGCACATACCTGCGGCTGGGAAGAAACTATTCTCTGGCATTGCGTGGGGCCGGCGGGGGGAGCTTCGGGAGAAATCCGCAGAAGTTCATCGTGGGCGGAACGGAGAACTGGATTAACCGGTCGTTTACCAACAACTATATCCCGCTGCAGAACGCCGAAGACTACATCTTCCTCGAAGCGGGACTTCCCCTGCGCGGCTACGACTACAACGCGGAGATCGGGTCCAAATTCGCCCTGATGAACCTGGAGTTCCGGTATCCCTTCCTCGCCCTCCTTCAGGCGGGCCCGCTGCCCATCGGCCTTCAGAGTCTCGGGGGCGTCATGTTCTTCGACATGGGATCGGCGTGGAACAGAGGCCACGACTACGTCGCGTTTACGAGGAATGCGGAGGGAGAAAGGGTAACGAGAGACTTGTTGATGGGGATGGGAACCGGGATGCGGATCTATTTCATCGGATTCCTCGTCCGCTTCGATGTGGCGTGGGCATGGTATATCAGCGGTTTTTCCGAACCCAAGTACTACTTTTCGCTCGGATCCGATTTCTGAGTCCCGCGGCTTCTTCGCACGCCCCGGGATGCTCTTCCCGTGGGGTGCGCTTCAGTTGACGGGCAGGCGGACGGTGAACACCGATCCTTTCTGAGGGACGCTCTCCACGATGATCGTCCCCCGGTGCAGTTCTGCAATCCATTTTGCGATCGAGAGCCCGAGCCCCGTTCCTCCCATGGCGCGGGAACGCGCCTTATCCACGCGGTAAAACCTGTCGAAGATCTTCGGAATGTCCTCGGGAGGGATGCCGATCCCGGTATCCGCCACGCGAAAGAGCGCCATACCGTCCTGCTTTGCAACCGTCACCGTCACCGACCCCCCCTCCGGCGTGTACTTGATCGCATTGTCAATGAGGTTCAGAAACAGCTGCCGCAACCGCCCCCGGTCCCCCACAATGGTGATCGGCGTCCCGGCCTCAAGCGTGATCCGGATTTTTTTCTCCGACGCGAGGATCTCGCAGTCTTCGTACAGTTCTTCTGCAACCGTTTTCAGGTTGACCTCGGAAAACTCAGCCCGAAATAACCCCTGGTCCGCTTTCGCCAGCGTAAGCAGGTTATCGATGATCGACGTGAGACGGAGGATTTCCTCAAGCGTGCTTTCGAGCACGTGACGGTACTCTTCCGGGGTCTTCGATCGCCGCAGCGTCAGCTCGATCTCACCCCGCACGATGGTCAGGGGCGTGCGCAGTTCATGCGAAGCGTCGGCAGAGAACTGCCGGATCTGCGCAAAGGAGTCGTGCAGCCGTCGGATCATGTCGTTGATGGTTGACGTTAACCTGCCGATCTCATCGTCCGGGACAACAATGGGGAGCGTCTGATCGAGGTTCTCGGCCGTGATGCGTCGCGTCCGTGTCGTAATATCATTGACGGGCGCGAGCGATTTAGCGGCAAGCGCCAACCCCCCCACGACCGATGCCGCGAGGGCGATCGGCGCCAGGATGAGAAAGATCCAATAAAGACTTCCCAGAAGATCCCGGACTTCGCCAAGCGGGTAGCCGACGAGATAGGTGTAGTTCTTGTCGCGGGAGAGCGCGATGCGGACGGGTTCTCCGTTCAGCCAGCCGTTTGCCATGACGGAGCCATAGACGGCGACCGTATCGAAGTACACCAGGCTGTCCGTCCCGAGGTTGTACGACCGGTAAATGATCGTCCCCCTCCGATCCGTGAATTGAATGTAGGTCTTCTTCGGTCCTTGCAGAGTATGCTTATAGATCTGGTTCCAGATCTCATCGGCCTCCACCGTCGTGTCGGGTCCCGTCTCGATCGGACCTGCCGGCATTTGTCCGGCCTGGCGCCGGAGGATGGCGTCGATGGAACGGCTTCCCGGCTTGATCTTCCATGCCTGCGGCTGGATGAATTCTCTCACCCAGCGGACTTCATTCTTCAGGGAAAGATCAAGGTTCTCCGAAAGCGTCCTGCTCGTGTAGAAGTAGGAAAAGGCGCCGAAGACCACGAGGGTGGACAGAAGGAGCAATGCGTACCAGACGGTGAGGCGGACGCGGATCGATCGGATGCGGAGCTTCAAGGGTCAGCCCTCCCGCAGGATGTATCCGACCCCACGAACGGTGTGGAGGAGCTTTAACGGATACCCGGAGTCGACCTTGTTCCTCAAATGGTTCACGAACACGTCGATGAGGTTTGTTCCCGTGTCGAAGTGATATTCCCAGATATGTTCCGAGATGATCGTCCGGCTGAGAGTCCTGTCCTTATTGCGCAGGAAAAACTCCAGCAGGGCGTATTCCTTTGCCGTCAGTTCGATCTCCCGGCCGCCGCGCCGCGCCTTGTGCGTCACCGTATCCAATTCAAGATCGGCAGCGGTCAGCACCGTGGCCTTCTCGATCGTGCCACGCCGCAGCAGGGAGCGGACGCGCGCGAGCAATTCCGCGAACGCGAAGGGCTTGGTGAGATAATCGTCGGCTCCGGAATCGAGGCCTGCTACTTTGTCATCCGTCGAGATCTTCGCCGTCAGCATCAGGATGGGGGAGACCCCGCCGTTCCGTCGATATGCCCTGGTGAGGTCAAGTCCGTTCATCTTCGGCATCATGACGTCAAAGATAAGGAGATCGTAGCCGCCCGCTTCGGATGCGCGCAGACCTTCTTCGCCGTCGAACGCAACATCGACTGTGTAGTGCTCGTCTTCCAGTCCCTGTTGGATGAAGCGAGCGACCTTCTTTTCGTCTTCGACGACGAGAATTCGCATGAAGAAAAAGGTACGTGGGGAAGCCGGACTTGTTCATGGAAAACTACGTCATTTTCGTGCGAGTTGCAAAAAGAGAGTGTTTGGATTCTCGGTTGCGTTTTTGGTATATTCATCCATTGTGGTATTTCGAAATGGCTGAGCATGCACACACCGACAGAGCTCATTCTTACCAGCGCTTTCCTCGTTCTGTTTCCAGGCTGCTTCCGGGACATTGCAATATCCACGGTGGGCGGAATGGTCGATCAGGGCTTCGAGGCCTTCACCTCAGAAGGCGATCTGGACTTCGCCCAACAGGCCCTGCCGGGGAACCTGAAGCTCCTCGAGGTCATGCTTCGGAACAAGCCTGACGACGTACGCCTGCTCACGCTTGCCAGCGAAGGATATGCAAGCTACGCCATGGCGTTCCTGGAGGGGACCGATGATACCCGCGCGCAGGATTTCTACCTGCGTGGGAGAGACTTCGGGATGCACATCCTGCGGCAGGATGCCGCGTTGTCCAGGGCGCTCGACGGAACGCCGGACGATCTTGTTGCCGAACTTGCGAAACGGGACAAGGATGATGTCCCCGGCATATTCTGGACCGCGTTTAGCTGGGGAAGTTACATCCAGCTCGCAATGAGCGATCCCAACGCGGTGGCCGATCTTCCCCGTGTCCAGGCGATGATGGAGTTTGTGGCCCGGGTGGATTCCGGCTACTACTATGGAGGAGCCCACCTGTTTCTCGGAGCAGTATGGGGGATCAGGCCCAAGATGTTCGGCGGCGACCTGGAGAAATCGAAACTCCATTTTGAAACAGCGCTGCGTCTTTCGGACGGGAAATTCCTCCTGACCTACGTGTACTATGCGCGAACCTACGCGGTGCAGGCACAGGACGAGGCGTTGTTCGAAGAACTTCTTACCAAAGTGAGGGAGACGCCCCTCGAGGTTCTCCCCGCGTTCCGGCTCGCCAATGCGGTTGCAAAGAAAAAGGCGGAGATCCTCCTCGCGCACAAATCGGATTTCTTCTGATTGCAGGAACGGAGAATGGACATGGGGGAAGGTCTCCTCGCTCAAGTTGCTTTACATCCCGGTTCCACAGCGAAAGGAAAACCGTGAAACGTTACATTCTCACAATGGTATGCACTGCTCTGCTTTCTTCCCAACTCAGCGCACAGCAATACGTGGTCAAATTTGCCACGCTCGCTCCGGAAGGGAGCACCTGGATCAAAATCATGCGTGAGTATGATGCAGCGATCCGTGCGCAGAGCGGCGGCCGTTTGGGATTCAAAATCTACGCAGGAGGTGTTGCAGGGGATGAGAAGGATGTGGTCCGTAAGATCAAGCTCGGTCAGTACAACGCCGCCGGATTCACCGGCGTGGGCATCAACGACATCGCCAAAAAGGTCCGCGTCCTCGACGCGCCGTTCCTGTTCAAGAATCATGATGATGTCGACTTCATCGTCAATAAGTTCGACAAGGAATTTCAGCAGGCACTCGAAGATGGCGGCTTTGTGCTTCTCGGCTGGGCAGAAGTCGGTTTCGTGTACATCTATTCCGACAGACCGGTGGGATCGGCGGAGGACCTCAGGAATACAAAAATCTGGGTGTGGGAGGGTGATCCGATCGCCGAAGCGGCATTCCAGGCGATCGGGGTGTCCCCCATCCCTCTGTCCATCACGGATGTCAGTACATCCCTGCAGACAGGGATGATTAACACCGTCTATTGCTCCCCGTATGCACTGATCGCCCTCTCCTGGTTTACGCGTGTCAAATACATGATGGGTGTGCCGCTGGCAAACAGCCAGGGGGCGGTCCTCATCTCGAAGAAGATGTTCGATGCGATGCCGAAGGACCTGCAGGATATACTCGTGACCAACGGACGCAAGTACTTCCGACAGCTCACACTTGCAAGTCGCCTGGAGAATGAGAAAGCGATCTCGACATTGAAGGACAGAGGGATCACGGTGACCATTCCGACGAAAGAAGTGGCCGCGCAGTTCGAATCGACGGGCAAGAAGGCGCGGCAGCTCCTCGTCGGGAAGCTCTTCTCACAGGAGTTCCTCGACCAGGTCGAGTCATCGGTCCGCACATACCGCCAGGAGCACGGCAAGTGAGCGTGCTCAGGCTGCTGGACCGGACTCTGACGAAATTCGTCACCTGGCTGCTGCTTTTCTTCTTCGTGATGATGCTGGGGATCGCCGCGCTGCAAGTCCTCCTGCGCATTTTCCTCCACACCGGAATTATCTGGGGAGACGTCGCCGCGCGTCACATGGTCCTCTGGGTGGGGTTCTTTGGCGCGTACATCGCAACGCGAGAGGACAAGCATTTCCACATCGACGTCCTGACACGGTTCCTCAATCCGAAACTGCGTTCCTGGTTCAGCGCATTTTCCGATCTCTTCGCCATCGTCGTCTGCTGCTTCATGCTGCAGGCAAGCGTGACGTTTATTGAGGTCGGGATGGATGCTGATTCCATGCTCTTCCTCCAGATCTCGCAGCGGATGGCCGCGATGATACTGCCTGTCGGATTCGGGCTTATCATGGTGCAGTTCCTTCTTCGGATGATCGTCAATGTCGTCGCAGGAGTGCACGGTCCGGCACCGGAGGAACCCGCATCATGAACGTCTGGCTTGTCTTGGTTCTTCTTGGAATACTTGCACTTGCCGGAGCACCTCTCTTTACGATCATCGGGGCAATCGGCTTGGTCGCCTTTTCAGCGGCGGGAACCGATTCGTCCGCGATGATCGCCGAACTGTATAGGCTCGTGCAACTTCCCGCGCTTATTGCGATTCCTCTTTTTACATTTGCAGGGTTCCTCCTCGCGGAGAGCCAGGCTCCCAAACGGCTGATCAAACTCGCGGAATCGCTTTTCGGATGGATGCCCGGGGGATTGGCCGTCGTGGCCCTCTTCTCCACGGCGCTCTTCACTGCGTTCAGCGGGGCTTCAGGAGTGACGATTATTGCGCTGGGGGGGCTGATCTATCCAGCCCTCTTGAAGCAGCACTATCCTGAGAGATTCTCACTCGGGCTGGTGACAACATCGGGGAGTCTGGGGCTGCTCTTCCCGCCGTCGCTCCCCATTATTCTCTATAGCATCATCGCCCAGGTCAACATCGACCAACTGTTCATGGCGGGACTGCTCCCCGGGATGCTGCTGCTCATTATTCTCTCCCTCTACGCGATCCGAACCGGCGTCATCGCAAAGGTCCCCCGCACAGCTTTCTCCCTGCGAGCGGTTTGGGATGCGCTGAAAGGCGCGGCGTGGGAAGCACCGCTTCCTGTCGTCGTCGTCGGGGGGATTTACGGGGGGATCTTTACGGCAACGGAAGCCGCCGCGGTGACGGCAGCGTACGTCCTGGTCGTCGAGGTCTTCATCCACCGCGAAATCAAGTTCTTCGCCGATCTTCCCCGCGTCGTGCGGGAAAGCATGATACTCGTCGGCGCGATCCTCATCATGCTCGGCGCAGCAATGGGGGTGACAAGCTACCTCGTCGACGAGCAGATACCGATGAAGCTGTTCGCATTCATCAGCGCGTACGTGAGCAGTAAAACGGTCTTCCTGATAATCCTCAATTTTTTCATTCTGATCATGAATATGGTGGAGATCTTTTCCGCCATCATTATCGTCGTTCCCCTGATTCTCCCTGTGGCGCTCCAGTACGGAGTTGATCCTATACACCTGGGGATCATATTCCTGCTGAACCTCGAAATCGGCTACATGACACCGCCGCTGGGACTCAACCTGTTCCTCTCGAGCATCCGGTTCAACCAACCCCTGACGAAGGTGTATCGATCAGTAGTGCCGTTCTTCCTGTTGCTTGTGCTGACGCTGCTGCTCGTTACGTACCTCCCGCACCTGAGCCTTCTGCTCGTGGGGCAATAAGCACCTCAGGAAGAGCGGCCCTTTCTATTCTTTGTTCCTGCCGATATCGAACTGCTGCTCAACGACGGAGTCTCCAGCCCGCAAACGAACGAAGTAGCGTCCCGCACCTCGAGGGATGTTCCTGACGCCGATGACGTGGGTCCCCTCTTCCTGAATTCCGTGCGCGAGCGTCGCTGCAATGGAATCGGCCAGACCGCTCCGCCGTGCAACAAGCGTTAACGTGACGTCGGTTGTCCGCGCAAGGGAATAGGCGACAAGGGCCGGAAAATCACCGCCGTTCGCGAAAGAAGCAGAGAGAGCCGTCGTCTCGGAGAGCTTTCCTTTCAGCGAGAGAAACTCTTTGCTCGTTCCGCTGGTGACCGGCGAGGATTGACTCTCGTTGTTCATCTTGTCGAGCGCGGTGACGGCATAAAAGTATGTCGGTCCGGCAGGAACCGTCACGGTGTCGATGAATAACGTGCGTGCATCGGGTGTGATGCACGCAATAGCATGGGGATCGTCGAAGGGGATGGCAGGCGAAAGGGAACGATAGACGACATAGCGAACCGGCCTGTCGCCGTCTTTCGCCGGCGGCGGGGTGACCCATTCGATCTGGAAGATATTTGCCGCAAGTTCTGTCACGCCGACAAACCCCGGTGGCGGAGTCGGCAGAGAATCCTTCCACGGCATGGGAGGGATGAGCGCGGGGGTCTCGTACCGTGAATTGAAGAGGTTCATCCCCCTGATGTTCTCATAGCGGAAGTATGATTCGCCGGCAGCGCCGAGGGTGCGGGCACTGTCGATCTGGGCCGGGATCTCGCGGGCAACCTCGGGTTTGTACGCCCCAATGCCGACGTAAATGTGGCGGCCCGAGGATGTCCGTTGCCAGTCACGGACGAGTGCGACAAAATCGGGGTTTCCCTTCGATGCTCCGATATCCCAGTAGATCTGGGGAGCGGCGTAATCCAGCTTCCCCCGCTTGAACCAGCCGCGCGCGTCCTGGGAGAACTCCCGGACCGCACCCGACCACGGTCCTTCACCGGAGGCGTACAGACCGAGCGGCGCTGCGCCGACTTTGATCGTCGGTTTCACGGCGATAAGGCGGTCGTAGCACTGCGTCATGAACTTGTCGACGTTTGAGCGGCGCCACTGGTCGCGCGGCGTCCCGTTCCCGTACCGCCGGTACGTGTCCGCGTCGGGGAAGTCGCGGCCGGGATACCGGAGGAAATCGAAATTGATCCCGTCGAGATTGTATCTCATGACGAGATCGACGGCCACTTTCACCGTGTATGACCTCACATCCGGGATGCCGGGATCAAGCCAACCCTCCCCGCCGTGGTTGACGGTCCATTCCGGATGGGCCCGCGTGACGTGCAGAGGCACACTCGAGGCGGCGTTGAGGGGACCGCGCACCTTGAACACGTTGAACCAGGCATGGACCTCGATCCCCGCAGCGTGCGCTTCCGCAATGAGGAATTCAAGCGGATCCCATCCCGGATCTTTTCCGAGTGTGCCTGTCAGGTTTTCCGCCCAGGGTTCGTAGGCCGAGTGGTAGTACGCATCGCCACGGGCTCTGGCCTGGAAATAGATCGTGTTCATATGCCCTGCCTTCAGCGAGCGGACAATTTCACGGAGCGACTGCTGTTGTTCCTGCTTGTCGGTTGTCTTGGGCCAATCGAGACCGGCGGTCGTGGTCACCCACACAGCGCGTACTTCATACTTCGGGGGAGGAATCCCGTGCAACTGAGCAGCGACCGGTGCTGCCCCAGTCAGGAGGAGGAGAAGGAGATTACGGAGACGGATGGGCAATGTGCAACCGGTCGGATGTGCGTGTGAAGGAAATATAACCACGCATGGGCGGGGAAGCAAGAAGCGTTGTCCGCTCTCCCCCGTTTGTATCTCTCCGCCTCCGTGGGTATATTATGCGCATGGCCAAAACACATTCGCGATATATCTGTCAATCCTGCGCGTACGAATCGGCCCGGTGGGTGGGACGCTGTCCAAATTGTGGCGAGTGGAATTCATTCGTCGAAGAGCTCATTCCCGGCAAACAGAAGACTGTGCGGGCCATGGGCGTGAGCGGCGCGGGGGTGGCAGTTCCGCTGAGCGACGTGGATATCGTTGCGGAACCCCGCATGGCGGTTGGCATTCCGGAATTTGACAGAGTTCTCGGCGGCGGGATCGTCCCTGGTTCTGTCGTGCTTGTGGGGGGTGACCCCGGAATCGGCAAATCGACGTTGATGATGCAGATGGCCGCCGGTCTGAGCGGGCCTCCAACACTCTATATTACGGGTGAGGAATCCGTCGGCCAGATCAAACTCCGCGCCTCGCGGCTCGATGCGCCTCCCGCAGATTCGCTCCTCCTTCTCGCCGAGACGAACCTTGAGATCATCGAACCGGTTGTGGAAAGGACTTCCCCCGGGGTGATCATCGTCGATTCGATCCAGACAATGTACCGGCCTGGATTGGAAAGCGCACCGGGGACGGTGAGCCAGGTGCGCGAGGCGGCCGCAGCGTTTATGCGGATCGCGAAAACGCGCGGCATACCCGTGTTCCTCGTCGGCCATGTGACGAAAGAGGGATCCATCGCCGGTCCAAAGGTCGTGGAGCACATGGTGGATACCGTCCTGCAGTTCGAAGGGGAGCAGCACCATGCCTACCGCATACTCCGCGCGGTAAAGAACAGGTTCGGTTCGACGAACGAGATCGGAATTTTTGAGATGCACGATACCGGTTTGCGCGAAGTGACGAATCCGTCCGAACTCTTCCTTGCAGGCCGGCGCTCCGGTTCCTCCGGGTCGACGGTCGTTGCGGGGATGGAAGGGACGCGGCCGCTGCTGGTGGAAGTGCAGGCCCTGGTGGCGCCCACGAGCTATGGCGTGCCCCAGAGAAGTTCCACGGGTTTTGATGCGCGCCGCCTGCAGATGCTCCTCGCGGTCCTGGAACGCCGGGCAGGAATGCGTGTCGGTCAGTACGATGTGTTTGTGAATATCGCCGGCGGCATTCGGGTCGATGAGCCGGCGGTGGATCTGGGCATGGCGCTCTCCGTTGTCTCCAGTCTCCGTGACATCCCCATCGATGCGGGAACCGTTGCGATTGGAGAGATCGGCCTCGGGGGCGAGATCCGGACCGTGAGCCAGATCGAGAAACGCGTTGCCGAGGCGCAGAAACTCGGATTTGTCCGCTGTGTGCTTCCCCGCAACAACACGCGGAGTCTTCCACGGCACGATGGGATGGAGACGATCGAGGTCGCAACGATCGACCAGGCCATCACGAAACTGGTCGGCGCGTGACCCGTATGCCCGGTTCTCCCCGCACATTGTTGAAAGCCGGCACGATCGTGACGATGGATTCGGGGCGACGCGTGCTCCGCGGCGGCGCCCTCGTGCTGAATGGCTCTACGATCGAAGCCGTCTGCAATGCCGATGAGCTCCGTGCTCTCCGTGAATTCGACGGCAAGGTGATCGACGAACCACGCTCCACCATCATCCCCGGCTTCATCCAGACGCACATTCATCTGTGTCAGACGCTCTTCCGCGGGCTCGCGGATGACCTGGATCTGATCAAATGGCTGACGCTGAAGATCTATCCCCTGGAAGCGGCCCACAATGCTTCATCGATGCGTGCCTCCTCACTCTCGGGCATCGCCGAACTGCTCCGNNTATCCGCCCCTGCGGGAATCGACCGCAGATGCTGTCCGCTCGACGCTGCACCAGGCCGAAGCATGGCACGGGAAAGCCGATGGGCGACTTCTTTATGCCGTAGCGCCACGGTTCGTCCTCTCCTGCACCGATCCGCTTCTGCGCGAAGCGTATGCAATGACGCGGAACTTTCCGGGGATGCTCCTCCATACGCATGCCGCGGAGAGCCGCCGCGAGATGGATGCGGTGCAGAAGCGATGCGGCATGAGCAATGTGGAATTCTTCGATTCGATCGGTATCCTGCGCAGCAACACCTGCCTTGCCCACTGCATCTGGCTGAACGAAAAGGAGATTGCGCTTGTCAAGGAGCACGGCGCCAAAGTCCTCCATTGCCCCTCGTCCAACCTGAAGCTGGGGTCGGGCATCGCCAACATTCCCGAGTATCTCCGGCGGGGTATCAGTGTCTCTCTGGGAGCCGACGGCGCGCCGTGCAACAACCGTCTCGACATGTTCGAGGAGATGCGTTTGGCGGCGCTGATCCAGAAGCCGGATCACGGACCGGAGGCCATGGACGCGCAAACGGTGTTCGAACTTGCGACGCTGGGGGGTGCACGGGTTCTCGGCCTGCAACGATCGTGTGGAAGCCTCGAGCCGGGGAAGAAGGCGGACCTTGTGGTGCTCGATTGCTCGAGAGTCTGGAACCCGGCGACGGAAGAAGACGTCTATTCCACGATCGTCTACTCCGGCTCGCCGGAAAACGTCCGTTCTGTCATGATCGATGGGAGATGGGTGAGACGGGACGGGACAACAGTAACGCTGGATGAGCCGGGTGTCGCCGAGACTGCCCGGCGAGAACTGCGGCTCCTGCGAGCAAGAGTTCACTGACGCGGGTGTGACGCTGTCTTTCCCCATAACCAATCTCATGACCGATGAAGCAGCTTCTCCTGGCCACGCACAATCCTGACAAGACGAAGGAATTTCAATCGATGCTGCGGGATCTCGGTGTCGAGGTGGTAACTCTCGACGCTTTTCCCTCCATCGGACCAATCGTGGAGGATGCCGACACACTGGAGGGGAATGCTCTCCTGAAGGCGGCCGCCGTGTTCGAGTCCACCGGTCTTCCGTCGCTGGCGGACGATACAGGACTTGAAGTCCACTATCTTGGAGGGGCCCCGGGGCTCTATTCCTCACGATATGCGGGGGAGAAGGTTACCTATGCGGAGAATGTTGCAAAGCTCCTCAAGGACCTCCGCGGTGTTCCGCCTCGCCGGCGTGCTGCCAGGTTTCGCGCCGTTCTCACATTTCTTGCTCCCGGCCAGAGCCCAAAAACCGTGGAAGGGATCTGTCCCGGGGCTATTATCGAATCTCCGAGAGGGCATGGCGGCTTCGGCTATGATCCGGTCTTCGTTCCATCCGGTGAAACCCGGACATTTGCAGAAATGAGCGGAATCGACAAGAACAAGATAAGCCACCGCGGGCAGGCGGTTGAGCGAATGAGGCCGATACTGCGCGAATACTACAAGACGTGAAGGTGAAAAATGGGAATTTCTACGAATACACGTTTTCTGTTGAAGTTCCGTTCATCTCTTGTTATCTTGTTCAAAGATTTTCGCGAAACACTCCTCGACGAAAACGCGGCATGAACCTCTCTCGTCTGCTCAAAAGAGGGGGGCTCAGACCTTCCTGGGAATTTACGACCCAAGGGGATATTTGGCGTCTCCACCCCGCATCCGGCGGCCGACTTGTCGGTGAAGAGAGGGATGCTGTGAGGAAAGCGGTCTCCTTCTTCTGCCTGGATCTCACGGCGGGGAAGCCATTGTGGTCTGGACGGAATTTCGGTGAGCCTTGGTGGACGGGAATTGAAGCGGTACATGACGAGACCGTCATTCTTCATGGTTTTGCAACTCCCGATCTCCCGGAACATCGAGGCGTCGCTGCTGTCGACCTTGCCACAGGGGATCTCCTTTGGCAGGACGCAGCAATTGCCTATTGGGGGGCCGCAGGCGATTGCGTGTACGCCGGACGTGTCGCGCGTGGGGGAATGATCAGTGAAGAGATCGAAATCCGAACAGGACGGGTTGTGCGGGAACTGGGAAGCGGCGATGAAGGAAGACGCCTTGTGCCGCCCCGACAGGAAAGCATTCCCGCGGACGTTCTCTTTCCTTCACACCTTCCCGAAGGAATCTCGGGGACGTCTCCCATGAGCGTTCTCCTCCGCGAGGCGACAGGGAACGTCGACGTGACGGGTCCGGCGGAGTATATCGAGCAGCACCAGCGTGTCGTGTTCAGCTACTATGAACGCGGGAAGGATTTCACGGAGCAACGGCCTGTGCTGGCGAGCAGAATCGGCGTTGTCGATGCATCATCGCGGCGCATGCGGGGAACGATGGTGCTCGATCATGCCGTGGTCGTGCCGATACCCGATACATTCTTGATGAGGGACGGCGTCTTCTATGCGGTGCGCGAACGGAAGACGCTGAGCGCCGTTCGTTTGTTCCCATAGGGAATTGAACAATCGATGAAGATCAGCATCAGGCAGGTTGACGCCTTCACCCAGTTGCCTCTCACGGGTAATCCTGCGGGAGTTGTCCTCGGTGGAGAAGGCCTGGCCGACAAGCAGATGCAGATGATTGCCCGGGAAATGTCGGTCCCGGAAACGGCGTTCGTGCTTCCGCCGACGGTTCCCGACGCCGACCTCAGGATCAGGTGGTTCACCCCGACTGTCGAGGTTCCGCTCTGTGGTCACGCTACCGTGGCGAGTTTCCATGTCCTCGCGCACGACGGCCTGCACGGAATGGGGAACACCGGATCCTATGCCTTCAAACTGGAAACAAAGTCCGGCGTTCTCCCCGTCACGGTGGACAAATCCCGCGATGGGAATATCGAAGTCATGTTCGGGTTGACGATCCCCGAATTCACGCGGGCGGGCCAGTACAAACTTGACATCATGCGGATCCTGAACATCGCGATCGAAGAATTCGAAAACAGGATGCCCATCGTGGTGACCAACTACCTGTATGTCCCCATCCGGCGACTTCACACGATCTTCTCCATGAAGCCCAACTTCTTTGCGATGTCTCAGTTCCTCACCAATCGCAATCTCAGCGGCTTGTGCGTCTTCACCACGGAGACCGTCGACAAGGGTTCGCATGTCCATTCGCGCTTCTTCGCGCCTACGGTCGGCATTAATGAAGATCCCGTGACCGGTTCGGCCAACGGTCCCCTCGGTGTGTACCTCTTCGAACGGGGGGAAGTGGAGGCGTCCGGCGGGGTCGTGTCGATCGTTGGCGAGCAGGGAGATGTCATCGGTCGGAAAGGGCGGGTTGCGATCAGGTTGTTGGTGCAAGGAACGGCCGTGACAAGCGTCAGCATCGGTGGGCGCGCGGTGACCGTTCTCGAAGGAGAAATGCTCATCAGCTGACGTTTCGATTCCCATCACCCGGTTGCCGCAGGGCAGCCCTCCCTGTTCCATCGTGAACAGCCGGCAATATTCCTTCCGCGTGCGCGGCCGGTCAGGAGCCGATAGATCCATCGCAGTGAGATTCTTGCATGTCATTCTCTAGTCTCTTCTTCGGCCTCGTCCTCTGCGCCGCATTCACACTCTTCGGGTGGAACGTGCGCCGGCTGGGCGGATATCTTGCCCTGGGCAAGAAGGAGAACAGGTTCGACCATCCGGGCAAGAGGATCGGCCGCGTCCTGTCGATCGCGTTCGGCCAGTCAAAACTCCTCCGTGAGCCGTTTGCCGGCCTGCTCCACTTCATGATCTTCTGGGGATTCGTCGTCCTCCTCTCTGCCGTCGCCGAGTCGATCGGCCAGGGACTTGTCCCCGCGTTCTCATGGGCCATTCTCGGTCCGTGCGCTCCCGTGCTCGCGTTCCTCACCGACCTCTTCGGCGGACTGGTGACGATTGCCGTCGTCGTGTCGATACTCCGCCGGCTCTTCTTCCCTCCCAAACGCCTGGCGGTCGCCGGTCATGCGAAACGGGATGCGGTCGTGATCCTTGCCCTCATCCTCACCGTCATGCTGACGATGTTCGGGCAAAACGCTGCGCGCATAGCGGCGGGACCCCATGCAGATGATGGGGCGCGTTTTATCGCCGTCCACCTTGCTTCCCTGGTTCCCGCGCCGCAGGCGGGGACGTGGGTCTCCATCTTCCTCTGGGCCCATGTCCTGACAGTGCTTGGGTTCCTGAACTACCTCCCCTACTCGAAACATCTGCATATCCTGGCATCCATTCCGAATGTGTACTTTTCGCCGGTCGGCCCGAAAGGGGCGCTCGCACCGCTCAACCTGTCGGATGAAACGCTGACCAAGTTCGGCGCAACGGATGTGGAGGATCTTACCTGGAAGCAGCTTCTCAACGGCATGACCTGCACCGAATGCGGGCGATGCACCTCGGTGTGTCCCGCGAATACCACCGGGAAAGCTCTCGATCCGCGCAAGATCATGGTCGATCTGCGGATGAGGACGATGGAAAAAGGGATGGTGGCGGGAACCGGGACCGACAGCCCTTCCGTTGAAGAAGAGGCGGCGCGCGTGCTCGGTCATCAGCTCCTCGACAACTTCATCACGGAACAGGAGCTCTGGGCATGTACAACATGCATGGCGTGCGTGCAGGAATGTCCCGTGATGATCGAACACGTCGACACCATTATCGACATGCGGCGGGGACTTGTGCTCAACGAATCGCGGTTCCCGGATGAGCTGAAAACGACATTCGCCAACCTCGAGCGGAATGCCACGCCGTGGGGCTTCGCTCATGCGTCGCGTGCCGAATGGGCGGAAGGACTGAATATCCCCTTGCTCGCGGATGTCGGGAAAGCCGACGTCCTTTTCTGGGTGGGATGCGCCGGCGCGTACGATGCCCGGTACAAAAAGGTTTCGCAAGCGTTCGCACGCCTCCTGCAGAAAGCGCGGGTGAATTTTGCGATCCTTGGCACGGAGGAGAAGTGCACAGGCGATCCCGCGCGGCGGATGGGGAACGAATACCTGGCACAGACGCTCATGAACGAGAACATTGCGACCCTGAAGAAATATGATGTGAAGAAGATTGTTGTGACGTGTCCCCATTGCCTCCAGTCGCTCGGGAAGGAATACCCCCAGTGTGGCGGAGACTACGAAGTGATCCATCACACTGCGTTTCTTGAAAAGCTGATCGCGGAGGGGAAGCTCAGTGTTCCTCCGGCGCCTGCAGCGGCGTTGAGAGTGACGTTCCATGACCCCTGTTACCTCGGCCGGTACAACGATGAATACGATGCGCCGCGGGAGATTCTGGATGCCCTCGGCACCATGCAGCGCACCGAGATGGCGCGTGCGAAAGACAAGAGTTTCTGCTGCGGAGCCGGGGGAGGGAGGATGTGGATGGAAGAACGGGAGGGGAAGCGGATCAACATCGAACGGACGGAGGAAGCGCTTGCCACCGGTGCTGATGTGATCGGCACAGGGTGTCCGTTCTGCATGACGATGCTCAGCGACGGGGTGAAGGAGAAGAGCGCGGCGGAGAAAACAAGCGTCAAGGATGTCGCCGAGTTGCTGCTCGATGCAATCGACGCCCCAGCACAGTGAACGAACGAAGAAGGGAATAATGTGACTCCAGGAATCTTCCAGCGAATCCGCGGGTGGTTGAGCGGAAAGAAACCCGCGACGGCATCAGCCGTTCCTCCCGCATCTTCGGGTTCCCTCCCTGCGGGACGAAACGTCCAGGGGAGGACTCAACGGGGAACCGGCTCCCTGCGTGAAGGAAGTCGCCAACGGGGAGACCGGTCGATGAAATCGGCCCGCCCTTCGCGGGGCCAGACGGCTCCGCCGCGCGATGTGCCGGAGAAGGCGTGGAACCAATCCGCGTTCAATGTCTCGCCTGCAGAAGGTCAAGTACGGTTCCATGACCTCGGCCTTCCTCCGGAACTGATGCATGGGATCGCCGACCTCGGTTTCCAGTACTGCACGCCTATCCAGGCGCGCATTCTGGAGAAAACGCTGACGGGGGCGGATGCCACCGGGCGCGCGCAAACGGGTACCGGCAAGACAGCGGCGTTTCTCATCACGATCATGGCGCATTTCGAAGCTCATCCGGTCCCCGAACCGCGGAAGAAGGGAACCCCCCGCGCCCTCATCCTCGCGCCGACGCGGGAGCTCGTCCTCCAAATCGAGAAGGATGCGAAATCGATCGGGAAGTACATGCGGTGTAAGTCGATGGCGGTCTTCGGAGGCATGGACTATGTGAAGCAGAAGCGGATGCTCGGCGAGGGGCCGATCGACATCGTCGCGGCCACCCCGGGGCGGCTTCTCGATTTCAAAAGCAAGGGGGACATCGACCTGAAGAAAGTGGAGATCCTGGTCCTTGATGAGGCAGACCGAATGCTCGACATGGGTTTTATTCCGGACGTCCGCCGCATCATCGAGAGCACGCCCATGAAGGGGAAACGGCAGACGATGTTCTTCAGTGCAACGATCACTCCTGAGGTGAACCGCCTTGCTGCCTCATGGACACGGGACGCGGTGCATGTTGATGTGACCCCGCTGCACGACATCACGCTTGCCTCGATCGACCAGGTTGTCCTGATCTCGACGAACGACCAGAAATTCACCCTCCTGTTCAACCTCATTACAAAGCGGAACCTCGAACGGGTCATGGTGTTCGGCAACCGGCGGGACGAGACCCAGCGCCTGCAGGAGAAACTCGATGCGTACGGTATCAGCTGCGGCCTCCTCTCGGGCGACGTCTCGCAGGACCAGCGCGTGAAAACGCTGGAGGCATTCCGCACCGGGAAGCTGAGGGTCCTCGTGGCGACCGACGTCGCTGCGCGCGGATTGCACATCGAAGGGGTGAGCCACGTGGTGAATTTCACCCTGCCGCAGGATCCGGAAGACTACGTTCACAGGATAGGAAGAACGGGACGTGCAGGCGCGAGTGGCACATCGGTGAGCTTTGCCACCGAGACGGAGGCGTACGAGATTCCCGATATCGAGAAGTTCATCGGAAAGGCGTTGCCTGCGACAAATCCTGCCCCCGAGCTGCTGACCCCCCTTCCGCCTCTGGCGGAAGGGGCGTTGAAACACAAACACCACCCTGCGCCTCGCCGGTCCTCGTCACCGCACGGACGGCGGGGAGGGAACCCGCATCAGCGTGGAGGGCGCGGACGCAGGTCATGACGAAGTGGACAATCCGCCTCATCGTAGCAAATGTCGCCGCGTTCGTTCTCACCCAGGCGGTCCCCCGCCTGATGGAAATGATGATGCTCGTCCCGGCCCATATCCTGGAGCGGCCATGGACGGCGATCACCTATATGTTCATGCATGCCGGGTTCACCCATATTCTCTTCAACATGCTCGGACTTTATTTTTTCGGCCCGCAGGTTGAAACGGAACTCGGCGGGACCCGCTTCCTCACCCTCTATTTTATCAGCGGGCTCGCAGGAGCAGCTCTCTCCTTCGTGTTCACGCCGTTCGAGGCGATCGTCGGGGCCTCGGGCGCGATCTTTGGGGTCTTCCTTGCCTTCGCGTACTTCTGGCCGCGGGAACGGATCTTCATCTGGGGAATTCTCCCCATCGAGGCGCGATGGCTCGTCGTGGCGATGACGGGACTTTCCCTCTTCGGAGGGTTCGGCGGCGTGGAGTCGGGCGTCGCCCACTTTGCACATCTCGGCGGGTTTGCCGGAGCGTATCTCTACCTGCGGTGGGTGGACAGACATTCCCCCGCAGCGATTCTCGCGAAGTCCATGGTTCCCGCGACGCCGGCAAAGGATGCCCCGGACCGGTGGGCGCGCATCGACCGGGAAAAACTCCACGAAGTCAATAGAAGCGAGCTCGACAGGATACGCATGAAGTTGGCTACCGGCGGGCCGGCGGGGCTGACCCGCCAGGAAATCGAATTCCTGGACAGATTCAGCGAACAACATTGACTGACGTGCCATGCCCCGAGTTCCCGTCTTGTTCCCGTCCTTGCAGCGGCAGGGACCGTCATTTGCCTGCGCATATGTTACATCCTTCATCACACCAGGAGTACCGTCATGAGATGGTCCATCGTTGCTCTCTTGCTCTTTGCGTTTTGCGCGGCCGCGGAGCGTCCGGCCGTGGCTGACACGTTCTTTCCGTACAAGGTCCATACCGAGATACTCCCGAACGGACTGAAAGTTCTTCTCATCCCGATGGATTCACCGGGTCTCGTTGCCTACTATTCCGTGGTCCGGACCGGGAGCCGCGATGAAGTGGAACCGGGGAAGACCGGGTTTGCCCACTTCTTTGAGCATATCATGTTCCGGGGCACGCTGAAGTATCCGGGAGGTGTGTACGACAGTATTGTGACCAGTCTTGGCGCTGACGCAAATGCCTTCACCGACGACGACATTACCGCCTTCCATCTGAACTTCGCTGCCGAGGATCTGGAAAAGGTCATCGACATCGAAAGCGATCGCTTCCAGCACCTGCACTATGAGCTTCCCGACTTCCAGACGGAAGCCGGTGCCATTTACGGCGAGTACCGGAAGAACGTGACTGATCCGTTCGAAGTGTTGAGCGAAAAGGTCCGCGACGTTGCCTTCGACGTGCACACCTACAAGCACACGACCATGGGGTTTGAACGGGACATCAAGGCGATGCCCGAAGGATTCGAGTACAGCCGTTCGTTCTTCCGCCGCTTCTATCGGCCGGAGAATGTCGTTCTTCTTGTCGTCGGTGACATCGCGATCGACAAGACGATGGACCTGATCCGCAAATACTACGGCGGGTGGGAGAAAGGATATGCCCCCTCCAACGTGCCGCCCGAACCTCCGCAAAAGGGAGAGCGGACCGCGGAGGTCGTCTACCAGGGGAAGACTCTTCCCATTATCGACATTGCCTACAAGGGGGAGGCGTTCCATCCTGCGAGCCGCACATTCGCCGCGGCGCTTCTCATGGGAGATCTCGCCTTCGGCGTCACGAGCGATCTGTACAAGAAACTGTATATCCAGGACCAGCGTGTCGATGCGCTCGAGGCAAGCATTCCCTCCCAGCGCGACATGCCGTTGTTCGAGATCTACGCCCGGGTGAAGAAGGAAGAGGATGTGGGTGCGGTGAAAGACGACGTCTATGCGACGATTGCAGGATTCCAGAAGACTCCGGTCGATGCGAAACGACTTGCTGACGCAAAGAAACGCCGCCGGTACGGGTTCCTGATGGGACTCGACACACCGGATCGGGTGGCCTCGCGGCTGGCCTACGTCATTGCGGTGACCGGCGGTGTTGACGCCATCGACACGCTGTATGGCGAACTGGACAAGGTGACACCGGACGACATCATGACGGCCGCGAAGAGCTTCTTCACACCGGAAAATCGCACCGTTGTTGTGCTGAAAGGAACCGCGAAATGAAAACCTCCACAAAATCCCTGCTGCTGTCGATTGCCCTGTGCGTCCCAGTCCTGACAATGGGAGAAGGCTCCGTGAATACCGACGATGCCGTGCTGCTGCCTGTCCGGAAGGATCCGACAATCTGCTTCCGCATCTGGTTCAAGGTCGGGTCGCAGAACGACCCGAAAGGAAAGGAAGGATTGGCAGAGATTACCGCCGCGATGATCTCTGACGCTTCGACGAGGAACAACTCCTACGAACAAATACTCGACAAGCTATACCCGCTGGCGGCAGGATATGACGCCGAGGCCTCTGTGGAGATGACCGCGGTCTCGGGCCGCGTGCATAAGGATAACCTGGCGGACTATTATCCGCTGTTGATCGACGCGATCACAGCGCCTGCCTTCGCACAAACCGACCTGGATCGGATCAAGAGCGGCATCCTGAGCACGCTGGAGAACACCCTTCGGTATTCCAGCGATGAGGAGCTGGGGAAGGCGGTTCTGTATAATGATCTCTTCGCGGGCACTCCGTACGGCCACATTACCTCGGGGACCGTTGCCGGCGTTTCGAGCATCACGCTCGACGATGTCAAGGCGTTTTACACAAAGTACTTCACCCGTGAGAATCTCGTGATCGGCCTGGGTGGCGGGTACGACGAATCGCTCCTTGCGAAACTGCGCGGCGATCTTGGACGACTTCCCGCTGGAAAGCCGGAAGAAGTGCCCCCTCCGGTGCCTGCGGCGTTCGAGGGTTGGAAAGCGACGATCGTGGAGAAGGATGCTCCCGCAACCGCCATCAGCATGGGTTTTCCGATCGACATCCTCCGCGGCACGAAGGATTGGTACGCGCTGGAGATTGCCAACTCCTGGCTGGGGGAACATCGCAACTCGAGCAGCCATCTGTACCAGGTCATCCGCGAACGGCGCGGGTTGAACTACGGCGACTATTCGTACATTGAGAATTTCCCGCACGGCGGAATGAGGAGCGTACCGCCGCAGAATGTCAGCAGGCGGAAACAGATTTTTGAAATCTGGATCCGTCCCGTGCCGGAGGAGACTGGACACTTCGCACTGAGAGCCGCATTGCGGGAATTCGCAAAGTTGACCGAGCACGGGATGACGGCGGAAGACTTCACCATCACGCGCGATTTCCTGAAGAAGTACGTTCTGCACTATGCGCCGACGACCATGGAGCGGTTAGGCTACGCGCTGGACGATCGGTTCTATGGGATCGAGGGGAGCCACTTGGAGAGGTTCCGCTCCATGATGCAGACATTGACTCTTGCCGATGTCAACGCGGCGATTGCAAAGTACTGGAAGAAGGGGACCATGGACATCGCGATCGTCACGAAGGACGCAAAAGGAATGCGGGATGCCCTCGTGAACGACACGCCCAGCCCGATCTCCTACAAGAATCCCAAGCCGGCGTCGATCCTGGCGGAGGACAAGGAAATCGCGGTGTTCCCTGTGAAGATCAAGCCGGAGAACGTGAAGGTCGTACCCGTGACGGCGATGTTCAAATAATATCAATGTCCATTTTCCGGTGGAATGCGGGTCCCGTCATCACTATCATGGATTGACGGGACCCACTTTTTTTGAGGAGAACCATGGCATCGCTTCCCCCCATTCCTCTTATGGAAAAGGCATATCGCCGGGGCGACACGTCGTACGACGGAGTCTTCTTCCTCGGCGTAAAAACGACAGGCATATTCTGCCGCCCTTCCTGCGGTGCACGAAAACCGCGACCGGAGAACGTCCGGTATTTTGCGACGCCGCGCGAAGCGATCTTTGCCGGATTTCGGCCGTGTCTCCGCTGCCGCCCGCTCGCTGCGGTGGGAGCTCCGCCCCCGTGGGTCAATCTCCTGTTGAAGGAAGCGGAGAGCAACCCCGCGCGACGCATCACCGATGGGGAGATCCGCACGCTTGGCATCGATCCGGCAAGAGCCCGGCGTTTCTTCAAGAGTCAGTATGGAATGACCTTTCAGGCGTATTGCCGGGGCCGTCGGCTTGGCACGGCACTGGAGCGGATAAGAACGGGCGGCCCGCTCGACGACACCCTCCTCGGCTCCGGTTATGAATCGCACAGCGGGTTCCGGGATGCCTTCGCCAGGACGTTCGGCCTCCCTCCCGGAAAGGCGCGCGGGACCGATTGCATCACGCTGGGATGGATGGAAAGCCCGTTAGGTCCGCTCATTGCCGGTGAGACGCGCGGGCGGATCGTTCTGCTGGAATTCACCGATCGGCGAATGCTGGAGGCGCAACTACGGACACTCCGCATCCGGTTCAAGCTCCCCATGGTCCCCGGGGAGACAAAACCCATCCGTCAGTTGCGCCGTGAACTGAGCGAATACTTCGCCGGGAGGCGGAGAAGGTTCTCGGTGACGGTTGATGCCCCGGGGAGCGAGTTCCAGCAAAGGGTGTGGCAGGAGTTGCGGCGCATTCCGTACGGCGCTACTGTTTCTTACGAAGCCCTGGCGCGGCGTGCGGGAACCCCGGGGGGGCAACGTGCCGCCGGGACGGCAAACGGCCTCAATCGGATCGGCATCATCATCCCCTGTCATCGGGTCATTCATAAGGATGGGGGGCTTGGAGGATACGGTGGAGGGTTGTGGAGGAAGCAAGCCCTCCTGGAGCTGGAGCGGGGCGAAAGGAAGTACGACCGGTGATCGCCACCGTTTTCCGTTGCAGTCGAGAGGGCGGAGCCCGCGGGTGGATAGTCAGGAATGAATGCTGATCCGGCCCGGCAGGTTACATCAAGCGATCGAGTGAAAAGACGTCGATGGAGGGAAGGATGAGGGAATACAACGCCCACATGACCACGCCGACGGAAAGAGGGATGGCCAGATTGTCGTCGGGGCCGAAGGATGCGGCCTCCACCACCGTCCCGACCGCGGCACCGACGGCGCCGATAAGGTATTCCGCCGGGATATAGGCGATCTTGGGGGCGAGGACGACGACGATGAGAGCGGTGACGAAGAATGCTTCCGCGCCTTGAAGACTCTTGCGCAGGAATTTTCGGCGGCCGAAGCGGCGCCCGATCAGGGCCGCGCTCGAATCGGAAATGATCAGGATGGAGAATGCGGTGATGAAGACGACTTTGGGGAGAAACATGATGAGGACGGAAGCCGCCACAAGGACATACGTCGCGCCGTTCAGCCGGCGTCCCGCGTGGCTCGATTCATGCGTCCGGAGGAGAAAGCCGAAAAGACGGGAATAGAGCCGGCCAAACGAAGGGATCAGGAGGCGGGCGGCATCGCTCAACGAGAAGAGCAGCGTCAACGGAACGAGCATCCACAGGACGGTCGCTCTGGGAACGAAGTAATAGATGATCGGGATCAGGAGCGAAAGGAAATGGATCCCCTTCCTGATGAATTCGGTCCCGTAGCTCTCCTCAACACTGGGAATGCCGTTCATTTCTTCGTCGGACGGACCTCCGGTGCCGGCTGCTGGGGACTCGGAGGTGCGGGTGCGTTCTCTTTCTTTTCGACGGGCGGCAATTCTTCCCCCCGCATCACCGTGTCGATCTCCGCAGCATCAAGAATCTCGCGCTCGAGCAGCGCCGCCGCAAGACGATGGAGCGTATCGATGTTGTTGCGGAGGATCAATTCGGCTCGTTTCAAGCCGATCACGACGATCTTTTTAATTTCGGCATCGATGGTCTCCGCCGTCTGCTCGCTGTAATTCCGATTGCGTGTGATTTGCCGCCCCAGGAAGATTTCCTCCTCTTTTGCCCCGTAGGCAAGCGGTCCGAGTCTGTCGCTCATGCCCCACTCGGTCACCATCTTCCGGGCAAGCTCGGACGCACGTTCGATGTCGTTTCCGGCCCCGGTCGTGAGTTCCTTGAAGATGATCTTTTCGGCAGCGCGGCCGCCGAGCGCGTACGCGATCATTGCTTCGAGGTATGCCTTCGAATACGTGTGCTTCTCGTCGATCGGGAGATACGTGGTGAGGCCCAGCGCTCGTCCACGGGGAATGATCGTTACCTTATGAACGGGATCCGCTTCCGGGATCATCCTCGC
>PMNE01000021.1 GCA_003162635.1 Ignavibacteriota bacterium
GAATTCATCCATGTCCCCGCGAATGCGACGATCCGGATCTTCACCGCGCGAGGCGATCATGTCGTGACCCTGCGCCAGGACGGCAACATCGAAGATGGCACGATATCGTGGAATTTGAAGACATCGGAGAACCTTGACGTTGCGTATGGAGTCTACTTCTACATTGTAGAGTCGACGGTCGGAACGACGACCGGCAAACTTGCGATCATAAAATAAGCGGTGATGAATGTCATGAAGCCACTTGCTACCTGCAGTCTGGCCGCGTTGATGATGACCGCGGCCCTGGCGGGGTCGCCCGCTTTCGGCCAGTCGAAAGTGGGGACTACTGCTGCACAGTTCCTGGGCATCTCCGTCGGCCCTCGCGCCATCGCCATGGGGAGCGCCTATGCCGCATCCAATGAGGATGTAACGTCGTTGTACTGGAATCCGGGCGCGATCGCACAGGCCTCAAAGAGCCAGTTTGTCTTTGCCAACACGGAATGGCTTGTGGGGACGAAGTTCCGATGGTTCGGGTTGATGCTCAGTCTGGACGACGAAAATGCCGTCGGACTTTCCGTGACCCAACTGGATTACGGAGAGGACGAAGTCACGACCGTCGCGAATCCCGACGGCACCGGGCAATACTGGTCGGCCAAGGATCTTGCGGTGGCAGTCTCGTATTCCCGGCGGCTCACCGACCGCTTTTCCATCGGCGGTTCGGCAAAGTATGTCAACCAGACCATATACCACGAAACGGCATCCAATGTGACCTTCGATGTGGGGCTTCTCTACGCGACGGGTTTCAGCGGACTCCGGATCGGGATGTCGTTGTCCAACTTCGGCGGCGATTTGACCCTCTCAGGACAAGACCTGATCAACAAGGTCAATATCGATCCGGCCGTCACCGGCGGGAACAAGAACCTCGTGGGGTATCTGAAAACGGATCCATGGCCGATGCCGCTCTTCTTCCGTGTCGGCGTCTCTCTTGAAGCAGTCAAGAGCGAGCAGTTTGTCCTCACGCTCGCAGGGGATGCCCTTCGCCCCAATGACAACGACATGTCGGGAAACTTCGGCGCGGAACTCGGGTTCGAGGATACATTCTTCCTCCGCGGCGGGTACAAGTCGCTCTTTGCACACGAACCGGCTTTGGATAAGACGGACCAGCAGGAAGGTCTTGCTCTTGGCGCAGGCCTCCGCTACAACGTGGAGGGCGTTGCCTCGGTCGAAGTGAATTATGCATGGAGCAAGTTCGGCGTCTTTGGCAACTTGAATACGATCGGTGTCGCAATCGGTTTCTAAACAATGGTCCATGCGCAATGATTCTCCAACAAAAGAAGGAGTCGCAGTGGAAAGAAATGCTTGGTCACAAAGCAAGCTCTTTTGTTCCAAATGCAATCCACCAATCACATATCTCCCACAGGAGGGTATCAATATGAAGAGGCTTATACTCCTCGTCTGCGTCGCGCTGGCCGGGCTGATGCTCATCATCCCCGCTGTCGCTTCTGCGCAGACTCACAGTGTGAAGTTCCTCGTCAACACCGCATCGGTGCCGGACTCTATTACCGCGGCATCGAATGTCGTTGTGACGGGCGGCGGCACGTTCGGCGGCGATTCAGTGCTGACCAGCTGGGGCTCAGGCGTCGTGTTGACCAACATCGGCGGCGACTACTGGACCACGACTCTCCAATTCGGCGACAGCGCCAATATCGCGTACAAGATCCGCATCGGCGGGAGCGGCTGGGAAGAGAATACCAATGAGGGGAACGGGAACCGGGATCTGCTGGTGTTGAAGGATACCGTTCTCTCCGTCCAGTTCTGGAACAACGGTCATTTCCCGTCCGGGAAGAACATCGGCGAGTTTGACCCGCCGTATGTNNTATGTCCGCGTGGATCTGAAGGCCATATCCGACAACTTCTTGTATGGTTGGACGCCGGCTGACATGGATTCCGTGTGCATCCTGGGAGGCGGCCCGACAGGATCGACGCTCGATTGGGGAACCCCGAACTACCTGGTTCAGGAACAGGTCCCGACGAACAGCGGAAGCGCATTCGGCCTTCCCGCGACGTCGTTCTATTCCGGTGCCATCCGGATACCGAAGAGCTTGGTGACGGCCGGAATGGATATCCCCTATAAATTCCGCCTCGGCTCGAATTGGAGTTACGGATCTCTCCAGCGGTCAGAACAAGGTCTGCCCGGTGACGGGAACCGCCACTTCGCAATCCCTCAGGGACTGAAGGACACGACCCTCCAGTACGTCTATTTCGCGGATACAAAGCCGGGTGCTCGGAGCAATGCCGATACGGTGACAGTGACGTTCCGCGTCAATATGAGGAACGCCATCCAGACGGGCGGCTATGCGATCGGTGACACGGTCGAAGTCCAATCGGGCTTCTTCAGCACCGCCGATTCCACACGCACCCTTCTCCTCAATCGGTTGGGCTTGAGCACGGTGTACGTCGGTCAGGAACAAGTGGTGACGTCGTTGAACAGGTCGTTCGACTACCAATACTATGTCGTGAAGAACGGCGTCTCCGTGAGGGAGAACTACTACAACTTCGCCTATGCGGGAGATGTCCAATCCGAACGCGAACGCCGCCAGATCTTCCCGGCGACCACCAGCGTCACCGTGTTGGATACGGTGGCCAGCTCTGTCGCTGACCGACGGCAGCCGTTCTTCCCGAACCAGCGGAATCTTACCCGGGCCGTCCACGTGACTTGGACCGTGGACATGCGTCCTGCGTATTATCAGGTGCTCGCAGGAAGCACGTTGCATGACATCCAGGGGACGGCGGACGTGAACTATGCCGACAGCATCAAGGTGTGGGGAGTGGGCATCAACGGGCCTGCGACCGGAGGATTGAACGGTCCGCTGCCTGTGGACTGGGCGACATGGGATCGGACGATGGTTGCCGATTCGAGTGCCCGGAAGATGTGGGACGACGGTACGCACGGTGATAAAGTCGCCGGCGACAGCATCTACTCGGTCCAGTTCCAGTACACAACGTCGAACATCGTTGGTCTGGTCTACAAGTTCGGCATCCGCGGTGGCGACAACGAAGCAGGGCAAGGCGGCTATGGGAATAATGAGCTTGCCAATGTGAGCGATGCCGATTCGATCTTTGAAGTGGATTCGCAGTTCGGAGAGATTAATCCGACGTTCTATACTGCGTGGAATTTCACCACCCACCAGCACGTCACCGGAGTGACGACGACGAGCAACAAGCCTCTCGTCTATTCACTGGCCCAGAACTATCCGAACCCTTTCAACCCATCGACGCAGATTGAGTTCTCACTGCCGAAGCAGTCTTCGGTGACGTTGAAAGTGTACAACATCCTCGGTCAGGAAGTCGCGACCCTGCTGGGCAACACGACAATGACGGGGGGTACGCATTCGGTGATGTTCAATGCGCGCGGGCTGGCGAGCGGAATGTACTTCTACCGCCTGCAGGCAGGAAGCTTCACGGACGTCAAGAAGATGTTGCTCCTGAAGTAACCGACGCGATGTGGAGAGTAACCCTGTCCTCGCTTTGACAGGGAGAAAAGAGGTGAGGCCGGACCCTGCAACAGGGGTCCGGCCTTTCTCTATTATCCCGGATGCCGTGTGTTCGAAATCTGCTCGCGGAGTTGGCGTGCCGCGCCGTACGAGGGAGAGGCGAGAAGCGCTGCATCGACCTCCCGCATTGCCCCCGCGAAATCGCCCTTGTTGGCGGCGATGGCGGCAAGTCCATAGTGTGCGGAAGCGAGGAGAGTGGGTGGAGCCGATTGTCTCTGCCCGAGATCAAGCGCGCTCGTCAATTGGATCTCTGCAGAATCGAGTTGTCCGGCATTGATCAGGAGGAGGCCGAGATCGACGCGCGCAAACGGGTAGGAGGGGTTCGTCGCAATGCAGCCGGCATACTGTTCCATCGCCGCGCCGATTCGCCCTTCGTCCCGGAGGAGAACGGCAAGCAGGTACCTGGTCAGAAAGGCCCGCGGAGAGTTTTCGAGGATTGCTTCGTACGTGGTGATGGCGTCGCGATTGTCCCGGCGTTTCACGAAGAACGCCGCGGTTTGCATGCATCCTTCATTCCATCCCGTGGTTTTCCTGTAGACCGAGAGGACGATTGCCCGGAGAGTTGTGTCGGCCCGGTCGAGCACCTTCATCGGTGCTGCGTAGTGCTCGAACGGCCAACGGGAAGTGAGGCCCCGTATGGANNTTGTCGCGGGGTTGGGAGGGAGAAGGCCGTTGCGATGCATCGCCTCAAGAAACAAGCCGGCGATGCGGTAATATCCTTCTGCATTCGGATGAAGATGCTCCCAGAAAAGATCCTGACCCGTAATGCCATGCGGGCTGGCGCTGCAGAGAAGGGAATCTGCCGAAACACAGGGAACGTCGAGATGTGAGCACACGTTATGGATTGCGTCATTGATTGCCCCGGGCGCCCGGAATTTCAGCAGGTCCAGGTCCCTCGCGCGTCGAAGAAAGTGGAGAGCCGCAATCGAATCACCCGTTGCAAGAGAACAAATTCCCAAACGGTACTCGACAAATGCGTTCGAGGAATCGTGTGCGTGGAGAGTTTCCATGCCTTGAAGGGCTTCGATGGCCCGTCCCCTGGCGATAAGGGCGTCCATCCGCTCGATACCGGGAAACGGTTCGGCCGCGAACGGGGGGAAAAGAAGATTCGAGGAAATATCGCTCACGATGACCGGAATGGCGTCAGAGCGGAATGTTGTGATGATCGCTGCGAGGTTGCGTCGAAATGTTGCAACAATGCGCTCTTCTTCCTCCGACCCGGAAACGACGTGCGATCCTTCAGATACCTGGCGCATCATGTTCCGATCGATGCCGGCATTGTGCGAGAGCCAGGAGGACCGGATCTCCCGTTGGAGCCACTGGACGCTCCGGAGATCGTGCAGCGCATAGTTGAGAGGTATCAGCCACGGGAGTCTNNCCGGTGTAGATCAGGACAAGATCGGGATGCAGCGTGAGCATCGCTGGAGCGAGATCGAGGATGACATTGGTATTGATGGCTGATGCGCCGAGATTCACGACCTCGATCTCACGGCCGGGATACTGATGGCGCAATTGCTTGCGGAGAATGGCCGGTATGGTGGCGTTCATCTCGTAGGGGGTGCCGAACATGGATGACTCGCCGAGGCAAAGGATGCGAAGACCCCCCGGTTTCCGTTCCGGTGCGAGGAGTGTCGGCTTGAACTCGGGGATGAGGGGGCTCGTGGCAGGGAAGTACTTTTCCAGGCACGCCCGGTTGATCCGGAGCCATTCCTGTCCATCGTACGATGTGCGGTCAACAAAACGTGAGGTTCCGGCAGGAGCGAAGACCCGAAAAGCCACTTCGACAAGGAGCAGCATAATACAGAGAGTCGTCGCGGGGAACAGCAGGAACGCAAATTTCTTCCAGCGGGGCAAAGCAGAAATCGGACTGGATTTTTCGGTCGCCGTCAAGAACTCACCATGGAGAGAAACGTGTCACGATGAAGAAATGTACTGAGAAGACGGACTGCAAGCAACTTGGAGTTGTGAGGTCCACTTTTGTTCCCTACATTGTACGGGACGGGCCTTCGGGAAGAGTACAACTGATGGGAGAATGATTGTCGCTATGACACGATTATTGCGTCTTTTTGCTTTCAGTTCTCTCCTCCTTCTGCCCGTTGTTTCTCTGCAGGNNGTGATGTATTCACTCATCGCTGAAAAACTGCTGGCCCAGGAGGCGGAGGCGAGGGGAATGGATCTTGACTCGCTCACGGTGGCGGAGACGACGAGAATGACGGCCCTCCTGGCCCGCGATGCGCTCTACCGGAAGGAAATTGCAGGAGCTGTTGATGTCACAGCGGATGAAATGCGCAAGGGGACGAGAGACGCTCTGCGGACGCTTCTTCTCAGGTATCTCTCCTTCCATGACGCGAACGATGCCCGGTTCGTCCGCTCGCACCTCCAGGGAAGAACTCTCAATGAAATGACGGTTGATTCCTCCTTCCACGCGGTGAGGGATACCGTGACGCTCGCCTGGGGAGTTGCAGAATGGCCGATTGAGAAGGGGGCGTTTGCTCTCACGCCGGGGGAGGTCTCCCCCGTCATCGCGGCTTCGGATGGCTTCTACATCCTCCAACTCCTGCACGAGGATCAGAATACGTTCTATGCCGGCATGCAGACCGCAGTCAGAGAGGAGCGCGTCAAGAATCAAATCCGTCTCCGAAAGGAAGAGGCGCGGCTGCGCGAGTTCCTGAATTCGTTCCTGCCCGGACATACGGCGTTCGCAGTCTCGCGGGAGATCAAATCACTTGCTTTTCTCCTCAGCAAGGCGATGGCTCCCTCCGATAAGGATTCGGCGTACGTCCTGGACCAGGTGGCGGTGAATGAAGTGATTGCACATCTGGGGGAGAACGCCAAGGATACCATGCTCGTCGCCGGTCCCGCCGTGTGGAGCACGGGGGACATTGTGCGCCGTCTCTACCAATCCGGTTTCACCTCACAGTCGAGGAACCCCCTCGCAATCGCCAATGCCGTGAACGGACAATGCCGCATCTGGGGAACGCAGGAATTGCTTGCGCAGGAAGCGCTTCATCGCGGACTGGAGAAGGACGTCGAAGTGCAGAAACAGGATCGGGAATGGCGGGATGCGTACCTCTCGCAGGCGATGCGCGCGCGAATCGAAGACAGCGTCTCGATTTCCGACGCCGATGTTTACCGGTACCTCGAAAAGTATGGCGAACCGCTCCCCACGCCGCGCGTCCAGGTGCGTGAATTGTCGACGACCTCTCTTGAGGATATGCAGCACGCCCTCGCCGATCTCGAGGCGCATGTGCCGTTCAAAGACGTTGTTGTGCGCTATTCCACCGACGAGACTGCCCGCGCCTCTGCGGGTCTTTCGGGGTTCTTCAAAGTGACAGAGCGTCCCCCCATCGGAGAGCTCGCAGCAGAGATGTCCATTGGTCAGATGTACGGCCCCATCCGCGCAGGGAAGGGGCTGCTGCTCTTCGAGCTCGTTGCACGGCAGGATTCGGTCGACAGCGATACAACACTTGTCCATAAAAAGCGGGCGGCTGCCGAGAATCTCCTTCGCCTCGCGCGCAAGGCGCACCTCGATGAGTTTATCGCCCGGTCGGCGGCAACGAAGGGGTTTTCTGTCTTCGAGGACAGGATACGAGCGTTGGATCTCTCCCCGATCCCCATGATGACGTTTCGTTCGCTCGGGTTCGGAGGCAGGATCTTTGCTGCACCGCTGATGCCAAGGCTCTTCGAGTGGGTCAATATCGACGTGCCAACGCCGGTTGTTGTCCCTTGACTTCCTTCACCGTCCGGTGATCTGTTGGAGGAGAGTGCGTGCCTGCCTGTTGGAGGGATCGAGGCGGCACGCTTCCTGCAGTTGTGCGATGCAGGCCGGCTTGTCGCCGGTCTTGAGGAACGCCAGCGAAAGCATAACGCGCGCTCCCGCCTGCTCCTGGGGGCTCTGCGTGAAAGCAAGCGATTTCTGGAAGTCGACCATCGCTTCCGGGAAATGTCCGGCGCCGAGAGCACAATTCCCCAATCCCCGGTAGGCGAGCGCGGTTTCTCGCAAACGCAGCGACGACTGAAATTCCGCCTTCGCTTCGGCGACGCGTGCGCACCCGGCCAGGAACGCACCATAACGCGCGTGCATCGCGGGCGACAAGGGGAATTGGTGAAGGAGAACGCGGTATTCGGCCTCTGTGTGCGCGATGTCGTTCCTTCCTGCCTCAAACTCAAGCGCCGCTTCATGCGCACGCTCCCACGTCCACCGTCCCCGCGTCACCTGCTCTGCGATCTGACCGAGCGTGTCTGTGTCGGCGACGGCCGGCACAATCGGATTCTGGTCGCGGAACGGCCATCCGGAGGTGAGTATCTGTATCCTCCGGTCTGCTATCCTTTCGTCCAACGCCGTCGCACCTCTCCGCGCCCATAAGGACTCATCCCCGATGGTGTCCCGCCTTGCCCAGTCCGGTGATGGCGCGAGAATGCCGTGGTATGCCATGACGCGGGCGTACTCCTTTGCGAGGAGGAAGCTTCCCCGAAGGTTGGGATGAAGGTGTTCGAGAATGAGTGTTCCGCCGGGAACTTGCGCGGGCGCCCGCGCACCGAGTGCCTCTTCCATATCAGCGACGAACACGGACGTTGTGTCGGCTTGCCGCCGGATCGCTTCATTGAAGTCGCCGGCTGCGCGGAAGCGAAGGCGGTCGAGGTCGCGCGCCCGGAAATACCACGCGCGCGCTTCCTCCTTGTGCCCGAGCGTGTCGAGACATCGGGCTGTCTGAAACTGGGCATCGGCACGGCCCTGATCGAGCGCAGCGGCGTCGCGAAACGAAGAGAGTGCATCCTGCCAACGCCCATTCAATGCGGAAGTCATTCCGGCATTGTATGCGAGGGTGAACGCGAGCCGCTGAGCGGAGGGGAGACTGTCGGAGAACACGGAGAAGAACGGGGGCAAATCCCGGAGGTTCGACACCTGCGTGCCCAGGATCAAGGGAACGTGAGAATCCCTGGCATCGGCTGCAATCTCGGCGAGGTTTTCCTTGAAGATATCGAGGGCGCGATCGTATGCCGGGCTGCGATAGGCCACATATTGTCCGCGGGCCAGCTTCTCCATCATTGTTCCTCCCGGATCATCGGAAGCGGCGTCCGCACCCAATCGGGTGATACCGGCGGTGAGATCGCGCAACAGGAGAAACACTTTGCTGTGGATGAGGCGAAGATATGTTTTGGTGATCCAGCGGCTCTGACCGATCGATTCCCGCGACGAGACGCCCAGAGCGCCATAGAACTCATTGTGGCCATCGTACACGATGACGAGGTCAGGTTCGTAGGCGCCGATCTCTCTCATGATATCGGCCACGGTGAAGCTATTCGTCGCCGTCACGCCAAGATTGATCACCTCGATTGATTTCTCCGGGAAGAGGGATGTGACGCGATCCGCGAGAAAGGAAGGAAATGCACCGACGGGTCCGTAGGGGAACCCGGCGGTCGTCGATCCTCCCAGGCAGAAGATCCGGAANNGACGCGAATGCGGGGTTCATGACGAGATATGGCTGTCCGTTGACCGTCTCGGTGACAAAGAGAGAAAGATTCGGGCCGAATCCCGTGGCGCGAAGAATGGCTTCGCTGAAGAGAAAAAAAAGGACCGGTACGGACAACATGACCAGGGTGAAGGCGATCCTTCGATGTTCGGGATGCGACGACGGGAGAGAGGTGGTCCGATGTTTCATCGCGCGGCCAGAGGTGCGATCGTTTCCGCCATCGTGGATTCGTCGGGGCGCAGGATCCGTCCTGTCCCGGGAGACATTTCGGCGGGGAAGAGGTCTCCCCCCTGTTCGGGGACAATCATGAAGAGGCGGCGGCGTCCAAACGGCTGCTGCCACGGTTGTTCTTCCAACGTTGTGCGCATGAAATGCAACGCAGGTCCGGGAGGTGCGGATGAGGGTGGATTGTCTCGAATCGTGCGCGGCTCTTCCACGGGTGCTTCCACACGCCGCATGCGACAGGAATATACAACGTTCATTTATGAAGTCCAACGGACGGAGAGCCAAATGTTCGTTGCATTTTCCTCCCTGATTCAGTATCATGAAACAGAGATACACTATCCGCCGCCCGACTCCCCAAGCGTGACGATCGTTCCGAGTATCGTGCTATTCCATTGGCGACGCATCTCATGCGTGAAATACTCTTTGTCTCCTTGGCGTTCGTGATGAGCATCGGAGCGTCTGCCTCAACGTCAGCCCAAAACCAGGGTGCTGCCCCTGCGTGGATCAAGGACGCGGTCTTCTACCAGATTTTCCCCGAGAGGTTCGCGAACGGCGACGTAACGAACGATCCTCCGGGGACGAAGGAATGGGGAGGGAAGCCGACGCCGCGGAATTATTTCGGGGGAGACCTGAGTGGCATCCTCCAGCACCTCGACTACATCTCCTCCCTCGGCATCAATGCGCTCTACCTGAATCCCATCTTCGCTTCGAATTCCAATCACAAATATCAAACGACGGACTACCGGATCATCGATCCGCATTTCGGCGATGAACCGACGTTCCGTGAACTCGTGGATTCCTGCCACGCACGCGGGATTCGGATTATTCTTGACGGAGTCTTCAACCACACGGGGGTCGACTTCTTTGCGTTTGCCGCCGCGAAGAAGAACGGAGCGCACTCGCGCTACAAGGATTGGTACACGTTCCACGGCTTTCCGGTCGGACCTGTCAGTGCGCCAAACTATGAATGCTGGTGGGGACACGGAAGTCTCCCCAAGCTCAACACGCAGAATCCCGAAGTCAGGGAATACCTCTTCGATGTGACGCGACAGTGGATGGAAACGGGGATTGACGGATGGCGTCTCGACGTTCCCAACGAGATCCCGCACGAGTTCTGGAAGGAGTGGCGGGCGCTTGTCAAATCAATCAACCCCGAGGCATACATCGTCGGTGAAATCTGGGATGAAGCGGGTCCCTGGCTGCAAGGGGATGAATTCGACGGGGTCATGAACTACCGGTATCGGATGGCGTGCGTTGCGTTCTTTGCCGATAGGTCGATCGACATGATGCATTTTGATTCCCTCCTTGTACAGCTCCGCCGCGAATATTCCGATCATGTCAATGCTTCGCTCCTGAATCTTCTGGATAGCCATGACACCGAACGGTTTCTGACGATGTGCAGGGGCGACGTCGCGTCGTGGAAGCTTGGGTTGCTCTTTCATATGACATATCCCGGCGTCCCCATGCTCTACTACGGTGATGAGGTAGGGATGACGGGAGGGAAAGACCCCGCATGCCGCGGGACGATGGTGTGGGATCCTTCGCTGCAGAACAGGGACATGCTCGAGTACACCCGGCGCATCGTCCGGCTCCGCCGTTCTCTCCCTGTGCTGCGGCACGGCGGCTTTACGACTCTCCTGACCGACGGAGATCGCTCGCTCTATGCCTACATGAGGCGAACGAACTCGTCCTCTGCAATTGTGGTACTGAACTGCGGCAATGTACAACAAGTTGTCTCGATCCCTGCTCCACCCGGGGAATGGCGGCAAGTGTGGCCGGTCGAGGCGAAAGTCGAGAAGTCCGAACATGAGACAATTTCTCTCCCCGTGCCCCCCCGGGCCGGGATTGTGATCACTGGTGAAGAGGAGCGAACGAGATGAAGATGATCAAGTCGATGACCGTGGGACTTGCGTTGCTATGCTGCCCGCCTCTCCTGCGCGCGCAGGATAGCGTTGACGTCACGTTCCGCTACACAAATGCCTCCGTGTCAAGCGTGACCGTGCCGGGTGAATTCGACGGCTGGAACACTTCTGCGAACCCGATGGCCAATCAGGGAAGCGGGCTCTGGACACGGACAATACGGTTGCGCCTCGGTGGAAATCCCGCGGCGGGGGGAATCCCCGGCGCCTGGCAGTACAAGTTCTATACGGGCGTTACGCCCTGGCCTCACGACGTGCTCGACCATCACGTGAATTCAGGAACCAATGACAATTCGTTCATCTATACGAAGGATCCGACGTTCTATCAAGTCCTTCCGAACCAGGACCAGCCCGTTGTGACGACCGCAACGCCGACAATCACGGCATATATCTTCCCGAAGGTGGGAGCTGCAGTCGATCCGGCGGCGATCCAGGTGACGATCGACGGGAGTGTTTTCACGGGGATCGGGAGCTCCTATGACGGGACCAGCAAGAAATTTGCGTGGACTGTTCCCGATCCGATTTCCAATGGAAGTCACACGCTGATCATCAGTGCGGGAAGCACGGGAGGGGGCACGAACGCCGATACCGTGACATTTTTCACGAGCGGGGGGTATGTTCAGATCACGAACGAGGGAGGATACAGCACGTTATCGGCGCAGCGGACGCTGTATGGCGTGGTCCTGGATACGACAGTGACAACGGCAACAGTGTTCCGCAACGGGACGGACTCCACCGTCGTCGCGGTGAGCAAGGGAGGTTTCTCGTTCCCTGTGTCTCTCAACGAGGGTGTCAATACTTTCATTGCACGGGCGGACTCTGCGGGAAGAACTGTTTCCTCGTCGCCGGTGACATTTACGCGCGTCGTCAACCATGCCCCGAACGCTTTGATCACATTGGTGGACAATGGCGGAAGCATTGGCCTGCAGGCGACGGGGAGTGCCGATCCGGACACGGCGCAAACCTCTCAGCTCACGTTCCTCTGGTCCGAGGACGCCACCAATCCGTCGGTTCTCGGCGGGATCAACGGCTCGACCTCGCCAACCCTGAGTGTTGCCCGACCGACGGTTCCCGGAGAATACTACTTCGGCCTCATCGCAACGGATCCCGATGGGAACAAGGACACAACCCGGAACTTCTTTACTCTGACGGATTCTCTGACTGTGGTTCCCGCGACATTGGCGACCGTTCCTTCATGGGTGCGCCAGGGACGGATGTATCTGCTGTTCTTCAAGATGCATACTGCTGCGGGGACGATCAACGCCGCTCTTCCCGACCTTGACCGCATTGCGGCGATGGGGTACAATATCATCTGGATCATGCCGGTCATGAAGAACAACAACACAATCAATAACGGGCCGGGTCCGGGATACGAAATTGTGGACTTTCTCTCCGTCGCACCGGAGTATGGAACCACACAGGATTTCAAGAATTTTGTCTCCCGCGCTCACCAGCTTGGGATGAAAGTCATTCTCGACGTCACGCCCAACCACACAAGCCACGCTCACCCGTTTGTTCTGGATGCAAGGGCGTTCCGCGAAAGCTCCCGGTATTGGACGTACTATCAGCACCAGATGATTTCCTATACGGGCGTCGGCTTGGGGCAACTTGACCAGGCAATCACGGACGATGGATTTGTCTACTATGGTGCCTTCAGCGACGCATTGCTCAATTACAACTGGGCGGATCTTGATGCGCGGGCATATATGATCGACGTCTACAAATATTGGGTGAGAGACGTCGGCATCGATGGGTATCGCTTCGATGTCTACTGGGGGCCACACATTCGGACAAACAGCCCGGTGGGAGGCGAGGGAGAAATGGGCCAGCCGGTCCGCCAGGCGCTGAAGCACATTCGTCCGGATCTCAACCTGCTTGGCGAGCTGTCAGGGACAGGCGTGGGGACGGAGATCACCTATGCTGACTACACGGGGGCGAGCGGCCCCGGAGGACTCGATGAGGGGTATGACTGGAATCTGAAGAACTACGTCCAAAGCAACATCTGGGCGTTGAGTGCCGCAACGCGTGTCACGAATCTTGATGTCGTTCTTCGCAATGTGAGCTCGACTTCAGGAATGGGATTCGTCCCCGGTCCGAACTCTTCGTTTCTGCGCTTCCTGGAAGACCAGGATGAGGACCGTATTGCCTATGTGTACGGGACCGGCGTCACAAAGGCCGTGGCGATCAGCCGCACCATGCCGGTCTCCACTGCGGTGAATCTGGCCGTCGGCATGCCGCTCGTGTATGCAGGCCAGGAAGTGGGACGCGGATACGGAATATCGGATTTTGATGCACGAAGAAGGGGTGTGATCAATTTCTCCGATTCTGCGGGAGTGACGCTGATGCCCCATTACCAGAAGCTGGCGCAGATCAAGAAGCAATTCCCCGCCTTCTGGACGCAAAAAATGGTGCATGTCGGGACGAACTTCCCGGGAGTGTATGCTTTCACGAGACCCTTCGCCGGACAGAACGGACTTGTGATTGCCAACCTGGAGGCCGTTCCTCATACGGTGACGGTCACGTTGACATCGACAGGATCGCCCGCCGCTGTGGAGGGAGTCAGCGACGGCACGCCGCTTGTCGCGTCTGACCTCTACAACAACGACACGACGCAAACGCTGACCTTCACGGGCGGCACGGCGGCTTTAACGGTGACGATCCCTTCCCTGGGATCGGCCGTGTATGTCATTGACAAAGTGTCGCACACGCTGAAGCTGCCGTCCCTCACGGGAGTCCAGGACCGGGGCGGGAGCCTCCTTCCCGGAAAACTGGCGCTTGCGCAGAACTATCCCAATCCTTTCAACCCCGCAACGACGATCTCCTTTGATCTTCCGGTGGCAGGAAAAGTGTCGCTGAAGATTTATGATATCCTGGGGAGGGAAGTCGCCACGCTGATCGATGGCCATTCCTCTGCGGGGAGTTTCAGGGCGGTGTGGGATGCGCATACCGGTGCAGGGGTACCGGTAGGCAGCGGTGTCTACTTCTATCGTCTGACGGCTCCCGGGGCTGACGGTGGAGAGCGGGTCCTGGTCAAGAAAATGATCGTGCTGAAGTAGGATGCAGAGACCGAGGCACATCTTCCGGTACCCGGGAACAGTCGTTGTGGCTGTGCTCTGTTTCTGTGCCACGATCGTTCAGTGCAGAGGCGCCGCCAAGTCCCTCTACCTGAACATCATCTGGCACCAGCACCAGCCCCTGTACGTCAATCCCGAAACGGACCAGCTCTCGGGTCCCTGGGTGAGGACGCATGCCACGAAGGATTACTATGACATGGCGGCCATCCTCAAGAAGTATCCGGATGTCCATTGTACGTTCAATCTCACGTCGTCGCTCCTTCTCCAACTGCGTGAATACTATCTTGCGCGCCTGGGGCCGTACGTCGATACGAAGAAAAACACGGTTGATATCCGCGCTTTCGGGCGGAAGTGGAAGGGAAAGACCGACCCGTGGATAGATCTTGCATTGAAGCCGACCGGGACGTTCACACGCGAAGACAAGGACCTGCTGTATCGCAATGCGTGGAACGCCTTCGGCATCAGCGACGTGCAGATCCGGCGCTTCCCGGAATACAAGGCGTTGCGTGACCGCCTTAGAGAGACAGAACACCCGGGGGACGATCTCTACAGCGAGCAGGAGATGCGGGAGATCAAGTTCTGGTTCTACCTGGCGCATTTTGATCCGGATTTTCTGTGGGGACCGGTTCCCCTCGAAGACGGCTCGGTGTGCGATCTCAGCGATGAGGTTTCCTTTGCGGCGGATTCGACTTTTCACCTGAAGAAGAACATCACCGAGAACGATTGTGTCCGCATGGTGGCGGAGGCGTACAAGGTGATGGCGAACGTCATTCCCGTCCATCGGCTGCTCGCCTTTTCGCCGGAGACGGGGGAAGGACAAATCGAGATCATCACGACCCCATACTGCCATCCGATCCTTCCTCTCGTGTATGATACGGATCTTGCCCGGGTGTGCCAACCGAACGACTCTCTTCCTCCCCGTTTCTCCTATCCTTCTGATGCCGACGCACAGGTTGCAAAGGGCGTGGCAATGTACCGGGAAGTCTTTGGGCGGGCGCCTCAGGGGATGTGGCCGGGCGAAGGGGCAGTTGCGCAGCCGGTTCTGGGGATATTTGGGAAGAACGGCATCGTCTGGACGGCGAGCGACGTGAAGGTCCTCGCCCATTCGGATCCTCCCGGCATGCCGAACACCACGCCGTACCGGTTCCCTGACGGCGAGGGCGGCTGGATGACGCTTGTCTTCCGTGACACGGAACTCTCGGATCGGATTGGTTTTACGTACAAGGAATTCGATGCGGAAACAGCCGCGGAAGATTTCATCCAGCGAATACTCCTCTTGGTGCCGGGCCCCGGCGATCCGGATCGCCTGTTGACGGTGATCCTCGATGGGGAAAATGCGTGGGAGGAGTACAAGAAGGATATCGACGGAAAGGGATTCCTCAACGCGCTGTACAGGAAACTCAGCGCCTTGCAGGCGGAGGGACGCGTCGTGACGACGACGACGTCGGAGTACATTCACGGGAATCCGCGCAGGGGAGTGGCACCTCATCCCATCGCATCGCTCCCTCCGATGAAGACGCTCTGGCCGGGATCGTGGATCAACGCCAACTTTGATACATGGATCGGCGAACAGGAGGAGAACACGGCGTGGGAGTACTTGCTGCAGGCCCGGCAGGATCTGGATCGTTCGGGCGTTGCACGCCCGGCCCCCGCGGCTGCTTCCCCCGCGGCCGGGACGACGGCATGGTTCGCATATCGCACATGGGAGGAAGTGTACGCGGCCGAGGGATCGGACTGGTTCTGGTGGTACGGCGACGACCAGACTGCTCCCGGCGGCGACAAGCCGTTCGACGATGCTTTCCTTGCGCACGTGCGGAATATCTATACGTTTGCCCGTCGTGCAGGGGGTCTCATGCCCCGGCGCGAGTTCAAGCCGATCATCGACGACCATGTCACATCCGGCGGCGGCCAGGGAACGATGGCGCAAAGCCGTCTTCCTCTCAGCGTCGTGTTCACGTGCGATGCCAGGGGGGAAAAAGTCCCGAAGGGGATCTTCATCGCCGGTGATTTGCCGCAGCTCGGCGCCTGGCGGCCGAATGTCGTTGCAATGCGCGACGACGGGCAGGACGGAGATGACAAAGCGGGTGACGGTATCTGGTCATTCCGCGTCGAAGTGCCGGCAGGAACAACAATCCATTACAAGTACACGAACAGCGGGTTGCCGGGACAATGGACACCCGGCGAGGAATTTCCGATCAGGAATCGGACAATCGCGACCGCGGAAGGCCAACCCACTCCATTGATCATCCATGATACTTTCGGACGGTAATGAACATGAAAAAGTCTCCCCACCCGAACGCGCTTGATACGCTCGAGGAAGCCCTTAAAGAAAAGCAGAAGGATGCCAAAAAGAGGAAATGGCACTACAAGATCCCCTCGCTCTGGGTTTCTGCGCAGGGAAGCGGGCGGAGCCTTGCCGTGGATCCCTATGCGTTCTACCTGGGCGTGATCCGCAAAGTGAAGAAGCTGCACGAACATCCGTCCGGGAAGGGCGCGGGGGGGGAATGGACACGCGAGTCGGTCATCTATAACATGTTCGTTCGGACGACGACAGCGTTTGACCACGATGGGAACGGACAGCTTGGGCTGCCGGTCAATGCGGAGGGGTTCCGTGAAACGGGGACATTCCTCAAGGCGATCGCGATGCTCCCGTACATCAAACGTTTAGGCGCCACGACGGTCCACCTTCTCCCTGTCACATCCATCGGGCACGACGGGAACAAGGGCTCGCTCGGGTCTCCCTATGCCATTCGGAATCCGTACAACATCGACGAGAATTTGAGCGAGCCGTCGCTCCGTCTGGACGCCAAAACGGAATTCAAGGCCTTCGTGGAGGCCGCGCACAACATGGGCCTGCGTGTGGTGGTGGAATTCGTTTTTCGCACGGCGGCGAAGGACTCGGATTGGGTGAAGGAGCATCCGGAATGGATGTATTGGATCAAGGAGTCGGTCCAGGTCAGGGACCCGCAGAACCAGGACGAATCGCGCTATGGATCCCCGCTGTTCACGCCGGATGAGCTCCGCCGTATCCATCAGGACGTCCTCGAAAACAAAATGGACAATCTCATCGCTCCCCATCAGGTGTACCGCAGCTTCTTTACGGCTTCTCCCGCCTCGGAGGGAGTGCACAAGGAAGACGGCAGGTACATCGGGTTGCTTCCTGACGGGACGCGGGTGAAGATCCCGGGAGCCTTTGCGGATTGGCCGCCGGATGACAACCAGCCCCCCTGGGGCGACGTCACTTATCTCAAGATGTACATGCATCCGGATTTCAATTATATCGGGTATAACACGATCCGGATGTACGACAATCGTCTCACGGAGCTGCAGCACGTGAATCGTCCCCTCTGGGACCGGATCGTCGGCATCATTCCCTACTACCAGCGCGAATTCGGCATCGATGGTGTCATGATCGATATGGGCCACGCTTTGCCGATGGAGTTGAAGGAGGAGATCGTCGCCGCCGCGCGGATGAACAATCCCGATTTCGCATTNNCACCGGGAGAAGATGAGAAGCTTTATCGCGCGGCTGGCGAATGAGGCATTCCCCATCGCGTATTTCGGTACGCCGGAGAATCACAACACGCCCCGGGCTGCGTCGCGTTCCGGGGGGACAGCGTATTCCCGTTGGGCGTTTGTCGTCAATTCTTTCATTCCGGCAGTTCCGTTTATCCATTCCGGATATGAGCTCGCTGAACGATATCCCATCAACACGGGATTGGATTTCACGCATGACCAGATCCGGCAACTGCCCTCGGAAAAGCTGCCGCTCTTCAGCGAATATGCCTACAATTGGCTGAGCAAGGAGGAATTCACCCCCTTTGTGAAGAAGGTGCTCGCCCTGCGCGCAAAACATCTTTCACTCGTCACCGATCCCGACCCGGCGAGCTTCCAGGTCCTCGTCGCCGACAAGGAACACATCCTGGCATTTGCCCGCCTGTCGGAGAAGCCGAAACGGCGGCTTGCGGTCATCACCAACAGCGACTTTTCTTCGGCAATCGACAGTGTCGTCGACCTTGGCGCTTCCGCACGACCATCGGTCGACCTTCTTTCGGGAAAGAAGTTGAAGTGCGTTGATGGAAGAATCCATGTGCAGCTCGCACCCGGCGAGTGCATCGTGTGTGAATACTAGAGGGAGCGACAACCCCCATGCGCGAATTTCAGAGAAAGCAAACCAACGGCTTCTATGCGTTGATCAGTCTGCCATCGACCGCCATGGGGTTCGCCCTGTCGGTCCAGATCTCTGCGCTGAGCTGGCTCCTCACCACGCAGTTCCATCTTGCAATCGACCAGGTGGGAATTGTGTGGGCGGCCGGCCCCCTTGCGGGGATCGTCGGGCAAGTCGTGATCGGGATGATCAGCGATCGTGTCTGGTTCTGGGGAGGGCGCCGTCGTCCGTTCATCCTCATCGGCGGCACCCTGGCGGCTCTGATGCTGTTTGCCCTGCCGAACATCGAAGCAATCAGGGCGGGCCTCGGCATCGGCAGTCTCATGGTCGTTGCCACCGCCATCGCGCTGACCCTCGATCTTGCCATCAACGTCGGCTTTAATCCGACCCGCTCGATCATCGCCGATGTGACTCCCGAAGGGGACGGGCGCACAAAGGGATACACCTGGATGCAGACAATCTCCGGGTTCTTCGGTGTTACCGCGTACGTCATCGGCGCTGTCATGGGGAACTACACTCTCATCACGGTGAGCGTCTTCATCGTTTTCCTTTTCTCCGTTCTTCCCGTCTTTTTCGTGACGGAACCGAGGGAGCTCCGGGGCAGTCCATCTCCGGCCGGAGATGCCCCCTCCCCCAAGCGGAAGACGCAATGGGGTCAACTCTCGTGGATCTATCTTGCCCACGCGTTTTCCTGGGTGGGCGTGCAGACGATGTTCGTCTTCATCATCGCCTTCATACAGCAGAAGATGCACCTTTCCGCGGAACCCGGTGCGGCTGCACAGGAGTCGGGAAGGATCATTGCCATCTCGTTCGCCATCCTTAATACGGTCGGCTTTCTTCTTCCTGCTCCCATTCTCGAACCGCTGACAAAGAAATTCGGCCGCGTCCGGGTCCATCTGACGGCTGTGGCCATCATGGCGCTTGGTTATGCGGGCGTGCTCATTGCAGGCGGGTCGCCGACAGGTTTGTATCTGCTGATGGCGGTGATCGGCGTCGGCTGGGCCTCCATCGTCTCGCTCCCGTTCGCCATCATGACGGAAAAAGTTGAGAAATCGCGCACCGGCTTTTTCATGGGAATCTTTAATCTGTCGGTGGTCCTTCCCCAGTTGTTCGCCAGTCTCGTTCTGGGGAGAGTCATCCTGGCCTCTCCCGACAAGTCGGTCATCTTCATGATCAGCGCGGTGGCCCTCGCTCTTTCCGCAGGGACATGGTTCTTTGTCAGGGATGCGAGACCTGAGCTGTCCCGTGCAGGGGGTGGACACGAAAGCGCTTCGAGGCATTGAACTCATCAGTGAAGGAAAAACGTCGATGAAACAACGACTCTCCGGACGCCAGGTCTGGAACATGAACTTCGGGTTCTTCGGTATCCAGTTCGGCTGGGGGCTGCAGATGGCAAATATGAGCGCCATCTACCAGTACCTCGGGGCGAGGGAGGAGGACATTGCGTGGTTGTGGATCGCGGCACCGCTGACCGGACTCATCGTTCAGCCGATCGTCGGGTACTACAGTGATCGGACCTGGAACCGTCTCGGGAGGAGGCGCCCGTATTTTCTGGTCGGGTCGCTTGTGGCAACGCTTGCACTCATTGCCATGCCGAATTCTCCGAACGTCTGGATGGCGGCGGGACTTCTCTGGATACTCGACGCAAGCATCAATATCACGATGGAACCGTTCCGCGCCTTCGTGGGGGATATTCTGCCGGAGGAGCAGAGGAAGACCGGCTTTGCGATGCAGAGCCTCCTCATCGGGCTTGGTGCCGTCCTGTCCTCTGCCCTGCCGTACGTTCTCACGACGTGGTTTGGCGTCGCGGGCCCGACGGCGGCGGGAACGATTCCGAGGACCGTGCAGCTTGCATTCTATGTCGGGTCATGCGTGTTCTTGACGGCAGTCCTCTACACGATCTTTACGACGAAGGAGTATCCGCCGGAAGATCTCATCGCATTCCAAAAGATGAAGGAAGCATCGGCGGGGGCCGGCCGTGCATTTCGCGAGATTCTCCGGGGAATCCGATCGATGCCGAAGACCATGCGCCAGCTCGCGGCCGTCCAGTTCTTTACGTGGTTTGCCTTCTTCTGCATGTGGATCTACTTCGTGCCGGCCGTCGCCACGAAGGTCTTTGGCGGGGCGCCTGGATCACAGGAATTTCAAAGGGGAAGCGAGTGGGGCGGGGTATGCTTTTCGGTCTACAACGGCACGGCGTTCGTCTTTTCGTTCTTGTTGCTCGTTCTTGTCAGGAAATTCGCCGCACGGACGATTCACCGGGTGTGCCTCGCCGCTGGTGGGGCCGGCCTCCTCCTGATTGTGGCGTTTCCTCAGCAATATCTCCTGCTCTTTTCGATGGTCCTTGTCGGCGTGGCCTGGGCCAGCATTCTTTCCATGCCGTACGCCATGCTCTCAAGCGCCATCCCGGCCGAAAAGATGGGGTTCTACATGGGAGTCTTCAATTTCTTCATCGTCCTGCCGCAGATTCTGGCCTCTGCGGGACTTGGGCTCATGATGAAGCATTTCCTCGGCAACAGCCCCATGAACGCCGTTCTCCTTGGCGGGTGCTCCTTGATTGTCGCCGCACTCGCGGTTTCTCTGGTGCAGGAACACGTCATGGCGCCGGAAGAGCAGAACTGAACGCCGAAAAAATGGGGGCCCGCATCACGGGGCAACGCGCACGATCATGTCATCGTACACGTTGGGATCGTCCGGCCCCTTACGGCCGCCGCCGTTCCATTCACCCTGCTCCCGATTGACAGTGCGGAACTCGCCGATTCCCGCTCCTCCATGGTCGTCCTGGGCACCCGCGACAATCGTGAGCGTCCATCCCGGTTTCGGGCGGCCGAGCAACGAGAGGGGAATGGCGAAATGGATCGTCCCGGTTGATGCGTCGCCAAACGGTGC
>PMNE01000003.1:0-191 GCA_003162635.1 Ignavibacteriota bacterium
GGCCCGCAAAGTCTGCACAGGATTGTACCAAACGGAAAGAAGAGAAACAACCGCCAAGCGCAGACGTTTGACAGGCCGATACGTTGAACGAACAATCGCTCTTGTCCATTCCGATTTGACTTTCTCTCCCATCGCTGATATCTTCCCCTCAGCGCAGAAGCTGCATTGAATTGGCCGGAGATTGTTCGGCC
>PMNE01000003.1:278-8101 GCA_003162635.1 Ignavibacteriota bacterium
TCTCACTGAAAGTTCCGAGTCAACTACAGATTCTTAGGAATTATGAAAATGCGATTACGAAATTGGGAGGAAAGAAAATATATGTTGGTGACCAATATTTGAGTTATTCATTAAAGAAGAATTCAAAAGAATATATTATCAGCGTAGCGATGGCTAATGGAAATATCGGACATGACCTTTCAGTATTGGAAATTGGACTAATGAAACAGGAAATTACCGCCAATGATATGCTTGACGCACTGAACAAGGACGGTTATATAGCGCTGAACATTCTTTTTGAGACAGGCAAATCTACCATNNGCCAAAGGAGTTGACAAGACAAGAATGTCGTTTGTTGGCTGGGGACAGGAAAAACCTGTTGCCGATAACAGAAGCGAAGAAGGCAGAGCCAAGAATAGGCGCGTAGAAATAGTAAAGAAGCCGTAAACGAGTTCATGGAGCGAAAGACGACGTAGCTCTTCTCCCAAGGCCTGGGGTTTGTATGATATGCACGGCAACGGGGGAGGTAAGTCTTTCTCAGATCCAGGATCCGCTCCTCGGCTTCTTGGGAGATGTTTGCTGTTTCAGCTCTGGGTCGTTCCAAGTTTCTGGGTCTGGGACAATGGAGGTGCGTGCTCTGATAGATGAACGAATTGGGCGACCAGCATGATGGATTCGCGGAGAGTGTGACGCAGAGGGTGGATGCTCTGCGATAGTTTGGATGTGGACCATGCCAACCGCAAGTTCGATTGCATCTCGCTCTTGCCGGTGGCATCTTACCCACGATACGCGGGTTCGTTGAACAGGCCTCTCTGGTCCGATCGAACGGATGGAGGGGCCGGTTTGCTTTCCAGGCGTATATCACGCGCATGGAGAGGACTCTAACTGCAGCCAAACCGATGAACTCATTGGCACAACAACCGGGGGCAGGTCACAATTCTCTTGACTAAAACAAGGATTTTCTTATTTTACTTTACGGCTGTAAACTAAAAGACACAATTCCTTGTTTTACTGCACCTGCTGAGACCTCAATGGACCTCAAAGATTTCAAATCCGGGACGTACACACAGCAAAGGCAGTACAGAAGCTTCACGCCATCACCAGTGAATCACACTTGGGTATGGAGCAATCCCAAAATCAACACTCTGCTGGAGGATGCCAACCACAAGCTCGGCGCACTTGATGCCTTCTCCCGCCAGCTCCCCGATGTCGATTACTTCATCAGGATGCATGTTATCAAGGAGGCGACCACATCGAGCCGCATCGAGGGAACAAAAACGAGCGTCGAGGAAGCTCTGCTGACCAGTAGCGAAATCAATCCGGAAAGACGCAACGACTGGCAAGAAGTGCAAAACTACATCGCAGCGATGAACAACGCAGTGAAGCGCCTTCGCCGGGTCCCGGTATCAACACGGCTGCTGAAGGAAACACATACAATTCTCCTGAGCAAGGGACGGGGATCGACGAAAACGCCTGGAGAATACCGCAGAAGCCAAAACTGGATCGGGGGGTCTTCGTTGAAGGACGCCGTCTTTGTCCCGCCTTCTCATGAGGAGGTCGATCCGCTGATGGGAGACCTTGAGAACTTTCTCCACAATGATTCAATCGACGTTCCCCACCTCATCCGGATCGCCATTGGTCATTACCAATTCGAGACTATTCACCCGTTCCTCGACGGCAACGGACGCGTAGGCCGCCTGCTTATTACGCTCTATCTCGTCAGCAAGGGGCTGCTCACACGACCCACGCTCTATCTCTCCGAGTACTTCGACAAACACAGATCCCTCTACTATGACAATCTAATGAACGCGAGAGCCGGGAATGACCTGGCGCAATGGATCAGGTTCTTTCTCGTTGCGGTGGCGGAAACCTGCAACAACGGAATAACAACATTCGGAAAGATCCAGAAACTCCGCGAGGACATCGAAGGAAAAAGGATAGTGCAGCTTGGCAAGCGTCTCCCCAAAGCCAAGACATTGGTGATGAGCCTTTACCGTAATCCGCGGATTACAGCCGCCAACGTCACCACCATTCTCCGGGTAACCCCGAAGACGGCGAACGAGCTTATTCAGGATTTCGTCGACCTCAAAATACTTGTAGAGTCGACTGGTAACAAACGGAATCGGGTGTTTTCTTTTGTGGAATACCTGAAACTGTTTTCAGAATAATCTGACGTGCTTTCGATTTGCGGTTTGAGCAATTTGAGGAATGAGAATTCCGACAAGAAACCTCCCTGGTGTATCGGATTGTAAGTCCAATGCCTGATGCAGCGCACTCGATGCATCTTTGGGGAATCCGGCCCTCTTTTCATATCGAAAACCCACCAAATTAGCAGATTTTTGTTGACATTTCTCTTTTAGTTTGCTATCCTCTTCACCGAGTCCATTTCTCCTCAAATCTTATGGCTGCAGTCTTCACCTGCAACTCTTCTGTATGTCACTTCGGAGATTCTTGATGTTTTGCGATTGCCTTGATGCGGAAATCTCACATTCGTTTCCAGTGGCTTCTTCACGAGTACAACTCACAGTTCCAACTCACCATCGCGAGGAGCATCCATGAAAGCAACACTTTTGTCGGTCGTGTTCGTCACCGCGTTCTTTGCTGCGACGCCGGCCGGCGCCCAGATCGAGAAGCAGATCATTGCCCGGGAAAGGGCATCGATCGAAGCATGGCAGAAGAAGGACAAGGCATTCTACGAGGATTACCTGGCTGACGATGCCACCTACTACGGTCCGCGCAACCCGTACCTCGATATCGAACCAAAGGTAAACTTCCTCCCCAAGTTTGAGATGTACGCCGACCAATACAAGTACCTGGACTTCACCATGTATAACCCGAGGGTGCAGGTGTACGGTGATGTGGCCATACTCACGTACAACGAAGGCGTCACCCTGTCGATTGCGGGGAAGGTGTCGAACTATACCGGCAAGGTGACGTCGGTCTACGTCAAACAGGGGGGCACATGGCGTGAGGTGCACGGGCATGAGACGATCAACGCCGGCGCGGAATGAGATCAACCGGAATATTTCCTCATAATCCTTGGAGGTTTCGATGTTCATGTCACGGGAAATCATGCACTGCAAGCCGGGGAAGGTTAAGGAACTGGTCGAGAAGTTTAAAGTACTCTCCGAGGCCATGAAGGGGATGGGATACCCCCCGTTGCGAATTTACACGGATGTGAGCGGCGAGAACTACTGGACGGTTGTGGCCGAGCAGGAAGTGAAGAGTATTGATGAAATGGCCGAGCTCGCCAGGAAAACGATGTCAGATCCGGCTGTTTCCGCTGCGATGAAGGGCTACCATGACCTGGTGAATGATGGCCGCCGTGAGATTTACAGGGTGGAATAGTCCCCCCGGGGGGAACTGAGTGTAAGCCGGAATATGGCGGCGATTCGCTTTTCTCCTCTCCTCTTCCTATGTTGTAGTATGCTCTTTGTGAAAGTCCCTTTCATCGGTAGATGGAAGGGACTTTCTTTTTGATGTGACCGATCGCAGGACCCAGAGGAGGGGACTATGAGACTCAGAATATTCGCGAAGGATCAACAGAGGGAACCATCCAAATCTCTCCATTGCCACCGCGGGGGGGTGCCAACGGGTGATCAGAAGAGTTCAGAAAGCGGCAGATTGGCGCGTTTCCTGCTTCCTCTCATGGGTCTGGCATGCCTGATCTGGATGCTCGTCCGGGTAATTCCCAAACCCAGCAGGGCGGAATATCCCTGCATGAAAGTGGCCGCGCCCATCGCCGGGGGCTTCATCGCCTACATTGCCGGAATGGCGATTGCTCTGTTCTCCCTCAAGAAGGCCGCTCATCTCTTCGGGAAGAAGAAATCCATTTTTGCCGCCGCCCTCGTACTGTGCGGTGTTGCTGTGGGGATGTTCACCGTCCTCAAAACGGATTCTGAATCGCATGCGGCGATTCTCGCCACCGATTCACTCTTCGTTCCAAGTGACCCGCCGAACAGCCCCATGGGCGTGGCCAGGGGCATATTCCCGGGCCGGGTTGTGTGGATGTGGGATTCCACGGCCACACGGTGGAACGGATCTTCAAACTATTGGTGGAGCGAGACCAATACTATTCAGACTGTCGTCGATTCAATGCTCTCCCGCTCCCTTCGCGAGCTGTCCGGCCAGTCTACCGATGCCGCGTCGTGGAATGCTTTATTCACATATTTTAACCAGCAGCATGGCAAGGGAAGCGTCGGATATGCTGCCGGTGAGAAAATTGCTGTAAAGATTAATCTCAATAACTCCTCGAGTTCATACAATCCGGGGAATATGTCAGTAGCTTCGCCACAGACTGTATTCAGCCTGCTGAAACAACTGGTGAACAATGCGGGAGTCCCTGACAGCAATATTACATTCTACGATATGATCCGATACGTCCCGGACCCGATATACAACAAATGCAAGGCGGCATTCCCGCATGTACATTTTGTGGGTTGGTCCCAGATGAACGGCAGGGAACAATACGTGCGCGATACAACAACCCGCGTCCACTGGTCACAGAGCCTGATCCTTGAGAAGGACGTTTCAGTGTCCGCAAAAGGGGGAAACCCGACGTATCTGCCGACCGTTGTAACGAAGGCTGCATATCTCATCAATCTTGCCAATCTCAAAGGACATAGTTACGCTGGTATCACGTGCTGCGCTAAGAATCATTTTGGCAGTCTGAGCGTCGATGGTGATGACGGTCAACCGTATGTGTGGGCTCCTCATGCGGCCGGAGTACATGCGTATGTTTCAGTTCATGATGCCGCCTGGAGCGCCGATTTGGTCTTTAAGGCGAGACCGCTGGGTTCATACAATCCATTCGTTGATCTCATGGGACATAAGGACCTTGGTGGCAAGACGCTCCTTTTTATCGTCGATGCACTGTATGCTGTCCCGGATGAACATAGCGAGGCGATTTCCCCCACAAGCAAATGGCTGTCCGCGCCGTTCAATAACGCTTGGACATCGAGCCTGTTTCTTTCTCAGGACAACGTTGCGATCGAATCGGTGTGTCTCGATTTCCTGCGTACAGAACAGGCGGTCAATCCGAACTATACCCTGACCAATGGAGCGGCCGACAACTACCTCCATGAAGCCGCCCAGGCGAATAATCCCCCTTCGGGAACATTTTACTCTCCTTCGGGCGACGGTGTGCGCCTTCAGAGCCTGGGAGTGCACGAACATTGGAACAATGCCGGCGATAAGAAGTACTCCAGGAATCTCGGGACGGGCAATGGGATAGAGCTCGTGCCACTCACAAAACCCTTGACATCTGTTCCTGACGGAGCCAGGCCGCTGGGATTCGCATTGCATCAAAATTATCCCAACCCGTTCAATCCTTCAACCACCATCAGTTTTTCCGCTTCGCAGCGCAGGGCCGCCTTGCTGGAGATCTACGATCTGACAGGCAGGCTTATCCGGACACTGCTCAACGGTGAAGTGGCGGCTGGCAATCACTCCGTGCAATGGGACGGGAGGAATGAGCGGGGGACCTCCGTTGGGAGCGGCGTGTATTTCTACCGGCTGAAACTCGGCACGGATTTTGTAAGTTCAAAGAAGATGATTCTGATGAGGTAGGCCCGAGGCATCGCTGTCTGTCGTTTTTCTGTTACCCACTCGGGCGTCGCATACAGAGAGTACCGGGAGCAAAGCAGGGCGTCCTCCCTCTTCATTCATGCTCTTGCACGGCACCGGGCAGCGAGAACGTCGGATTCTCTTCCGTCGCAAGAGCGCAGATCGGGGGAGTTCTTTCACAACGGAGGTACTATGAGTGAAACAATCGCGGCGACGCACGAGAAACTCGTCTTCCTGAAAGAGAAGATCGGTTACGCTGTCGGTGACACGGCTTCCTGCCTGTACTGGCAGACGTTTTCGATGTTCCTGATGATCTTCTATACCGACACTTTTGGCATCTCCCCTGCGGTCGTCGGGACGATGTTCCTCATTTCGCGATTCTGGGATGCAGCGATCGATCCCGTCATGGGTGTCATCGCAGATCGGACCGAAACCAAATATGGAAAATTCAGGCCCTGGATCTTGCGCGGAATTATCCCCTTCACCGTTGCCGGCATTGTCCTCTTCATCACGCCGGATATCAGCGAGACGGGGAAGATCATTTATGCGTACGTCACCTACACTGTGGTGATGATGGTCTATACGATGGTGAATGTCCCCTATGGTGCTCTGCTGGGGGTCATCTCTCCGCATTCCGACGAGCGCACCCAGTTGGCGTCGTACAGATTCATCGGCGCTTTCACCGGCAACATTATCGTGCAGGGGACGCTGCTTGCTCTCGTCAGTTTCTTCGGAAAGGGGAACGACAGGCTTGGGTACCCTCTGGCAATGACCGTGTTCGCGGTGGCAGCGGGTGCGTTGTTCTTCTTCACTTTTGCCTCCACGAAGGAACGGGTGAAACCGCCGAAAGAGAAGAGCACCATCCGGACCGACATCAAAGACCTCCTGAAGAATCGTCCGTGGATCGTTCTTTGTTCCATGGGGCTTATGACGTTGATTTATGTATCGATCAAGAACGGCGCCATGCTCTATTATTTCAAGTACTATGTGGGTGACCAGGCGGCAGCCGCGCCGTTCATGGTTGCCGGCACGGTGTTTTCGATTCTCGGCGCTTTGTCAACTCCCTACATCGTGCGATTTATCGGAAGCAAGAAAGCAACGTTCATCGTCCTTACGCTTATCAACGCGGCCTCCATGGCGGTGTTCTATTTTGCCGGGCCTAAGGACTTCGTCCTCATGTATGCGACACAGATCATCGGGTCAATCCCGGGTGCGGCGTTGTTTCCGTTGATCTGGTCCATGTATGCCGATACCGCTGACTACGGGGAGTGGAGATTCGGGCGGCGAGCGACGGGATTGGTATTCTCCGCCGCGACCTTCTCCCAGAAAATGGGTTGGGCGGTGGGTGGCGCGCTCGCAGGGTTCCTTCTCACCATCATCGGCTTTGTGGCAAATGTAGCACAGAATGACGCAACCCTCTCCGGAATCAGGCACATGATGAGCACCATTCCGGCGGCGATTGCACTCGTGGTCATTGCCATTTCACTATTCTACGAGCTGAGCGACAAGCTGGAAAAACAGGTCGGACGTGAGCTCGAGGCGAGAAAAGCGACCGCGTTATAGCCCGTGCCGCGAGTGATTTCACTCGCCGGACAACGACGACACCAAGGAAGGGTGGGACATATGAGCGATACGATTCTCGGAAATGCATTGCCGAACATTCCCTGGGAAGAGAAGCCGAAGGGCTGTCGCGACGTTCTGTGGAGATACAGCGGGAATCCGGTGATCGGCTGGAACCCCATACCGAAGGCAGCGCGCATCTTCAACAGCGCCGTCCTTCCGCACAACGGGGAATTCGTGGGCGCGTTCCGGGCTGATCAGAGGAACGGGCGGGCAACTCTCTTCTTCGGGAGAAGCCGGGATGGCATACACTGGGAGATTGGACCGGACCCGATCGCCTGGGTCAACGAAGACGGCACACCGCATCCGACGAGTTATGCCTATGACCCTCGATTTGTGAAGATCGATGACACGTACTACATCGTCTGGTGCGATGACATGCACGGCGCATCGATCGGTCTGGGAAAAACGAAGGACTTCACGACGTTCATTCGCATGCCGAACCCCATGATGCCGTACAACAGGAACGGCGTTCTCTTTCCGAGGAAGGTCAACGGCAAGTACCTTTTGCTCAGTCGTCCGAGCGACAGCGCCCACACGCCATTCGGCAACATCTATATCAGTGAAAGTCCTGATCTTGTCCACTGGGGACATCACAGATTCGTGATGGGGAGCGGCGGACAAGGCTGGTGGCAGGGGACCAAAGTGGGTGCGGGGCC
>PMNE01000003.1:8146-11596 GCA_003162635.1 Ignavibacteriota bacterium
GGTGCTGCCGATACGTATACGGCAATCGCATTCGCGCAGGTTGATGAGCTCCTTGCCTGCATCAAGAGCAACTCGGAAGTCTTCTGAGGAATTCTCTTTCCTGATGTGCGGGCTGGACGCTGATCGCTGTTATCGGAGTGCCGCACAGGCTGCGCTTTTCAGCGCGGAAGGGTTTCCTTCCCCGTCATCCCGGGCCGACAATCGGGGCCTAAAAGCAGGCACCGAAGGCAATGAAGGATCTTGCCTTGATGGGGCTTGACAATGAGGAAAGCAAATCGTACACTTCGACTAAGTGTCGTATTACTTTGGCGATCTCATCCTCAGCCCTTTCACCTGTTCTTTCTTTGCATCGAGGTCCGAAAAAGGCAGATCCCTCGTTTTTGGGGCTACATGGGCCGCTCTTGGAGGTCTCCTCGTCCCGCTTTATCATTATGTGATTTTTTATCAAAACAATAAAACAAGTCGCGAGGAGGAGGAGGGATTCTTGGTGCTGGGGGCGATTTGGAAGGGTCTCCTGTGGCATCATTTTTGCCATAAGGAACAAGGATAATCTCTTTTCCCCCAACATCCGTTCGATTTTCCTTTCAAAAGTGTAAAAGGCAGTCCTCGACGCACATCCAGGCGTGTTTGTCTGTCTGGGGGATTGTTCGGGCGCGTGGCATGCCGGTGTTTCGCTTCGCAGGGCTGTGATCGTCCTTCCGAGTCGAACGCGGGGGGGGGAATAACAGGACGCCAACAAAAATGGTTGGTTCATACGGTGGGTCAATTCCGTTTCCAAGCTGCAGAAAAAAAGAAAACTCTGCATCACTGAGGAGGAGAATCATGCTTATGAGCAATCGTCACCATTGCAGTGTTGTGGCTTGTGCGATAGTCATGGTCAGTATGATGGCAGTGCAAGTCACATTTGCGGCCGCATCGGGTACGGTCAAGGGACGGGTCGTTGACAAGGGGACGAAGAGTGCCCTGCCGGGGGCCATTGTTCAGATCATGGGTACCGGGCTGGGAGCAGCCACGGATCTTGACGGAAAATTCACTCTGCACAATGTGCCGGTGGGCGACCAGACGTTGAATGTCTCGTATGTCGGTTATGCGAAGACCTCCGTCAGTATTGCCGTAGCCGATAATATGACGCTTGAGAGAGAAATTGGTTTGGTGGCGGAAGCTGTCCAAGGGGATACGGTCACAGTGCTGGGGCAGGCCCGGGGTCAGATGTCGGCGATCAACCAGCAACTGTCGTCCAATTCGATCATTAATGTGGTGTCGTCTGATAAGATGAAGGAACTGCCNNGTGGTTCGAGGGTTGTCTCCGAAATACAATGAGGTGACCATCGAGGGCGTTCCGATGAGTTCGACGAACTATTATGACCGCGGTGTCGATTTGAGCCTCGTGAGTGACGACCTGGTGAGGAGCGTTGAGGTATCGAAGACATTGCAGCCGGACATGGACGCAAATGCTCTGGGAGGGACGATCAATCTCACCCTCAAATCGGCTCAACCGGGACTCCATTATGATGTCATGGGCCAGGGGAGTTATAATAACCTAAGGGATACCTACAAGAATTATAAGTTCGCAGGGAGTGTGAGCGACAGGTTTTNNCCGTCGGATCAGTTTAAGGGCGATTACGAGAGTCCGGCATACGGCACGCAAGCGGGCGCATTTTATGTCCTTACGCAAGATGCCGTACTCACGGAGTCGAGTGTGAAGAGGCATCGCTATAGCGCAAGTCTGATTTTGGATTTTGCATCGGATCTGGTGGACGTTAAACTCTTCAACGTGTATGATCAGAAAAGGGACAGCAGCGTCTCGAGAACGTATCAATCAAAATTCGGAACGAACAGCATCGACTACAACATTTATGTGAATGAAACAAAAACGGAACAGCGGACACATTCGATCCAGGCGCTGTTCAAGCTCGGGGGGACGGAATTGCCGGTGTCGTTGTCATACACACGGGGAGATCAGAAGACCCCGGGCGGGATGGAGTTTGATTTTGAGCAAACAGGCCTTCCACCTCTCACCAATAGTGTGCGGACCTACGCGCTGCCATCCCAGTTGATGGCTATACAAGGCGTCATGGATCCGTACGGCCCTAATTCGAACCTCACGAACATGCTGATCAATAACACAAGACTGACGGACGAATCTGTCGACGCAAAACTCGACTGGAAAGTGCCGTTCAGGCTTTCCGACACCTATTCCGGTACTTTGTCTGCGGGGGGAAAATATCATAACGTCAACCGCACAAGCAGCAATTCGCAAGTGTTGGACTATTTGCTGTACGGTAACGGTGCGCCGCAGAGACGCGATCTCGTCGCTCAGATCCCATATCTGAATTATCTGATTGGGACGACCGATCCCCATCAGCCCGGAATTCTTTCCGCTCGTTTCGCGGACTCCAGTTACAGCAGAACAAGTATCCTCGGATATCCGATCGGACCGGGGCTGAACGTGGGTCGGTTGGTTGACATGCAGAACTATTACTACTATACTCTGAAGAATCAGTTCCGATACTGGGTGAGCGGGCTCAATAGCTATAATCAGACTTACACAGATAAGGAGAATAGCTCGGCGGGCTATATCATGGGCGAGCTGAACGTCGGAAGCGACCTCACCATCGTCCCCGGCGTCCGTTACCAGGATGAACTCACCGATATTTCGGCGTATCAAATCATAACGGCTTCGGGGAATCAAAGCGGTCTCTCCGGTCAGGCCCCCAAACTGGTTGACTCAAAAAGAAACACCCCGAACTGGTACCCTTCGGTCAATATCAAATACAGGGCGACCGAGAATATCCAGGTAATAGGCGCTGCCTATAAGAGCGTCTCGTTGCCGAGCTACGGGGAAATTAATCCTCTGATCGTGTACAGCCCGGGCCAATCTGTCACAACAAACAACCCGCTCTTGAGACCGTCGACCGCATGGAATTTCGATCTCGGGACTTCGCTCTCGAGCAATAGTATCGGTTTGGTGACGGTGAACCTGTTCTACAAGGAAATATCCAACCTTATCTATGGCATGGCGAATTATTATCCATTCTTCCCATACCTTGTCACAGGCGCGCCGGCTGATATGTGGGACCGGTTGCCGGGGCCGACCTCGGGCTATTTCGACACCACGTGGGCCAAGCAGAACAACAGCACAACCCTCACCGCTAATATTCCGATGAATGATCCTGCCAAGGCATTTCTGAGAGGCATAGAGATTTCCTGGCAGACGCATTTATGGTATCTTCCCGGGGTATTGAGCGGGGTCGTTCTCGATCTGAACGCCTCGTACATGAGTTCACGGCAACTCTATCCTTCGTTTGCACTAACGCAAGTCGGAGGTACAAAATTCAAACCTATCTACAATCTTGTCTATACAACGGTGGCAGGGCCGTTACAAAATCAACCCAAGGCAACGTACAACGCGATCCTCGGATGGGATTATATGGGATTCAGCTCCAGGTT
>PMNE01000003.1:11630-12478 GCA_003162635.1 Ignavibacteriota bacterium
ACGTACGGATGGGCGGCACAGCTGGGAATTAGCTATTCCTACTAGAGGGGAGGGAGAAGGCCGAGTGCATACAGTGTGAAAGTAGTGCATCGTCAGTACCAGTTCACCATCACAGAACCAAACAAGATGAATAAAGGAGGTGAGGAGAAGGAAGGAAGAAGTTCAAGGTAAGGATTGTCAAAGCTGTCATCAGTAAAAAAACAATGGGAGGAAGTTATGAAGTCAACAATGGTACTTTGCTTGTTAGTTCTTCTCGCGCTGACAAGCTACGCGGGCATTGGTCCGATGCATCACAGCACGTTCGTCGCGCCAAAGGTTGCGGCGGCGGTAGATACGATCTTCATCCCGGGTGATCCACTCTCCGGGACCGCAAATTCCGGGTCGCTGGAAATAACAATCAACGGAGATACGACTCTCACAGGAGCGCGAAATAATCCGAACCGGGTGTACGCACTGTACCAGGGGCAGGTTTATTTCCAAGAGGCACCGATTTACTACAACGATCCGCACGGCACGCTCACAATCTGCGCCATCCCTTCGAGCTCTGGAGCGACAAAGCCGATCATCCTCATTACCCCCGTCGCCCCGGCCACACTCGAAGGCACGAATACGGTCTATGGAAGCATCAAGCTCGAGGGTATCCATTATCAGACGATGATGATCAATACCCACCAGAACTCTGAACTCTTCTACTGCGGAACGGCAAAGGATGTGCCGCAGGAGTTGAGAGTCAATAACTGCTTCTTCGAGTTTGCCGGCACCGACATTTTTGATTGCACGGATGAAGCGAATGCCATCGGTGGCTGGCCGTATGGTGCGAAGTTCTTCTTCACCAATTCCTATTTCCG
>PMNE01000104.1 GCA_003162635.1 Ignavibacteriota bacterium
CCGTCCACGGAGACCGCCTGCGGTACATAACCGATGGCGCGGCGAACGCCCACCGCCTGGGTGGTAATGGAGAAACCGGCTACCCGTGCCTCGCCTGAGGAAGGGGGCAAAAGCGTCGTGAGCATCTTGATTGTGGTGGTCTTGCCGGCCCCGTTCGAGCCGAGCAAGCCGAAGACTTCACCAGCGTTGACCGAAAGGGTCAGCGAATCGACCGCCGTGAAAGCGCCGAAACGGCGGGTAAGGGCCTTGATTTCCAGTACGGTGTCGCTCATAGAAGAAACCTCACGGCTTGTCTCCCGGGATCTGATGTTGCTCTCCGTTCTTCTGCTTCCAAACTTCGAAGGTCATTCTTGGAATGCGGAAAGAAGCGTCTTTCGTTCACTCGTGTGCCACCTGCTGTTGACATTCATTGCCGGGCCGGCGTCCGCCACCTGATCTATTCCTTCCACCACTCTTTCCTTGGGGCTCACTGTACCAGCATGACTATGGCCGCCCGCTTCATTGTCAGACTCGGTTTGACGGTCCAGCGAGTCACGTACGATATAACCGCTTCTTGTCAGAAGTTTGGAAATCCTGTGACGGCTCAGGCTCAGGATCGAATCATCGTGAGAATCATCTTGAATTGTTTCAACGCCTTGAGTGCATGCGGCTGCTGCGCAGGCATGAGAATCATCTCCCCGGAATGCACGCGATGCGGCTTGCCGGCGATGCTGACTTCCACCTCACCTTCGAGCACATGCACGAGAGCATCGAACGGGGCCATGTGCTCACTCAGGCCTTGCCCTTCGTCGAACGCGAAGATTGTCACGTTCCCGGTTGGCTTCTTGACAATCTCGCGGCTGACAACGGAGCCATCCTGGTAGTGTACCAAATCGGCGGCCTTCGCAACGTCACCGCCGGAGAGTCCTTTGGGTTTGGATGGAATTTCCGGTTCCATAACTCTCCTTTTCCCATTGATCGTCAGGATGCGAGGGCGAGCCGGCTTCATGGAGGGCTCGTTTGCCATTCGGCAATCCGCCGCTCTTTACGCAATCCTCTTAAAGTCGATAAATCCACGCTCCACATCCGTGCTGACCAATTGCACGCGAAGCCGATGGCCGACGTCCAGGCCTTCGGAACCGCTCTCCAGTCTTCCTTCAACAGGCGGTTGGAGAAGACGGACCCACGTGCCTTTGTCCGACGCGCCGGTGACGATGGCATCGAACTGCTCCCCAATCCTGTTTTCCAGCAGAATTGCCGCCGCTGATTTTGTGACCTGCCGTTCAACCTTTTTCGCTGCGTCTTCCGCTTCGGTGCAGTGCGTGGCGAGCGTTTCCAATTCGTCATTCCCGTAGGGCTGGGAACCCCCCGCCATTGCCCCTTTCAGCAACCGCTGCGTCATCAGATCGGGGTATCGGCGGTTNNGCGGTTCGGGGCGGTGGAGTGAGAATAGTCCTTGACCGCAAGACCGAAGTGACCGGCGACGCTTCCGCCCGGAAGTTCGACGACGTATTCACCGGCTCCCAGGAGTTTGATGACGCTGAGAGAGAGATCGGGGAAGCGGAGAGGATCAGCGGCTTTCGCAGAGAGCAGAAATTGCTCCAGGGCCTTTGCGTCGGGTTCCTTGGGCAACGTTGAGCCCCGCTCTGCGGCAAGTTCGACAATCCGGTCCCAGCGTTTGGGTACGCGAACGACGCGCCGCAGCGACGGCAACTTCTTGGACGCGAGGTATCGTGCGCTCACGCCGTTGGCGGCGATCATGAAGTCTTCAATAATATCCTTGGCCCTGTTCTTTGTGTCGGCTTCCAGGTCCTTCAGCTCGTCACCATCGAAGACCGGACGAGCTTCGATTGTTTCGAGATCAAGCGCGCCGTGCAGGTGTCGGAGCGCCTTCAGTTTCTGGGCTACGCGGTCCTGGAGCCGGAGATTCTCGTCGAGGCCATTGACCGCGCCGATTGCTTGTGGCATCGGCCCGGTACCCTCCAGCCAGCCTGCAACGCTGTTGTAGGCAAGTTTCGCACGATTACGCACTGTCGCTTGATAGAGATCCGAGCTCTGAAGAGATCCATCCCCGGCGAGAACAAATTCAATGACGACGGCCTGGCGGTCCGATTCGCCGTTAAGAGAGGTAAGATCCGTGGAGAGTTTCTCGGGAAGCATGGGAAAAGTCTCGGCGACAGTGTATACCGATGTGGTGTTTTGCCGCGCATGATCGTCAAGTGCCGACCGCTTTTTGACCACTGCGTCAACGTCGGCAATGGCGACAAGGACCTTGGCGGCCCCGTCCGGCAAGGCTTCGGCAACGGTAAGCTGGTCCAGATCGCGCGAGTCATCGTTGTCGATGGAGCACCAGAGGAGGTTTCTGAGATCACGCGTCGATTCTTCCGTTCGCACCGCCGGCCCGTGGATTCCGTCGAGCTCGGCGAGCGCCTGGGGCGGAAAATCCGGAACAAGTCCCCGTTCAAGCATCGCCCGGTGGGCGATTCTCTGCAAGATGGAGCGGTGCTGCCGGTCGTCTGGGTCCGTCATAGTTTCACCAGTCTGTAAAAGATTCTCTTTGTCAGCTCCGCCGCGAGTACGTAGATCACGATGACTCCTCCTATGAGCAACGGGAACAGGAGTGGCAGCCGGGTGAATCCGAGTATCTCCCCAAGAGCTGTGTACGGCAGGAGCAGCGTCGCGACAACCACCATGATGGTGGTCGCCAACAGGTATTTTGACGGCCTGCTTCGGAAGAACGGTTTCCGGCTTCGTATGACCAGCACAATGAGCGACGCCGAAACCACGGACTCCAGAAACCAGCCGGTTCTGAACTGGTCCACCGTTGCGTGGAGGATGAACAGAAGGACGCCGAAGGTGAGATAGTCAAAGACCGAACTCACCATGCCGAAGGTAATCATATACTTACGAATTGCCTTGATGTCCCAGCGCCGGGGATAATCAATCATTTCCTGGTCCACCCTGTCGGTGGCGATCGTCATCTCCGGGAAATCGGTCATGAGATTGGTGAGCAGAATCTGCTTGGGCAGCAATGGGAGGAACGGGAGAAAGAGCGATGCGCCGGCCATGCTGAACATATTGCCGAAATTGGCGCTTGTGGCCATGAACACATACTTCAGCGTATTGGCAAAGGTCGCTCTCCCTTCACGCACCCCCTCCACCAGAACGCCAAGGTCTTTTTCGAGCAGCACGATATCGGCGGCATCTTTGGCAACGTCCACGGCGCCATCAACCGAGATGCCGACATCAGCCGCATGAAGCGCCGAGGCATCATTGATGCCGTCCCCCATGTAGCCGACGACATTACCCGCCTTCCTCAGGGCAAGGATAATGCGCTCTTTCTGATTTGGTTCGATCTCGGCGAACACTTCCACGTCAACAACACGATTGAGCAATGCTCCATCACTCATCTGGCGGAGCTCCGGGCCCGTAAGAATCCCTGTCTTTGACAACCCCATCTGTTGACTGACGTTCGCTGCCACAAGACGATTGTCTCCCGTGATGATCTTGAGCGAAACTCCGAGGCCTTTCAGACTGGCAATTGTCTCGATGATATTGGGTTTGGGCGGATCAAAAAAGACGAGGAATCCCAGAAACGTCATGCCTGCTTCATCGTCCTTGCCTATGCGTGACACGGTTCCCATGTTCTTGGAGGCAACGCCAAGCGTACGGAAGCCCCTGGTACTAAAATCCTCAAAATGCTGCTGGATCCGTTCCTGCGCCGCGGCAATGTCGACGATCTTCCCTCCGGTCATTTCCACTGATCGGCAGACAGCGAGCACATTCGGGAGCGCGCCTTTGGTTATCATCAGGTGCGCGCCCTCGTGGGATACAAGGATGCTCAATCGCTTGCGCAGGAAATCATAGGGGATCTCGTCCTCCTTTGGGTAGCCTGACGCGTCAAACGGACGATAGTTCCGGATGGCTTCATCGATCGGATTCGTGAACCCTGTTTCGTACAGCGCGTTGAGATAGGAATGGAAGAGGACGTTGTCGCTCGGGGCCCCGTCCACATCAACGGCGGACTGCAAATGGACGATCCCCTCGGTCAGCGTGCCGGTTTTATCGGAGCAGATGACGTTCATGCTGCCATAGTTCTCGATCGACGCAAGGCGTTTGACAATCACCTTGTGTTGCGCCATCCGTTTGGCGCCATGCGCAAGGTTGATGCTGATGATCGCGGGCAGCAATTGTGGGGTCAGTCCGACGGCGAGTGCCAGAGAAAAGAGAAAGGAATCAAGGGCTGGACGTGCCAACAAGACGTTGATGGCAAAGATCGCGACCACCAGAAGCAGCGTGACCTCCATGAGGAAATAGCCGAATCGCCGTATGCCGCGCTCAAATTCCGTTTCCTGTGGTCTGAGTTTTAGCCGATCGGAGACCTTGCCGAACTCTGTTTCCCTGCCCGTGCAGACCACGAGTGCTCTTGCAGTGCCGCTCACCACATGCGTCCCCATCCACAGGGCGTTCGTGCGCTGACCTAGCGGCGTTTCCGCAGGCAGCAACGCAACGGCCTTTTCCACAGGGTACGTTTCACCCGTCAATGTAGCCTCATCGACGAAGAGATCCTTGGACACCTGGATCAGGCAATCTCCCGGGACGACATCTCCGGCGTTCAAAACAACGATATCTCCGGGCACAATCTCCTCGACGGGGACGTCTTGGGGACTTCCATCGCGAAGCACGGAAGCCTTGATCTGCACAATGGCGAGCAACTTCTCCACAGCGTTCTTCGCACCGCGCTCCTGCCAGAACCCGAGGAGGCCGCTGACGAGGACGATGGTAACAATAATGAACGCATCGACGGGGTCGTGCAAGAAGAAGGATAACCCGGTCGCAAACAACAGGATGAGGATGATCGGACTCTTGAATTGGCCAAGGAGCAGCGCAAATGTATCTGATCGCTTCGGGGGCCTCAGGAGATTCGAGCCAAAGCGTCTCAGTCGTTCCCTGGCTTCTTCCCCGGCCAATCCATTCTCCGCCGTCTGGAGCTGTTTCAGCATTTCCGTGGCGGGGACGCTCCAAAAGTCCGAATGCTGTTCTTCCATTCAGGATCTATCCGCGGTGGTGAAAAGGGGCAGAGTAATGAACGAGCTTCATGGCAGTATTCGTCGACGGAGCTTCTGCATCAAAATACGTCTTGTCCGGGAATAACTCAACCACTCGTCACATCAAACTCACAAAGGCCGCAAGTCCGGATATGATGAGCAAGACGCCCGAAATCGTATTGACCCATCTGAATCCACCCGACTTCAGCCTCTTTCTGAAAAATACGGCAACGTACCCCAGGGCAAGAAACCACAAACATGAACCCAAAAACACTCCGAGGACAAGAAGGCACGCTGAAACGAACGTAATCGTGTGTCCCAGTCCGAAGGCAGCGAACACAGCAACGAAGGCAAAGACAGTCACCGGATTGGTAAGTGCGAGAATAAGGGTGGAGACGTACGATCCAAACAGTCCTTTGAGGTTGAAAGGGAGTATCGGATCCTTGAGCTTGACACGAAATGTTCTTATCCCAAGAAACAAGAGTAATGCCCCCCCGATCAGACGCACCCAAAAATGCTCCCTGGCGATTGCATCCGAAACAAACGTAAGGCCGAACGCGGCGATACTGCCATACAGCGCATCTGCTGTTGCAGCCCCAAGCCCGACGATCAGGCCATGTGAGGGGCCCTCCGCCAGTGTCTTGCGGATGCACATTATTCCGGCCGGCCCAATAGGCACCGCCATTGCGAACCCGATAATCAGGCCCTTCAAGAAAAAAACCAGCTCCATATCCTTATCTACCCATGAACTTGTGGCAGTTGAGGCAGCGAGGAAGATGTTTCCGGCGCAACAAGGCGTCCACGTTCATGCCCGTTCCGGCTGTGACAACATCTCCACGCTGGATCGCCATTCTGGCGGCAGAATGCCTTCTTCGTTCATACCATTTCAGAAACCCCACAGCAGCCAACTCTTCTTTGCCTTCTCCATCAGTATCCTGAATCCCGCTGATCCTTCTTTCAAATTGACAAGCGTAGAATCGAATTTTTGCGCGTCGGACGGGTTCATGAGCAATCTTCCAATCGTTCCCTTCCCGGATTGTATGCTCCCCGTAATTTCGGACAAATCATCGGTGATCTTGGACGTATTATCAATGGTTGTCTTCAACGAAATGAGTATGTCGTCCATATTGATGGGCTGGACTGTTCCAAGAGTATCGTTGTCTTCGATTTCCGCTTGTCCGCCTGTTCCGGGAGTTATGATGAGGACGCGATTCCCCATCAGTCCTTCCGAGCCGATACCTGCGACCGCATTCTTTTTTATGAACTTCCGGGTGTCTTCCCCGATGAGGACTTCCACCCGGGCGGAGCTATCGCTGGCGATGCGGATATCCTCCACAGTCCCCACGTTAATTCCCGAGAACCGTACGTTATTGCCAGCCTGGAGTCCGGCGACGTCTTTGAATACGCCGCTGACGCGAAAAGTCTTTCTGAAGAGTTGCTGTTTCTCGCCGATAAAATATATCCCTACGATGAATACTGCTATACCAAGGGAAACAAATACCCCCAGCCTGATGTTATGACCCGCGTCTTTTTTCATATGCATCGGTCACGCAAGATGTCTGATGAATTATTCAAAGAATGATCGTATCCATTCATCTGCCGACTTCTTGAGATCGGCATATGATCCTTCTGCGACACATACCCCGTCTTTCATAATGATAATACGGTTTGCCGTACGCCGGGCGCAGTCAATGTCATGCGTGATAATGATGGAAGAAGTACCATACGTTTGTTGCACTTCCAGAATGAGGTTACTTATTTCCTTTGATGTAATGGGATCCAAACCGGCCGTTGGCTCATCATAGAGCATTATTTCCGGTTTGAGAATCAGCGTTCGGGCCAATCCTAATCTCTTGCGCATGCCGCCGGAGAGTTCCAAGGGAGTCTTGTCAATTGCTTCTGCAAGGCCTACATTCTGCAATGCCTCTCGTACCAGCGACTCCATCTCTTCTTTTGGTATTGGTTGTTGTTGCCTGTTGAGCGGGAATTCAAGATTTTCCCTCACCGTCATGGAATCATAGAGGGCGCTGCTTTGAAAGAGGAAGCCTATCTTTTTGCGTATGTCCATCAACTTCTTTTCGTCGAGGTCGGCAACATTCTGCCCGAATAGGAAAAGATTACCTTCATCACAATCGACCAATCCCACGACGCATTTAATCAGTACTGATTTGCCTGTTCCGGACTTCCCCAACAGAACGAGGTTCTCTCCTTTTTTCAGCACGAGATCGATGCCCCGCAGCACGTGATTATCCCCGAATGATTTCTCAAGATGCTCCATGGCAACAACGACATGATCGTCCTGATGATGAGCATGTTCGGTGACGGCGGCAGCTTCGATCGCAGACATTCTCCTCGTTGCTCGATCTAGTTTTGGAACAAACTGGTGATTTGCACCGCTATCATATCGATGATGAACACCATGAGCGAGGCGAATACCACGGCTGCGTTGGCCGCTTTTCCAACTCCCTCTGTCCCCTTGTTTGCATTGTATCCTTCATAGCACCCTATGATGCCAACGGCAAACCCGAAGAAGAAGGTCTTGACGAACGCCGGGAGCAGGTCCTTATATTCGAGACTTTGAAATATCTGCGAGAAATACAGGTAAGCACTTACATGTCCATTCAGGTTCACGGCGACATATGATCCGAACAATCCGATGGCGTCCGAGAGAATGACCAGGATCGGAAGCATCAGTGTGGCGGAGAGCACCCTGGTGACGACGAGATATTTGAACGGATTGGTGCCTGAGACCTGCATCGCGTCAATTTGCTCGGTGACATTCATTGACGCAAGCTCTGCCCCGATTCCCGATCCGACTTTTCCGGCGAAGATCAACGCAGTGATAGCAGGTCCTATTTCACGTATGATCGAAACTGCTACCATCGCCGGCAGCCACGCTTCCGCCCCAAACTTCGCCAGGGTGGGTCGTGACTGAATGGTAAGCACAAGTCCAATGATAAATCCCGTAATGCCAACCAGGGGGAAAGATTTGTAACCGATCAGAAAGGACTGTTTTGCCAGCTCATGAAACTCGTAGGGCGGACGAAACACTTCTTTGAAAAAACGTAACGTAAATATGGTCAACGAAGATACTTTGAGAAAAAATGCACCCATTCGTGAAACAGGAATAGCCTCTGGCAATCCCTTCGGAGCGATATCTCCCTCGAGGTGGCTGTTTTGGGACTGGTGCGGGGTCAATTGGGACACTATCCTTCTGATTATCCGCTGTTTTTCCTTTGGGCTGCCGTTTTCCAAAGGCCCTCTCTCTTCCTGCGATTGCTGCATCCAGGGGAGCTGCCGCCGTCGCTATTCACGTGCAAGCGCTTCAATGGGGTCGAGTTGTGCGGCTTTTCTTGCCGGGAGATAGCCAAAGACGATGCCGGTCAGAAAGGCACACGCAAAGGCAATGGCTATCGGTGCGACGGTGAAAATCACGCGCCAGCCCGCTATCGCAGAGGTGGCCAAACCGCCGCCAAGTCCGGCGACGATACCCGCCAGGCCGCCGATAAAGCAGACCATCACGGCCTCGGTGAGAAACTGAAACAACACGTCGAAGCTGCGTGCGCCAATCGCCATGCGGATGCCGATTTCGCGCGTCCGTTCGGTCACTGAGACAAGCATGATGTTCATAACGCCAATGCCGCCGACAACGAGCGAGATCACCGCGATCGCCGCCAGCAGATAGGTGAGCGTGTTCTGCGTCTCATCGGCCGTTTCGATGGTGGTGGCCATGTTCCGAATGTTAAAGTCTTCCTTGCCATGTCGTTTCATCAGCAGCGTATGGAGACCATCCTGCACCACGTCCATGTCCGCCCCCGGCTTCACTCTCACGACGATATCGTTGAAAAAGCGCTGCCCGAAGATCCGCGCTCCCGCCGTTGTGTAAGGGAGCCAGACGGAGTTATCCATATCGTTTCCCCGTTGGTCCAGGCCTTTGCTGCTCAATACACCAATGACCAGGAAAGGCGCGCTGCCGATGAGCACATACTGGCCCACCGGATTCATGTCCTGGGGGAAGAGGTTCTTGACCACGGTCTGGCCGAGTACAACGACCTGGGAATAGCGTTTCACGTGTTCCGCCGAGAAGAAGACGCCGGACTGCGGCGGCCAATCGTGCACCTCCGGAAAGTGCTCGCCGGTTCCAACGGCAGTGACGATCAAGTCCTGATTGCCCAAGCGAAGAAGCGAAGACATATTTGTTTCCGGAATTGCCATGGCGACGCCAGGCACGCCGCCGATCGATGGCAGATCTTCAGGCAGAAAACTGGTCACGATATTGGCTGAGGCGCGAACAGCGGGCGGGCCGCGCATAATCGTCAACAGGTCGGTGCCCATGGCCTGAATGCGCTCAACGACGTCCTGCTTCGCGCCGTTGCCGATCGCCATCAGCGCGACTACGGAGGCGACGCCGATGATGATTCCCAGCATGGTCAGCAGGGTCCGCAGCCGATTGTGTACCAGTGAACGCAGCGCCATTTTCAGGGATTCGGCGAGGACCGCCGCACTCTGGTTGGCAACCTTTTCCACTTCGGCCGTTTGCGTCTGATGAGCCGCCTCCCCTTTTCGCTGCAGCTCGTCGGATGTGATACGCCCGTCGGCAATGCGCACGAGGCGGTGCGCGTACGCGGAGATGTCGCTGTCGTGGGTCACCACGATGATCGTGTGCCCTTGCCCGTGCAGCTTCTCCAGAATTGCCATGACCTCTTTGCCGCCCTGACTGTCCAGCGCTCCCGTCGGCTCATCAGCCAGGATGACCGGCCCGCCGTTCATGAGCGCGCGGGCAATGCTGACGCGTTGTTGCTGGCCGCCGGAAAGTTGGCTGGGTTGGTGTTCCAGCCGGTCGCCGAGCCCGAGTTCACGCAACAAGTCGCTTGCGTGCGTTACTCGCTGTGCCTTTTCCATGCCGCGGTAGACAGCGGGAATTTCCGCATTTTCGATGGCATTCAAATCGGACATCAGGTTATAGCGCTGAAAGATGAAGCCGAAGGTATCGCGCCGCAGTGCTGCAAGCGCATCCCCGTTGAGACTGGCAACATCGACGCCGCGGATGGAGTACCTGCCGCTCGACGGCCTGTCAAGACAGCCGATGATGTTCATGAGCGTGGATTTGCCCGACCCGGATGCGCCCATAATGGCGACGAATTCGCCGCTCTGAATCGCCAGACTGACCTCTTTGAGCACAGTCAGCGGCTCGCCGCCCGAGGTGTAGGTGCGGCTAACAGCATTCAGTTCGAGCAGTGGCGGCGACATCACAGGCCTTTCCGGGCGCTCAGCGCGCTCGCTGTTGCGTTGCCCTGTGCCGTGATTTCGCCGATGACGACCTCTTCCTTCTCCTTGAGGCCAGACCTCACCTCCGCTGAGATTTCGCTCTTGATCCCGATGGTGATCGCGCGCAGCTCGACGCCGCCATCGGTTTTTAGTACCTTCACATTGATATCCGCGCCTTCGTTGGCATTGCCGATGGCAGCAACCGGTATCAGCAGGACGTCTTTCGCCTGTGCCAGGATGATAAAGACCTGCGCCGTCATTTGAATCTTCAGTTCATGCTTTGGATTTGGAATATCAAAAAGCACATCGTAGAACACAACGTTGTTGATGAGTTCCGGTGTGGGGAGCACTTGCCTGATCGTGCTGTCCCATCGCAGGGAATCGCCGAGAATGGTGAAATAGACCCCCTGGCCGGGCTTGACGCGGACGATATCCGCTTCCGAGACTTGCGCCCAGACCGTCACAGTGTCGATGTCCGCAATCCGCAGGATATTCGGTGCCTGCTGGTTGGCGTTGAGCGTTTGCCCCTCCAGGAGACTGATGGAAACTACTTCGCCGCCCATCGGCGCCGTGATTTTGGTATAACCCAAATTGGCTTTACCGGTGTTTACCGCCGCCGTCGCTTCCTTCATCTGCGCCGAGAGCGAGGCGACGTCGGCGAAAGCGACATCGTAGGCGGCCCGGGTGATATCACGGTCATTGGCGGAGATCAACTGGTGCGCAAAGAGATCATCGTTACGATCCCGCTGCAATTTGGCAAGAACAAGTTGCGCCTCTTTCAGGGAGCGCTGTGAAGTCATGTTTTCAAGCGCTGCATTAGCCGCGGTGAGCGCCGTCTTCGCCAGAACCGGATCAATATCCGCAAGCAACTGGTTCTTTTTTACCTGATCGCCGCGATTGACCTTCAGCGATTGAAGCATGCCGGAGGTCTGGGCGCCAACATCGACATACTTGATGGCCTGCACGATGCCCGCCGCCACGACCGTGCTTTCGACATCGCCGCGTTCGACGGCAGCGGTGACATGGACGACCTTGGTTTTGCCAAACGCCCAGCGATACCCAAACACGCAGGCAATGACGACGAGGAGCGCGCCAGCCAGCCACAGGCTGCGTCGCCGCAGGAGGGATCGAATGTGCCCAGGATGATCCCCCGGAGGCGTTGCGGGCTGATCAGCAGCAAGCCCTGTGGATGTGACGACCGGTCCGACGTTTTTCGTTTCCATTTTTGCGATTCCCTGCGTGCGCAGCCGTTATTTTCTCTTTTTTGCTATGCTTGGCATGCCTTCGGAAGAACTGTCGGGCCCGAGCAAGATCGCTATCCATTGGGTTTCTTCGCTCTCTTCACAAGCAAGCTTGAGGGTCATGGTGAGAGGGACGCACAGGAGCGCACCGAACACGCCAAGGAGGTTTCCCCAAAAAATCAAAGAAACAAAAACAACCAAAGGCGACAAGCCAAACCTGTGTCCCATGATCCTTGGTTCAACAACGTTACCGAGCGTCATGCCGATGGCCACATAGCCGCCGGCAGTCAGTGCGGCGGAGCCAACTCCAAGTTGAACAAGGGCAAGGAGAACGGCAGGAACAGCGGCGACAACGGAGCCGACGCTTGGTACAAAGTTGAGGATAAATGCCAGAAAGCCCCACAAAACCGGAAAATCGACACCGAGGATGAACAGCCAAATCGTTATCAGGATAGCCGCGATCAAATTCATGGAAGTCTTGATGATGACATAGCGTTTGATGTCATTGACAAA
>PMNE01000113.1 GCA_003162635.1 Ignavibacteriota bacterium
AGGGTCCTGTGACCAAAGCGGCGCTCGATGAAGTGAGAGACAAATGGTAAGGCCCTGCCGATCCTGCTCGCCCCGGTATCGATGTCGGCGAGAATCGCGGAGAGGCCGATTGCCATGGCGTTCCAGAGGTTCAGGGCGACCCCGGTGGTCGTAAGGATCAGGAGAAAAATGAACTCAGCAAATGTGATGTGAGTCGGGGCTGTCACTGTGGCACCCTCGGCGAAAGAACTTCTGAAGAGTGAGCATCATTGATCCTTTGATTGTCAGTTTGCGTCCGGTCTCCGCCCTTTTTGTGGACGGGATCTTAGTGCTTGAACCGGTGGTACAATTGCTCCACCTTGTCAATGAGGTTCTGTGCTTCGAGCGTGTCATAGTGTTTGCTGTAGAGGTCAGCCACGAGCAGGCCGACCGAAGCCCTGAGCCGGGAACGTTTGAGAAACGGCGCTTCAGAGACGATAGCCGGAAGCAGGTCGAGAATCCCCGGAGCCGTCGCGGGAGTAAGGGACTGGAGGTCAAAGTCCGGGTCGAGAAAACGGACGCGCTGCTCGGCGCGCCGGATGATGGCCTCACATCGGCCGTCGCACTGGAGGAACAGCTCCTGCCTGAACGAACGAAATTGACGTTGAAAGAGGCGTACAAGGTCCTCCTGGGGCACCTGGACTGTTTGTTGCAGGCGCGATGCGGACTCCTCCCGATTGGAATCTGGCGGAGGGATGTCCTGTTTCGATAGAGCATCATCCGGATCGCAAGGGCTATGCGCAGGCGGCGATGGCCGGGGGGACGGGACAATGTAAACGCGCTTGACCTGTGCGGGAGGGCCCGCTGCGTGTGAAGAAACGGCTTTGCGCGCGGGAATCCGGGCGCCCTGCCGTTGCGCCAATGCTGCACCGAGTTCATCGGAAACTGCCTTTGGAACGCCCGGCGGCTTTTTGGCAACACGTTTCAACACCTTGTTCCGGATCATCGGCTCGCATGCCTGAGACTTTGCAGCTCGAGGTCCAGACGGAGCAGATTCTTCCTCACCGACAAAAGCTGAATGCGCGTGCGCACGAGCGCATCGAACTGGATTTTCCCCTGTTGGAAAAGAAGCTCGTGGAACTCGAGAAGTTGTTGCACCTGAGCGAGCTCGGACTGGGACAAATCTCTCTCGAGTTCCAAATCCTTCGTCCTGGACGCCGATTGTGCTTGATCAGTTCTCAAGCGCTCCCACTGGAGCTGACGTTCGGACTGAACCTTCTGGAGATCGAGAAGGGCCAGCTCATGCTTTTCGCTCTTGAGAATCTCGGTGATGGAAAGGGAGAGCGTGAAGCTGTACGCATCGCGAGGTACGATATAGCCGGCGGATGTGGCCGCGTCGACGAACACAAGGTCCCTCAGACCAACCGTCGATGAAAGATGGATCTGGGGAACAAGACGATGGATAAAGTCTGACTCCGCGGCGGTGATGCGGGCCTTCTCGATCCCAAGATCGAGAACGGCCAGAGAAATGGAGTCCGCCCTTGTCAGGACAAGAGAGTCGGTGCATGCGGTTTCCTGCGTCTGGCTAAACCCCTGCAATGGAAAAACAAAGAGGCCACAGGACATGAGAGCTGAGAGAATGTGCGATTGGGATCGCATGATATGTGAGCTCGCGTTCATGGCTGTGGCCTCGGGTGCTTAGTTTCCGCTGGTGATCTCGCGCAGGATAGTGCCGTCGGCTCGGCCGAGCGTACGAACCGCGCGCCAGGAGTGATCGGGATTTTCCGTGCGAACTAATGTGCTGCCGTCCGCCCAGCCGGAGGTCTGACGGGACTGAATCAGGGCGCCGTGCTCGTCGGTGATTTCTGTAAAGATGATGCCGCCGCGCGCATAGTGTGTGCTGACGCGGACCGAACCGTCGAGCGAATTGACCGTTCGGGTGACGACCGGGAGCCGAAAGGTGTAGGTTTCGATCACACCGTTCCGTTCGGCGTGCGTCACAATCGTGTCCAGAGAGGCGCCGGTGACCTCCACCCTGCTCCAATCCTGGGGTATGTCACCCCGCAACGACTCGTACGAAATATATTTGCGGGTCTCAGTGACGACCCCTCCTCCCGCTTCTCCATGCGCCCGCTTCAACGTAATCAGCAAGATTCCCTTGGGATGTCCGTACTTCACCGTGATTACAGAGCCATAGCCTTCGGGAGATAGCTGGCCATAGACGAACGTCGAGTCTGCGGCCACATTGGCCGATTTGTCGAGCGGGAGAGGAGAATTAAGTTGAGCTTGCGAAGCCGACGCAGCCCAGTCGGAGAGCGCCTGAATATCATCAAGGGACTGGGTGAGGAGCTGCTCGCCCGTGAGCTGATACTCCTGGGGCAATGTGGCGTCGGGGATGTTAGACGTCACGGAATCGGCCTTGTCGCAGCCGGAAAGCGCAGCACCAATGAAGGGAACAAGAAGGACGGCAAATGACAGATGAATGATGGCTGAGCGGAACATAAGACCTCCTATGTTGTGGGTGATGTGGGGTTGGGTCAAATGTATTTTTTGTTGCTAAGCGGAGACTGTATAGCTCTGCTCCTCCNNGTGGTACTCTTTCTCCGAGAGAAAGAGTACCCAGAAAGATTCCGCCAAAAAGATGGCGGATCCTCATTCCGACTCCGAACTTCACTATGGATCGTGAAGTTCGGTCGGAATGGGACCTTGCGCGATCGCAAGCGGAGAGGGGGACNNTGTGCATCGCGATCGCGCAAACCCCAGATCCGGCACAGCGAGTTCCCCATTCTTGTTCTCTCAACTCTCCCCCCGTCCCCCTCCCTTACCAAGGGAGGGGGAGTGAGGGGGAGAGTTCTGTCGGCACTCCGGCCTGTCCGCCAATCTTAAGGGCGGAGGGGAGAGTTTTTGCTGAAAGGCCTGACCGCCTATCCTAAAGGCGGAGTCATGGGGTCCAGCCAGACCCCCCCCCAGCTTTGTGCTTCGCGGGGTCGCTAACCTCAGATCAATGGATTTGCTAATAGTGAAAGACACAAACGGACGCTTCGAAGCGCTCATTGTCGGCAAGGACGATGCCGAAGTACGTGCCTGCCGGTGCAAACATCCCACGATCTGTGTTCCCAAGCCAGGTGTGAGCATGAGTGCCGGATGTCTCTCTTGTCTTTGAGATCAGCGTAGCTATAGGAATCTCATTTTGAAGCGAGTCGCGGCGAACGATGACAACGCTGACGGAAGCCGGCGTCTTGAGTGAATATCTGATCTCGGTATTGCTCTTGAACGAGTCGAATGCCGATGGACCGAAGCGCAGGTTCGTGACAACGCCCGCATCCGGCGCACCTACCGGCAGACGGCAGGAGGAGGCGAAGAAAAGGAACGAGATGAGCATCGCGAATAGGAGCCGGATGGGATTTCTTTGCTGCATCATGATGACGGACCGTACCGTTGCGATCGAGAATGAGGATGTCAGCGAACCTGGGATTGCCGGAAGACCGACATTTGTCAATGGGAGGATACTATTGCGGGAGGAAGAATGGAAGCCCGCTTTTGCGCGGAAGTCAGCAGTTGATGAGCCGGCGGGGAATCAGAGAGCAGGCAGGAGCTTTGAGATGATGCGGCGGATCGTGTGGTCGGTGACGCCAAGGAGTCGCGCCGCTTCCCCTACCCTGCCGTCAGTCTTGCGCAGCGCCCGCTCGACAATCGACTTCTCGACGAGGGCGAGAGAGAGTTTCATAGAAAACTCCCTCCCCTCGTCGATCATCCGGAGGATCTCCTCGATCTCCCGGCGTTCTTGAACGACGAGAGCCTCCGCATACTGCCTGGAGGCAATGGCGCGGACTGCACTCCCTCTTCCTTTGGCCGCTTTGCCGCAAGGTGCGGTTGGCTCACGTTCAATTTGAGCGGGAGCAAGGTTGACCCGGTCAGCCGCGCTCAGGATTGAGNNTGATCGATATGCTTTAAGAGAATCGTCGTGTGGAATTCAAGGATCCCGCGTCTATGAGAAGAGAGCTCCGGTGGTTCTCCGCCGAAAAGTCCGTAGCGCTGGTCACGGTCTTTGAGAGTTCTAAAGTTCAACGACTTGAGCGGTCGATGCCGGAATGGCCCGGAGGCGTGAATCTGCATCGCGAGATCGGTCTTGCCGGACCCGGCCTCGCCGACAATAACCAGGAGGGATTCGCTTGATGTGAGCGAGTCGATATCCGACTGGCGCGGAGGTTGGATGATGGCCGGTTTGCGGGCAAGATGCATCGTACGAAGCAAGAAATGGGGCGAAGCTTTGGGTGGGGTTCGGAACCCACCGTCTCTCTTGCGAAAGAAAGAGAGGCGGTGGATTTCTGTTTAGCGATGAGTCAGGGATATTCTGTGCAGACGGACGACTGCCATAAGAAAGAAGAAGATGCCCGCCGCCATCAGAAGTGGTCTGATGACGTTCACACTCACGGAGAGTATCCGGGTGTTTTCCGGAAGGAAGTTAGGAAGCAGGAACAGCACGACGGCCGGAAGTGCCCAGATGAAAACACGGAGAATATCCTTCCAAAGAGGATTCTCCATCCGGAACCGTTCGTACTCGCGCGCGTAGATATCGAGACGATCGCGAGTCTCAGGCGAAGGACCTGCTGCACCGAGAAGCGACGACTGGATCCGGAACAGGTCCTCGGTGTCCATCCGGCATGCTTCGCACTCGCTCCGGTGGCGGGCAAGCTCATCCGGCAGCGGAACGCGATCATCCAGCCAGGCGGCAAATGCTTTGCGGAAAGATTCGCAGCTCATAGTGATTTCTCCTTCTCATAAAGAGCGCAGAGGTTCTTCCTCCCTCTGTGCAGATGCGTCTTCACGGTACCGATTGGCATGTTGAGATCCGCAGCTATTTCATCGTANNTCCTTCGCCGCCAACTCGAGCTCGGGGTTTTCAGTTGCCGGGGGGTCGGGGAGATTCCCCGGCAGGGAGGATTGCGGCGGGATGCGGATCATCCTCTCACGCCTGCGGAGGGCGGCGTTCATGGTGATGCGATAGAGCCATGTGCGGACACTTGCTTCACCGCGAAAAAACGACCATTTGGCAAATAGTGCGAGGAAGGCATCCTGGGTAATGTCGTCAGCTTCGTCGGGGTCCTGGAGCACATGGAAAGCCCAGCGCCAGACGCTCTCCCTGTGCTGGGAGACGATGGCGGCAAAGAAGGGCTCTGAAGGCATAGGCGGGACTCTCTGGGTGTCAGGCATTAGATACGCAATGGGGAGAAATGTTTCAATGGGGACCAGGGGTCAGGAATTTATCGGCTTGCACGGATAGAAAGACTGTATAGCTCTGCTCCTCCGGAGTGG
>PMNE01000054.1 GCA_003162635.1 Ignavibacteriota bacterium
GAACAGGATCCGGATTGGCTGCCCATGGGACTTGTGAATGTGTTTCCTGATAGTGCGGATGTGGCAAACAACACGCCCCGGAGATTCCTGGTGGATAATAATCTTCTCTATTGGGATCCCTCCCTGAGCAACGTTGTGGACACGGTCAATCAATTGAAAGTGGATGGAATATCCGACTGGCAATCACAAATGATTCTGATGAATACGCGAACGAAGGCCATGTTTGACGATAGTGCGACATATCCCTTCCTGACCGAAGGTCAGATTTATACGGAGAGGCCCAATTTTNNCTGTCGCTATCGTTGATACGAACAGCGAAGACATGCTACCCGACTGGCGTTTGGTCAATACCGGAACAAGCAAGTATATCAATCCCGACTGGCCGATTCCGGTTGACCTTTCTTACAGCAATGCAACATTGAAGACAGGCGCTTCGGGTGGTTTCCCCGTTGGTGACGTAAATTGGTTCCCGGCTCAAAAAGCTGCGTGGCTGGCTCAAAGGAATGCGGAATACACCTCAATTGAAACCGCATTGCAGGCAGGACATGTAACGGCGGTGAACAGCGGTGGCGCGCTGCCGGTGGAATTCACTCTGAAACAGAACTTCCCGAATCCGTTCAATCCTACGACGACCATAGACTACACGCTGCCTGCTTCCAGCCGTGTTTTGCTGAAGGTCTACGATGTGCTTGGCAGGGAGATCCGCACGTTGGTGGACGATCGGCAGATCGCTGGTGATCACTCGGTGAAGCTCGATGGTTCGAACCTCGCAAGCGGCGTCTACTTCTATCGGCTGCAGGCAGGGACCTATGCGGAGACCCGCAAGCTCCTCCTCCTCAGGTGACACGCTGGTTTTGCTGAAGTAAACAAAGGGCTCGGCGTCATCACCGAGCCCTTCATTTTCCTCCTCGCCATCTTCCTGGTCTGTGACAATGGATGCGGGGGCTCGTCGACTTCAATCAATCGACGCTCGATCCAGTGGGAGCGCTTGGCGGAGATCAGGGAATGAAGGTCCTCGGTGAGATGAACGAACTGGGCGAAGGGCGCGAGGAATTTGTGAAAAGCCTGGCGCCGAGGGTGGACGTGCTGTAACGAAGGGGAATCCATTCCAGCTCAGGGCACTCGTGGATTCTGCTTTCAAACAACCCGATCGTTGGGGAGAAATCATCGGGATTGACCTCGACGCACCCCGCACTGCCTTAAAAAGAGCCTGCCCAGAGCCGCATTCGACCATTGCTCCCTTGACGTACAATTCCAAGCGATTTGCCTTGACAGTCGCTCCACTTGTAGGTAGCTTGAGAGAGCTATTCAGACCTGTTCTTTGATTTGACGATTGTCGAGTAACCCCCTCCCACCCATCTGGGAGAGTCTCAGCTTTCAGGAGGTCTCATGCGCTGCGGGATACCAAGCTCGACGAANNGCGCCGTCACTTGCACAGGATCCGGTGAAGGCTGCTCCTCAGGCCTTCAAGGAGATATTGAACAACAGCGAAGTGCGAGTTCTTGAATACTCGAGCAAGCCCGGCCAGAAGGAAGCAATGCACTCGCATCCCGCCATTCTCCTGTATGTCATTCAAGGCGGGAAGTTGAAATCCACAGCACCGGACGGCACGTCAAAAGAAATTGAGTACAAGACCGGCGATATTCAGTGGCGGGAAGCAGTGACACACACGGGAGAAAACGTCGGCACGACAGANNTGTACGTCATCGTCCAACACGACATTGCCAATCCCAAAACGTTCTGGGAAACAGCACAGACCGCAACAGCCGCTCTGCCGTCGCATCTGAAGGTGCATCAGACGCTTCCCAACCACGAAGGAACAAAGGCTGTCTGTCTATGGGAAGCCCCAGGAGTTGATGAGGTAAAGAAGCTCATAGAAGGAGCGGTAGGCAATGTCAGCAGAAATACGTACTTCGCTGTTGAAACCGCAAACGCAATGGGGCTGCCCACTTCGATCAAAGCAGGAGTGACCAAATAGCACCTGCTGCCTGGGACGAAGGACTGGACGATCACGCTTGGTTCAGCCCTTCGTTCTTGTCCCTGAGAACATCACCCGCACATTGATTCTCGTGCGTTAAGGTGATAACAAACAACGGCGCAACCTGGATACACGTCAATTCAGGAATGGGGAATGTTAACATCAACGCGATCGCCGTAGGGGAACGAATGTCTTCCTCGGAACTCTGGGGAGCGGCGTCTACTTCTATCGGTTGCAGGCGGGGACGTATGCGGAGACCCGCAAGCTCGTCCTTCTCAAAATGACCGTTGTCGTTGACGGAATGGCAAAGGGCTCGGCGGTCATTCCCGGGCCCTTTCTTTTCGGCCTCGCGAACTTCCTGATCTGCGACAATGGCTGTGGTGTAACAGGAGGGGTACGTTTCCTTCTCCATGCACCGTCCGGGGCACGAACCACGCACTGACCGATAAGGCGTTGTATGGGGAGACCGATCGCGATGAAGGGCGTTTCATCCAAACTGGGCTCTAAATTGGACAGGGAAGACATAGCGTTCAATGACAAAAACCCCAAGAGAAGCGCCGACGATAAATGACACTAGTGGTATGACAATGACAAACACTGATTGTCTGAATCCCACTTTGTATCTGAACAATGAGAGAAGAACCAACAGCAACAAAATTACTTCAACTGAAACAAAGATATACTTGAACGAAGAGATACTCCATCCTGCCATTTGGGCAAGATCTCGTTCATCGCTCGGAAGACTCCCTCCAAGATAAAGCACCAATCGATCGAACGACCCGAGGATTGCGATGGGAGAAAGCACTGATATGTTCTTGCGGCGGTATATGAGAACGACAGAGA
>PMNE01000108.1 GCA_003162635.1 Ignavibacteriota bacterium
AACGGAACCTCCACCTATGCCGTGTTCATTGGCGTGGGCGTTCCGGATCCGCCCGACTTCGTCTATCCGCTCGACGGCCAGTCCAACGTCCCAAGGAATGCCACGGCCCGTTGGACCATCAGCGACGGAGCGGTGCGTTACCAGGTCCAGATTGCGACAGACTCGCTCTTCACGACCCTCTCCATCAACGACTCGACCCTCACCGACACCACGAGGGCGATGAGCCTGGCGCGGTCAAGAAGATACTATCGGCGAGTGCGGGCGTTTTCAGACGATGCAGGGTGGGGCGTGTATTCCGACAAGACCAATTTCACCACCGGTACCACGACGGGTGTCGACGGAACAGAATCGACTCTTCCCACATCAACGCAATTGCTGCAGAACTACCCCAACCCGTTCAACCCGAGCACAACCATCGGCTATCAGCTTTCCACAGCCGGGACGGTGACGCTGAAGGTATACGACGTGATCGGGCGGGAGCTCGAATCACTTGTCAATGCCGAACAGCCGGCCGGCCGGTACAGCGTGGTGTGGAATGCAGGAGGACGCGCCAGCGGCGTGTATTTCATCATCCTCAAGGCGGGAACCGCCAGCGATGTCCGCCGGATGATGCTCGTCAAATAAGTTTCTCTCTCCTCAACAGAACAACAGCCCCCGACCCGTCACAGGATCGGGGGCTGTTGGTTTTCATAGCCCTCCGCAACGTTTCTTTGGCGCGTCAGGGCTCTTTGCCGTACAGGCGGAGCCGGTCATAGAGCGCTTTTCTGCTCATGCCGAGCACGCGCGCGGCCTTTGTCTTATTGCCCGAGCACTGCGACAGAGTGCGAAGGATCATGAGCCGGGTCCCCTCCGCAAGACTCGTCCCGTCCGGTATCGAAAGTCCGTTTGTGCCTTCGCCGCGCCCCGCCATCCGGTCCGGAAGGTGCGGGACGTCGACCTCCTCCTCCGGGCAGACGAGGACGGTGCGTTCCATGAGGTTTCTGAACTCCCGGATATTCCCCGGCCAGTCATACGACGCAAGCTTCTCCATGGCGCGGGGTGTAAACCGCTTCACGGGTGTCCCGTATTTTTCGGAGAACAAGCTCAGGAAATGTCCGGCCAGCAAGGGAAGGTCCTCGCGCCTTTCGCGCAGCGGGGGCAGATGCAGCTCAATGACATTCAGCCGATAGTAGAGATCTTCGCGCAGCTCGCCTGCGTGAATGGCTTTCGGGACATCCCGGTTCGTCGCCGCCACGATTCGCACATCCACGTTCACTTCTTCGCGTCCCCCGAGCCGGCGGAACGACTTCGCCTCGATGGCGCGGAGCAGCTTCGCCTGGGATTGCGGGTGCATCTCGGCAATCTCATCCAGGAACAGCGTTCCTTTCTGGGCCATCTCAAAACATCCCGCCTTCTTGGACACCGCTCCCGTGAAGGCTTCCCGTTCGTGGCCGAACAGTTCGTTGTCGATGACGTCCTTCGGCATGGCCGCGCAATTGATCGCGACGAACGGACCTTCCGACCGAAATCCGCTGTGGTGAATCAGGCGGGCGATCACTTCCTTCCCCGTTCCGCTCTCTCCCGTCACCAGCACCGCCGCTTCGGACCGTGCCACGAGCGTTATGCGGGACCGGATTTCCCGGATGGCCTCGTTCCTGCTGATGAGGACCGGCTCACCATCCTGCGGCAGCTTCCCGGTATTCTCCACGTCTGCTGCAAAGGCCTTTTCCCCGGTCTGGATCATCTCGATACTCCGCGGTGAATACATGAAAGAACAGCATTACGGCAAGGTATGATTTCGGCGGACGTCGTCACGTGACTCCGGTCACGTCTTCTGCACGATTCACATTTCTTCCGGCGCGCCGATCCCGAGGATCGCAAACCCGTTCCGGAGAACCGTGCGTGCTGCGTGACAGAGTGCCACGCGCGCGCGCGTCAACGGGATATCCTCGCTGACGACGCGGCACTCGTGATAGAACTTATGGAACGACGTCGCAACATTCTGCAGGTAGTCGGCGATCCGGTGGGGTTCGAATGCGAGCGCGCAGGATTCCACCATCTCCGGAAAGACAAGCAGCGTCTTGATCAGGTCGATCTCCGCCTCGTTCCGCAGAAGCGACACATCGAAGTCCCCCCCCGCATCCGGCCCCGGTTCTCCTCCGGCATAGCGCAGGATGCTGCAAATCCTCGCATGCGCATATTGCAGGTAGTAGACCGGGTTTTCATCGGACTGTTGCTTCGCAAGACCGAGATCGAAGTTCAGGTGGCTCGAGATCGTTCGCATCAGGAAAAAATACCGGACGACGTCGGCCCCGACTTCATCGATAAGTTCATCGAGCGTGATGAAGTTGGCTTTGCGGGTCGACATTTTCACCACTTCCCCCCCCTGCGTAATCGTCACGAACTGGTGGATGAGCACGGTGACGCGCCGCGTATCGAACTCAAGCGCTTTGAGCGCCGCAAGCACGTCCGGATACGTCGCGACGTGGTCTGCGCCAAAGATATCGATCATCAGATCGAATCCCCGCCTGAACTTCTCCCGGTGGTACGCGATATCGGGAAGCCGGTACGTCGGCTCCCCGGTGCTCTTGATGATGACCTTGTCCTTCTCTCCTCCCAGCGCGGACGTCTTCAGCCAGACGGCGCCGTCCTGTTCGTACACCAATCCTTTTTCGCGGAGGCAGCGGACGACGTCATCCACCATTCCGCGTTCGTACAGCCAGTTCTCATTGTAAAACGATTGAAACTCAATATCGAGGGATTTCAGGGTCTTCCGGATGTCCGCAAAGATTTCCGTTTCCGCCTGTTCCTTAAACCTCCCCTCGGCCGGTTCCTCCCTGAGCGATTCACCCGCTGCCTCCAACAGATGCCGGGCGATGTCTTTGATATACTCGCCCTGATAGTGGTCGTCGGGGAAGGGCTCGGTGCCCCCCAGAAGTTCCAGGTAGCGGAGCCGGACGGAATCCCCCAGGACCCTCATCTGCCGCCCCGCATTGTTGAAGTAGTACTCCCGCTCGACAGCGTGCCCCGTCCACTCAAGCATCTTCGCCACCGTATCGCCGTAGACGGCGCCGCGGCCGTGTCCCACGGTCAGCGGTCCCGTGGGGTTGGCACTGACGAATTCCACCTGGACTTTCTTTCCTTTCCCGATATCCGATCTGCCGTATGCGGCGCCGGCAAGGATCAGCGCGCGCAGTTGTTCCAGATAATACGTTGCAGCAAACGTGAAGTTGATGAAACCAGGACCGGCGACCTCCGTTGAAGCAACGAGCGACGGATCAAGGTGCAGCCCGGCGACGAGAGCTGCCGCCAGTTCCCGGGGGTTCTTCCCTGCCTTCCTCGCGGCCACCATCGCCGCGTTCGTCGTCAGGTCGCCATGCCCTTCCTGGCGCGGCGTTTCGAACGACACGGGGGACGCCGGATCGATGCCGATATCGCGGAACGCGGCAACCACCCGCTCCCGGAGATACTGTTTCATGACGCCTTGACCCTCTTTCTTGTTGCCGGCCGCGCCGTGGAGCGTTTCGGCTTTGTGGTTCGCGGTTTTCGCACGGGGGCATCGTCATTGACCCGCACCGCCTTCGCATCGCCCCAGAGTTTCTCCAGGTTGTAGAATGTCCGCGTGCTCGTGTGAAAAATGTGCAGCACAACATCGACATAATCCAGGAGGACCCAGTGGGGGCTTCCCGATTCCCTGTGCCACGCGTTCACTCCCTTTTCCTCCATCCCTCCCTCCACCGCGTCCATAATCGCCCGGATTTGGACGTCGGACTCCGCAGAGCAGAGCACGAAAAAGTCGGCCATGCTCGTGAGCCCGCGGAGATCCATGATAACCACATCACCCGCCTTCTTGGTCAGAGTAAGCCGGGCAACTGCTCTTGCCAGTACCGGTGATTTCACCGTGTGCGTCCCTCATGTGATGGTTTCAGTGACGGATAATCCCGGCCAAGAACGACCGAGACATCCACGAAATAATCCTCGTTGATCTGTTGCACAATGTTCTTCTTCTCAATTCCCAGGGCATAGGCAACCCGTTCCGCATTCGCCGTGCTCCCTGTCCTGTCGATGACCAGCGATTCCAGGACATCGAATCTTTTGTAGTTTCTCATCTCGACGACATCGAATCCGCGCGCGCGAAGGAAACCGGTCACGCTTGTTGCCGCACCGGAGGCGCCGCAGCCGTTGAGCACGTCGAGCTGGATCGTGCCTCCCGGCGCCGACCCGGCGCGCGTCGCCTGGACCGGGGGACGCACAAACGTCCGCAGAACGAACGATGATGCGAGAACGAGCACCAGAAGCGCGAGGGCGGCGATAAGGATGTTCAAGATCGTGGAGCGTGGATCGTTCCGCGCAGGGGCGGAGGTGCGAACAGGATGAGACGTGTCGCGGGAGATCGTCATGAATCCTGCACGAGAACGAAAGAGCCGGGTGCTCTTCCGTGGAACACGGAAGATCCAACCCGGCTGTGAGGAATCCGCACAACCCCCGCTATGGAAAGCAGTCGAGAAAGAGGTCTCTTCAGAATCCGTTCTCCCTGAACCAGAATGAGTTGAAAGGGGACATCGCATAAGAGCCGAAGGGCATCTGGCGGTACTGCACTTCGAGCAGCACGTTATTCCACGGACGGTAGTTCAATTCCGCGCGGCTGAGATACACGCCGCTCAGGTCGGAATTTCCCTTCCCGTTGAAGGACGTCAGCGACTTCGTCGGGGAATAGCTCATGCTGATATCCGTCTGCACGTTGAAATTATCGGCAAACCGGTACATCATGCTATTGGTGTACGTGCTGAGAGCCATACCCTGTCCGCCCAGCGACATGTACGAGATATCCACTGCATGGTGCATGGAGAACTTGTCGGGGTCAAACCATCCCAGGAACAGTGACGACGGCTGGGTGATGATGCCGCCCGAAGATTCGGCTTCCCGCTCCACCTGTCCTTTGAACTGGGCCCAAGCGCAGGTACGGGACATCACCAGCAGGGCCACCACGATGCAAGCCACGAACGTCTTCATGACACGCTCCTCTCACCAACCAAGGGAAAAATAAGGAAATCGGGGCTTATTGTCAACTTTCCCTGCCGGCGAGCAACCGGCGCGCCTCCTCAAGTTGCTCCGGAGTATTGATCCCCCCGATTTCGACCGGATCGCGGGCCGTCACTGCCGCTACGCTCATCTTCCTCCTCCAAAAAACCTCAAAGACATCGGTGAGATAATACTCTTTCTGGGCGTTGTTGGGCGTAATCTCGTGGAGGCCTTCGAACAGATTCGCCGCCTGAAAAGCGTAGATTCCCGAATTGATTTCCCGGACTTTCCTCTGCTCCTCCGTGGCGTCCTTGTGTTCGACGATCGCCGTCACATTCCCTTCCCTGTCGCGGAGCACCCTCCCGTACCCCGTAGCGTCTTCGGGGATGGCGGTCAGCACGGTCGCGGCAACGCGCTTTTCTCTGTGGCTCGCGATCAGCTCCCTCGTTGTCTGTTCGGTGAGCAGCGGCACATCGCCCGAGAGGACGAGCACATCCCCCGTGAATCCTTGCAGAACCGGCTCTGCCTGCATCACGGCATGTCCGGTTCCAAGCTGGGGATCCTGTGTGACGCAGACGGCAGAAGGGGATACGCGCGCGAGGTGTGCGATAACGGATTCCTTCCGCCATCCAACCACCACGACGGTCCGCGATGCCTGGAGGCGCCGCGCAAGGTCAACCACCCATTCCACCAGCGGCCGGCCGTTGATTTCATACATCACCTTTGCCATCGAGGGATTATTCATCCGCGTCCCTTTTCCCGCGGCCATGATCACGACGGCAAGTCGATCGTCCTGCAGGCTCATGCCACTGTCAAAGGTATGTTGTCGATCAGCCGGGTTGTGCCAAACTTCACCGCCAGCGACACAAGAATGTGCTGCCCATGCTCCAGCGCGGCAAGTTCCCTGAGGGTATCACCGTCGGCCACGGAGACATAATCGATCGTTCCCGATGTCCGGGAGGTGATCGCTGCGCGGATGGCGGCCGTCAACGGCGCCGCCGAACGTTCCCCATTCGCCACGGCATCCGCCGCCCCCTTGAGGGAGGCATACAGAACCGGCGCCTCCTTTCGCTGTGCCGGTGTCAGGTAGACATTGCGGGAGCTCCTGGCGAGCCCGTCCGATTCCCGCACCGTCGGGACGATGATCAGTTCGCAGTCGAAATCCAGGTCTTTCACCATCCTGGAGATCACGACCACCTGCTGGGCGTCTTTCTGTCCGAAGACCGCCACATGCGGTTTCGTGAGATGAAAGAGCTTCGCAACGACCGTGGCGACGCCGCGAAAATGGATCGGCCGGAGCGCGCCTTCGAGCGGCTTCGCAACCTGTTCCACCGTGACAAACGTCTGGTATCCGTCGCCGTACATGGCTGCCGCATCGGGGGAGAAGAGCAGGTCGGCCCCGGCCTCCGCGGCCCTGGCGGTGTCGGCGGGAAGATCGCGCGGGTACCGGGCGAAATCCTCTCCTTCTCCGAACTGGGCCGGATTGACAAAGACCGTGACGATCACGCAGTCGGCGTGCTTTCGCGCTTCGCGAAGAAGCGTGCAATGTCCCTCGTGCAGCGCCCCCATGGTCGGGACCACGGCGAGTCGTTTTCCGGCGAGGCGGAGCTTTTCCGCTTCGCGTTGCATCACGCGTGGATCACTGACGATGTTCATCGATGTGAGCCGGGGGATCGAGTGGAGAAATAACGTACAAGCCGGGAAATTTCGGCGTGGAGATCCTTGCGGTGGACGATCATGTCGACGAAACCGTGTTCCAGAAGGAATTCCGAACGCTGGAACCCCGGCGGGAGATCCTTGCCGATGGTCTGTTTGATGACCCGGGGTCCTGCAAAGCCGATCAGCGCCCCGGGCTCCGCGATGATCACATCCCCCAGCATCGCGTAGCTCGCGGTAACCCCTCCCGTCGTCGGGTCGGTCAGCAATGAGACAAAGCCCACCCCGGCTTCCGCAAGCCGGGCAAGCTTGGCGCTCGTCTTTGCCATCTGCATGAGCGACAGCGCGCCTTCCATCATGCGCGCCCCCCCGCTCGACGAAATGATGAGGAGAGTTGTCTTTGTCTTGAACGCCTTGTCGATCGCGCGGCCGATCTTTTCTCCCACAACCGAGCCCATGCTGCCGCCGATGAACGAGAAGTCCATTGCCGCGAGAACGATCGGCTGCTTCTCGATGGTCCCCGTCCCCCAGCAGACCGCATCGTGAAGCTTCGATTTCTTCATGGCCTCGGAGACCCTGTCCCGGTACCGCTTCGTGTCCACAAACTTGAGCGGGTCTCCGGATCGCATCCTCCGGTCATATTCCTTGAAGGAGCCCTCATCAAGGATGATCCCGACATATTCCTTGCTCCCGATACGGAAGTGCGCCCCGCATTTCGCGCAGGTGAACTGGCTCTTCTCCAGCTCCGTCCGGTGGATAATTTCGCCGCATTGCTCGCATTTCGTCCAGAGACCGTCGGGGACTTCCTTCTTCTGGGTCTCGGAAGCAATATTCTCTTTCGATCGTTTGAACCATGCCATGGCGGTTTCCCGTCCCTTGTTACCGTTTCTTGAGGAAGAACTCCTTGATATAGAGCGGCTCCAGCGTCACGGGATCGTCCCGGTGCCCCTCCCGCAGCATTTCTTCGCCAAGCCGGGCAACGCCGGCGGCGCTGCACAGAAGCGCCGGGGGGGACGCCAGGCGCATGCGGTGTCCGCCGCCGCTTCCGCCGTTGATCACCTTCATCGCTCCATCGCCGGTGACCAGCAGCGGATGGTCTCCGATCTCGCTGCACAACGCCACCACGTCACAGTCCCCCGCATCCCGGAGCGGACTCCCGGAGTAATCGAAGATCTGATAATAGACTTCGTCCCGTCGTGCATCGAGCGCGGCGAGAATCCATTCACCCGCCGCGGGGGGATCGGTCGCCGCCGCATGACGAGCGAGGGCAACGAGTGTCGGGACTCCCACCAGAGGCAGCTCCCGGGCAAACGCAAGCCCCTTTGCGACGCTCAACCCGATGCGGAGCCCCGTGAATGATCCGGGTCCGACCGAGACGGCAATCCCCTCCAGCGATCGGAGCGGATCGGCCTTCCCCTGGCGGGGGTCGCCATCGACGAGCACCCTGTCGATGAGGCCCAGGAGGCGTTCGGCGTGGACGTTCTTCTCTTCCAGCGATTGTTCGGCGGCGATAACGCCATCCCGCACGAGCGCAGCCCCGCAGACCGCCGTCGCTGTTTCGATTCCCAGGACCGTCACGCCCCGGCCTCCTGCCTGCCCGAGATCGCGATCTCCCGCTCCCCTTCGCCGGGACCGTGCGCCATTGTGACGCGATAGTGCGCGGGAGGGAGCAGATCGAGAATCACGTCGGCCCACTCGATGAGGCAGATGCAGCGGGAGGAAAAGTATTCCTCGATGCCGATCTCCGCCACTTCCGATCGGCGGGCGATACGGTACATATCGATGTGGGCGACCACGCCGAACGGGGCGGGATATTCGTTGATCAGCGTAAAGGTCGGACTGGTCACGTGCGCCGTCACGCCGAGCCCCCGGCAGACGCCTGCGATAAACCGCGTCTTGCCGCTTCCCAGGGTGCCTGCCAGGGCCACCACGTCACCCGGATGGAGGAGGGCCGCAAACGCCGCCCCCACCGCCTCCGTCTCCTCCGGCGATCGAGTCACCCGGCGATTCACCCGCGCGGCTCCATGCGTACCACGGGAAGAATCATCTCCTCCATGGAGGCCCCGCCATGCTGGAAGCTGTCACGGTACTGATTGAGGTACTTGTGATAATCCGTCGGGTACACGAAATAGTAGTCTTCTTTCGCCACGATATAGTTCGTCGCAACGCCTCGCTTCGGCAGTTTGAACTCAAGCGGGTTCTTCACGAACATTGCCGCCTTCTCTTCACATTTCAGGTTCCGGCCGTATTTGTACCGCAGGTTGGTGGAAGCTTCACGGTCCCCCAGCACTTTCGATCCGCGGAGACTCCGGATGCTCCCGTGGTCGGTCGTCAGGATGATGGTGACATTCGGCATGCGGGCGAGAGTTTTGAACATCCCGAAGAGGGACGAATGGAGAAACCAGGACCTGGTCAGCGACCGGTACGCCGACTCATCCGGGGCGATCTCCTTGAGCAGCGACGAATCCGACCGGCCATGGGCCAGCATGTCGACGAAATTGACCACGATGGAGGTCAGCCGGGCGTTCGCGTACGATGCAATGGTGTTTTCGACGCTCCGGCCGAATTCGGCGTCGAGAATCTTGATGTACTTCGGTTCCGGCTTGAGGACGATCTTTCGCCGCTCCAGGAGCTTGTCAAGGAACTGCCGCTCGTAGCGGTTCCTGCTGTTCTCATCGTCCTCGCTCTTTTCCCACAACTCGGGGAAACGCAATTCGAGATCGGATGGGAACGACGCGCTGAAGATCGCATTCCGCGAATAGGGCGTTGCAGTCGGGAGGATACTATAATAGTACTGTTTCGAGATGGAAAAATATTCCGAAAGGAGCTTCTCCATGATCAGCCATTGGTCGAGGCGGAGACAGTCGATGACGAAGAAGAAGACCGACTTCCCCTGCTGCAATTCGGGAATGACGTAGCGGTCGACGACATCCACGGAGAGCGCGGGCCGGCCGGCGCTTGTCTCCACCCAGTCGCGGTATTTTTTCTCCACGAACTTGCCGAACGCAAGATTGCATTCCCGCGTCTGGTCGAGCAGCGTCTGTTTCAGGCCAAGCTCCGGATGTTCGTCAAGCTCCATTCCCCACCCGACGAGCCGCGTGTAGATATCGGTCCACCGTTCATACGAGAGATCATCCATCAACGCCCCGGAGATGGCATTGAATTCCTGGATGTAATCCTTGGACACCGCAGCGCCCGTGATCTTCCGTCCCTCCAGGAATTTCTTGCAGGCCATCAGGATCTGGCTCGGATTGACGGGCTTCGTGAGGTAATCGCTGATCTTCTGGCCGATGGCATCCTCCATCAGCGATTCCTCCTCGTTCTTGGTGATCATCACCACCGGCGTGTTCGGCCTCAGTTCCTTGATCCCGGCAAGCGTCTCCAGTCCGCCCATGCCCGACATCATCTCATCAAGAAAAACGAGATCGAATTCCGCCTCTTTGACCATCGCAACCGCATCTTCGCCGTTGGTCGCCGTGGCAACGTCGTATCCCCGTTCCTCAAGGAAGCGAACATGGGGACGCAGCAGCTCGATTTCGTCGTCGATCCAGAGAATTTTTCCCTTCGTTTCTTCCACGCGGTGGCATCCCCCTTCTTCAAGTAGCATCAGAATAATGATTCGGCCGCCGAGATGCAAACGTCAGAACACGCAGGCGCCTTATTGGATGGCAATGTGAAGATCCAGTCCCGCTTCATTCGTCGTACTCCCCGTAATCAGGGAGCCGGCATCATCCGGGGCGATCTTCGTATAGCGGTAGTACACCGAGGCCGTCACGCGTGCGCTGAGGACGTATTTGATGCGCGGTTCCATAACCGTTCTCGTCGATCCTTCGATGGGAACGCCCACCGGATTGACATCCAGCGTGGAAACATCGTAGGTCTTCTTGGAGTTCTTCGTGACGGAGTACGACATGCTGATATCGATATCGTTATTGAGCGACAGGCCGAAGAAGGGAATCTCGAACCCCTTCCGCGAATAGGATGCCGTCACCGACACTTCCTGCGCCAGCGTTTCCACGATATTTTGTGAAGAGGTGGCAAGATCGTACGCCGTGTTCGTATTGTACTTGATGTTCGCCCCGAAATTTCCCTTGAGTAATTCCTTGAATGTGCAGTTCAGGCCCACGAGGGGCGCGAACCCATAGGCAACCCGCTGGGCATCCGTTATCTCTCCTCCGCTCCCGGGGCTGTTCTCGTACTGCCGCGTGTAGTTGGACGTGTAGGAATGATCCAGCGAGAGCCGGCTGACAAACTTGGTGAACATGGGTATTTTCTCGAGCCCGTCCCATCGGAGACTCCAGTTCACGCGGGGAAGGAACTGGCCGAACACTTTCCGGAGAATCGGAAAGGCCTCAAAGCCGTGCTCGAACGCCTGATTGAGCTTTGCCGCATCGGACATCGATGAATCGCCGTTGCTCTTCAGGTCCGCATACTCCTTGCTCACCTGCTTCAGACTCGTTTTAAAGATGCTGAAGAAGAGAAAGTCAGGGAACGTGAGGAATGACCGGTCGATATTCCCCGACGTCGACTGGCTGATGATCGTGGGCGCCCCCGTTATCGAGTCGGTCTGCACGTTCTGCGACCTCGTGTACGACCATCCGACGCTCCAGTTCAGGTCCAGGTGCGCTCCTTCCCACAGATCCCGCGTGGTCTTGAGTGCGAGCCGGTTCTGCTCCCGGTACGTGTTGATGAGCGTGAGTCCTTTGGCGCGAATGCCCGGCTCGACATCCCAGCCGAAGAACGGAAACTTCGAGCGCGGACCAAAATCCGTCAACCGCCCGGAAGGATCAGAAATCAGACCAAGCTGGTAGAGAGCCGAGGGACCGTTTTCCGGCAGGGAACTCTGGAAAAACGGCATGCGTCCCCAGAAGTTCACGAAGCCCGTTCCGCCGACAACGCCGCTGTTCTGTGCAGAGTTCGACTGCGTAAAGGAGACATTGATGTTATCATAGTCCAGAAGGGGAATCTTGATGAAGATGCGGGCCAGATTTTTCAACTGTTGCATCGTCTTCTCCATCCCCTTGCCGCCCGTGGTATCGCGCGCCGTCAGGGTCGTGTCCGGAGATGCAGCCGCGGGCGTTGCAATCGGGGGCGCACCCGGGTTCGTGATCGGGGGCGCACCGGGGTTCGTAATCGGGGGTGCACCGGGGTTCGTGATCGGAGGCGAGCCGGGCTCGGGTCCTCCCCGCCGCCCCCGTCCGCCATTCATGGCGTTCATGGAGTTCATGGGGAAGGACGGCTTGTCGCTGAAGAGAGGATCAAAGAGCTGCTTCAGTTTGAAATTGAACTGGAACGAGACAGAATTGCTGAAGCCGGCCTGTTTCCCGGCATCCCCCTGAGTCAGGGAATTCTGCCAGGAATAGTCGACGCCGTACGTGAACGTAAGATCAATATACTTCTTGATGTTAAAGATGTTCGGAATATTCGGTTTTGTATTGAAGGTGTTCTTTTGTCCGTATTGCGTATCCTTCCCGAAATTAATGAGGTGGTCATGGAAGAAAATGTCACGCAGGATGCTCGAGAACGAGCGCTGCTGGTCGTTCGCATCGAGCTCCATGTCGAGGAGACTGGAATTGACGCTCACGGAATAGTCGCCGGAGAGGTTCAGGATCCCCCCTTCCGTCAGTTTCCACCCGAATCCCATCCCGCGCGTTGCGCTGAACTGGCGGGAGATGATGTCCGTTGCGCCGTCGACACGCTGCAACGATGTGCTTCGGGTGCGGGTGGCGTTGACCGACCAATTGAAACCTGTCAGCGGGAAGAACAGCCTGAAATTCTTGTACTCGTCGAGGAACCATACCCCGTCGAAGAGATGTTTGAACGGCGATATGTAGTAATCGGGGGGAAGCGTCACGGCATATCCCATATGCGCGTTCCATGACCAGGCCACGCTCTGGACAACCGAAGGACTTTCCATCTTTGATTTCGTGTAGGTAAATCCGAAACTCAGCTTGTTAAACGTATCGCGGATGTACCACGCCTGCGAGGGGAAAGCGATCCTGAACGTCGGCGCGGCGTAGGTGTCCGTGACCTGGTGCGTTTGGGAAGCCGTCACGATCGAATCCGCCGCCGTTTGCGCCGCCGCGGCTGTCCCCCCGTCCTGCAGGATCTTCTCACGGAGCTGCGACGCCGCCTGGTTGACATCGATGTCGGAATTCGCCAGGTACTTCGGCTTCTCGTTCGACTCGCTGTGGGTATAGGAGACCGGCATCGTTGATCCCGCCCACGTATCAGGAAGAAGTTTGTCCAGCGACACGGTGGCGTTCAATCCCCAGCTCGTTGAGAGCTGGCGTGAACCGAACCTGCTCTCCAGCGAGTGGAACGCCGGATCGATGCGGGAATAGTTCGCCGCCACGGTGGCAAAGTCGGCCAGCTTCAACTGCGTGTCGAACCGATACGCCCACCCGGGGGTGTCATCGGGAGAGATAAGACGCAGTTCATCGAACCAGACCTCCCCCTGCAGGGGATTTGACGTCCCCTTCCCCACGGGGTTTTCCACGCCGATGGCCAGGTATGCGATCTGCGTCAGCGAGGGGTTGCCCAGCACACGGAAGAACGAATGCGGCGGACCGCCGGGGACAGGGGTCGGTTTGGACAACGCCGTCGTCGAATCGCGGGCCTGTTTGATCGCCGTGAGAGCAGAGAACTGAATGGTGATATCATTCAGAGGATCCCATCCGGGCCGGAGAGGAGCCCGGTATTCATAGAAATTCAAGCTGTCTGCGCCGAACCGGAAGAATACCTCGGCATCGTAATCCGATGTGTCGATGTACTTGAACTTGTCGTCCCCGTGAACGTACATTTTCATCGTCCGGTAGTCGAACACGTCCAACGACTTGTACGTGTAGTATTTCACCGCCTGCCGCGATTCGCCATCGGGGACGTTGTTCAGTTGCATGACGAGCGATTGTTCATTGGCCAGGATGTTCTGGTCCGGCTGCGTCAGGTCCCGTTCCCGCTGCACGCCTGGAGGGGACACATAACTGGGATTCTCTTCGATGCCCACGGTCGTTACGCTAAAGGAGGCATCCTTCGGGTCGGCCGTCAGTTTCTGCCACTGGCTTCCCACGAGATTGAAATCGGCGATCCGGACGAACGTCGTGTCCGTGTTCATGAACGTCACACGAATGAACCCGACGTTTTCGAAGCTGGGGGAGCCGACGACGCTGGTGAATTCCCGGATCGGGATGCGAAACTGATAGTAGTGCTTCCCCCTCGGATCGCCCCCCCCGACGATGCGGGGATTCCGGGCTGCGACCGTATCGAGCGACAATATGTACTGAAAGTAGGAATTTGCCTTGTCGAGGTAACCGTTGGCATTGATATCCTCCGTGTCCGGTACCCGGCCGCTCGGTCCATCCTTGTTGTTTTCCGTCCCGTTGATGTGCAGAAAATCGAGGTACGAGCCGACATTCGTGTTGGAGTATGAATAGTCGTCCCCGCTCGGATCGGGCCCGAGGTCGGGGTACCTTGCCTGTTCCTGCGCATCGCTCATCATATCCAGCCCGATGTCCTCCCCCTCCTGCAGAACGCCGTTCGGACTGGAACTCAGCACCAAGTCCTCCGAATTGAGGGCATTGTTGGGGATCACGTCCTCGCTGATTGCGCCGAGGTCGATGATCATTTTTCCGTTCGGCGGGGCCTTTTCGACGAGCATCCAGAGTTCGATGAAATCGACGTTTTCTTTCAGCAGGTTGACGGCCGAGATCGAGAGCGGTTTCATCACCGAACCCCAGTTGCGCACCGGCGTCAATGTCGATGAAAGAGCCTGGGGGCTGGCGTAATTAAACGATCCCCGTTGAGTCGGGAAGTAGTACAGGTTCATCACCGTCGTTGTGTTGTTGTTCCCCGGCTGCTTGTTCGGCCACACATCGGTGAGTTGCACGTCCGTGGGGAGGCGGTTGTACCAGATCACCTTTCCCTTCGAGAGCATCTTGACCGAATCCGACTCTCCCCACTCCGAATTGGCAACGGAATCCTCCGGCGGACCTCCTATTGTCCACATCCCCATCGACACACCGACAGGAACGGTGCGCCGCGCCCCTTCAAAGTCGTCGATGTACGCAACGCCTGCCCCCCCATCGCTCGGGATCGTGCTCTTCTTCGTGTTCGGATCGGGAAGCATGTACGCCGCCTCCCCGCTGATCCGGAGGGAAGAGGGTTCGCGCGTGTTCAGAACGGGAAGGGCGTCGAGGGCGCGCGTCAGGAACGGGAGATTCACGGTTGTCGTGCCGTCGACACCGAAGATGGTATTGCTGTTCGGTTCTTCGCCTAAACGCACCTTGTCGCTCANNTTCTTGATGACGACCTGGCCGACGATGTAATCGACGGTATAATCGACATTCAACGTCAGCGCCCGTCCGTCGAGTGAAACCTGGACGCTTCCCTCAACGACGTTAAAACCAATGGAGTACTGGTTCGACGCTTCGCCTGTGGCTTTTCCCGAAAAGACGTACCGGTTCCGCTCGCTCTGTTGTGCAAATGTCTGCGTCGTATCGTAGATCTCGCTGTACAAATAGGTGGAATCGGGCACCGGCAGGTTCCGCGACGCAAAGTACGCCTTAATCCCTTTGTCGAATGGGCGGAGATAGGGAAGAATGATCTCGGCGCGCGACAGGTTGACGGTCCGTCCCGAAACGAAATCGAACAGACCATCGCCGTCGGGGGCGGCGCTGCCATCGGCCGTTCGCTTGTCCACGCCCATCACGCGGAGGAGGGGCTCATTCAGGATGCTGTTCTGATCCTCCGATCCCGGAATGCGACGGAGGATATTCATTGAAAATCCCGCCTGCTTCAGGTTGCGCCCCACCCCCGACAAGGGATAGATGTTCTTGAGGAGCAGACTCCACGCTTTCTTGTACGTCGGACCGACGGAGAGGAGGTTTCGCGGCTTCAGCATCTTCAGGATCAGCCGCGTGCTCCTTGCGGTGCTGTCATTCCCGACATTACGCGTCAGCTCGCCGAACTGCGCCGTGGACGTTCGGTAGGCGATCGCGATGTTATACTGGTCGTTCACGTTTGTGTTCAGCGCCACGACGCCGATGAAGCCATCCCCTTCAAGCTCATATTGAGTCGGATCCAGGCGGACGAACTGACCCGATTCGATCTGCCCGTCGACGTCTGCGACGCCCCGCCTGCTCTCATCGTACCCGCTGCCGCGGGCGGGAAGTTCGATGTAGCCGATGCCGGGGCGTTCGTTCGGATCGGGAATGCTCCCCTGGCGCTGGACCCACACCTCTGCCTCCAGGATCTGCATATCTGAACGAACATGCGCCGGTTCATTCTGGTAGTAGTCCTCGTAAACACTGGGACTACCATTCAGAGGAAGAGCATAGGTGGTATCGACGAAGAAGTGATTCGTCGCATACTCGAACGCCCTCATCTCGAAGGCATGTTCCTGCGCGCCGCCGGAGACCTGGACCTCCTTGATTTGCCCCTTCTTTTGCGAAGCGACCGTCGTCAGCGTGAGGGGTCCGGTCTGTATCTTTGCCTTAATGCCGAAGAGCGCCTGGCTGCTCCCGATCAAGGACGGCCCCTGCAACGATACGTTGCCCGCCTCCACGCTCTGCACGATCTCGTCGTCGTACCCGGTGTACTTGATCTTGAGCTGGTTTTCGTATTCGAAGGTGCGGCGCGTGTTCCAGTCGGCCATGATGTTCAGCTTGTCGCCGATCGTGCCGTTGACGTTCACCTGCACTTCCTGGCTGAAGTCGGGTTCGTTGCGGCTTTGATCGACGCTGGAGAGAGTCGTCTGGTCGGATTTGATATTGCTGAACCCGGCCTTGATATCGACTGCGCCGCCGATGGTCAGATTAATCTCGTTTTTCCCGAAGATGCTGAAGAGCGGATTCGGCGGGACGGGGATACTGATCTTCGTGATGTTGCCGAGCAGTTCGCCGAGGTCGTTCTTCTGGAGGAGTGCCTGCGGCCTGCGGGCCTCATCCGCGAAGATCTTGTGCAGTTCGTACCGCTGCCGGGCATCCACGTACTCCTTCAGCGACATCGTCACCGGCGCTTTCATATTGACCCCGTCGACGGTCTCCGTGAGCGAGACGTTCTCCCCCGTGGAATCGATAATGACGCCGCGGCGGTACATATTCGAGCGGCGAGCGGCGCGGAGAGGATAGGGGCGGCCCTGGAACATCGGAACGGTATAATCGTCGTGCCGTTCAAAATTGAAATAGCGAAGCCGTGCGCTCGAGTCGGTGCATACCACGTAGGTCGAGTCGCTGATGACGAACTTTCGGCGTCCGAGGGAGTCGAGCCCGGTGGAGTCTCTTCGAGCAGCAAGCGAGTCGGCGTGCGTTCGCGGGATAATTCCTCCCGGCATACGCAGAGAGTCGGGAGACGTGCCCAGGCTGCGGCCGGCGGTGGTGGAATCGGCAGGAGAAAAGAATGGCGTTGCTTCATCGCGGGGAGCAAGGGGATCCGGGTTGCCCGAGCCGGCAACGAGACCCGGCACCGTGAGGGCAGCGGCGACCCCGCAGAACATGGCTGCCGCCGACGCGGTGTTCAGGAAACGGAAAATGTACAGAGATGTGCGCTGGAGGTGCACGGAGCCCACGTCGATTCCCATTCATTCTCACCGGTCTGCGGCATCGAAGACCCGCAGAACCGCACCGAGGGACGCCTGCCGAAAACGTGCAGGAGACTGCAATCAGCGCCGGAAAACCTCCATCGTGAACAGACCGGCACCCTCGGGAGCGCACCCTCGCAGATCCATCGCTCCCCAATCAGTATCGAACTCGATCGATAATGGGCTCCTTGTTTGATGCGGAGTTCGCTAAAACGTACCCAAAAGCCCTGCCAATTGCAAGACAAGCGGGTTGGAATACTCGTCGCTGCGCGGTATATTACGTTCTCTATGCGACATTTCCTCCCACGAGATTACCTGTTTGAGCGCTATATCCTGCGTGCCCACGCCGGGCCGTTCCTCTTTTCCGTGGTCACGCTGATGTTCATCTTCCTGCTCCAGTTCATCATGAAATTCATCGATCAGCTCGTCGGCAAGGGGCTCACGGCCTGGGTCATTGTCGAGCTCATCACGTTGAGCCTCGCATGGATGCTGGTCCTGGCAATCCCGATGTCGGTCCTGGTCGCCACACTCATGGCCTTCGGCGACCTCTCGTCGCGGAACGAAACGACGGCGATGAAGGCAAGCGGCATGAGCACCTATCGGATGATGGCGCCGGTGCTTGTCACGGCCGCGATCATCGGCGCGCTTCTCATTGTCTTCAATAATTACGTTCTCCCCGAGGCCAACCACCGGTTGCGGACGCTCAGCATCGACATCAAGCGGAAGAAGCCCACGATCAACCTCCGCAACGGCATCTTCTCACAGGATATCCCCGGCTACAGCATCCTGGTCCGGAAGACTTTCGAAAAGACGAACGATCTTGAGGGGGTCACCCTTTTCGATTACACCAATCCCACTCTCAACGTCGTCATCACCGCCGAACGCGGCACGATTTCCTTTTCCCCCGATTTCCGGAAGCTGGTAATGGACCTTCAGCAGGGAGAGATCCACCAGCTTGACCTCCAGCGGATGACCGGATATCGCAAGGTCCGTTTCCAGACCCATCGCATCGCGATGGATGTGGAGGGATTCGATTTCACGCGCTCTTCCGAATCCGCCTTTCAGCGCGGCGACAGGGAGCTCGGGGCGCCCGCCATGCTGAAGATCGTCGACAGTCTCGACCACGCCCGTGATTCCCTCGTCAGCCGCTTCGCGACCATCACGCGGAACGACGCCCTTCGCCGGACGGGAGAAGACGCCGACAGCGCCGTCCTGGCCAACTACGCATTCGCCGAGCGCTCCGCGATGTCAAATCTTGCGGGCGCGAGCGCCTTCAGCAGCATGATCGCCAATGAAACCTTCCGCATCGAAGGCCTCGACCGGCAGATCGACCAATTCATGGTCGAGGTCCACAAGAAATACTCGATCCCCGTCGCCTGTCTTGTTTTTGTCCTGATCGGCGTGCCTCTCGGAATCATGGCCCGTCGCGGCGGGTTCGGCACCGCCGCCACGCTGAGTCTCGGGTTCTTCGTCCTCTACTATGCCTGCCTCATCGGCGGGGAGAAACTTGCCGACCGCGACATCGTGTCACCCTTCGTCGGCATGTGGGCGGCCAACGCCATCATCGGCGCTATGGGAATTATCCTGACCATCCGCATCGCGCGCGAAACCGTGGTAATCAACTGGAGTTTCCTGCAACATCTTGCTCCTGCGCGGCTGCGCGCCCGCTTCCGGTCCTGGGCGGAACCGGAGGAGGAACAACCGTGAAACTCTTCGACCGTTACATCATCCGTCAGTTTCTCGTTACGGCGCTTTTCTCGCTCTTTGCCGTCCTGCTCGTCTTCATCGTCATCGACGTCATGGAGAAGTTGGACGATTTCATCGACCGGCAGGCGACGTGGGACGTCATCCTGCTCTACTACCTGTACTTCGTCCCCGAGATCATCAAGCTCGTCATCCCCGTTGCCATGCTCCTGGCAAGTCTCTTTGTGACGGCGCGCCTTTCCACGCAAAATGAACTGACCGCCATGAAGTCGAGCGGCGTCAGTCTGTACCGGATTATGGCGCCCTACGTCGTCGTCGCCCTCCTCGTGAGCATCGCCTCCGTCTATTTCAACGGGTGGATCGTCCCCCGCGCCAATCAGCGGAAGTTCAATCTGGAACGCGTGTACCTCCACAAAGACATTGTCAACGCCTCGGGGGCGAACATCTATATCCAGGACAGCCGGACCCGCATCCTCTCGATCGGGTATTTCGACGATTCCCGCAACGTCGCGTCCCGGGTCAGCATCCAGGATTTCAAGCCGGACGATCCGACAGTCATGGTGGAACGCGTGGACGCCATCACCATGCTCTGGGACTCCACGTCTCACGGATGGATCCTTCGGGCGGGAACGCGGCGGTGGTTCGACGGTGGAAAAGAGCGACTGGAGCAGTTTGTCACGCAGCCGGCGGGGACGCTTCATTTCGAGCCGGGCGATCTCCGCAAGAAGCAGGAGAAGCCCGATGAAATGGACTACTACACGCTGAAAGAATTCATTGCAAACCAGGAAAACGCCGGCCAGGATGTGGCCCGCTGGCTCGTGGACTTTCACAGCAAGATCTCCTTCCCCTTCGCGAGCGTGATCGTCGTCCTCTTCGGCGTCCCCTTTGCTTCACAGCGGCGGCGCGGGGGTGTCGGCGTTCAGCTCGGGATCTCCCTCCTCATCTGCTTTATCTACCTGATCTTCATGAAAGTCAGCCAGGTCTTCGGCTACAATGGCGACATCGACCCGTTGTTGACGGCCTGGGCGGCCAATCTTCTCTTCCTGGCGGGAGCGGTCTTCGTCATCCTTCGCATCCCGAAATAGATTCCCCAGCGCAGCATCCGCGCGCGGAACTTTTCGTCCCGCGCCTTACAAGCCGTACGTCAATTTCACAACGGGTACCTCCTGCATCCCCCCCCAGGCAGTCGGCACCGCCTGCGTATCGAGCGAGGCCTGGAGCTTCTTGTTCCACGACGCGGCGCTGAACGCGGCATCAAAAGCGCTGACGATATGGTTCACGAGCGCGATCGTCACGAAAGTCGTGGCCTTCTCGTAATACCGGTTCGCCAGCCCGCGTTGCCCCGCATACCAGAGAAAGTTGGACGTGAGCGGATCGCCGTAGTTAAAAGTCGGCCCGCTGTCATCCCAACCCTGGTTAAACTGCGGGTACTTCCCGATCAGCTCGTAGTATTGCTGCTGTCCATAGGGGGGGAGGACATGAGAATAATACCCGCCGATATCCTGTTCCATCCTGTTGAGTTCGCTCCAGTTGACACGATCCCACGGCGGGCGCCCTTCGGTGTTCGGAATCAGCCAGTTGTACGGACCGTTCGGGGGGGTGAGGTTGTCCTGGGCATATTGGGCATATTTCACGACGCTCCAGTTTTGGTTGGCAAAGTTCTGGAAGAAGTCGGTTTGCCGGTCCCCCTTCTTGTCGTAATTGTAGGCAAAGATCCAGAGAGCGACATCGACGGCAAAGAAGGCGGCCGACTTCCAGTAATCGCCGGCATAGAATTCTCCTGCGCCCGGAACCAGAATGGACATCCCGGCGGCGAGCCAGGGGGATTTCCGCCGGGCCGCTTCATCGACAGCCGAAGAAACCTGCTGGGCTGGGGAGGGCCCGTTCAGATCCGGCATCCCGAGAAGGTCGATGCGCGCGTCGCCGCTCGTGCGCAGCTCCCCCGCTGTTGGGGGGGGCAAAAGAACGAGCGAAGTGATCTCCTGCGCGCGCAGGGGGGAGAGAAGGAATACCAGGGACACACACGCCATCATCAGAGACCGCGACATATTTGCACCTCGCGATAGTCAGTCAAGATCGAAGCCGAAAAGCACTCCGAAGTAGAAGCGCCACTCTTTTCCGTACGTGACGGATGTGTTCGAACTCGGGACGAAATGATCGAACCTGTCGAACCCGTACGCGGCGCTGAAGAAGATCCGCGTCGGATAGGAATAGAAAGAGAAGGATTCCAGCCGGAGCTCGGCACCTGCATCGGTTTTCCATTCCGCCGGCTTCGGCCGCTCGGCCGTCCACGCATTCCCCATGTCGGCGAAGACCGAGGCATACAGCTTGTCAAAGGAGAGTTGCAGAACGCGGAAGTCCAGGTCATTCGAGAGCGGGAATCGGTATTCCAGTCCTGCCACCCCCATTTCATTCCCCCCTATACTATAGAAGGGATAGCCCCGCATGCCGATAAGGCCGCCGGCGTAGAAATCAAAGAATTCATCCACGGATCTCTCCGGAATCGTTCCACCGTGGAGCTTCACAGCGAGAGTGTGGTTCTTGAAGAAGAGGGGGAGGTATTCCTTCCAGTCCATTTCCACGCGGGTGAAATTGACATTGCTATAGACTGGCTCGAGACCGGTCGAGGTCACCGTGTATTCCGCGCTGTTATGGAACTTGTTCAATTCGCGTCCGATCTTGAGCGTGACGCGGCGGCCGACCGGGTTGATGTCCATTGTCCGCGAAGGGACGATCGCGTCCAACTTGAACGTGAGGGTCATGGCGTTCGCAATCAGGTAGAGGTCGCTCGACGCGGGAACCAATGGATTGGCGGGGTCGGCTGCGTTAATGAAACTCCCCAGTGCGGAAGTGTACCGGCTGTGGGAATAACGGAACTCGACGTTGGAAAACTGCGACACAAAGGGCTGATTCAATGCAAGATCGAATTCGAGGAGATCATACGTCACATCGATCGCGAACGGGTCGCGATCGGGAAGCGAAAGCTGCGTGCTCGTCTTCCTCGTAACGTTATAGAGCTCCAGCGATGTCGCCGGTTCCAACCCTATCGCATAGAGCAGCGGGAGACGGCCGCGATAAAAGAACTGGAAGAAGAGATCCCTTTCCAATTGCCTGTTCAACGCGGCTCCCGCGAAGAAACCCGTCTTATCGAGCACATCGTTCGAAAACATATACAACCCGGGCTTGATCACGTCGAGCGCCTTGTTCTTCGGGTTGTAGTTGTCAACGCGGAGAAAGGGAACGAACGTTACGCTGGTGAACATGCTCTTGTAGGGCTTGGATTGCAGCGGCGGAAGCTGGCGGTCGTCGTACGAGCGGAGCGTTGACCACGCAAACTGCGGCGTCGTCCTGTCACCTGTCCACGAGGGGCAGGCGGGAGGATTCCCCGGCCCCGCGGCGGAAGCAGCATAGCCGTGACCCTGCTGCAGCGAGTCGGCACCGTGCGGCAGTTCGAAGATCTTGTACCCCCCCGAGGTGTAGGCCGCATACACGATGTCACCGGAAGCGTTGACGTCCGGATAGAAAGCGCCCCCCAGGACATTGGTCAACTGCCTGACGGCCCCGGTCGCGACGGTGAGGGAGTAGAGGTTGAAGATTCCCGACCGGTCGGACGAGAAGACGATCGTCCCGCCGTCGCGTGTAAAAACGCCGGTACGCGTATCATCGTCGCCCGAGAGAAGAAAACGCAGGTCCTTCCCGTCGGGCTTCACCTCTGCGATGTCCCGACCGTCTTTGATGGAATAGTCGAAGATGATGCGATCGCCCGACGGACTCCATTTCGGGTTATACACCTGTTCGCCGTTCACATACGGGGTGATCACCTTTTCCCCGGAGCCGTCGATCGCAGCCACAGCGAGGTTGGATGTGCCATCCGCCGTGATCACATACGCGATCGACCGCCCATCGGGGGAAACCGAAGGCGTCAACGCCCGTTTGCCGTGCGTGATGCGCTGCTCTTTCTCCGCCGCCAGGTCGTACTCATAAATGTCATACTGCAGCGACCAGTGCGGATTGTCCCTCGTGCTCTTCGCATAGTACAGCTTCTTCCCATCCGGCGACCAGGCGGGAGCCGTCCGGACAAGGGGACAGACCAGCGTTTCCACATTGGACGCAAGGTCCTTTACATAGAGAGAGGAGAGGGCGAAATAGTCCCCCTGTTTCGCGCTGACGTATGCAAGTTTCTTTCCGTCGGGGGAGAACGTCGGGTAGAGGTTGGCAAAGCCGGTAAAATCGTCGAACCGGCAGCACGGTTCCATGTGTGCTCCGGCAGGCAATTGCCGGGCGCCTCCGCGGATCATTCCTTCGCCTCCCCGGAATTCGCCGACCCCCGCGTCCTCCGGATGAGGGTTGAACGACATCATTCGGCCTTCCCGGAGATTCGCACGCACCTCTGCGGTCCGGGAGGCATATTCCTCCGTGATTTCCTTCCTCCAGTCATCGTACACTTCTCCGCCGCTCTTCCCCACCGCACGCCCGATTGCGCCGTCGATNNGTCACTTCCGTGAGCGTTGAGAGGTTCCGCGAAATCTCGGCGAGTTTGTCTTCCCCGTAGCGGTGGGCGATATAGCTGACAAATGCAAAGCCGGCATTGTATGACGATTCATTCCCGAGGCTTGTCTTTCCAAACACCCCCATTTGGTTCCACGTCAGCAGCTTTCCGTCCAGCGCATAGGAGCGGAGAATCATATCGCGATGGGAATCCCAGAAGTCGTAGCGGAGATCGTTCCTGTTGTATTGCGCGATCCCTTCGGCGAACCAGACGGGAACGACAAAACCGGAGAGCGGATAGGAAGCGATGACGTTCGGATAACCGTAGAGGACATCGGGGCGCCGTTCCGCTTCGTATCCAAGCCATTGGAGGTAGATGGCGGGGAGACGCCGTCCAAACTTCATCGAAGTCTGGATCTGGACGATATGCGTGAACTCGTGCGTGACGACGTTCCGGAGCCAGTTGTGCGTCCCCCGGAATTCGAAATCCATGCTCGGGGCATAGATCTCGACCTTGTTGTCGAAGAAATACGCCGCGCCGTTGGAGATATCGTCGTAATCCTTGATGACGAAGCTGACTTTCTGCGTCGGCTTGTGATCGTAGAGCGACGTCACCGGCTCGTACACATCCTCTGCGACCTTTGCGACGACGCGCGCCGTCCGCTCGGCCCCGTCGTGGTAGTGGACGTAGAAGTGCTCGGTCTCGATCGTCTTCCACTCCAACTCAGGGTGGTTGAAATCCTCCTGCGCCGAAGCGGGGAATGCGGCACAGCAGGAGACCACGATCGACCATACACAGGAGCGCAGCGCTCGCACGAAGACTCTCCTCATTTGACCACGGCCACTTTAATAATGGCGACAGCGGTCTTCCCTCCGCTCACCGCTTCGATGCGTGCGAAATAGATGCCGCTCTGGACACCGCCGACATTCCATGTCACGTCGTTGTCCATTCCTCCCATCCCCGGGGCGTTCAGTTCCGTCACTTTGTCGCCGGCAATATCGAAAACCCGGATGGTCACAGAGGCATTCTCATTGACGTAATACCGGAAGTGCGTGATGCCGTTGTACACGGGATTGGGCCAGTTGTAGGCGCGGTCCTTCGGAAAGAACTCGCTCGCGATCGCGCGACCGGGTCCTACGGAGGTCAGGTCGAGCGACCCATGACGCGCATCTCCGCCATACTGCGGCCATGGCAGGAGAGCGGAAGTGACTGCGCCGGCATAACTTCCCGTGGTCCACGACGAAATCGATCCGTCTCCGGACGCGACGGCAAAGATGATCGAGCCGTCAACGGCAAGAAGCGCGGCAGACTGCTCGCCCGTGCCGACAGGGAGAGGGAATCCCGGCGCGGTCTTCCCGTCCCGTGTATAGGCAAAAGCCAGTCCGTCCACGCTCGTCCCGACGATGTCCACCCTTCCGTCGCCGTCCACATCCCCGATAAGGGGAGTGCGCAATCCCGTGGTGTTCGGCACGGAAAGCGGAAAATGATCAAGGGAAGCGCCCGCGCGGCTGAGCGCATAGATCTTCGTCCTGCCGAACACGACGATGTCGCGGCTGCCGTCACCGTCGATGTCGGCCACGGCCGGCGCCAACGCCACACTGTCCCCCGTTGCCACGGGGAAGCCCTGTTGCACGGAGAGCGTTGAATCCACGAGCTCGACGAACCCGTCCGTCGTGACAAACGCCGTAAGGGGTCGGACCGCCGAAGGATCAGGCCCGAAAAGAGCGGTGACCGCCGGTCCCGAGGGACGTCCGCTAAAACGGCGGACAATGTCCGTACCCGCGCTTCCACCCCGGTTGCCCCTCGTGGTGATCCGGAGCGTTCCGTCCGAGTACGCGACAACAAATGAATTCGGATGAATCCACCGGCTGATCCCCACGACACTGCCGGCACCCGCGACCATGCCGGACAGGCTGTCGAGCACATTCCCGGTGAAGGCAAGAAAATAGACCGTACCGTCCACGCACCCGACTGCGATCAGCGAATCGCCGATCACCGCCGGCGTTGAAAGCACCCTGTTCATCGGAGCGGCAAAGAGGGGATCGGCCAGACTGTCTGCATTCCCATCCCGGAGGGCGAATGCCTTCAGGATATTGCCCGGCGGTCCCTGCTGTTCCTTTTCGCACACGACCGCATCGGTGACACCGTTGCCGGAGAGGTCGGCGAGAGAAGGAGCAAAGGCCCATCCTCTTCCCGCAGACGATGCGAGGGCGGCAAGCCCCGTTGCATGGAACGGCGGACGCGAGGATGCGGAATCCGCGGGAAGCACATAGATCTTGCCCCCGACGCTCAGCGAAGGCGACGCGGAACTCGTTGTTGTGTTCTTCTGTTCTGCAAGGCCGCTTGTTGCGACGACGAGATTCCCCCCATCGCCAACGGCGAGCATGTCCCTGTCGATTTCCTCCCCGACCTGTTTCGGGTAGCCCGCCTGCGGCCTTACGATGTCGCCGCGCGTGATCGTCAGCGACATCCGGCTCCCGCGGCCGCTGAACCCGCTGATGGTCACATGGCTCAATGCGCCGAGATTCGTTCGCGTATTCGGAAAGGTCGTCGCGGAGAATTCATTGCGGTACACCGGTGCGCTGTTCCCCGCAAACCAGAAGTCCAGCGCCGTCCCGGATTCGCTTCCCGAGCCCGCGGTATATGCGCCGTAATTCTGGCCGATGTCCTGCGAGCCGTCGGCCTCTTCAAGATCGACTCCTCTCCGATCCGGATTTGCGTTCACCTGGTCAAGCCCGATGGTCCGCTGGATCACGCTTTCGTCGATGTGCCAGATGAGGATGCCGCCGTCGTAGAACGTCCCGTCGTCGCCGACACCTCCCGGGAGACTCCAGTCGAAATCCTCGACGTCGATGATATTGCCAACGAGCCCTGAGATGTCGAACGCATTAAACCCGGCCGTATCGCGGACAAAGCCCTGTTGGCGCGTAACGCCGTTGAACGTCGAGGTTATCCGCTGTCCGTTGCGGAGAGGATCCCTATTTCTGTTTTCGACCAGATAGTACTCCGCATCGGAGAGGGGAACCCGATACACGGTATCGGAGATTGCGGCCGCCGGAAGGGAGAGCGTGGACATCCCGGCGGGAACGACGATGGGGGTGATCCATCCGAGCCAGTACTTTTCCCAGGCCGACGGTTCGGGGGGGAAGGCCCCGCTGAAGCTGAAGATTCCCTGGCCGTCCATCAGGCCAAAGCGCCCGATGCCCGAGTTTCCGGTCTGGGTGTCAAACAGATCGGGAAGCCCGAGATGGTTGCCGAGCGACGCACAGAGCAATCCGTTGATTCCCAGTTCCAGGAGATAGTCGCCGGTGAGGCCGGGGACAGTCCTATTCTCCGTCTCCGGCATGACAATCGTATTGGTGATCGTGAACGATCCTCCGTTCACCGGAATCCCGCCGCCGAGGAGCGTGCGGAAGGCCTGGGGTCCGATGTAGATTGACGGGATATCGAGCGGCGTCGGATCGTACCCGAGGAGGGAGATCATGTCGATGTCGTGGCCGATCCCCGCATGGAAGAGGACGAAACAGTCGTACGCCGAGAAGTCAGGGACCCTGCCGGAGGAATCGACGCGCTGCCACGCACCGCGCGCAAGCTCTGCGAGAGGAGTATTGGCGCCGCCCTTGGCCGGGGCATACCTCCCCATGACCGACGGCATATCAAACACAGTATCGACCAACGTCCAGACGACGGCCGTCTTCCCCTGTGAGACCTTGCGATAGTAGTTCGCGAGGAATGTCAGATGGTCTGCGAAGTACCGCCCGTTTCGCGGCGGTGCGTCAAGAATCGAATCGGCAGACGAGGAGAGAACGAAGTGGCCGTTCCCCGTCGTCCGATCGTCGGCATCCGTCTGAAACTGGACCATCGCCGCGAGAATTCGGACAGTATCGACAGCCGCGGCTGTTGCACGCGGGCTGAGGCGGGCGTCGCCGTTCGACGCCATCACGGGGTGACTAAGGTGCTGTGCGGTTGCAGGGACGGCAACCGCGAGGAGACAAGCGAGAGACCTGAGCAGCAGCATAGTTGGACACGACGCAATCGATGAAGGATGAGCCCGTTCTTTGCTATGACGGGACTATCAGGAGCCGCCCCAGCCGATCAGGAGCGAGAACCGGATCGTATCAGACAGCGGTTCTCCCTCCGCCGCCGAGAGGTAACTGAAATCAAATCCGAAAATATCATATCTGATCCCTGCACCGAACGTCATGAATTTTCTTCCCCCAAAATTCGGGTTCTCATAGAAGTATCCGACCCGGAGCGCAAGAAGACGCGGAGCACCGTACCAGTATTCCATCCCGCCGCTGACGATCACCTTCTTCAGGCCGTTATCCCCCCATGCAGTCACGAGCGCCTTGTAGAATGGATCGGATGTGCCGTCGTCATGGCGCCGGACAAGCAGGCGGCTGAAGTCGAGGGTCGCAGTCAGGTCGTTGAAATCGTCGGCGAATATCTTGTAACCTAACCCAAGCCGCAGGTTCGTCGGAATGGGGTCGGCCTGTGCGGCGTCCACGTAGGTCATTTTCGGGCCCAGGTTTGAGAGATTCACCCCCAGACTGAAACTGTGTCCGAGTTCGCCGAGGAGCGGCACGTCGAACGCCGTCGGCCGCCACATCAAGGCAATGTCCGCGCTGACGCTGGAAGCGATGCCGCTTCCCTGTTCGGATTCCGTCCCTAACGGCGAAAGGGCGCTGTGAATGTAGCGAAGGTTGATTCCGATGCCGAGGTCGTCGGTCGCCTTCGTCGAGTACCCGATGGTGACGGCATATTCGAAGGATTTATATGTCGAGATGACTGTAGGACCGGACGAGTTCGTTCTCGGGATTTCGCCCAGGCTCAGATAGGTGACGCTCGCCCCGATCGTCCCCCCGATGTCGTCGACCCTGATCCTATAGTTCAGGTTATCATAGAAGAGATCGGGGAGATTGAACTGGGGCAGCCAGTTGGCGTGCGTCAGGCTCACCTCCTGGCCGTCGAGGAATGCAAGCTCCCCGGGGTTCCAATAGATCGCCGAGGCATCATCGACGGTCCCCGTCCCCGCCTCGCCGATTCCCGCCGCGCGGGAATTCGGGGCGATTTCCAGGAAGGGCACCGCCGCTTCCCCCTGTGCCAGAGCCCGTTCAGGGGCGGTGCCGGCCAGGAGAAGTGCAAGCGCCGCAAGCGCTCCCGCACGATGGAAAAATACGCGTGACCTCATGGGCACATCCTCCTTTAAAAGAAAATGTTGCAGTGACATTCTATTGGATCTTGGCCATCTTGCCGAGCAGGTCGCTTGTGAACTGCCCATCCACCGTTTTCACCGTAAGCTTATACAGATAAACGCCGTTGGCAATGACATCGCCGTCCCTGTCGCGGCCGTCCCAGGGAACTTTGACGAAGGAATCACCCCCCGTTTCCGTGTCGATCGTCCTGATGAGACGCCCGGCGACGGTGAAGACCTTCACCGTCACCCGGAGGGGAACCGACTGGTTCTGGCGGAACGTGAACGACGTCCCTTCGCCCCCGAACGGATTGGGATAGTTGAACATGTCGGTCACCGTCAGACGGTCGGTGCTTGCCACCACGAAAGAGACCTCCGCGGTCGCCGAATTGTCGAAGGAGTCCCATGCCCGGATTCGGATGGAATTTTGTCCCGCGGGGAGTGCCGCAAGCTGAAATTGTACCGTCCCCTGCCGGTAATCATCCAGTTTGCTCACGAAGTACGCGGTCAGGTCCTGGCTTTCCGTCGCGTTATCCACCCACGCCTCGATCCGGTGGCCGATGCCGGAGACGGAGGTATTGATGCCGCTCGAGTCATGCAGGTCCACATAGAGAGGGGGCTGCGTACTCACGACATCACCCGAGCGGAAATTTCGATTCCCGAGATAGATAGCGATGGAAGGCCCTTTCCCGTCGTTCACGGCGGTCGTGTCGGTCCCCCCCACCCTGATCCTTCCCGTATATGCCTGGTGGTCCGCAGTCTTATCGTCGGTCCGGTAGATGTAGGCAGTCAGACGTCCCAGTGCGGTCGAGTCCGCGTACTGGATATCCTTCGGCACGATGAAAGTCGCGCGGAACCTGCCGTTGACAACCGAGTTTTCGCCCCTGTAGATCGTCCCCCCCGTCGCCGTATAACTCCAATTGTGCCCGGGATAGTAGTTGACGATGGTCTGCGTTCTTGTCGCGTCGTTGATCGTCAGCGTTGTCACCCCGTTGAATGCCGCGTCAGGCATGTTCGCCCCATTGCGCACCGTACCGCTGAGCGTCACATGCGAGAGGGAACGGAGCTGGATTGCAGAGGTCCTGGGTGCCCCGGCAACACTATCGACATTCTCTCCATTGATGCTGTCGATTGACGCGTACCCGGCCGGGAATTGCAGCGTCATGGTTGGATCGCCCATGAAAAAGAATTTCTGGTCGTTTTCCCCGTTCCCCTGCAATTTATAGCGGAACAACCCGACGGCGGGCCTGTCAACGACCACTCTGCCGAGAGAGTCTCTGTTGAGGAAGCCCTGGTAGGTCCCCAGGTTCAGGGAAGCGTTGTAATTCTCATAGACCTCTCTCGTCGCGGCAATGACGGCAATTGCGCCCCCGTCCGGCTTATTCATCAATATCTCGCTTCCGGTCTCCCGTTTGGGATCATCGAACTGGGAGAAGTTACAGGTCGCAAGGAAAAAGAAACTGAGACGGTCCGCATTCTTCAATTGCGGAATCGACGTGGTAACGTCGAAAATATCCTCATGTGCCCAGAGCGTCGGGTTTCCGTGTCCCGAATAGTTGACGATAAGGGAACCCTGATTGATCTGGTCGATGATCGCCTGGTAGGCCCCCGGCTTCCGCCTTCCCTGGGCGGCATTCACCGTCGGGTATTCCGCAATGTAGATTTTCTTCTTTTCGAACTCGTCGGGCGTGCAGGACGGCTGCGCCACGGCCTCCGCATCGTCGCCGTGGATGGTGCCATCCCCCGGCGTGTCGCCAAGCTCCGAGGTCCAGGCATCGTCGGCGACGTACAGAACCCTCATCTTCCAATTGTCCTGCGCGGAGCCCTGTTCGTACCTTGCCAGCTTGTCGACAAATGCTTCCGCTTCAGCCGAAGTCCGGGCCGAGACCCTTCCCATCACAAGCGAGAGGGCGGCTCCTGCGCCAAACTCCGCGAAGAAATCGTCCGTCGCATAGCTGTCCACGACATTCTCCGATTCGAGAGACTGCCATGTCGGGACCTTACTGGTTGTGGAGCCGAGAAGCCCCTTGTAGTCGTACGATCCTTCCCCCAGCATCAGCACGAACTGGGGGGGGATCGTCCAGGTGTTGTAGGCGTACTGCAGGAAATCCCGGATTGCGGTGACATCGGGGAGCCCGCCGCCGAACTCATTATAGATCGCAGCCACATCCGCCACGGAGGTTCTCAGGCCGCCGTGCGCGGGATCTTCCCGGTATGTCTTCAACCGATCGGCTGCGGAGCGGAACTCGGAACTCGTAACGATGATGAAATCTGCGCCGTCCGTCTCCCCATGCAGATTCTGGTTGGCGATCTTCGTTGCCGCAACGGGGTGCCGCCACGCATTCCCCGCCACCGCCCAATAGACAGAAGGGCTCCCGGCCGATTCCGCCGCGCGGAACAGATAGGCGCCTGCGACGCCATCGACGCGTTTCACGTCGGCGAACGATGTCACATCGAAGATCATGGGGGTGGTCGAGAACTGCCCCAAAGAGTACTCCACGACGGCCGTGGTATCGGGTGCCCGGAAGCAGAGCGTGTCATTCACCCCCCAGAGCGTCCGAGGATAGACGACCTCGATCCAATCCACAAATCCAATTGCTGCGATGCTTGAGGAGGAGTACTGGATGCTCAGTTGGCTCGAGGGTGAGGGGAGCGACGAGGTCCCGCTGGTCTGGAACACGCCTTCGGTGGCGACATTGTAATCCGAAGCACCGGACACGTAATGAGAACCAATCGCTGTGCCGCCTTCCCTCACCGTGAACGACGAGGGAACGGTCGACTCTGAGACCAAACCGTAGCGGTACTTGATCGTTGCGCCCGGGAGGAGTCCGGCGAGAGGGATCACGTGCGTGAACGAGGAACCCGGCGTGATGGACTGGCCGTACCAATCCTTCCCGGAAGCGAGGATGTTGATCTTCTCCTCCTCCACCGCAATGGGCGCCAGGCAGGTCTGGACCGTCGTGACGGTCGATGAGGAAGGAAGCGAGATTTTCGCAGACATCCGCTTGCCGTTCGTTCCGTTCACCGTCAGCCAGTAGTAATTCGTTTCGGTGTAGTGATTGATCGAATGCCGCCATGTTTTCGAGAGGGCGTCGTACTTCCAATTCCTCGTTCCTCTTCCATAGAAGACGACGAAGTCGCCGGCGTCGAACTTCCCGTCGTCCTCGCCCGACACATAGATGGCATTCTCGGTCAGGTCGGCGGCACGTGATGCGGACAAATCCTCCGGGACCTCTGCGCCGCCGTTGCCGAAGATTCTGATCGTGCGGGGATCGAGCGAGGCAACATTGATGCCAAGGGATGAGAGATAGGCCGCGTCGAGGTAGTACATGCCGTCGGTCGTGACGGAGAGGCGATACCAATCGCCGCTGCTGAGGACACTCGGCGTCCCGGCGGCGGCCAAAACGGCTCCTCCCCTCCAGGCGGAAGCTGCCCGCGCGTTCGCAAGAGAAGAGGTCACCATCGCCTGCCCCGGGCGGGTGCGGAGCGTCCCGTCGGGAGATCCGTAGGTGATCTGGACGACGATGCGCGTGTAGCGCCTGATTGTCCGCGTCGATGGATTGAATTGCACAGGAGAAAATCGCAACGTCCCGACGAACACGCTGCGCGCCGGGCCGATGGGACCGATATCCGCGGGATCGGCGGGAAGGAATTTCCCCGTGGCGTAGCGTTCAGGATCGGGTTCATACGTCGTCGACTCAGGGAGGCCGTCCTTCATCTTTCGCAGCGGCACGGGTGCAAGAACGGCGCCCCGCACGTCGGCATACTCCGCCGTCACAACGCGGATCGTGTTGCCGCGTACCGAGGGAAAGGCAAGAGGAATGACACGGAGGCGGAGATCGGGTTCGCCGGGAGCACGGCCTCTTCCCTGGGTCGTTGCACCGGCGAAGTCCATCACCACAAAATCCCCGCTGCGGCCCTGCACCGTCACATCGGGGCGAAACCGCGGGCGGTATTCGATGAGGATGGATTGCGCGTCGGACCGAAGGACAGTCACGTCGCTATCGGCGCGGGCGAACGATGCACTTTCCGCCGCGCGCGGCACCAGCGCGCCGGACAGGAGCAGAAGCTCGACAAAGATGATGCGGCATCGTGACATGGACACCACCGGGCTAAACATAGAATTGCCGAACGTCATCAAACCCATAACGTTCGGCACACTCCCAGACCTTCGCCGCCAGTTACAGGTTGTTCGCTAAAGGAGACAACTCACTGCTGGAGCACGTCGCGGACGATGCAACGCGCGATTCATCGCATGAACCTTTAAGCGAACAGCTCTATAGGCGAAACCTCGGGTCGGACAAGTCACATATGTAGGAAAAATATACCCATACGGATACAGAAAGTCAAGGTTTCCGACTTGCTGACCGTCAGGTTGATTCTCTCTGCATTTATCGCTAAATTGAGCAATTCCACCGACACAGTTCTCAAGCATGACGAGCAGGACCGCATGGCGAAACCACTGAATATCCTCTTCTTGTCATCCGAAGTAGAGCCATTCGCCAAGACCGGTGGACTGGCAGATGTTTCAGGTGCCCTCCCTCAGGCCATCAAGCAAAACGAGCACGAGATCCGCGTGATGATGCCCCGTTACGGATGCATCAACGAAAGGAGATCGAAGCTCCATGAGATGATCCGCCTGAAGGACATCGAGATCCCGATGGGTCCGAAACCCTACCTGGCCAGCGTCAAGTCGTCTTTCATCGTCAACAACCAGATCAAGGTGCAGACGTATTTCCTCGACAACGCGCACCTGTTCGGACGGTCGGGACTGTACGTTCACCCGGACACGAAGAAGGATTACCCGGACAACGACGAGAGGTTTATCTTCTTCTGCCGCGGCGTTCTCGAAGTCCTCAAGAGACTCGGGTGGCAGCCCGACATCATCCATTGCAACGACTGGCCCACGGGCCTCGTTCCCGCATATATCAGGACGGTCTACAAGGACGATCCGTTCTACCGGGATGTCCGCACCGTCTTCACCATCCACAACATGGCGTACCAGGGGGTCTTCCCGAAGTCATCGTTCGCAAAGACGCTCCTCCCCCCCTCGCTGATGGGCCCCGAAGGGGTCGAGTTGAACGGCAACCTGAATTTCCTGAAGGCAGGACTCCAGTTCGCCGACGCCATCACGACGGTAAGCGAGCGTTACGCGCAGGAGATCCAGGGGAGCGAAGAATACGGAGCCGGGCTCGAGACGGTGGCGCGCAAGAGAAAGGCCGATCTCACCGGTATTCTCAACGGCATCGATTACACCGTATGGGATCCTGCGGCTGACAGTCTCATCCCGGTCAGGTATGACGCAAAGTCCATCGAGCTCAAGGTGGAGAACAAGAAGGCGCTTCTGGAGAAGATGAAGCTCCCCTTCGACGAGAAGGTTCCGGTGATCGGCATCATCTCGCGCCTGGCGGACCAGAAGGGATTCGATCTGATCGGCGAGGTGCTCGACCAGTTGATGAAGCTCGACCTCCAGCTTGTCATTCTGGGTACGGGCGAAAAGAAATACCACGATCTCTTCGAGAAGGCGCAGAAACGATTCCCGCAGAGGGTCGCGGCCGCGCTCACGTTCAACAACGACCTGGCGCACCTCATTGAGGCAGGAAGCGACATGTTCCTGATGCCGTCCCGGTACGAGCCGTGCGGTTTGAACCAGATCTACAGTCTCCGGTACGGCACCATACCGATCGTGCGCGCCACAGGAGGACTTGACGACACGATCGACGAGGGGCCGGGAGGGAACGGGACCGGCTTCAAGTTCAAGAGCTATTCTTCCGCCGAGATGATGAAGGCAATCCAGCGCGCGGTGGCTGCCTACAAGGACCAGGCGCTCTGGCGAAAGCTGATGCGAACCGGGATGGCGAAGGATTTCTCGTGGGAGGCCTCCGCGAAGAAGTACATACAGCTCTATAGGAGCCTCGCCCGCAAGTGAGCTCCGGCCGCCCTGCCGTGTTCTTTGACCGCGACGGCACGCTGAATGAAGAAGTGGAGTTTTTGAGCCGACCCGGGCAATTGGTGCTGATTCCGGGAGCGGCAAGGGCGGTTCGCGCCGTCAATGACAGCGGGATGATTTGCTGCATCATTTCCAACCAATCAGGGATCGCGCGCGGAATCTTCGCGGAGGCCGATCTGGTCCCGGTCCATGCAAAGCTGGAACGGGAACTTGCCCGCGAAGGGGCGCGAATCGACCGGATCTACTACTGCCCGCACCATCCCACCGCAGGCCTGTCGCCCTACAATATTGTGTGCGAGTGCAGAAAGCCNNATCCAGGCGGGCCAGGCGGCAGGCAGCAAGGGAATTTTGGTTCTGACCGGCTGGGGAATGCACGCACGGGCCGAAATCGCCGCATCGGGCGTTACGCCGGATTTCATCGCCGCCTCCGCCGTGGAAGCGGTTGACTACATCTTGCATGGAGACAAAGGAGAGAAGACAACAGATGACTGAGGAAAGACTCATCGACCGGCTCCGGATTTTCGCAGCAGCAGGTGGCGCCGCGGCCATCATCCTCGCCACGTCCGGCTGCAGCCAGGAACCCACCGAGGCAAACGCGGTGGGCACCCGCTCGCTGCCTCTCGGCGCGGTCCTGGTCCGCGACACCACGATCATTCCGGTCGGATCGGCAACGTACCGGCAGTACATCCCGACGAACAGCTCACTCATCCTTACGGGGAAAACAGGCAAGTACACCGCATGGGCTTCCCTTCTTTTCTATTCCACCTACTTCCCCACCCGCGATACGGCCGCAGTCTATTCGGCCACGCTGAATCTCCATTTCGCAACCTGGGCCGGCGATTCCCTCGGGCGGCTTTCGCTGAGCATGTACCCGATCGCGAAGAGCTGGGACGCATCAACGGAGACGTGGGACAGCGTCCAGACCGGGTATTACAGCCAATCGGGGATGCCGTGGACGGTTTCGATCGGGGCGGGGCCCGACAGCCAGATTGTGAGCATACCGCTCGACACGGCGATGGTCAGGACCTGGCTCTCCAGCACCGCCACCACCAAGTACGGCATCGTCTTCATTCCCAATGCCGACTGCTCCATCATCCGGGGTTTCACGGCATTCAGCTACGACTCCGCCTCGTATCAGCCCCAGCTCACGATCATTGCGGGAAGCCCGACCGGATCAGCGCGCGATACGGCAGTCTACACGTTGGGGTCGAACACGTTCGTCGGCAACGCGGATAACCTGACCACGAACCCCCAGCTTCTCTATATCCAGTCGGGGGTCGACGAGCGCGCGTCGCTGACGTTCAACGTGCCGTTCATCCCCCGCGGTGCGATCATCAACTCGGCGGTGTTGAGCATGGTGCGCGATCCGGCAACCACCGTGATCTCGCGGTTCAACGCCGACACGGCGTTCGTGGCCCAGGCGTATACCTCCACCACCAGGACGGATCTCGACGGCTACCTGTATGCGGGGAGCAGGAAGAGTACGTCGGTTGATACCTTCGCGGTGGACATTCGGCGTCCCGTGCAGCTCTGGACCAAGGGGGGCAATTACGGTCTGATGCTTGCCCCTTCCATCACGTACGACAAGATCTCGTTCAATCTGATGACCTTCTATAATGAGCAGGCAACCGATCCGGGAAAGAGACCGCGTCTGCGAATCATCTATTCCACCCAACGGTAGGAGGAACGACGTGAGAACTGCACAGAGTCTTGCTGTGATCGCGACAGCTCTCCTTGTTGGGATCGCGGGCTCACCCGCGGCGGGGGATATCGCCTACGCAGGGAGCGGAGGATCGGTCTATTCCATTCTCGGCATCGGCGACATTCGCACGACGCCGGGACCGAGGGCCCAGGGGATGGGTTACGCCGGCATCAGTCTCCTCTCTTCGCAGGACATCAACCCTCTGTCGCCCGCCACCTGGTCGGCCATCGACAGAACGCACCTGGAGGCATCCGCCCTGTATGAGGGGTACAATTCGTCGGACGTCAACGCCTCGCGCTACCTTGCGCGGCTTGATTACTATGGCGCGATTCTTGCGATCCCCATCGCCCCCAGCAACGGCATCGTCCTGGTCGGCGGCTTCCTGCCCTTCAGCAATGTCGATTACGATTCGTACACGAAAGGATCGTACCAAAGCAGCGCCGATACGCTGGAGTATTCGCTGCACCACACCGGGACAGGGGGGATTACGCGCGCAATGGCCGGACTTTCGTGGCACCCGCTGGCCGGGACGTCGGTGGGAGCATCATTCAATTATCTCTTCGGCACCCTGACGCAGTCCATGACGCAGACCGCCACATCATCCGACGGAGCGGGCGGGACCATCATCTCGGACCAGACGACGAGCGGAGTGAATTTTACGTTCGGGATCGTCTATGACGGCTTCGGGTCCATCGCCGAGGTCCTGCGTCCTTTCTCCGTCGGCGTCGTCGCCAGCACGCGTGCGAACCTTCACACGACCGATCAGATCAACTACCAGTACAGCGCGGAAGCGGACACGTCCGACCAGACGCTCACCCGGATCGGCATTCCCTTCTCGTACGGCATCGGCATCGCCTACCGTCCCTCCGAGCGATGGGCGCTTGCCGCCGACTACTCGGCGCAGCCATGGCGCCACATGGACTTCGAAGGCGGAGCGGCATACGGAATCCGCAACAGTTCCCGTTTCAGCATCGGCGCGGAACGGGCGGGCGTGACCGCAATGAGAGCCACATGGTCGGAGAAAGTCTCCTATCGCGTCGGAACAACATACTACCAGACATATTATTCGCTGGGCGGAGAGAACATCAACGAGTGGACCGTCACGGCCGGTCTCGGGCTCCCTTTCAGCGGAGAATCGCGGCTGAACATTGCCGCCGAGTTCGGGACGCGGGGGACGACCGCCAACGGCCTGGTCAAGGACAAGATCTTCAGGATGACGTTCTCGCTGAACATCAGCGATCTCTGGTTCGTCCGTGCGGAGGAAGAATGAAAACATACATGGACCATGTCAGAAAATCCGATCCGGCGTTGTTTGACGCCATCGACAAGGAAACCCGGCGCCAGGACGAAAAGCTCGAGTTGATCGCCTCGGAAAACTTCGTCAGCCTGGCGGTCCTCGATGCGGTGGGATCCCCCCTGACGAACAAATATGCAGAGGGATACCCCGGCAAGCGATACTATGGCGGGTGCGAGTACGTGGACATCGTCGAAAACCTCGCCCGCGACCGGGCAAAGGAACTCTTCGGAGCCGAGTATGCAAACGTCCAGCCCCACTCCGGATCGCAGGCGAACATGGCCGTCTACTTCACGTTTGTGAAGCCGGGAGACACGCTGATGGGGATGAACCTCTCCCATGGGGGTCATCTCACGCACGGTTCGCCGACGAATTTCTCGGGCCAGTTCTACACCTTCATCCCGTACGGCGTCGATCGGAAGACCGGACTCATTGACTTCAATGAAGTCGATGACCTCGCCAAACGGCACAAGCCGAAGATGATCACCGTAGGCGCCAGCGCATATTCCCGCAACATCGACTTCAAGGCGTTCCGGGAGATCGCCGACCGGGTCGGAGCTTTCCTGTTCGCCGACATCGCCCACCCGGCGGGGTTGATCGCAAAGAAGCTCCTCAATGATCCCCTCCCCTCCTGTCATGTGGTCACCTCGACAACGCACAAGACTCTGCGCGGCCCGCGCGGGGGGTTGATCCTGATGGGGAAGGATTTCGAAAACCCGTTCGGCGTCGTCGCGCCGAAATCGGGCAGGACGAAGAGGATGTCCGAACTCATCGATTCGATGGTCATCCCGGGCATCCAGGGGGGCCCGCTGATGCATGTAATCGCAGGAAAGGCAGTCGCTTTCCTTGAAGCCCTCCGGCCGGAATTCACCGTGTACGGCAGACAGGTGATCGCCAATGCGCAGGCCCTCGCCGCGCGCCTCATGGCGCACGGCTACTATGTTGTCTCCAACGGGACAGACAACCACCTGATGCTGGTGGATCTCCGCAACAAGGGGCTTACGGGGAAGGAAGCGCAGGAAGCCCTCGACGCGGCGGGGATCACGGTGAACAAGAACGGCGTACCGTTCGACGACAAGAGCCCTCTGATCACCAGCGGCATCCGGATCGGCACGCCTGCGTTGACCACGCGGGGAATGATGGAAGTCGAGATGGAGAAGGTGGGGGATCTGATCGACGACATGCTGTCGCACATCGGCTCCGCGGAGGCGACGTCCCGCGTTCTTGCGGGCGTGGCGTCCCTCTGCCGCAAATTCCCTCTCTACCCCGAACTGCGGGGTTGACATGTCTTGGAGCGAGTGACCCGCCATGGCGGACGTTTTTGACGATCTTGGCAAGCACGAGGAGAGCGAACCCGGCGAGATGTCGTTCTTCGATCATCTTGAGGAGCTCCGCTGGCGGATCATCCGCGCCCTCCTCGCCGTCGTCGTCGGCACGATCGTCTGCTGGTTCTTCATCGATTGGCTGATGGACGATGTGCTTCTGCACCCCGTGATCGCCCTCAACAGCCACCTGAGCGGATCGCAACAGCCGATCCACCTGCAGAACCTGAAGCCGTTCGGCCAGCTCTTTCTCTACATGCAGGTGGCGATCATCGCCGGGATTCTCCTCAGTCTCCCCTATATCCTCTACCAACTCTGGGCATTCATCGCGCCCGGGCTTCTGGAGAAGGAGCGGAAGTTCATCAAATGGATCGTCTTCTTCTCCACCTTCTGCTTCCTTGCCGGCGTGGCTTTCTCGTACTTTGTCATGCTCCCCGCAGCGCTGCAGTTCTTCGCGGGGTTCGGATCGTCGATGATCGTCAACAACATTGCCATCGACGAGTATATGAATTTCATCATCAGCGTCATGCTTGCGGCCGGCGTGGTCTTCGAGCTGCCGATGGTGTCGTGGTTTCTTTCCAAGTTAGGCATTCTCACGCCGGCATTCATGCGCCACTACCGGCGGCATTCGATCGTCGTCATCTTCATCCTCGCTGCTTTCCTGACGCCCGGGACCGATCCGGTGAGCCAGGTCCTCCTGGCGCTCCCCCTCATCGCCCTCTACGAGCTCAGTATCGGGGTCTCTGCGTGGGCGTGGCGGGGAAGGAAGAAGAAGGACACCGTCACAACAGATTCACCCTGAAGGCACCCTGTGGATCTCCAAGACATCGCACATCCCATTCAACGCCACCTTGATGCGTTCCCGAAGATATTCCGTGAGTCGCTCCGTTCGAACGTCGGACTCGTCGAGCTGGTGACGCGCTATCTCGTCCGCCAGAAGGGGAAGCGGGTCCGCCCCATTCTGGTGTTTCTCAGCGCGGAGATTTGCGGGGGCGTGCAACAGAAGACCTACCGGGGGGCGACGCTGGTGGAGATCCTCCACACGGCGACGCTCGTTCATGACGACGTGGTGGACGATGCCGACACGCGTCGGGGATTCCCCTCGATCAACGCGGTCTGGAAGAACAAGATCGCCGTCCTTATGGGAGACTACCTCCTCTCGCGGGGTCTTCTTCTCTCGCTGGGACACGACGACTTTCCGTTCCTGAAGATCACATCCACTTCCGTCCGCCGGATGAGCGAAGGCGAAATCTACCAGATCCAGAAGAGCCGCAAGCTGGATATGGACGAAGCGACCTACTTCACCATCATCGGCGACAAGACGGCCTCGCTCCTCTCCACGTGCTGCGAGATCGGCGCTGCCAGTGCGACGGACGACGGGGAAAAACACCGGCTCCTCCGGGAGTACGGGGAGAATGTCGGCATTGCGTTCCAGATCCGGGACGACATGCTGGATTACATCGGCAGGAGGAGCATCACGGGAAAGCCGACCGGACTCGACCTGAGCGAAAGGAAACTGACGCTTCCTCTGATTGAGGCGTTGCGGCAATCATCGAAGGGGGACGCCCACACCATCCTGCAGATGATCAAGCACGGCGGGAAAAAGATGAAACCGGAGCGGGTGATAGAATTTGTGAAGGAGCACGGCGGTTTGACGTATGCGGCGCAGAAGGCGGAAGAATTCTCCGCCCTCGCAAAGCAGCGGCTTGCAGCATTCCCTTCCTCCGCGGCGAAGGATTCTCTCCTCGCGTTCGCGGACTTCGTGCGGGACCGGGAGAAGTAGCGCATCCCGATCGCGCGTCCTCTCCCCTATTCCGGCCGCACCGTCAGAACGGCGCAATGCGCGTGGCGGACAATCCGGTCGGCCGTACTCCCGAAGAGCATATGTTCCATGCCGCTGTGTCCGTGCGCAGCGACGACGATCAGATCCACGCCGCGATCCTCCGCTTCACGGAGAATCTCCTGATAGGGATTCCCCGTCCTGACGGTGTACGATGCCGCCAGGCGCCCCCCGATCTCCCGCTCGATCAACCCGTGCAGCTCCTCCCCGCCTTTCTCGCGCAATTCATCCTCGACCCCCGGCAAGACAACCTGGCCGAAACCGAGGTCCGCAGGATACACCGTGGGCTCCACAACATACACGAGACGGATGGATGCCTTGAATTTCTCTGCGAGGGGAAGAGCATACTTCAGTGCGTTCTTGGAGTGAACGGAGAAATCGATCGGCACAAGAATGGCGTGGATGCCGAATGCCGTCCCTTCCGGTTTCGGATGTGGATGGACTGCCGGGCGGGATGTCCGTCCCCTGCGCGCACCAGGCGGCCGAACGTGATGCACGTTGCGGGAGGAAGCCTTCTTTTTCATAACGCACCTCCGGGCTCAGTCCTTATAGACGAACTCGAGCCACTGATGGGGATCGTTGGCGTTCTTGACGATGTCAAAGAACGTCTTTTGGAGCTGGAGCGTGATGGGGCCGGGTTTCCCGCTGCCGATTACCGCATGATCCACTGTGCGGATGGGCGTTATCTCCGCGGCGGTCCCGGTAAAGAACAGCTCTTCGGCCACATAGATCATTTCGCGCGGGACGTTCATTTCCTTCACGCGCATGCCGGCTTCCTCGGCCAATTGGATCACCGAGGCACGGGTCACACCCGGCAGGATCGATGATGAGAGCGGAGGCGTATACAGGATGCCGTCTTTCACAAGGAAGATATTTTCCCCCGTTCCTTCGCTGACATAACCGTTCACGTCGAGCGCGATGGCTTCATGGAACCCCGCCTTCAGGGCTTCGATCTTCATGAGCTGAGAGAGGGCGTAGTTGCCGGCTGCTTTTGCCATGGCCGGGAGCGTATTCGGTGCCGGACGATTCCACGTCGACACGCAGACATCGATCCCCTTTTTCAGCGCTTCCGGGCCAAGGTAGCTTCCCCACTCCCACACGGCGATCGCCACATCGACCGGACACGAAAGCGGATTCACCCCCACGTCGCCATAGCCGCGGTACACGACGGGACGGATGTAGCATGCCCGCATCTTGTTCGCGCGGATGGTTTCGCCGATTGCTTCGGTGATCTTCTTCTCGGTGTAGCCGACCTCGGTCCGGTAGATTTTTACCGAATCGAAGAGGCGGTGGACATGCCGGTCCAGCCGGAAGATCGCGGGGCCCTTCTTTGTTTCGTAGCACCGGATTCCTTCAAACCAGCTTGATCCGTAGTGAATGACATGGGAGAGGACATGGATCTTCGCGTCATCCCAGTTCACAAGTTTTCCGTTCATCCAGATCTTTTCGACCTTCTTCACCGGCATAGAGAACCTCGCGTGCGTGGAAAATGGACGATGGCCGTCTTCTCCTGCCGCCCCGTTCTACAGGGGCAGCTCATAGATCCTGTAGCGTTTGTCGATGACGCCTTGCATCAGCTCGGCGCCACGGTTCATCATCAGATTGTTTTCATTGACCCAGCTTGCCTCTCCGTCATCATAGCCCTGTTCCACGGAACGCCGCCCCGTTTCATAGAAGAGAACGACGCCGACGCCGCTGCTGGCGTATTCCGGCAGGACGCCGAGGATGATGATGCGGACGCGCGTAATCTGCTTCTTGCAGAGGATCAACCGCAGAGCGGCGGGGATAAGCCAGCCGTGCCTGTTCTTGATCAGGACCTGGTTCAAATCCGGCACGGTCATGCCAAAGCCCACCGGCTTCCCCTTGGATTCGACGACAATGACAAGCTCGGGATTCACGACCGCCTTCAGGTCCTTGGCGACATGCTCGAACTCCTCCAGCGTCATGGGGACTTCGCCCCAGTTTCTGGACCAGCCCCGGTCGTAGAGATCCCGGATGAGCTTGACCTCTTCGTCGAATCTGCTCATGTCGAGCGAGCGGATCTTCAAGCTCTCGCGCCGGTTGATCACATCCGCCACGCGCCTGAATTTATCGTTGAAGACCTTGTCCTTATGGATGTAGTACGCATACAGGTCCATCGCCTTCGTGAACCCGTACTTCTCGATGAAGATCTGGTAGTACGGCGGGTTGTACGTCATCATGACCGACGGAGGATGGTTGAAGCCCTCGATCAGCAGGCCGTAGTCGTCGTTCACCGACGGGCTCGCCGGGCCTCTCATGGCGGTGACGCCGCGGGCTTTCAGCCAGGCCTTCGCCTCATCGAAAAGCGCATTGGCGACCTCCTGCTCCTGGATGCACTCGAAGAACCCGAAGAAGCCGACGTTTTCGTTATGCTCTTTATTATGGTTGTCGTTGATGATGGCGCCGATGCGCCCCACAACCTTCCCATCACGCTCGGCAAGGAAAAACTCCGCCACCGCGTGCTTGTAAAAAGGGTTGTGTTTCCGATCGATCAGCTTCCTCCGGTCGACCAGCAGCGGCGGGACCCAATACGGGTTTCTCTTATACGGCACCCATTGGAACTTGATAAACTTCTTCGTGTCGGCTTTCGACTGAACGGGACGAACAATGATAGTTCCCATTCTATTTAATCACCCCTAATTTTTTCCCGATCGTTCCAAACACCTCGAGGATGGTATTGAGCTGTTCCTCCTCATGGCTCGCCATATAGCTGGTCCTGAGCATTTGCATCCCCTGGGGGACGCCGGGGCTGACGAACACATTCACAAACACGCCGGCATCGAACAATTCACGCCAGAAGATAAACGCCTTCATGTCGTCCCCGATGATGACGGGAACGATGGCGGTTTGGCCATCAATGACGTCGAACCCCAATTCCTTGAACCCCTTCCGCATTTTGTCTGCGTTGGCGATCAGGCGGCCGATCCGTTCGGGTTCCCGTTCAATAATTTCCAGGCACGCCAGTGCGGCGGCAACGGAAGCGGGAGTCGGACTGGCGCTGAAGATGAGCGCAAGGGAGTGGTGCTTCAGGTAGTTGATCACCGATCGTTCCCCCACCACGAAGCCGCCCAGCGACGAAAAAGTCTTGCTGAACGTCCCCATGGTCATATCGACCTCCTTATCGAGGCCGTAATGACTCGCGGTTCCGCGTCCGCCCTTGCCGATGACGCCGGTTGCATGAGCATCGTCAATAAGGATGCGGGCGTTATGGGCACGGGCACATTTGACGAGCCGGGGGAGATCGACGAGCTCGCCGGATGTGCTGAACACGCCATCGGAAACGACCAGCTTCGCCGCCTTCGGGGGAAGTTTCGAGAGGACCCGTTCGAGGTCATCCATATCATTGTGCTTATAGCGGACGAACTCTGCAAACGCCCCCTTCGCCATGAGGTTGCCTGCGACGATGCATGCGTGGTTATCCCTGTCGGAAACCACGTAGTCCCCCTTTTGAACGAGCGTCGGTATGATTCCCTGGGCGGTCTGGTACCCCGTACTAAAGAGGAGGCACGACTCCTTCCCCATGAACGCTGCGATCCGTTCTTCGAGCTTGATGTGGAGGTCGAGCGTCCCGGTGAGGTAGCGGGAACCTGAGCAGCCCGTCCCATACTTCTTGATTGCTTCGATTGCGGCTTGTTTCACGCGCGGGTCCGCCGTCAGGCCGTGATAATTGTTCGAGCCGGCCATGATGATCTTCCGTCCCTCGATCATCACGACCGGTCCTTCGTTCTCCTCAATGGGGCGGAAATAGGGGTAGTAACCGGCCGCCTTGATTTCATCTGCGCGTGTAAACGACCGGCATTTCTGGAAGAGGTCAACAGGTGTCCGGGTTTCCTGACTCACGAGGGGATGTTCCTTAGGTTGGGTGTCGGATATGTGGCATGCCTGCGGCGAGAAGGCGTTGCCGTGCCTTGAGTTGCAACGCGACGTGCAGGATTGCTTCTCTGAAGATAATTTAATATAATTGAAGCGCGAAAGAAAGTCAATGCAATTTCCTCTCCCCCACAATCCCCACAAATTCCCGTGAAAGCACTCGTGACGGGAGCCACCGGGTTTATCGGCAGCCACCTGGTGGAGCTCCTCCTGAAGAAGAAGTACGCCGTCCGTGTCCTCCTGCGGACAACAAGCGACACTGTTTGGCTGAAAGATCTTCCCATCGAATATGCCTACGGCAATCTGCTCGACACAGCCCCCCTTGCCAAGGCGTGCGAGGGGGTTGACAGTGTGTTTCATCTTGCGGGGCAGACAAAGGCCAAGACCCGGGAGGAATACATCCGGGCCAACACGGAGGGGACAAAGAATCTGCTGGACGCCGCGGTGCGTTCAGGGGGAAAAATCCGTCGTTTTGTACTGGTCAGCAGTCAGACGGCGGCTGGTCCGAGCCCCGGGAAGGCGCCCATCACGGAAGACGCGGCACCGCATCCGATAACGGCGTACGGGGAGAGCAAGTGGATGGCCGAGCAGGCATGTCTGGCGCGCAGGGGGGAGATCCCTGTGACCATCATCCGTCCTCCGGTCGTCTATGGACCTCGTGACAAGGACGTATTTGAGTTTTTCCATACGCTGGCAAAGGGATTGCAGCCGATGGTAGGATTGAAGGAAAAGTATGTCAGCATGGTATATGTGGCGGATCTCGTGCGTGGGACCGTGATGGCGGCGGAGAGCGAGAAGGCGGTAGGGGGGACATACTTCATCGCGAGCAAAGATGTGTATGGGTGGAAAGAGATCGGAGATGTCGCGCGTGCGGCCCTGGGAACGAGGGCGTTACGGGTGAAGATCCCCGGGTGGGGAGTGTACGCGGTCGCCGGTGTTGCGGAATTGCTGGCGTCATTCAGCGCCAAGCCGGCGCTGATTAATTTCGAGAAAGCGCGCGACATGGTCCAGGACTGCTGGACATGCGATTCGGGGAAGGCAAAGAGGGATTTCGGGTACGAACAGGAGGTTTCGCTGGAAGAGGGAATTCGGGAGACCATCCGGTGGTATCGGGAGAAAGGATGGCTGTAGAAAGAGTCAATTCCGCCTGTGATTCCGTCAAGGGGGTGGCAGGTTGACTTCGGGAGGAATGTTTCGTATATTAGTAGTCCGCTTTTGAGCGGCCAATGATCGCGGGGTGGAGTCCCGCCCAAAGAAGGCGGGATTTCGGTCCGCAAAAAAGCGGCCCTCAACAATTGTCTGGGCAGGGTTGCGAGTTTTGTACATGATCGCGGGGTGGAGCAATTGGTAGCTCGTCGGGCTCATAACCCGAAGGTTGCAGGTTCAAGTCCTGCCCCCGCTACGAACCAATTGAC
>PMNE01000078.1:0-9946 GCA_003162635.1 Ignavibacteriota bacterium
GATGGAGTTCGGACCGACAACCGCTTGTGTCGATCTCACGGGCCGCCGTTGGCGGCCCGAACTCTGAGTTCAGAGTTCGGAGTTCAGAACTCAGAGCTGCTCCTCATGAGGAGAAGCATCGAAATCACAAATCCTGATTGCACGCTCCTAAATATCAGCCCTTTCCATTTACCACAGCGATCGCCTCATCCAAACGGATCACCCCTTCATACAACGCTTTTCCTATGATGGCCCCGGTCAGATTTGCCTTGTCCAGAGCAAGAAGACGACGCACATCCTCAATCGAGGAGATCCCTCCCGATGCAATGACACGAAGCCCAATCTCCGCAACCGCTCCCAACGTCGCGACATCCGGCCCCGTCATCATGCCGTCCCGGTGGATGTCCGTCACGAGTATCTCTTCAACCCCCGCCAGAAAAAGAGTGCGGGCGGTATCGACGATCCCCGCTTCGGTTGTTACTGTCCATCCCCGGGTCGCGACTCTTCCCTCAATGCCATCGAGGGCCACAATGATCTTCGACGGATCGTACGTCCGGAGCACCTCCGAGAGCAAGACAGGATCTTCAAGGGCGATCGTCCCCACAACGATTTTCGCAGCCCCCGCCGCAAAGGCGTTTCGTATCGCAGCATGAGAGCGGAGTCCGCCCCCGAATTCCACTTCAACACTCACAGCCGATGCGATCTTCCCCAGAACCGCGAGATTGCCTGACGGCCTGTCGAATGCCCCGTCGAGATTCACGACGTGAAGCCGCGTCGCCCCCTGACGCACCCACTCCTTCGCAGTCCCTACGGGGTCTGACGAATACAGAGTCGTTTCCTCGTCNNCCCTTTCCCCACGGCCGCGCTGAAGGGAATTCCGTACTCCGCACGGGCGATTGTCTCCGGTCCGATGGCTGCGTAAAATGAATGCACGAAGTAAAAAATCCCCCCATCCCGGTCGAAGAGACGCGACACACCCACCGGATGAACGTCGTTCCAGCCGATGTGCGGGACTTTGACATCATCCCAAAATTTCTTCACATTCCCGGGGAGAAGGCCAAGGCCTGACGCTCCCGGCGATTCTTCGCTTTCTTCATAGAGGAGTTGCATCCCCAGGCAAATGCCCAGGAGCGGTTTCCCCCCGCTCACATGCTGCATGATCGGTTCCCGCAATCCCAACATATCAATCCTTTTGACTGCTTCCCCAAATGCGCCAACGCCGGGGAGAATGACCTTCGATGCGTCGCGGACGGCCGCAGCGTCCGCTGTGACCACGCACTCCGCACCGATCTCACCACACGCGCGGTGCACATTGCGCAGGTTCCCCATGCCGAAATCCACAATCGCTATCACAACGTTCCTTTCGTCGATGGAATTCCCTCATTCCCCGTCGTTGCCGCGGCCGCGCGGAGAGCCCGCCCGAACGATTTGAAGATCGCTTCCGCCTGGTGATGCGCGTTCGTGCCGTACAGGAGCGCGATGTGGAGGTTCATCCTCCCCTCCGTCGCAACCGCGCGGAAGAACTCCTGCACCATCTCCAGTGCGAGACCATTGATGATCTCGCGTGAGAACTCTGCATGGAACACGAAGTAACTCCGCCCGCTCAGATCGATGATCGTCCGCGCCATGGCTTCGTCCATGGTCACATACGCGGTGCCGAATCGTTCGATACCGCGCTTCTCCCCGAGTGCGTCGTTGATCGCCTTTCCCAGGCAGAGACCCACATCCTCCACGAGGTGGTGTTCATCGACGTGAAGATCGCCTGTGGCCTGAAGATTCATTGCAAGCCCCCCATGCTTCGCGATATGGGTGAGCATGTGGTCAAAGAACCCAACTCCCGTTGCGATGGCAGAGGTTCCGCCCCCGTCCAGGTCGAGATCGAGGCGGATGGACGTCTCCGCCGTCGAACGTTCGCAATGTGCATGTCGTGTCATGTGAGCGCTTTCTGTAGTGCGGCAAGGAATTCATCGTTCTCCCCCCTGTTTCCCACGCTGACCCTGAGACCCCGTTCGAGCATGGGATAAGAGGAGACATTCCGGATCAGTATTCCGCGTGCAAGCAGGGCGTCAAAGACCTCCCCGGCAGTTCTCCGTTCGGTTTCAAAGAGCAGAAAATTTGCGGAGGAAGGATGGACGGAGATCCCCTCCATCGATGCCATTGCCCGCCGGAGCCGTTCACGCTCTGCGGTCAGCGTGCCGATCCACCCTTTCACTTCCCCCCACCGGTCCATGAGAACTTCCGCTGCAATCAGCGTAAAGATGTTCACCGCATACGGCAGCTTGATCTTGCTCAACTCCCTGGCAAGTCCCGGATCGAGCAGGGCGTAGCCGAAGCGGAGACCGGCGGCGCCCATCGCCTTCGAGAATGTCTGCAGAACGACAAGCCGGTCGGTGGATTCCAGAAGTCCCGTGACGGATCCGGAGGCAAACTGGACGTAGGCCTCATCCACCACGACCAGGGCGTCCGTCTCCCCGAGGATTCGTTCAACGTCCTTACGGTCGATTTGCGTGCCTGTCGGATTGTTGGGGGAACACAGGACGATCATCGCTGCATGGAGAGCACGCGCGGCATCGATAATGCCATCAACGTCGAAGGCAAACGGTCTCCGCATCATGACCTCACGAAGGGGAGCCCCCAGCCCCTGCGCCAGCAGTTTGTAGAGGGTAAACGTCGGCTGGCTCAGCACAACCCCGCGGCCTCCGTCGAGCACAGAGAGAAACAACAATTGAAGAAGGTCATTCGAGCCGTTCCCCAGGAGGACTCCTTCCGGCTTCCATCCCGTAAATGCAGCCAGTTTCGCGAGCTGGCGTTCCGGCACGAAGGCGGGATAGCGCGACCACCGCTCCGCTGCGAGGCGTTCCACGATTTCCCGCTTGATACCCTCAGGAAGCTCGAACGGGTTCTCATTCTGATTCATTTTGATCCGATGCGGGTACTGCCGCAGCGTGTACTCTACAATTCCCTCGAGCTGGGGACGCACGAGTCCTTTCATCGCTTCCCCCTCCTCAGGACAACGGAAGCGGCATGGCCGTAAAGCCCTTCCGCACGCGCAAGAACCTCTGTCGGTCCGGCAAGACGTCTGAACCCAGTGCGGGTGACGTCGATAATGTTGGACCGCTTGACAAAGTCGGAGACTCCCAGCGGGGAGCTGAAACGTGCGGACCCTCCCGTCGGGAGCGTGTGGTTCGGACCCGCCGCGTAATCCCCCAGCGCCTCCGTCGCCCAGCATCCGAGAAAGATGGATCCGGCGTTCGTCACACGTGCTGCAGCCGCCCGCGGGTTTTTCACCATCAACTCAAGATGCTCAGGGGCGATCACGTTCACCAGATCGAGGGCTTCCTGGAGCGAGCGGACCAGGATGATGTGTCCCTGGTTCTCCACTGCCTTCCGGGCGATCGCCCCGCGGGGGGCATCGGCCAATTGCGCCTCCACTTCATCGCTTATCCTTCCTGCGAGCGAGGAGATGGTGGTAAGAACGATCGGCGTCGCCCTCTCATCGTGTTCCGCCTGGGCAATCACATCCGCCGCCACGAATGCCGGAGGAGCGGATGAGTCGGCAACAATAACCACCTCGGTGGGTCCCGCGATCATGTCGATCCCCACGACACCGAACACCATTCGTTTGGCGGCAGCAACATACGCATTGCCAGGGCCCGTGATTTTCTCCACACGCCCGATCGACTCTGTTCCGAACGCAAGAGCAGCAATGGCTTGCGCTCCTCCGATTCGATAGATCTCGGCAATCCCGCATTCCCCCGCTGCCACGAGAACTTCGGGCGCGATCTTCCCCTCCGGCGTGCAGGGAGTGACCATGACAATCTCTTTCACCCCTGCGATCCTCGCCGGCACGGCGTTCATCAAGACGGTCGACGGATATGCCGCCTTTCCGCCCGGGATATACAGTCCCACCCGCGAGAGAGGGGAAACCCGTTGTCCCAACCGCACACCGTTCCCGCGCATTTCCCACGTCCGCGTCCGCTCATGCCGGTGGAATCGTTCAATATTTTTCTTCGCAGTCCGGAGGGAAGCAAGGAAGTCCTTCCCGACATTCTGATACGCCGTCTCCACATCCCGGCGGGCCACCCTGAGTCCCAGGGAATCAATGAACCGGCAGTCGAGCTGGCGCGTCAGCGTCGTCAACGCTTCGTCACCTTCCACCCGTACCCGCTCGAGAATCTCCCTGACCCGTGCGTCCACCGCCGGATCGGCATCGTTGCGCCGCTCCAGGATCAACCGGAGCTCGCGCGTCCCGTTCCTCGCATCAAGGATTCTCATACACGACCCGATCCATTTGATTGATAAGGTGATTGATGTCGACCGATTTCATCTTCATCGCCGTCCTGTTGATGATGAGCTTCGCGCTCACCTGGGCGATCTCCTCGACAATGCGCATGCCGTTTTCCCGCAGTGTGCGTCCCGTCTCGACGAGATCGATGACGGCCTCGGCAAGGCCGAGCAACGGGGCGATTTCCACGGAACCGTCGAGCTTCACGATGTGGACGTGGATGTTCCTGGAGCGGAAAAAATGTTCCGCCGTCCTCGGGTATTTTGTCGCAACCCGGAGAAGGTCGCGGATGGAGACCTGCAGACCCTGCGGCGCCGCGACGACGAGCCTGCAGAGGCCGATCCGGAGATCCACGGGCTCGTACACGTCGCTGTCCAGTTCCCTGAGAATGTCGGTTCCGACGATCCCCGCATCGATTGCGCCCGACTCGACGTACACGGGAATGTCGATCGGCTTAAGCGGAACAAAGTCATACCGTCCCGATTCATCCGCAAAGACGAGTTTGCGGGATCCGTTCTCCGATTCCGGAATGGCGATGCCCGCACGGCCCAGGAGCTCTTTCGCCTGGTCATAGACGCGCCCTTTGGGGAGGGCGATGATCACCCGCTGATTCAGAGACATTCGCTGATCCTGTCAAGAGAAAGAGAAAACCCCACTGCCGGGAGGTCCGCACCGAACTCCTTCAGAAGGCTGTCATACCGCCCTCCTTTNNTACTCCAATTCGTCGATCTCGGTCAGGTCATAGACGATCCTGCCGGTCCACGACGGCAGAAGTTTCGACAGCCGCGACAGGACATCCAGGGCCGCGCGCGATCGGTCGTTCGTCACGGCGGCGGCAGCCCGCCCAATCACCGTCTCGTCGCCCACGCAGCGCGAAAGGACGCCCACCTGGTCCCTGATCGCCGTCCCCGCACCGAGCTGATCCAGGCGTATGCCCAATGCACGCATGTCCTTTCTGTCGATGGCAGCCCGGAGTTTTTCCTCCGCCCGGACGTCAAGTCCGAGGGACTCCACGATGCCCCGGAATACACCAGCATGGTTCACGTGGACGCAGGCATCCCCCACGCCGGCGCTGACAAGACAGGTCAGGGCAACGTCAAGGACTTCAGCATCGTGCGAGACATCGCTCAGGCCGATCACCTCCCCGCCGATTTGACTGAATTCATGAAACTGTCCCCTGTGCCGGTCCGCTTTGCGGAAGACGGCGCCGCTGTACCACAACCGGACGGGGAGATCAGCGTCCCGAAACCGTCCGCCGACAATGCGGGCCACGGCAGCCGTGAAATCCGCACGCAGTGCGAGGAGATTGTCGTCGCGGTCAAGAAACTTGAAGGTGCGGTCCTTGATCCCCTGTTTCCCCCGCCCGTACACTTCGACGAACTCGACTCCGGAGGGAACGATTTCCCGGTACCCCGCCTTCGCGAAGACGCTTGCAAATCCATTTTCAATCCCCCTCCGGCGATCCGCCTCTTCAAACAGGAGATCGCGAAAACCGGCAGGCAGGCCGATGACGTTTCTTTCCATGAGCACTCCTGAAAAATACGAAGGCCCCTCCCGTATCCCGGGAGAGGCCTGTGGTGAACAATCACACTCGAACGTCAGCCGACAGTCACGGGATACACGTGGGCACCGCCACCATGATGGTGATGATGATGCGATCCGTGATGTCCGTGCTGTGACATAGTATTTTCAGTGTAGAGAATTCCCTTGAAAAAGTCAAGCCGGAATACCGATCGCCTCAGCCAACAAGGCCTTTCACCCCCTCGATGATGTAATATGCAAGGGCCGCGACGAGGGCGGAGGCGGGCAGCGTCAGGATCCATGCCCAGACCATCGTCCCGGCAACTCCCCATCGGACAGCGGAGAGCCGCTTGGTGGCACCGACGCCCATGATCGCGCCCGCGATCGTATGGGTCGTGCTCACCGCAATGCCGCTGAAGGCCGTCACCAGGAGCGTGATCCCCCCTGCCGTTTCGGCGCAGAATCCATCGGATGGCTTCAACTTCGTGATCTTCGATCCCATCGTCTTCACGATCCGCCAGCCGCCGAAGAATGTGCCGCTTGCGATCGCAGCATGGGAGAGGAGAATCACCCAGAGAGGAACCTGGAACGTCTTCAGGAATCCAGCCGTCAGCAGCAACCCGGTGATGATGCCCATCGTCTTCTGGGCGTCATTTGTGCCATGACCCAGACTGTAGAGCGCTGCAGAGAGAAGCTGCAGCTTCCGGAAGACGAGATTGACTTTCGAGTAGCGGCGACGGTGAACGATCCAGATCACGAGCACCTGCAGGAAATAGCCGAGAACCATTCCCATCAGGGGGGCGACGGCAATGAACACGAGCGTCTTGATCCAGCCGCTCCAGATAATCGCTCCGAACCCCGCTTTCGCCAGCCCCGCGCCGCAATAGCCGCCGATCAAGGCGTGCGAAGAACTCGAGGGAATGCCGTAGTACCACGTGATGAGGTTCCAGGTGATGGCACCGAGCAGGCCCGCCATGATAACATATTCGTTGATCACGGCAATACTGACGAGCCCCTCCCCCACCGTCTTGGCGATGCGCACGTCGAACACCAGCGCCGCCACAAGGTTGAAGAATGCGGCCCACGCCACGGCTTTCCTGGGCGTCAATACCCGGGTGGAGACGATGGTGGCAATGGAATTTGCGGCGTCGTGAAATCCGTTCAGGAAGTCGAAGAGAATGGCAAGGGCGATGACGAAGAGAACGAGCGAAAGCATGTCAGGCACTCTTGACGATGATGGATTCGATGACGTTCGCCGCGTCCTCGCACTGGTCCGTCGCGGTTTCCAGGCTTACAAGAAGCTCCTTCGATTTTATCAGCGCGATCGGGTCCGTGCAATTGTCAAAGAGGGCGCCGACGGCGCGCTCAAAGAGATCGTCCGCCTCATTCTCGATGCTGTTGATTTTGACGAGACATTCATTGATCGCGCGGACGTTGCGAAGATCGCGCAACAACGGGATCGCCTTGGCGAGCTCGACGGTGGAGTCATAGATCAAACCTGCAAGCTGCTCCGCTTCCGGCGTGATCGCTTCAACGCGATAGAGCGTGATCCGGTTGGCGGCACCCTGGATGTAATCCAGGATGTCATCCATCTTGGAGGTGAGTTCGTGGATATCCTCCCTGTCGAACGGAGTGATAAAGGTGGAACCAAGGGCCTGGAAGATCTGGTGCGTAATTTCATCACCCTTGTGTTCGAAGTCCTCGATCTTGCGGATCTTCTGCGCGCGTTCCTCCTTCGTGACGCCGTTGCGCATCAAATCCCTGAAGACACGCGCGCCGTTGAGAAGGTTTTCCACGTCTTTTTCAAAGAAGATGAAGAAACTGTCGTCTTTCGGCAGCAAAGCATGGAGAATGGCATCGAGCTTCATAGAGGTCCTGACCCTGTATGAGGAGCAATGAGAAGAGGAGAATCACAACTTTAACAGTGCTACGTCAAGCGTTCCAACACCGCCACCAGCAGTTGCCAGAACTTTTCCACGCTTGCGATATTCACCCGCTCGACGGGGGAGTGAGCCCCTTCGATGTTCGGTCCGAACGAAATCATATCAATCCCCGGCGCCTTCCGCCCGATGACGGCACATTCAAGCCCGCCGTGGATGGCCTTGACCACCGCAATGGTACCGAAGTGGGAGCGGTACACATCCGCTGCAGACTTCAGGAGCGGGGAGGACGGATTCGGCCGCCACGCAGGGTAGCCCGTCGTTGTTTCCACCTCGGCTCCCACCAGGTGCCCGATGGTCGTCACCCGGGAAGCGATGTCGTCCAGCGCCGTTTCCACCGAGCTGCGCATACTGATTTCCGCCACGAACTTTCTTTCTTCCGTCCGTACGACGGCAAGATTCAACGACGTTTCCACCGAACCCGGCATCGCCGCGCTCATGCCGATGACCCCGGTGGGAAGAGCACGGAGGAGCGAGAGAATGCAACTTTGATCGGGCCGGAGAAGAACCGTGCCATCGGTCGGGATGTCATTTCCTGCTATCGTGAACGAGACGTGGGGTTCTGCGCAGGGACCCCACTCGTCCCAGATGATGGCGCTCTGCTTTTCGAGCTCTTTGCGGACATCCTCCAGAGAAGCCGCCGGAACAAAGAGAAGGGCCTCTGCCTCCCGGGGGATGGAATTTCTTCGTGTTCCTCCGGAGAAGCGGGAAAGCCGCACATCGTAACGCGTCACCACCTCCCAGAGAGCCCTTTCCAGGAGGCGGATCGCATTCCCCCTCACCTTGTCAATTTCGAGTCCCGAATGCCCCCCTTGAAGTCCGCCCAGGCTGATCTGCAATGGAACAAAATCGCGCGGGGCCTTTTCCCTCGCCGCAGCAACAGACACAGAGGTGGTGCGGGAGCCGGCGCATCCGATATACAGCGTCCCCTCCTCCTCCGAATCGAGGTTGACGAGCATACGTCCGGAGATCAGCGCCGGGTCGAGGGCCGCAACCCCATTGAGACCGGTTTCTTCATCCACGGTGAAGAGGAGTTCCATCGGACCATGGATGAGCGCGGGGTCCGTCATCACCGACATCATCGCAGCGACACCGATGCCGTTATCGGCTCCGAGGGTCGTCCCGTCCGCCATCACACAGTCCCCATCGCGGACCATTCGGATCGGATCCTTGTCAAAATCGTGCACGACATCGTGCCGTTTTTCGCACACCATGTCGAGATGACTCTGCAGGATCACGCAAGGCGACTTTTCCTTCCCCGGAGAAGCGGGAAGATGCACGACGAAGTTTCCCGCATGGTCGCGGCGGGTCGTCAATTGTTGTGCGGCGGCGGCATCCAGAATGAACTGCGCAACCTGCTGCTCTTTCCGTGAAGGGCGGGGAATAGAGGAGATCCGGGAAAAATGTTCCCAGAGGGAGACAGGAGACAATCCGCGGACGGGGTCAGACAACAGACTCTCCGGGTGGTGGACAGTGGAGTGGAAAACAACGTTAAATGTACAAAAAGGGGCGAACTCATGCAAGGATCGGTTTCAGAGCGGAAGCGCATGAACTCCTATTCATCGCGGGAAGAGCCGCGGCGGAGACGCTTGACCACGCTCTTTTTCTTCTTTGCGGCATATCTCCGTTCGCGGGAGGCGGCTGTCGGCTTCGTCCGGCGCCGACGGGGGCGGACGCGAAGTGCGTTCTGAAGCAGATCAACAAAACGCTCAACGGCGCGGCACCGGTTCTGCCATTGGCTTCGCGACTCCTGTACCTGGAGCCGGAGAACGCCCTCCGAATCGATGCGCCCTTTCAGCGCCGATCGGACAAGCATCTTCTGGTCATCACTGAGCGACGGTGAGGCGGCCACATCGAACCGGAGCTCCACACGGGTCGCGAGCTTGTTCACGTTTTGTCCACCCGGCCCGCCACTGCGCGAGAACGAGAAGTGCAGCTCTGCTTCCGGGATGTGAACCCCGGGCGTGATCCTCAGAAATGTTTCCATGACATGGAATATAGGAGATCATTTCTTCATTCCCAATATTTGACGTTCACCACGCTTCTGCGTATCATGAAGCGTGTCGCCCGCACCAAGAGGACAATCATGACCTTCCACTCAGCAAACGGCTTCGCCATAACGATCGAGGAAGCCGACGATCTTGGCAGTGTCTGGACCGTTCGCGTTTTCAAAAGGCGGCTCCTTTTCCGCACACGCATCTCGTCCGACTGGTTTCTCGAC
>PMNE01000078.1:9981-14731 GCA_003162635.1 Ignavibacteriota bacterium
TCACGGGAAGATCACACTGGAAATCCCGGCAAACGTACGCTGTTGCGCGACCGTCGATTTGCCGGAGCGATCGCAGGAGAGGGTTCCATTCCTCCAGCTTCGAGCCGTGTGAAAACCCGTCGCTGAACATGACAACGCTTCCCGGCATGTGATGGCGTGAGACGACCTGAAGCAATTCCACAGCATCCTGTTGTCCGGGGGTTCCTGCAATGACGATCTGTTCCGCCGGCCTCTCCAGGTCCGTGAGAACGGCCACCGCATAGGGAACCGCGGAGGGATGGCTATGAAGGGAGCCCAGCGCCCCGGCGAGCGTATCGCGGGCCATTTGCTCCCACGCCGGCCGCGCGATCATGCGCGAGAGGCGGACCAGGTTCATCGCGGCAACCGAGTTGCCCGTTGGTTCCGCGCCATCATACTGCTCCTTCATCCGCGCCAGGAGCACCGGCTCACCGTCCGGGGTTTCGAAAAAGCCACCTCCGTCCGGATCCGAAAATAGCGCGATCTGCATCTCGGTCAGGCGCACGGCTTCTTCGAGCCACTCGGGCGAGCCCGTTGCTTCGTAAAGATCAATCAAGCCCGAAACGAAAAACGCGTAGTCGCTGAGCTGGCCCCGTACGCCGGCTGCCCCGCCCCGGTACCGGTGAAGCAACCCGCCGCTCTCCGGGTCAACCAGATGCCGCAGGATGAACCCGCCCCCCCGCATTGCCGCTTCCTTGTATCTCGCACTGCGCAGGACCCGACTGGCACGCGCAAACGCGCCGATCATCAGCCCGTTCCATGACGTCAGAACTTTGTCATCCTTGAACGGCCGCGGACGCTTCTCCCGGGCGGCAAAAAGGATACGTGTCGCTTCGTTCATTCGTTGAACGACTTCCTCCCCGGTGCGTGAAAACCGGGCTGCCGTCTCCTCCACCCGCCATGGGCGATACANNGCCCCTTCCCCCAACGTCCCGGGATTTTCGGGCGATGGGCTATCCGCATCTTCGGCAGAAGAGAATCCTCCCTCCCGATCCGTCATGTCCCGGAGGACGTAATCGAGCGTACCGCGCGCGGTCGCCACGCAACCATCATCACCCGATATCTGGAAAACATCGAGGCACGTCTGGACCAGTTGTGCCTGGTCATAGAGCATCTTCTCAAAATGCGGCACTCGCCATTGGGGATCGACGGCATAGCGGTGGAACCCGCCGCCGATCTGATCGTACACACCTCCCGCTGCCATCATCGCCAGCGTGTGAGACGTCATCTCCAATGCGTCAGGGTTCCCAGACCTGTGCTCATAACGAAGGAGAAATATGAAGACCGAAGGACGGGGGAACTTGGCGCCTGTGCCGAAACCGCCGTTCTCGGCATCATAGGTCGAGGCCATCTGATTGAAACAGCGGTCGAAGAGCTCTTCCCCGAAGGCCGCCTCCCCACCCCCCGCAGCCGCAGCATCGCGGAGAAAGGCAGTAACTCCCTGCGTTGATTCAACCACTTTGTCCCGTTCATTCGTCCAGATGTGGTGGATCCGTCGGAGAATATCCGGAAATCCCGCTCTTCCATAGCGAGCAGTCGGCGGAAAGTAGGTCCCGCCATAGAATGGGATCAGCTCGGGGGTGAGGAACATCGACATCGGCCACCCCCCCTGTTGCCCCATCGCCTGTAGCGCCGTCATATACGTCCTGTCGACGTCGGGACGCTCTTCACGATCAACCTTGATCGGGACAAAGGCNNGCAAAGGCCTCTTCACCCCACGGAAACCAATCCACGGGGTTGTATGCATGCTGCTGCAGATAGGGGCTCGACTCCCTGATAAGCCGGTTGGGCCTTTTGCTTTCGTCTCTCATCGACATTGTGACCTTTTTCGTTGATGAGCAAAGTAGAGAAAACGCGATCTCAAATCAAACCGACCCCACCGGGGATCGGATTTTCCGACCCAGCCGTTTCTTTTGCATGGGAAGATACCCGCCCCCGACGGTCGCGCCAAGCAGGCGGCAGTGAATGCGGTCAATGGCTCGGTTGCCCCTCTTCGATGGTTGTGGCATGAACGCCACATACGCTGGCGTTCCCGGAGCATGGCTGTGGCATCAACGCCATGCCCTCCGTCAAATCCACACAATAGTGCCGAACGCGCGCACGAATCGCCGGAGACCAATATCCCTTCCCTGGCACGCCTATTGACATTCCTATGTCAATACAACCACAATCCCCAGGAGGTCGCCATGAAGTTTTTCGCCATTTTTCTCTTGATGGGCATCGCAGCAGGATCTTTCACGAGGTCCGATGCGCAGGTCCTGTTTACCGCATCGATGGATGGAAGCCAGGAAAGTCCGCCCGTCGTGTCGTCAGGGACGGGAACGGTCTGGGCGGTGTTGAGCGCCGATATGAAAACGCTCACCTATCGCCTCACCTATGCACAACTGAACGCGGCTCGGACCGGAGCCCATTTCCACGCAGCGGGGTCCGGCAACGGAGCGGTCGTTCTGCCCCTCACCTTCGAGGGCAATTCCGTGAGCGGGGTCTGGACCAGTCTTCCCGACAGNNAGGTGAGATCAGAGGATACCTGCGGGCGGCCAAGGGGGTCGGTTTCACCATCGCCCTGGATGGGTCACAGGAAAATCCACCCAATGGTTCCACCGGCTCCGGAACCGGTTGGGCCGTGCTCGACAGCACCGGCACGCAACTGGCGTATGGCATCACCGTCGCCGGCATGACCACCCCTCTGACCGCGGGGCACTTCCACACACTCCCCTCGGGCGTCGTCGCCCAGGAGATTGCGTTCACCGACAGTACCGCCGACGGTGTCTGGACCGGTGTTCCCGAGAACATCCTCACCTCCATCGTGAACGGCGATCTGTATGTCAACGTCCACAGCTCCACATTCCCCGNNGTCTTGTTCAGTCGGGGAACAGTCACAGGCGTTGCGTTGCCAACCCATACACTCCCTGCATCGTTTTCCCTGGAGCAGAATTATCCCAATCCGTTCAATCCCTCCACCACGATAAGGTTCCAGATCGCCAAGACGGCGGAAGTGACACTGAAGGTCTTCAATCTTCTTGGCCAGGAGGTCGCGTCGCTTTTCGCGGGAACCAGGACGCCCGGGAGATATGAAATCACATTCGACGCCCATGCACTGGCAAGCGGAATCTACTTCTATCGGCTCTCCTCGTCCGGAGGAGGATCGGATACACGCAAGATGATTCTGCTGAAGTGAAAGACAGCGGCCGGAAGAGGCACCAGATGATGAAAAACACGCTGGGAAAAGCACGGAAGTACATCTTCGCACTTGCCGTGGTGCTGGGGGGGGGAGGATGCCATGACATGGGAGCGGACCCCCCCATGACCCAAACGGTGCTCGTGCCCCCGGATACGGTTCCGTCGCAGACGATCGTGTCGTTCAAGAACGATGTGCTCAAGAGAGTTTTTGAGAATCCCAGGGCCGGCTGTCTTGGGTGCCATGGCGGGACAAACGGCCTCTTCCTTGGAACCCAGCCGGATCTCCTCCTCGGAGGGATGCACGGTCCGGCTGTCGTTCCAGGAAACTCGGCACAGAGCCTCATCGTGCAGAAGGTCGGTCCCCATCCCCCATTCGGCAGCACGATGCCCCTCGGCGGAATCCCGATGGCGGACAGTCTCGTGCAAATTCTGAAAACCTGGATCGACCAGGGTGCACTCGACAATTGACATCCGGTGAACGAAGCGGCTTCACCACCGGCGTGGCTCGCCGTCCCGATCGGAGAGCATGACATGGAAGGCACAACCTGATGAAAGGATTTCCACTCGCTTTCACGTCGGCATTTCTCCTCGTTTTCGCGGGGAGCACCGCCGGCGCACTCCCAAGGTTCGCAACCCTTTCCGGAACCAAATGCTCGTCGTGCCATGTGGATCCTGCCGGATCGGGCATGCGCCAGGCGTTCGGATTGCAGTACGGCCGGGAAAACCTTCCCGTGCCGGCGTGGAGCTCCGGCACGGGGATCGAGGATGTTTCCAACGTCATTGCGAATTTCCTCAGCGTAGGGGCGGATTTCCGCACTCTGTACTATGTCGTACAGCGACCCTCGGCGCCTCCGCTCAGTTCGTTCTACCAAATGCAGGGCGATCTCTATCTCGATTTCGCGCTTGCGCGACGGGTTTCAGTGTATTTCAACAAGGGACTGTACAATGGATTCCAGGCGTTTGGACTTCTCACCATCCTCCCCGCGCGGGGATTCATCAAGGCAGGGAAATTCGTTCCGAATTTCGGAACGCGTCTCGATGACCACACCGCGTTCATCCGGCGTCTGACCGGGTTCACTCCGGAAGATGCAAGCAACCGCTATGAGAAGACGGGGATGGAAATTGGGCTTTCTCCCGGGCCGCTTACTTTTACGGCGGGGGTGTACAACAGTCTCGGTAATGACGCGCAAGCCGGAACGGCAAAAGCGTACCTCGGGAGGATCGAAGGGATGTTTTCGTTCGCCGATAAATTCAACCTCGGTCTCGGCGCCAACGCATTCACGACGCGAACGGTCGCCGGCACGAAACAAGATCTCTACGGCGCGTTCGGTTCCTGCAATATCGGCAAACTCGTCGTGTTCGGAGAACTAGACTATCTCCATACTCCCGCTCTCAGGACCACGGGGTTCATAAGTTACGTTGAGATGGATTATCCCCTCGTCACGGGACTGGACCTGAAACTCGCATACGATTTTTACGATCCCTCGATCGACCTGAAGAGCGGCGCGAATTCCCGCTACACTGTTGGCGTCGAATTCTTCCCTCTCCCGGG
>PMNE01000066.1:0-2425 GCA_003162635.1 Ignavibacteriota bacterium
AAGGGAGGGGGACGGGGGGTGAGTTCTGTTTACAATCCCCCAGCCTGCCCGCCAATTTCAATGGCGGGGGGATAGGGATCCGTCCGACCACCGGTTGTGTCGATCTCGCGGACCATATGAAGAAGTTCAACGACTTTGCTTCGCAGCAATTATCCGGTTGGTGGAGGACTAGGAAGGCCGCGTGGGGCGAATATCGATTTCGCTCACCATGGTACGCGCCGGAGCAGTCACCGCAAACAGGACGGTCTCCGCGACATCTGACGGCTGTGTGATCGCCGGACCCTTTTTCCCCCCCGCATAAAACCCCGTGTCGACGGATCCGGGGCAGATCGTTACGACACGGATATTGTCATCCCGCACTTCAAGCATCAGCGACGCTCCAAATCCCCGCAACGCCCATTTCGTCGCAGAGTACCCCGCTCCCCCTTTGACCGCGTTCTTTCCCGCCAGTGATGCGATGTTCACGATCGTCCCGGTCTGCGCCTTCCTCATGGCCGGAAGAACCGCCTTCGTCACGAGGAACACCCCCCTCATGTTCACGTTCCACATCGTATCGAATTCGGCGACGGAGAGTTCGCTCACCGGCCGGAATACTCCCACACCGGCATTGTTCACAAGGATGTCGATGGTTCCATACTGCTTCAACACCCCTGCGACCATCGATTCCACCTGCCGTTGATCGGTCACGTCTCCTACAAAGTAAGCCGCTTTCCCTCCCCCCGCCCGTATTGCTTCCGCCTCCCGTTCGATCTCCGCCAGCGTCCGGGCCGTCAAGGCGACGACAGCCCCCTCCGATGCGAGTGCGTGGGCGATCGCCCTGCCGATGCCCCGCCCGGCGCCGGTCACGAGCGCGATTTTTCCTGCAAGACGCGATGACGTCATCTCAACTCCCCCTCCGATTATTGCCGATGAGCGTGAGGAACTCCTGCCGCGTCTTCACGTCGTCGCGGAAAACGCCGAGCATCGCACTTGTCGTCGCCGAGGAGTTTTGTTTCTCCACTCCCCGCATCATCATACACATATGTTTCGCCTCCACCACCACTCCCACACCTTGGGGGCTGAGGGCGGCGAAGAGTGTCCCGGCGATCTGCTGGGTCAGCCGCTCCTGTACCTGCAGACGCCTGGCAAAGACGTCCACGATGCGGGGGATCTTGCTCAAGCCGACGATCTTCCCGTTCGGGATGTACGCCACGTGCACCCTTCCGAAAAACGGCAGCATATGGTGCTCGCACAGGCTGTAGAAGTCGATATCCTTGACGATCACCATTTCGCTGTAGGGCTCGTTGAACACCGCGCCATTGAGGACGGCGTTGATCTCCTGCCGGTATCCCCCCGTCAGGAATTCGAGCGCCTTTGCCACCCGATGCGGCGTGCGGCGCAGCCCCTCCCTCTGTGCGTCCTCCCCCACAGCCCCCAGAAGCTGCGTGACCAATGCCTCAAGGTCCACCCTGCTTTGCCCGTCACCAGCCATGATGTCACTCCCCGCGGTATTCGACGATGTTGTTCTCCGATTCATACAGCCGTATCGCAAAGAGCTTTCCGGACGGAATTTTCGGCGCCAGAATTTTCCAGAAAGCGATCGCGATGTTCTCGGCGGTCGGAATGATCCCCTGCATGAAGTCGACGTCGAGATTCAGGTGTTTGTGGTCCACCCGGTCGATCACTTCACGCTCAATGATCTCCGCAAGCACCTTCAGGTCGATCACCATGCCGGTTTCCTGCGGCACGTCCCCCGTCACCGTCACCTCCAGCGTATAATTGTGGCCGTGGCCATTGGGGTTATTGCACTTGCCGAAGACCCTGTTGTTCCGTTCTTCGCTCCAGGCCGGGTTGTGCAGCCGATGGGATGCGCAGAAATGGGCCTTCCGTATGACTGACACCATAGATCACCTCATGTGCTTTCCTGCAACGACGCCCTCGTCAAAGGGCGTCGAGGACTTCCTGCACGTGCCCGTCGACCTTCACCTTGGTAAACACCTGCGCGATGATCCCCTTCTCGTCGATGACGAAGGTCGTCCGTTCAATGCCCTGGTATTTCCTTCCGTACATGCTCTTCACCTTCCAGACGCCGTAGAGCTTCACAACTTCCTTCTCCTCATCGCTTGCAAGCGGGAACGGAAGATCGTACGTCCCGGCAAATTTCTCGTGCGACGTCACGCTGTCGGCGCTGACGCCGACCACCACCGCGTTCTTCCCTTCCAGGAAACGGATGTTGTCCCGGAAATCGCACGCCTCCCGTGTGCATCCGGAGGTGTTGTCTTTGGGATAAAAATACAGGACGACCTTCTTCCCCCTGGATTTCTTCAGGGAGAAGGTTCCTCCCCCGCCCAGGGGAAGTGTGAAGTCAGGGGCTTTCGCCCCGACGACGGGCTGTGGCATTAATTGGGTCCTTCCGGAATGGTCCCTCCGGGGGGTTACTTTTCCC
>PMNE01000066.1:2491-2640 GCA_003162635.1 Ignavibacteriota bacterium
CGCAATGCTCGGTTTGGTTGATATTCTTTCCTCTTTGACGCACCCCTTCCCCTTTCCAAGGGGAAGGGGACGGGGGATGGAGTTTGGGCCAACAACCGGTTGTGTCGATCTCGCGGACCACATGGGATTATCGAAATCACGAAACCTGT
>PMNE01000111.1:0-7614 GCA_003162635.1 Ignavibacteriota bacterium
TTCTTCACCAATTCCTATTTCCGGAATATGTTCGACTCCGGCCAATGGTGGTGGTCACGAGTATTCCAGTGCAAGCATCCGATCGACACGCTTTGGATTGAAAACGTCACGACGACCACTGGAGGTCTTACATTCCTTCAGCAGAACGAGTTGACGGATTTCTGCTACATCGGTCATAACACCATCGTCAACAATCACAAATACTGGCTCTTGTCACCCTATCGTCACAACGAGAACATCGTAAGCAACATTTTCATCAACCAGAATTGGGTTGGTGAAGACACGAATGTGACGCACAGCGGTCAGGATCCGGACAAAATATTCTGTAGCACGATCAATATCGACACGTGCAATGGGACAAACGGATTGGTCGTACAGGGAAAGTACTATCTTGGCGATTCAAGTCATTATACTGCTGACCTGGACCTCAATAAACTGCACATCTACGTTGCGGACAACATCAACTACTACGACCCGTTGCTCATTAGCGGGTACTATAATTCCGCCACGTACCAACTTGCCGGCCTCGGTACTATACCGTCGTATTTGGGGTGGTTCGGTTGGACCGCCCCCTTCGTCGTCGGGAATACGCCGTGCGAATGGATGAACTCGCGTACGCAGGCCCTGTTTGATGCGTACGGGCCGGGTAATGGCGGATTCCTCGAGAAGAGAACGAGCACCGCTGATCCTGGAACTGTGACAAAAGGTATCGCCGATGCATCAGTGGTGGATGCGATGGCGGTGTGGAATCAGAATGCATATGGCGATCCTCGATTCACGGCAACGGGAAATATCTTGAGCAGCAAATACATCTATGGGGACTACGATCCAACGACACTTCCGGGCATTATCAACGGNNGACTTGACGGAGAATTTCAGCCACCCAGGTGAACTTTCCGCCATCGACGGTCGTCCCATCGGTTCTTTGATTTGGGATGATGTGCAGCTTCCGTTGAACCCGGTGACAACTATGGCGGCTGTCTATACCCAGTACGTTATTGACGGCGGCCCGCAGGGTGTGTCGACACCTTCTACAAATCCGCTGCGCTATAATCTTTCGCAGAACTACCCGAATCCCTTCAACCCGTCAACGAGGATTGAGTTCACGCTGGCGAAGGAATCCTCAGTGGATCTGAAGGTCTTCAATATTCTGGGACAGGAAGTGGCGACGCTGGTTCATGGCAACCTTACGTCAGGTTCGCATGCAGTGACGTTTGATGCCAAGAATCTCGCGAGCGGGATGTACATCTATCGCATCACCGCAGGCGACTACACAAGCGTGAAGAGGATGATGCTGTTGAAGTAAGCGAACGAGTCCCAATCTCATTCGCAGCTCCGAGATGTACACTGATAGGCGGCTGGCGTATTCTCGTCAGCCGCCTATCCTTCTTTAGAGAGCAGGCGACGGCGGTCCGTACAATATCAGAGAGAGAGAACATGAGCTACGGCTTCTTTGACGATAAGCAACGCGAATATGTCATCACCAGGCCGGATACACCGCTCCCCTGGATTAATTACCTGGGCTGCGAGGCCTATTTCGGGATTATTTCCAACACGGCGGGGGGGTACTCCTTCTACAAGGACGCAAGGCTCCGGCGCCTCACGCGGTATCGCTACAACAACGCGCCTTTCGATTTCGGCGGGCGGTATATCTACTTGCGGGATAATGACAGCGGCCGCTTCTGGTCTCCTTCCTGGGAGCCCACCCAGGACAAGATTGAAAAGTACTCCTGCAGGCACGGGATGGGGTACAGCATCATCGGTTCAACGTTTGAGCGGATCAGGGCGGAGACACTCTACTTTGTCCCCCTCGGTGAAAATCTTGAGGTATGGCAGCTCGTCATCTCCAACGAAGGGAAGAAGCCCCGGCGCCTCTCCGTGTTTTCCTCGGTGGAGTTCTGCCTGTGGGACGCCCAGGATGACTCGACGAACTTCCAGCGGAATTTTTCCACCGGCCAGGTTGAGATCGACCGGGGGGTGATATATCACAAAACAGAATACAGGGAACGCCGGGACCATTTCGCCTATTTTGCGTGCTCCGAGAAGCTGGCCGGCTATGACACGCAGCGCGATGTGTTTCTGGGCGCGTACAGGGGCTGGGACAGGCCGGCCGCGGTCGAGCGCGGACGGTCATTCAATTCCGAGGCGCACGGATGGGCCCCCATCGGTTCGCACCACGTGAAGCTTAGTCTCAAGCCCGGCGAGACCCGCCGGGTGATCTTTGTTCTTGGATACCACGAGAACCCGGTCAACGACAAGTTCGATCCTCCCGGCTCGCAGACGATCAATAAACGGAGCGTCAAACCGACTATTGCCAAATACCTGAAGCCGGCAGCGGTGGATGCGGCGTTCGAGTCGCTCCGCGCGTATTGGGACCGGCTTCTCGGCCTGTACCAGGCAAAGACCCCCGACAGACACGCCAACCGGATGGTGAACATCTGGAACGCCTACCAGTGCATGGCCACATTCAATATGTCGCGGTCGGCGTCATTCTATGAATCCGGCATCGGGCGCGGCCTGGGCTTCCGCGATTCCACGCAGGATTTGCTCGGCTTTGTCCACATGGTGCCTGAGCGCGCCCGGGAGCGCGTACTCGATCTTGCGGCCACCCAGCTCGAAAGCGGCGGCGCATATCATCAGTACCAGCCGCTGACGAAGAGAGGGAACAACGATGTCGGCAGCAACTTCAATGACGATCCCCTCTGGCTGATCGTAGGAGTTGCAGCGTATCTGAAAGAAACCGGCGACTGGTCCATCCTCGATGTGCCTGTGCCTTATGACAACAAACCCGGGAGTGAGTCGCTTCTCTACGAGCACCTTGGGCGCAGCTTCCGGTACACTCTCGATCGACTCGGGCCTCACGGCCTTCCCCTGATCGGACGTGCCGACTGGAATGACTGCCTCAACCTGAACTGCTTCTCCGACACCCCCGGGGAGTCGTTTCAGACCACGACAAACAAGGAGGGGAAGGTCGCGGAATCAGTCTTCATCGCCGGCCTGTTCGTTCTGGCGGCCCGCGAGCTGGCGGAAATCGCAAAGCGGAGGGGATCGACTTCTGAAGTCCAGACCTACCTGAAGGCGGCTGNNGCCTACGACGATTCCGGCAGAAAGGTGGGTTCGCGTGAGTGCGATGAGGGAAAGATCTTCATCGAGCCGCAGGGTTTCTGTGTCATGGCCGGCGTTGGTCTTGGAGATGGAAGGGCAAGGAAAGCGCTTGACTCGGTCAACAAGATGCTGGCGACGCCGCACGGCATCATTCTCCAGCAGCCGGCATATTCAAAGTATTACCTCCACCTGGGGGAAATCTCGTCATATCCGCCGGGATACAAGGAGAACGCCGGCATCTTCTGCCACAATAATCCCTGGGTCATGATCGCCGAAACCATGCTGGGGAACGGTGACCGGGCCTTCGATTACTATTCCCGGATCAACCCTTCGGCCCGTGAAAAAATCAGCCGCATCCATCGTTGCGAGCCGTATGTCTATGCGCAGATGATTGCGGGACGGGATGCACCGACGTACGGTGAGGCGAAGAACTCCTGGCTCACGGGAACGGCGGCGTGGAACTACTTCGCGATCACACAATCCATCCTTGGAATCCGCCCCACGTACGAAGGGCTCGTGGTGGCCCCTGTGGTTCCGGGATCGTGGAAGGGCTTTACGGTGAGCCGGGTCTTCCAAGGGGTCCGTTATGACATTCAGGTGAGCCGGAAAGGGAAGGGTAATTCTGTGAAGATGACGGTGGACGGTCGGTCGGTCGGGGGGAACCTGATCCCCAGGGCCGCAGCCGGTATCACCAGCGTTGCCGTTCAGGTGACGCTGTCCTGAGAGTCTCTTCAGGGGGTAAGAGTGGATGGCGGTGCCCCCACGAGAGCGCTCTTCTCGTAGGCCCCCGCTATTCGGTCCATCAGGGCATCGGTGTCCCTGTTGACGATTTGTCGCGCGGGGTCATCGTGGAACCAGGCGAGCGTCCGTTGAATCCCCTGATGGAATGGGATGGTTGCGACGAAGCCGGGGACGAATCTCTTGATCTTGCTGTTGTCGAAAATCACGCTCACCGCCTTGTCGCCGAGAAGCGTTCCTGTCAGGGAGCCATCACAACGGACGATGAAATCGGAGGGGATGTGAACGGCCTTCAATTCACATCCCGCGGCGTCGGCAACCGCCTGGTAGATCTGGTTCCATGTGAGGATCTCGTCCGAGGTGATGTGAAACGCATGGCCTGTTGCCTGCTGGTGTCCGAGGAGGCCGACGAAGCCCTTTGCAAAATCCTCCGCGTGGGTGATGGTCCAGAGCGACGTGCCGTCGCCATGCACGATGACGCTTTTCCCCTTCTTCATCCTGTCGATGATGGTGTATTCGGTCCAACCACCGATGGCGACCGGGATGACCGTATCGTATGTGAGTGAAGGACGAACAATGGTGACAGGGAAACCCTCGACACGATAGGCAAGGTTGAGCCTTTCTTCGCANNTTCTGGTACACGGAAGCGGAACTGATGAAGATATATTGTCCCGTTCTGCCGCGAAAGAGAGCGATATCCCTCTCCACGTCGCTCTCCGTGAACGCAATCCAGTTGACTACGGCGTCCCAGCGATGGCCCGCAAGAATTGCCGTGAGGGTGTCTGGCTTCGTTAAATCTCCCCGGAGGACCGTTGCCCCCGGCAAATCCGCCATTCTCATCCCGCGGTTGAGCAGGAAGAGCTCCTCGCCGCGTTGGATGCACAACCTGCTTACCGATGTACTGATATTTCCCGTCCCGCCGATGAAGAGCACTTTCACGTGATCGTCCTTTCCGTGGAATTCCCTGTCGCGAGATTCAGATCTTCCCCTTGGCAAGTCCATGTTTGGTCAGGAAGGAATAGCTCTGCCGGATGCCATCGAAGATGTCCTTGCCGTACTCATCGAACTCGACGACCATCCATTGGATGTTCTCACCCCCCGCCTTCACAATGGATGGGAAATCCATGGAGCCGTCGCCGGCAGGAACCTGCGCATATGCCTTGTCTCCTTCAATCGCGGGGCCGTCTTTGATGTGAAGCAGCGGAGCCCGCTTGCCGAAACGCTTGACGACAGTTGCCGGGTTCTGACCCCCCGTCTTCGCCCAGTAGGTATCGATCTCGAACACAATGTCTTTGCTCGCGTGGTCGAGAAGATAGTAGAACGGATAGATGCCGTCTGTCAGCTCAAAATCCCACCAGTGATTGTGGAGTCCAAACCGCATCCCTTTGCTCTTCAGAAACGCCGAAGCTTCGTCGTACACACCGACCATATGTTTTGTCGCTTCGACATTTTTGTACTTGTCTCCCTGAGGCCATCCAGGATAGATCGCGAGATCGCACTCGTACACATCGGCCATCTTCACGACAGCGTCTCTCGTGCCGGCTGCAGGGAGTTCGGTGTGCATGCTGAATACCTTCAGGCCTGCGTCTTTGAATATCCTTGCGGCATTCTCCAGAGTGATGTTCCCGGGCAAGGCGTAGGTCTCGATTCCCTCGAAACCGATCTCCGCCACCTTCCGTATGCTTCCCTCAAAGTCCTTCTCAATCTGCCTCCGGATGGTGTAGAGTTGCAGGCCTATCTTCGCCTTGGTGCGTGGACCTGCGAAAAGATTGAACCCGGGGATTGTCAGGGCGATGGTTCCCAATCCCAGTGTCTTGAGGAGATCTCTTCGCGAACGATCAATGGGGGACATGACAGCACTCCTTTCGACACAATAGTGGTGACCATGCGGTATCTGCTGTGTGTTGCGGCGCAAGAAGCCTGTCACTGACAGGCGCGATCATTTTGCCATCGGGGGACGAAGATGGGGCATATATGGTCCCCGGACCTTCGAGAAGATTCTGAGTAGGAATTTCGTACATTAAAGAGAATGATGATGAGAATGATAATTCGGGACGGCCCGATGCGGGAATGTCAGGGATAGATCACGTGAGACACTCCGATAATATAGATGATCTCCGTCGGATTTCAAATCGTAGATCACGGCCGGGGGGGGTACGGGGCGGAAGTATTCCTCCTACGTGCGGACGACGGAAGTGCCCCGTGCACGCGCCACTCCCCGGGAGTTTATCATTTTGATAAGACACCAATTGCAAGGGTACCTTTGGAGCCAGGTGGTTCCCCCGTAATTGCGGATTTAACGTGGATTTTATGGATTTGGGCGATGGCAAATCTGGCATTGTCTATGCCTTCTTATTGAGATCAATCCTCTTTTCGTTCACGCTGTTCACACTCCACAATCTTTCATCGAGGTCTGCCGTGAGAATGCCGCTGATCAATGCCGCTCTCTGCGTGGCGCTGCTTTGCCTCTGTCATGACGTCCTGGCCCAGGATTCCGATGCCGCGAGAGCAGGAACAAGCCGTCAGAAGAATGTCCATAAGTGGTGGAATGAGAGACATCCAGGCGAGCCCCTAAACAGCCCGCTGGCCAGGAAGCTTCCTTTGATATCGGTCAGGGGGAATAAGTTCGTCGACCCGGAAGGGAAGACGGTCCTCTTCAGGGGGCTTTCCATTTCTGATCCCGACAAGATTGATGGGCAGGGGCACTGGGGGAAGCAGCACTTCGTCCACGTGAAGGAGATGGGAGCGCAGCTTGTCCGGATCCCGGTGCACCCGGTAGCATGGCGCGACCGGACGCCTGCAAAGTACATCGCGCTGCTCGACTCGGCGGTGACGTGGTGCGCGGAGCTGGGGATCTATGTCATCATCGACTGGCATTCGATCGGAAACCTGCAGAGCGAGCTCTTCCAGGATCCGATGTACAACACGTCGAGGGGCGAGACGTTTTCGTTCTGGCGGATGATAGCCAGGCATTTCAAGGGAAACAACACCGTTGCATTCTACGAGCTCTTCAATGAACCCACATTATATTTCAATCAGCTCGGACGGATGTCCTGGGATGAATGGAAAAAGATCAACGAAGACTTGATTTGCGTTATCCGTGCGTTCGACAGGGAGAAGATCCCGCTGGTGGCAGGGTTCGATTGGGCTTACGATCTCTCGCCNNGCCGATCAGTTCCCTCTTATTGCGACCGAAATAGGTTTCACCATAGGGAATGAGGGAATGACCGACAATGCAGCGTACGGCAAGGCGATCGTCAGCTATCTGGAGGGGAGGGGGATAAGCTGGGTTGCGTGGGTGTTCGACCCGGAGTGGACCCCGTCCATGATCAGCTCGTGGGACACCTATGCGCTGACAGAGTCCGGCGAGTTCTTCAAGGGGGCCATGCAGGCCAAACCTCATGGTTCGGAGTGACCGATGGACGACAATCCCGGTCTGACGGCGTTGGCGAAAATGATCGACCATTCCCTGCTCCATCCGACATTGACGGATGAAGAGATCGTGGCCGGATGCACGCTCGCGAAGCACTATGACGTAGCAACGGCATGCGTGAAGCCGTATGCGATTCAGCTTGCCCGCAGAGTGCTGGAAGGCTCCGGTGTGGGAATTTGCGCCGTTGTTGCCTTCCCACACGGCAACAGCACCACGGCGATAAAGACGAAGGAAGCCGAAGAGGCGGTGCTGAGCGGCGCCGGTGAGATCGACATGGTTGTGAATATCGGCAGAGTTCTGGGGGGCGACTGGGACTACGTCTCCGCCGAGATCGGGGC
>PMNE01000111.1:7762-10226 GCA_003162635.1 Ignavibacteriota bacterium
CGCAAGCGTGGTTTTCACGACTGAACTTCGAACTTCTCCGGCCATCGTGAGGTGATTGATGCACAAGGTCGCCCTTTCACCCGTTGCATTCCTCCTCCTGCTGTCTCTCGCGGTTTCCACCGGCCAGACCCGGCTCCCTGCCGCCGGATGGCATCTGAATGACGCGGGCTACTATGAAAGGCCGGGGTTGAATGTCATGGTTTTTGATGACTTCTACCCGGAAGGACACCAGGGAGGTGTGACAATCATTCAATGCGGCCGTCGGGTGGCTGCAAACGGAGATGTCCGTCTTGAACCCGGTCCCGGACAGTGGTCGCCTGTCCCCAGGATCGGGAAGAAGGAGGTTGATGCGAAGGCGGCGACGATCACGGTGACACTCTGGTACCCGGATTCAAGCAGGAACCGGAAGGGATTCAACCCCATCCTCTACCCTGATCTCGCTTTCCAATACACGGTAAGGACAGAGGTCGAGGGAGAGGGGATTGGGGTCATCGTGGATCTCCAGAAGCCCCTCCCGGAAGCATGGGCGGGCAGGGTGGGGTTCAATCTGGAGCTGTTCCCCGGGGAGTATTTCGGCGAGCACTACTTCATGGACGGCAGGCCCGGCCTGTTCCCTCGTCAGGCGAACGGTCCAATGATCGCAGACAGCGGGGAGGGAGGGGGCGTGCAAATCATGCCGATGGCCTCGGGGAGGCGTCTGGTGGTNNGTTCAGGTCTCGCAGGTGGGGTACCATCCGAAACAGAAAAAGATCGCGGTCATAGAGCTTGACAAGCTGACATCGGTCTTTGAGCCGGTGGAGCTTGTTCGGATCGATGCCGATTCAGAAACGGTGGTGAAAAGGGACCCGGACCCGGCGTGCTGGGGGACTTTCCTGCGGTTCAAGTACCTGCGGTTCGATTTCAGCGATATCGTGAGGGAAGGCGTGTACAGGGTGCAGTACGGTACCTCCCGGTCGGCCGAGTTCGAGATCAGCGGGGACGTCTTCTCGCGACATGTCTGGCAGCCGACCCTGGAGTATTTCCTGCCGGTACAGATGTGCCATATGAGAATCAACGATCGGTACAAAGTGTGGCATGGCCTCTGCCACATGGATGATGCCGCGATGGCCCCACTGAACCATGATCATTTTGACGGATACATACAGGGCAGCTCGACGCTGACAACGTACAGGCCGGGCGAGCATATCCCGGGGGTGAACATCGGCGGTTGGCACGATGCCGGCGATTACGACATACGGCTCGAATCGCAGGCGGCGACGGTGTACCGACTGTCCCAGGCCTACGAGCTCTTCGGAAATGACTACGACGCAACCTCGATCAATCAAGAGACGCGAGTCGTCGAAATGCACGTTCCGGATGGCAAGCCGGATATCCTCCAGCAAGTGGAGCACGGCCTGCTGAGCATCGTCGGAGGCTATGAATCACTGGGAAGGCTCTACAGGGGGATGATCTGCCCGACCCTGCGCCAGTATGCGCATTTAGGCGACGCTGCGACAATGACGGACAATATTGTCTACAGCGAGTCAGGGAAAGACCCAGTGCTTCTGACGCCGCTTCCGAATGACGACCGGCTTCTCTTCACCGAAGAGGATCCCAGGCGGGATCTCTACGTTGCGCAGACACTCGCCGCAGCCGCGAGGGTCATGTCGAAATTTAATCCCGCTCTTGCCGGGAAGTGCCTGACAATCTCAGGCGAATTGTATCACCGGAATCCCTCGGGTCCGGCGATGGCGCGGCTGAACGCGGCGGCCGAACTGTATCTCACGACATCAAAGAACGAATACGAAAACGTCATTCTGGAGAATGGAGATCTGATTTCCGGAAACATCGGTGCGTTCAGCGAGATCATTGGAAGAGTCGTCAGGAAAATGGATCGGCCCGCATTCACCGGCAGAATCAGGGATGCCGTCAGAGCGTATGCCGCGAACGTCCGCGCGGAACAGCGCAATCCCTATGGCGTGCCGTACAACCCGACAATTTGGGGAGCGGGGTGGGATATCCAGTCGTTCGGGGTCAAAGTGCTCTTCCTCTCCCTGGACTTCCCGGACCTGGTGACGCCCGAGCTTGCTTTCAATGCCCTGAATTTCGTTCTCGGTTGTCACCCCGGCGGAAACACAGCGTCGTTTGCCTCAGGCGTCGGGGTAAAATCGCTCACGGTGGCATATGGTGCAAACAGGGACGAGTGGTCGTACATCCCGGGTGGCGTGGCGAGCGGTACGGCGCTGATCCGCCCGGACCTGCCGGAGCTGAAGACCTGGCCCTATTTCTGGCAGCAGACGGAATATGTCATGGGGGAAGGGGCCACGGATTTCATGCTCCTTGCAATGGCAGCNNCGCCGCCCGGAAATACACAGGAGGGTGATTCGATTGCGGTGCAGATGGAGCGTGCGCTGGATGACGAGTTCAGACTCTGGTATCCCCTCTGCGTCGACACGGTCGACGGCGGCTACTATAGCGACATCAA
>PMNE01000112.1 GCA_003162635.1 Ignavibacteriota bacterium
TCGATCGCTTTCCGGAAATCGAGCGGGACCAGGCCGGCATCTTTTCGGAACAACCGCGCCCCTTCGAGATACGCCCCAACCTTCAGTCCTCCCGCGCGCTGGAAAAGACTGGCGAGCCGTTCATCCGAAGCGCGGAGCGCATAGAGCCCCGGCCCCATCACGTACCCGGTCAAGTGGACGGTCTTCGGGTATGTGAATTTCGGGTTATCCGGGACGGACACGACGTCGAAATCGGCAAGGAGATAATCCCCCGGCGTCTTCTGCCAGTATTCGGCGGTGAGGTCGATCCTCTTCACTGTGGCATATCTCCCCACCTCGGTCGTATCCATCCGGCCGACCTCGATCCCCGTCACGATCCCCTGTTCGGTCACCCCTCCCGCCGCGACGATCAGATCCCCGACGGTCATGTTCTCCCGCCGCGTGTAGTCACCGGGATGGCGTACCGCTCCCCAGATGGTCACGGTATGCTGCGGGAAGAAATTGTTCTCCGGATAGAGTGAAACGCTGTCGCGGTTCATCAGGAGGAGGTTCTCGTCGGCATCTCCTGCCAGCGCTTTCCGCACGTTGAACGAGATAAGCTCCCGCCGCAGATTTTCCCTGATCCGCGCGATCGTCCCGCGTTCGGGGAACGCGGTTTCGCGGAGACTATCGGCAGCCCGGATCAGATCTCCCACCCGCATTCCGGCAACCAGTGCATACGGACCGGGCTTGTACACCGGACCGTCGATATCCACGCGGTTCTCCTGCATGTAATCGATCGAGTAGATCTTCACCACGTCCCCGTTCTCCAGGCGATCCGTACTGGCGAGCATTGCAGAGGCGGATGGAAAATCGATATCGCGGCGCAGGATATCCTTGTCGTACTTTTCCCGTTCGTTGAAGGGAACGATCCGTTCCAGGGAGACCCGCTTCGTCGCGGCATCGAACCGGAGTCCGCCCGCCATTGTGAGCAGGTCGCCGAGCGTTTCGCCCTCCTTTGTTTCATAGATGGCAGGCCGCGTAATGCTGCCAACGATCGCTGCGCGCCGCGCGGCCGGAGGGACGACAAGAATGTCCCCGTCGAGCAGCGACACGTCGGGCGATTTATCCCACTGCAGCAGGAAGCGGTACAGATCGGCCGCTTGCGGCTGGTCTCCCTTCCGTATGATCTGAATGTTCCGCATGCTCCCGACAATCGTCGGTCCTCCTGCGCTGTAGAGGGCGGTAAGNNGTCCGCGCGCGCGCTCCCCCCTGCAGACTCGAATAGACTGTCGAGAGGCGCTTCTGGAGTTTTTCCTGCAATTGCGCAACTGTCAGGCCGCCGGCGTTGATGGGTCCGACATCGGGAACAACGACGTTCCCTTCGCGGTTGACCGCGAGGACGGAATTGAGTCGCGTCTCCCCCCAGAGTGAAAGGACGATCTCGTCGCCGGGTCCGAGGGCATAGGACGACGGCGGAGCGGCGGCCGCAGAGGGAGTGAAAAACGTGGAGGAGTACTGGAACACGTCGAACCCGAACGGCTGGAGGTCGGCAGGGACGCCGTCGCGATCAGTGAACCCTGGTACCGGCAGTTTCACTGCCGCCAAACCGGGCGTAACTCCCCGGACAATGTCACGGGGGACAACGGACTCATTCAGACCCCGGAGGAGCCGCGGATCCGACTGCAGTCCGGTTGCGCCCCGCCCGCCGAATGTCTCGCCGGCTGAGGTGTCTGCCGGCATGGAAGTCCGCGAGAGATACTGATCGAGAGAGATCCCGTATGCTTTCGCCTTGACCGTCGCTTCTTCCCGGGTCACTCCCAATTCCTTCAGTTTCGCATCGATTTCCGCCGGGGTCATCGTCTGGAGGGCCGTTTCGGCCTCAGCACGCACCTGTTCCCTGGACTGCGCTTCGAGATGAGGCGACAGAAGGAGGAAAACGAGGAAAAATGAACCGGTAAGGGGGGCGAAGTGTTTTGCAGTTGCCTTTGTCCGCGGCATGGGTTTTATTATATCACTTTGTGAGAGAACATATCCCCCTCGCATGCGCATTGCACTGATCTCCGACATCCATGGAAACCTCCCCGCTCTGGAGGAGGTACTCAAGTCAACAGTGAGCTACAAGGCAGACGTGTTGTATTGCCTTGGGGACACGGTCGGCTACGGTCCATTCCCGAATGAATGTGTTGAGCTTGTCCGAAAGCACTGTCTCGTGGCGCTGAAGGGAAACCACGACAGCGGCCTTCTGGGCGAGACGCCCATCGAAGATTTCAATCACTACGGCTTGAGCGCGATCCAGTGGTCGCAGAGCGTCGCGACCGAAGAGGTGAAGGAGTATCTTCGCGGTCTCAACGTAAAAACCGAAGTGAACGGCATCACGCTCGCGCATTCATCGCCGCTCAATCCTGAAGCGTGGACGTATATCCTCACGATGCGTCTCGCGCGCGAGAACTTTGAGGCGTACACGACGCGCCTCTGCTTCGTCGGTCACACGCACGTCCCCATCGTGATCGGCGAAGACGGGACGATCAACAAGTACTCACTCGCTCTCCGCAGCATCATCAATGTCGGGAGCGTCGGCCAGCCCCGCGACGAGAATGAGAAAGCCGCGTACGGCCTCTACGATACCGAGACGGGCGCATACGAGCTCATCCGCGTCGCGTACGACATTCAGCGGACTGCGCGGGCGATCCGGGAAGTAGGCCTTCCGGAGTTTCTCGCGCAACGACTTTTCCAGGGATCATAGGAAAACGCATATCTCGGGGTACAACATGCGAAAATCGGCATGAAGAATCAACCCGCAGGGATGCGTTTCCGGTTGTATCGACGGCGTTTTGTGCTTATATTACCGTCGTAGCGATTTCCCCCGCATCCGGCTCGTTTTCCGCGTAGCGGGATACTCGATGTCACTTCTTTCGACGCAGAACATCTCTCAAGGACTGGAGGGGTGGGTGAGCGGCCGAAACCAACGGTTTGCTAAACCGTCGTAGGGTGTAAAACTCTACCGAGAGTTCGAATCTCTCCCCCTCCGCAGCGAAAGAAGGGTACAAGACACATCCTGGCGCTCCTCTCCCTGAGGGAAGGAGCGTTTTGTTTTTCCCCTTGCGAAATCATTATTTTTTGCTTCTTTTCCCTGCGTGTCCATACTGAAATCTGAGTCAACATTTTCTGCCGGTGACATCATGAATCACAGTGCGAACGGTGCGGTGAGCCCGCCATCACACCCGCTCAAGAAACCCGCCAAGAACATTCAAGTCTCGCCGCAGGTTGCCGATGCCGCACGTGCGGAGGTTACCGACGTGCTGAATACGCTCGGGTCTTCGCCGCAAGGTCTGACGGAAGCCCAGGTCGAATCGCTGAGAGAACTTCACGGCCTCAACGAGGTCGCTCAAGAAGTGAAACATGGTTGGCTCTGGCGCTTGATGAATTCTTTGCGCAATCCTCTCGTCATCCTGCTCGGTGCGCTTGCGGCGATCTCGTTCGTCACGGGGGATGTCAGGGCAGGAACGGTCATGTGTTTGATGGTTGTGCTTGGGGTTCTGCTTAAGTTTATCCAGGAGACCCGTGCAGACACGGCGGCGGCGCAGTTGAAGGCGATGATCAAGGTTACTGCCACGGTCATCCGCGAGGGGCAACCCATCGAGTTGCCCCTTGTGGAAATCGTCCCGGGCGATGTGGTGAAGCTCTCAGCGGGCGATATGATTCCAGCCGACCTCCGGGTAATCTCTTCAAAGGATTTGTTCGTCGTTCAAGGAAGCCTCACCGGGGAGTCGTTGCCGATAGAAAAGTTCGATGCGCGGGAAACGCGTGACAATATCACGGCGCTGGAATCCTCCAATGTCTGTTTTCTCGGCACCAGCGTGGAAAGCGGCACGGCGCTGGCAGTCGCTGTCGCAACCGGCAAGCACACGTACTTCGGCAGCATGGCCGGAAGCATCACGGGGCAGCAGGTCGAGACGAGTTTCGACAAGGGGATCAAGCGCTTCACGTGGCTGATGATTCGCTTCATGATGGTGATGGTACCGCTCGTCTTTCTCATCAACGGGCTCACAAAGGGCAACTGGGGCGAAGCGTTCTTCTTCGCTCTCGCTGTCGCTGTCGGCCTGACGCCGGAGATGCTCCCCATGATTGTTTCCGTCAGTCTCTCGCGGGGTGCCATCATCATGTCGAGGAAGAAGGTCATCGTCAAAAGACTGAATTCCATCCAGAACTTTGGTGCAATGGACGTGCTCTGTACGGATAAGACGGGCACGCTCACGATGGATCATGTTATTCTTGAACGTCACTGTGATGTCGTGCGGAAGGAAGACGATGCGGTCCTTCGCGACGCATACCTGATCAGCCATTTTCAAACCGGGCTGAAGAATGTTCTCGACCGGGCAATTCTCGACTCCCGCCAGGATGTGCACGAACGGCACGCCGTCGAACAGTACAAGAAAGCGGATGAAATCCCGTTTGATTTTTCCCGCCGCATGATGTCCGTGGTCGTCGAAATGCCTGACGGCGTTCATCGTCTGCTGACGAAGGGTGCGCCGGAAGAAGTCTTTCAACGTTGCACACGTTTTGAGCTTGAGGACGAGATTCTTCCGATGGACCCGGTTCTTATTCAGGACCTGCGCGATGAGTACGAGCGGTTGAGCACTGACGGCTTTCGGGTTCTGGCGGTGGCATACAAGGATCTGGAGCGGCGCGCCGCATATTCAAAAAACGATGAAACTGACCTCGTGCTGCGGGGCTATGTAGCATTCCTGGACCCCCCCAAGGAAAGCGCAGGCCCGGCCATTGCAGCATTGCAGAAACATGGCGTCACTGTCAAGATTCTCACCGGCGATAACGATCTCGTGAGCAAAAAGGTGTGCCATGATGTAGGCCTGCCGACCGAACACCTCGTGCTCGGCTCGGACATCGAGAAGATGTCGGATGAGGAGCTGCTTGCTGCTGCCAGAAAGGCCACGATCTTCGCCAGGCTTTCCCCGGCGCACAAAAAGCGCTTTATCGAGGTCCTGCGTGCCAACGGACATGTGGTTGGCTTCATGGGTGATGGCATCAACGATGCGCCTGCATTGCGTGCGGCGGATGTGGGCATTTCTGTCGACACCGCAGTCGATATCGCGAAGGAATCCGCTGATGTCATCCTTCTCGAGAAGAGTCTGATGGTGCTGGAAGAAGGGGTTCTTGAAGGACGAAAAGTATTCGCCAATATTCTCAAGTATGTGCGGATGGGGGCAAGCTCCAACTTCGGCAACATGTTCAGCGTATTGGGTGCAAGTGCATTCCTTCCCTTCGTGCCGATGTTGCCAATTCAGGTGTTGACCAATAACCTGTTGTACGATTTTTCCCAGGTTCCCATCCCCACCGATAATATCGATCCCGAACAAATCGTCAAACCCCGCCCCTGGTCAATCGATGAGATCACAAGGTTTATTCTTTTCATCGGCCCCATCAGTTCCATCTTTGATTACACGACATATTTCGTGATGCTCTACGTCTTCCATTGCTGGGATCCGGCACGCTCCTCACTGTTCCAGACAGGATGGTTTGTTGAATCGCTGATGACGCAGACGCTCATCATCCATATTATTCGTACAAACAAGATCCCGTTCCTCCAGAGCAGGCCCTCCGTGCCGCTTGTCCTGACCTCGACCATCATCATGATGATAGGCCTTTGGCTTCCTCATTCCCCCCTGGCACCCTCACTGGGCTTCACGGAATTGCCTGCGCTGTACTGGCCGATTCTCCTGTTGACACTTCTTTGCTACATCGGGCTGACGCAGACCGTGAAAACAATTTTGTTGCGAAGGAATTGGATCTGAACTGGTGTTGGACTCTGCGGAGAGTTTGATTCTCTCCCCCTCCGCAACGGAAGAAGGGTTCACATCTGCCTCAGTTTAGGGGAGCACTCCAAGAGACACTGTTTAATCTCTGCTCCTCCGGAGTGGTTGATACTCGATCCTCTTTGACGCACCCCTTCCCCTTTCCAAGGGGAAGGGGACGGGGGATGGAGTTCGGATCGATAACCATTTTGTGTCGATCTCGCGGACCATACGGGAGCATCGAAATCACGAAACCTGTTTGTGCCCCCTTGCGATGTGCATCGCGATCGCGCAAAGCTCGGTTTTGCTGATGCACCCCTTCCCCTTTCCAACGCAAAGGAGCGCAGTACAAGTTTCGAAACCAACGGTTTGCAAGACCGGAGTTTCGTTGAACTTGCCCCGTGTAACGTCATGGAGTATATTGCGGAAGCGACGGAAGACATCTCAACACCAATGAACCTGCACTGCTCCTGCCGCAAGGCCAATATCCTGCAATTGACATGACACTGGCAGACGCCGGAGAGACCTCACATGCGTCCCTTGTTCGTGCACTGATCGAGCTCTTTGTCGGGGAGGGATTCGAAATAAAGGGAGCGAAAGGGGTGGATGGATATCCTCCCGCTTCCGCGATCCCGAACGACGGCTACGGCTCTTCCCGGCCGAGGCAGGCGGATGTCGTCGGATTCGACCCTGCACGCAGGAGGATCGTCTTCGGCCTGGCAAGGCCACATCGGGAGAGTCTGGATAGCGAGGAATCACTGGAGGAGTACAACGTCTTTCTCGATCACAACGCGGGTCTGGGCGACCGGGCGTCAGTTCTGTACATCATGATGCCGGAAGATCTCCTGGCGGAGTTCACATCCCTCATCACGCATTACATCCACCGGGAATACTGGCATCGCGTGATTCCGGTGGGCCGGGGGCCGTCGTAGGAGTGGCCATGGCCACCCCCCCCACGAAAGACATCATTGCTTCATATCGGAACCGCCGGGATGGATGATCAACTCCTGTCCGGCGTAGATCTTGTTCCGCGTGATATCGTTCCAGCTCTTGATGTCGCGCGGTTCCACGTTGTGAGTACGGGCGATTTCCCACAACGTGTCCCCTCTCCGTACCTTATACACAAGCACTTCCGCTTCACTCCCCGGTTTGCGCACCGTGGGAGCCGATGCGACCTGCCTGGCTGCCGTGGGAGCGGGCTCGGTCCGGATCAAAAGCAATTGTCCGACGTGAATCGCGCTGCCGTGGAGCCCGTTCCAGTTCCTGATCTGCTGGGCGGTCACGCCGAACGTTTCCGCTATCTTGCCGAGCGTGTCCCCTTTCCGCACTGCATACCGGCTTCCCTTCGCCTGCCTCTCTTCCCCCTGCTCCGCTTTCTGCTGCGCGGGGGGCGACAGGGCCTGCTTCTCCGCAAACGTCATGTCGTCGATACTCTTGTATCGCGCGGCGTCCTGCTTGTCAACCCAGATCGAGAGATCCGCTCCCGCCCTGATGGACCGGCCGTACGGCAGCTCGTTCCAATTCCGGATGTCGGCCGCGCGCACGCCATACCATTCCGCAATGTGGCCGATCGTGTCCCCCTTCTTGACGGCGTAGCTCAGGCGGACCTTGTCCTTCGTGTCGGGCGGCTGGTGCCTGCGTGCCTGCGCAAGAGCCCGCGTTATCCTTGACTCCCCACCAGCCCTGTGGTTGGTCCACCTGCTGATCACCCGGGTTCCCCTCGTCTCTTCTTCGCCCGCCGATTTCTCCACAAGGGATGCATACCTGGAGGAACCGTGCGGGACAGGAACAACGATCAGTTTTCCTCTCGCGAGTTTCCGGGCCGACAAGAGATGGTTCGATTCGCGGATGACCTCCGCAGGAATGCCATACTTCTTCGCGATGGAGGCAAGCGTTTCTCCGCCGTGCACCTTGTGGACGATCATGTCCCGCTTCTGGTCGTCCGGCACCTGTGCATATTTCTTTTTAAACGTGCCCGACGAGCCCACGGGAACTCTCAGCGAGTACCCCTTCATTCCGGGGGGCGTGCACCATTGCACCAGCTCCGGATTCAGTTCCTCCATCGTCCCCACGTCCGTCCCTGCGCATGACGCAAGGACGCTTAGATCGACGCAATCGTCAACGGTCACTCTTTCATAGGCGAGCTCAGGTTCAGGAGTGATGCCGGTGAATCCATAGGCCGCGGGATTGAGGCCGATCACCGTCACAGCGATATATTGCGGCACGTAATTTCGCGTCTCCCGGGGAAGCTTCCGCCGCATCTCCCAGAAGTCCGTCGATCCGCTCCGGCGAATTCCCTTGTACACCCTCCCCGGACCCGAATCGTACGCCGCGAGAACGAGGTACCAGTCGCCGAAATCCTCATACAGGTCGTGCAGGTGACGCGCGGCCGCACGGGTCGCCTTCTCGACATCGCGCCGCTCATCGTACCAGAAGTTACCCCGCAAGCCATACAGTCGTCCTGTCCCCTTCATGAACTGCCACAGACCGACCGCCTTCGCCCATGATCGGGCCATGGGGTTAAGACCGCTCTCGGGCATCGCCATGAAGACGATCTCTTCGGGAAGTCCCTCCTCTTTGACGATCCGTTTCATCATCGGGAAGTACCTGCCGGCGAGACTGAGCCACCGTTCCATATGGGAACGCCCGCGTCCCTGGAAGAAACGGATATTCTGTTCCACAAGACTGTTGATCTCCAGGGGGATTGTCGTCCCGGGAATGATCGTTGTCGTTCCCTGCTTGCCTGTGGAATCGGCAAGTTCCGTGATCTGATTGAGTTTTTCCCGAAGGGCGAAGATCGATGATGCAGGACTGAGACTGTCGATCTCGGCGATATACTGCTCGTAATCCTCAATGACCGCCTTGCTGAGGTCGTTGAACTCCCGGTTCTCTTCAACGCCCGGCGTATAGCTCAGTTGATTCAATATCGCAATCGCTTCCTCAAACTGGAGGGAGGAGCGGATGGAATCGCCGACTTCCTGCGCGCTGATGGCGGAAACATAGTGCTGTCGCGCCTTCTCGAGCATCGCCGCGATCACCGAATCCGGGACCGTGGACTCGTTCTCGGCCAGGATCTCGACGTATTCGGTGGTGTCGGGGGTGATGTCCACCTTCCCGGCCACGTAGGGGCGAAACGTGGAGTCCTGCTTGACCACCCCGCGAGATTCCTCCGGCTTGGAGGCAAGATCGTTCGACGCACACCCCGCAATCGTCAAAAATCCTATCACCAGCACAACAGCATGAATTCGTTTCATTCTTCCCCACTATCGTTCATGAGCACAGACGCTAACGCGGATTCTTCCGGGATGGTTCCTTGTTCTGCTCTGTTCCTCCGGGGGTTACTTTCTTTGTGACCAAAGAAAGTAACCAAAGAAAGTCTTGCGAGATCGAAAGCCCGAAGGGGCGTCCTGGTAAAGCCGGCTCAGGGCTACGCGATTTCGATGGCACCGA
>PMNE01000069.1 GCA_003162635.1 Ignavibacteriota bacterium
GCACACTGCAGATACTGCCGGCAGATCTTTTTCATCGCCGTGTTTGCGGAATTGAACGCCCAGATGATCGATCCCCCTTGTGTCCCCGCACTGAGATCCCCGATGAGGAACATCCCCGGCACATTTGTTTCCCCTCCCTCCGTCATGAAGGGTTCCTCTCCGTCGAACCCGATCCCGATGGTCTTCAGGAAGTTCTTCGGTGTCGTCCCGCCGAGGGTATAGACGATATAATCAAATGTCCGCACGCCCGGAGCACCCTCCCGGAAGCTCACCTCCGCTTTTCCGCTGACATCTTTCACGCCTGTCACGTTCGATTCGTACAGCATCTCCACCTGGGACCGCTCCGCCAACGCCAGAATGCTCGTTCGGTTGATCTCATTCATGCGGGTGAACTCGCGCCGCCGATAGCTCAGGGTGACCCGGTTTCCCTTCTGGGCCAGGTACTGGCAGTATTCGGAAGCGCTGTCGCCGCCGCCCACCACCAGCACGTCTGCGTCCGCCACATCGACCGACGTCATATCATAGAGGATCTTGNNGCATCGTACGCCCCGCGATCGGTGGTGACGGTGAAACGCTGCTCCTCCGGAAACTTATGGATGGTATTCACCGTCTCGTTGTATTGGACGGAGACGTTGTTGTCATGAATCGTCTTATCGAGGTAGGAGATCGTCTCATGCTTCGAGGAATCGATGATGCACATGACCCCGGTACACACGGCTTCGAACCCCTTGTAGTTGGCGGTGACCAGCTTGTTGTCCGGATAATACTTCTTCAATGAGAATGAGTGTTCCGCCGCCTTCTCCAGGATAAGAATCTTTCCTGGCTCAATACCCACCGTCCTCGCTTCGACCGCCATACTGATCCCCGCCGGTCCGGCGCCGATGATAATCATGTCGAACATCGCGTGGCTTCCTTCTTCAGTGATGACGTCCCATGACTTCACCCGGCTCTTCAAACAGAGCGGCGGGGAATTCCTTTTCCAACAGGTACCGGTAGTAGAACCGGTACGTTTCGTTCTGCAGTTGGTTCATCTTGGACCCTCGCCAACCGTGACGCACGCCCGGATAGATCATGAGTTCAAAATGTTTCCCCAACTCCTCAAGAGTATCCGCAAGCTGAAGAGTATTCTGGAGATGGACGTTGTCATCCTCAGACCCGTGAACGAGCCGGAGCAGTCCCTTGTAAGAGCCCGCGTGCGTCATCACGGAGCTGTTTGCATAGCCCTCGGGATTCAACGCCGGAAGCCCCATGTATCGTTCCGTGTAATGCGAGTCGTACAGCCGCCAGTCTGTCACCGAGTAGAGCGCAAGGCCGTACGAAAACATCCCGGCACCTGCGGTCATGGCGAGACACGTCACGTACCCGCCGTAGCTGCCGCCGGTGATGCACATGCGCGTCGTGTCGACACACCGTTGCGCGCGGAGCCACCGGGCGGCTTCGCCGTAGTCATGCATCTCCCATCGGCCCAGATTCCGGTACATGAGGGCCGTCCCTTTCTTTCCGAAATGTCCGGAACCCCGATGATCAACCGAAACCTGGATCACCCCTTCCTTCGCGAGCCACTGCCGTTCGATATCCAGCCATCCGTCCTCCACCGACGGATAATCCGGTCCGCCATAGACGCTGACGATCACCGGATATCGACGGGTGGAATCGAAATCCACAGGGAGCGTCCAGAGAGCCGGAAGGAGATAGCCATCCGATGTCGGTATGACAAAGATCTCTGTTTTCCCCCATCGGACGCTGTCGAGGGCTTTCTCCCTGCTGTCCGCGACCTCACGCACGACCGTGCCGTTTCCTGTGCACAAGGCGATCCTGGGAGGCGTCGTCACATTCGCGTAGTTCGTGAGAAAATACTCACCCGAGGGGGACACGCTGACGTCGTGGGTATAGGGACCGAACGTCAGGCGTTCCATCCCTGAGCCGTCGAATCCGACCCGATAGAGATCCGTCCGCGTGGACGATTCCTTGTTCGCAGTGAAATAGACTTTCCCCTGCACGTCGTCTATCGCCTTCACCTCCCCGGCATTCCATTCTCCGGCGGTGAGGCGGCCGAGAGGTGCACCCTGCATATCGTGGAGATAGAAATGTTTCCACCCGTCTTTGTCCGATCTCAGGATGAATCCTTTTCCATGCGGGAGAAACCAGAGAGAATCGCACCACTCCACCCAGGTCGGCTGGTGCTCTGTAGAGATGACGCGCTTCCCCCCGCTGTGCGGGTCAACGGCGCATATCCTGAGCGTGTCCTGCGCACGATTCATCCACTGGACCCAGAGGGAAGTGCCGTCGGGGACCCAGAATGGGGGTCCGAAATACTGGTCCGCTTTCCGGTCGAAATCAGCCCACACCACGGAACCTCCGGATGCAGGAACAATGCCAATGCGGACTTCGGGATTGTGATCGCCGGGCTGCGGGTACCGGGTGGCTTCTAGAGAACCGTGGACGCCTGAGGTGTGGAAAAGGGGATAGACTGGAACCGACGTTTGATCGAACCGATAGAAGGCGAGCATTGATCCGTCGGGGGACCACCAGAATGCGCGGTACTTGGTTGGTCTGCCAAAGATCTCCTCAAAGTACAGCCAAGCCGCCCATCCGTTGGAGATGGCGGAGGATGAACTGGAGTCATCAAAAGTATATTGAATTTCTTTCCTTGTGACCAGATCGATCGCGTAGAGATTGTGGTCCCGCGTAAAAGCAACGAGCTTGCCGTCCGGGGATATGGTGGGGTTCTTTTCCTCCGACGGTGTGTCCGTCAACCGGCTGAACGTCTTCCTCTCCGTGTCGAGGCAATAGAGATCCCCTCCCTTTGTGTACACCAACCGGGTGAAGTTCTGATTGGCCGTCGCCGGTGCATCCAGATCAAACTCGTCACCTGCCAGTTCCCGGTAGGCCTCCATTCGTCGATACGGCTCGGCTCGTCCGGAGGCCGCATCAACCACCGAGAGCTTTCGCGTTCCCTTCGCCGCTTCCAACCGGATGAAATGACTGCCGTCCTTCCAACCCATGAATGCAGGGATGGGTTTCGTGAGCCGCGGCTCTCCATTATTGAAGATCTGGTCGTAGGTCAAATCCTTCTTCTCCTGCGCTGTTCCGCAAACAGCGAAGCTCGAGATGGCAAGGAGAAGGGCTGTCGTTATACGGTGCATAGGGGGTGTCCCCTTCATGAGGATGGCTCATCGTCATTCCTTGGGATGAGCCCGATCCTCTAAAATAGCTGGGTGCACGCGGAAAATCAAGATGGGAGGGGTGGTACTCTTTCTCCGAGAGAAAGAGTACCCAGAAAGAT
>PMNE01000053.1 GCA_003162635.1 Ignavibacteriota bacterium
ACACCGCTCGATCCGAAGGTGCTGGAGGCGATGATCCCGTACTTTTCCCTTCATTTCGGAAATGCCTCCTCGATCCATTCTTATGGGCGCGAAGGCAAGGAGGCACTGGAGCGGGCAAGGGGGACAATCGCCTCGCTCCTTGGCGCCGATCCGGGAGAGGTGTTCTTTACCAGCGGCGGGACGGAAGCGGACAACTTTGCTCTTCGGGGTGTCGCGGCTGCTGCGGCAGGGACGCGAAGAGGCATCATCACATCGCAGGCGGAACACCACGCCATCCTTGAGCCAAGCGAGGATCTGGCGCATGCGGGGATCCCCGTGATCGTGTTGCCGGTCAATCGCCGCGGCAGTGTGGATATCGACGCGCTCTCGGCTGCGGTAGACGCAAAAACACTGCTCGTCTCCCTCATGCACGCGAACAACGAGGTGGGGACGATCTCCCCCATCAGAGAGATCGCCGGTGTTGCCCATGCCGCAGGGGCCCTCTTTCACACCGATGCGGTACAGACGGCGGGGAAGATTCCCATCAACGTGCGCGAGGCGGATGTCGATCTTCTGACTCTCTCAGCGCACAAGATGTACGGTCCGAAGGGGATCGGGGCGCTCTTTGTGAAGAGGGGGACGCCCATCCAGCCGATCCTGAGCGGCGGCGGGCAGGAACGTGGGAAGAGGCCGGGAACGGAGAATGTCCCCCTCGCAGTCGGCTTTGCAGAAGCATTCCGCCTCGCCGTCGCGGAAATGGATGCGGAATCCGCCCGGCTCCGTCTGCTCCGTGATGCCCTCGAAGGACTGCTCCGCGCTCGTTTTCCCGCTCTCCTCGTCAACGGCGATCCGGAACACCGTCTGCCGCATATACTGAATATCTCGTTCGACAGTACCCGCCTCCCTCTTGAGGGGGAGATGCTTGTGGTGAACATGGATCTGCGAGGTGTTGCCGTTACCAGCGGCTCTGCTTGTACGTCCGGGAGTATGCAGCCTTCCCATGTTCTCCTTGCAATGGGACGGGACCCCGCCACGGCACGCGCGACAATCAGGTTTTCGTTNNGCGCCGATGCGGGTTTCGTACGCCCTCAGGGCGAGTCCGTATCGGACGCCCCGTTCGCTGACCGTCATTTGCTGGAATCCGCAATGGGCCATGATCTCGCGGACGATAAGGATGCCGGCAGTGATGATATCGGCGCGCCCCTCCATGACCGGTGAGAGCCCGGCGATCATCCCCGAGGGCATCGCGCGCAACGTGCGGAATTGGGATTCGATGACATCACGGGAAAGTCGGTAATTCGACACCGCCCGCGTTGAGAAGGTAGTTAACCCCTGTGCAAGGGCCGCCAGCGTCGTAGCGGTTCCCGCAACACCGACAAGCTCGGTCCCGGCAAAAGGATAATCGGCCATCCTGCTGATCTGGTCTTCGATCAGCTCGATGGCCGTTTCCAATTCCAGATGTGACGGGGGATCGTGCCGGAACAAACGTTCGGTCAATCGGACAGAACCGATATCAAGACTGATGCGGCGGATGACGGTGTCGCTCGCACCAACGACGACCTCCGTGCTCCCGCCCCCGATATCGACCACCGTCGCGTGCTGCATCTTCGGCATCCCGCTGATCGCCCCCCGGTATGTCCAGAGGGCCTCCTCATCGCCGGAGAGTACCTCGAGGGTGAACCCCGTCCCTTTCTGTATCATCGTCGCGAGTTCATCCCTGTTGTGTGCGTCCCGGACAGCGCTGGTACCGCACACAACAACGGCGTCGGGCGCATATCGTTTCATGATCTCCGCATATTCCTGGAGGACGTCAACGACCCGGCGCATGGCTTCAGCGTGGAGCGTCTTCTGCGCATCGACTCCGCGTCCAAGCCGGGGGATTCGCTGCTCTTCGGCCAGCGATGTGAGGGCGCCGGTGGAGGAGATTTCCGCAACAAGGAGGAGGACGGTATTTGTCCCAATGTCAATGACGGAAACAACCATGGTGTCAGATCCGCGTGTTGGTGCGTTGAGTGGAAAGCGGCCGTGCTCCCACTGCGATCCACTCGTTTTCACTTTCCTCCGTGAAGATGCCGAGCCGGGCTGCACTGAGCTTCTGCGCGATGGCGTCCCGATCACCGAGAAGCAAACCCGAAAGAAGGAGGCACCCGGCGGGGGCAAGCCGATCCACCAACGCAGGGATCATCGGTTCGATGACGTTCCGCTGGATATTTGCCGCAATAAGGTCGAACCCCGTTTCGCCCACACTGTCGATGTCGCCCCGTCGGACAAGGCACCGGTCGGCGACATGGTTCAACCGGATGTTCTCGCCTGCATTGGTGAACGACCACTCGTCCGTGTCAATTCCGATGGCGCCGGCCGCGCCGAGCTTGATGGCGGCAATCGCCAGAACACCCGTCCCTGTGCCGACATCCAGCATGCGCATTCCCGTCCGTATTTCCTTCTCAAGAAGGCGGAGCATCAGGCGCGTCGTTTCGTGGTACCCTGTGCCGAATGACATTTTCGGATCGATGGTCAGGACAATGTCGCCCGGTTCCGGGTGAATTGGGTGCCACGTCGGCGCGATGACGATCTTCCCGGTCACCCTGACAGGAACGATCGTCGCTTCCCACGCCTCATTCCAATTGCGATCCTGAAGAGATCCTATTGTCACGTCGATCGGCGGGAGAGAATGCGAGTACGCCAGAGAGGAGAGAAGAGAATGCAGGGAATCAGACAGCGCAGCGCTCCAGAGGTCCTCTGCGATATAGGCCCTGACGGTCCGGTCCTCTTCCCAAAAGCCCTGAAAGCCCGCGGCGTGCAGGAGCGCGATCAGTTCATCAAAAAGAGACGGTTCCGTCCGGACAACGACTTCGATGAACGATCCAGGCATCTCCTACGGCCTCAGGCCGTACACGACCTGCGTGATGACGGTCCCTACCGCCTCGAGACTTTCCGCGCTGCAGTTCTCCGGGATATCCTGGTGCGTGTGCCAGAAGCGATTCGTCTGATCGGGGTAGTTGAAGTCGATGATGTCGATCGTCCTGATTCCTGCTTCATTGAGCGGGATGTGGTCGTCGAGGACCTCCTCCCCCTCCTCGTTCGTAAATTGACGTATGCCGAGGGATGCGGCGGTGTTCCACACCAGAGTGACGACATCAGGCGCGTACCGGATGGAACTTCCTTCTTTCGGAAGATCGAGGAACTTATCGCCTACCATATCGAGAAGAATCCCGAAACGGGGGACGTAATCGGCTGCCCGTTGCGAAGCAAAGTAGCGCGAGCCGAGGAGATAGCGCTGATGGTCGGTCTCCATGCCATAGTCCTCTCCGTCAAATAATACGATATCGACGCCGATGGCAGGAGGGGAAGACCGCAGGAGGGTGGCAATTTCCAGGAGGACGGCGACGCCGCTGGCCCCGTCGTTCGCGCCGAGGATCGGTTCGTTCCGGCGGGACTTGTCTTCATCGTGTTCCGCGCGGGGACGCGTGTCCCAATGTGCGCAGAGGAGAACACGCGCCGTTGCCTGAGGATGAAAAGAAGCGATGACATTGGTGAGCGCCAGCCGTTCGCCGCCGTACCCGATGTGCACAAACTCCTGGAGCCGCACATCCTCGGCAAGGCCGCGCAGGGTCTCGGTCAGGTACCGGAGACAAGCATCGTGACCGCGCGAGTTTGGATTTCGGGGGCCCAGTGCGGTCTGGTCTGTCAGATAGGTGAATGCCCGATTCCCGCTGAAAACGGGGGGCGCTTCCGTGCGAGGCATGGCGGTCTGGCGGATTGGTCCCTGTTCTGTACCCTTGTCGCTCCCTTTGGGGCAGCCGGTGACAGCCAGGGAGAGCGCGAAAGAAAGGGAAAAGCAGAACAGGAAGGATATCTTCATGGGTTTCCCGGGAGTGCAATGATCGCCATGATACGGAAAAGGGGAGGAAAATCCAAGGAAAGGCGCAACATTCTGCCTCAGGGACACGTTTGAATGAGAAGGAAACAACCCACCACGAAAGGAGAACCACTATGCGCATATTCGGGAAAATGATAATGGCGATCGCTTTGGCTCTTGTCCTGTCCGGCACGGCAGCCGCCGGCCAAAAGACATTCGAGAAGACTTTTACCGTCCAGCCCGGAGGGACACTGTCCCTCGGCACTGACGTCGGGTCCGTTGCGGTACGTGGAACCTCTTCGAACGAAGTGTCGATTTCGGTCGTCATTCACGGAAGCGACAGGGATGTTGCGAAGTTTGACGTGTCAGCAAATCAATCAGGGAACAACGTGAAGGTGGAAGGGAAGATGTCGGGCAGCGGAAGGTGGTTCTGGAATTCCACGGACCTCGAAGCGGAGTTCACGATTTCGGTTCCTCACAATTACTCGGTCACGTTGAACACGTCCGGCGGGAATATTACAGTGGAGAAGTTGAACGGAACGGTCAAGGGCGAGACCTCAGGGGGGAGCATTCATGTTGCGGAGATCGAGGGGGGGATCAACGTTGAAACCTCCGGCGGCGATGTCTCTGCCGATGTCTGCACCGGGAATGTCCATCTGGGAACTTCCGGCGGGAGCATCAAGGCAAGCGGGATCAAAGGAGATCTCGATGCCGGCACGTCCGGCGGCAATGTGAGCGTCGCCGATATCAATGGCAAGGTGCATGCGGAAACTTCCGGTGGAAATGTCTCCGTCAAGGTGTCGGGATCGCCGAAATCCGTTTACGCGGAAACATCGGGCGGGAATATCGAACTCGTGATACCGCGTTCCATCAATGCGACGCTGGACGCAGAGACTTCCGGGGGATCGATCCAGTGTGATCTTCCGGTCACTGTGAGCGGCCGTATCGATGAGGGATCGCTCAAAGGGAAGATCAATGCGGGAGGCGAACTCATCCATGCACATACATCGGGGGGAAATGTCCGCATCAAAGCGGCGGAATGACGGGAATTGACACCCGGGCATCCCGGGCATTGCGAAAACAGGGGCGTCCTCTCTCCGGAGGACGCCCCTGTTGATTGTACGCCCTCCCGGAGTGGCGGAGGGTGAAGCGTTACCTTCTCCATCCCGCCAGCAGCGCGCCGAGGAGGTCCTGGACACGGCGATAGGGTTGGGGAGAGCCGGGGAACTGCTCCATGATGACGGCGTATGCAAGCATGTCCCCATCGGCGGTCGTGACATAGCCGGAAAGGGATGAGACGCCGTTGAGTGTCCCTGTTTTGCCGCGGAGATTCCCCGCAGCGGGGGTATTTTTCATCCGGCGTGCCAGGGTGCCGCTCACTCCCGCGATGGGGAATGTCTGCCGCCAGAGGGGGAAGAGATCGGGCCGTTTTGACAACGCAACCAAAAGATCGACGATCGATTCGGCATTGGTCAGATTGTATCGCGACACCCCGGAACCGTCGGCGATGACGGTCTTCGTCGTATCAATGCCGATGCCGGCCAGGAACTCCCGCACAACAGCAATTCCTCCGCTCGCGGTTCCCGGCGCCCCCTGTCCGTGCACCGCAAGCGTCCTGAGGACGTTCTCTGCGGCGAGGTTATCGCTCGTCCGGTCCATGTAGACGAGGACCGAATCAAGCCGATGTGAGCACCGCGCAACTTCCCGCGCGCGGGCGGAGACTGAGTCGATCATCACTCTCCCAATCTTCACCCCGGAGGCCTCAAACGCCTCCCGCAGGACGGTGAGCGTGTACCAGGCCGGCTGCGCAATGCTCAGCTTGGTGCTGATGACTGTGTCCCCGATCCCGACTCCGCCCGTTATGGTGATGGTGTTCGAGAACTCCCTCCATTTTCTGGAGATATCGAGGGTCGGGAACGATGTGTCCGGGAGCGTGCGGCCGGCGTTCTCGATGCGGACGAACGATGTGCGCGGCTCAGTCATCACCCGGACCGAATCCCCCACCGTGCGGCCNNCGATCCACATCATCGAACAGTCGTGCATCACCCGCCACCACCCATGTTCTTCCGGGAGGGAGGGAGGGAAGCGCGGCTGCAACCAGAGAGTCCAGATCCCTCGTTGTCAATAGAGGGTCGCCGCTTCCCTGAAGAAACAGCGTTGGGACTGACGATGTATCGGCGAAGAGCCGTGTGACAAACGGGTACGCAGCTTGGAGGACCGCGAGCGCCGCTGCCGCAGTAAAGAGCTTCTGGTTGGACGCAGGCGTGAAGGCCAACCTCGGCTCTCTCTCGTACAACGTCTCGCCTGTGGAGAGAGAGACGATCTTCACGGAGGCATTGGAGGGGGGGAAGAGGGAATCGGCCAGAAGCCCGTCGATATCGTGCTGAAGGGCCGGGAAGGAAGATCCCGTTCTTTCCCATCGGGCTCCCGGGAGGCGGGCCATGCGGGGCGCGGTGGAGCATCCGGCGAGAAGGAGCGCTGCGAGTGTCACGGCAAGTAGTCTCATGCCAATAGTTTATCGGAATTCAGCAGAAATGCAACTGTTGATTGGCACTCGCTTTCTCGCTATATTACAGAGAATTATGCATTCAAGGATTGAGGTGAGTGTGCGATGCTGGATGTCTTAAAGAAACTGTTCGGAAGCAAACACGAGAAGGATGTCAAGGCCCTCCGACCGCTCGTTGATGTGATCAATGGATACTGCGAACAGTACAAGGGGTTGACCGACGAAGAGCTTCGCGCAAAGACGACGGAATTCCGGGGAAGAATTCAGGAAGCGCTCAAGGATGTGGAGGAGAAACTGGCCGGCCTGCGGTCGGAGCTGGAGAAGGACATCGATCCGGCTGCGCGCGAGCGGCTCCTGGACGACGTGGCGGATGCGGTGAAAGAACGGGACGAGATCACTGCCGAAACCCTGGAGGAGCTTCTCCCTGAGGCGTTTGCCGCGGTGAAGGATGCATGCCGGAGGTTGGTGGGAACGACTTTCGATCTCATGGGCCATCCGGTCGTCTGGGATATGATTCCGTTCGACGTCCAGATCATCGGCGGGGTCGTGCTCCACCAGGGGAAGATCGCGGAGATGGCGACGGGGGAAGGGAAGACGCTTGTTGCCACCATGCCCATTTATCTCAACGCCCTCCCGGCCCGGGGCGTGCATCTTGTGACGGTGAACGATTACCTCGCCAAGCGCGATAGTCTTTGGATGGGAATGGTGTACGAGTTCCTGGGGCTGACGGTCGGCTGCATCCAGAACACGATGGATTCCATCCAGCGTCGGAAAGAATACGCGTGCGACATTACCTACGGGACCAACAACGAGTTCGGCTTCGACTACCTGCGCGACAATATGGTGGTCGACAAGGTGGACCTCGTCCAGCGGGAATACTTCTATGCGATCGTGGACGAAGTTGACTCCGTGCTCATCGACGAGGCCCGGACTCCCCTCATCATCAGCGGACCGGTCAAGAGCGAGGACCACAAGTTCGATGAGATGAAACCTGCGGTCGATCGCCTCGTGAGCGCGCAGCGGAATTTTGTCGGCAAGATCGTCGGCGAAGCGGAGAAGTTTCTCGAGGAGAAGAAAGAGAAGGATGCGGGGGTGCTGCTCCTGCGGGCTTCGCGCGGACTCCCGAAACATCCGCGCCTGTTAAAGCTCGTGACCGAACCGTCGAACAAGAAACTCATCCTGGAGACGGAGAACGAGTACCTGCGCGACCAGTCGCGCCGGATGCACGAGATCGACGATGAATTGTACTATGCGATCGACGAAAAGGACCACCAGATCAGTCTGACGGAAAAAGGACGGGATTTTCTGATGCCCATCACGGGAGACAGGGACTTCTTCGTGCTCCCGGACCTCGGAACGGAGATGAGCATCCTCGAAAACGATCATTCCCTTACAAAGGAACAGGTGCAGGCCAAGAAGGACGAGATCAATCTCCTCTACTCCGAGAGGAGCGACAGGATCCACACCGTCTCGCAGCTTCTGCGGGCCTACTCGCTTTATACGAAGGACGATGAGTACGTCGTCACCGACGACGGAAAGGTCCAGATCGTTGATGAGTTCACCGGACGCCTCCTTCCCGGACGGCGGTATTCCGAAGGGTTGCACCAGGCGATCGAGGCGAAGGAGGGTGTCAAGGTCGAACGGGATATGCAGACCCTTGCCACCATCACGCTGCAGAATTACTTCCGGCTCTATGGGAAGCTGGCGGGGATGACGGGGACGGCAGAGACCGAGGCCGCGGAGTTCTTCGACATCTACAAACTTGACGTCGTCGTCATTCCCACGAACAAACCGATGGTCCGCGGTGACGCCAACGACGTGGTGTACAAAACGAAACGGGAGAAATACAACGCCGTCATCGAAGAAATTGAAGGGATGAAAGCGAAGGGGCGTCCTGTCCTTGTGGGCACAACGAGCGTTGAAGTCTCGGAGACGATCAGCCGCATGCTGAAGCGGAAGAACGTTGCCCACAACGTGTTGAATGCGAAGCAGAATCAGCGGGAGGCCGAGGTCATTCTTAATGCGGGCCTTCCCGGNNGGTTCGTCGCTGTTCTTCCTTTCGCTGGAAGACGATCTGATGCGCCTGTTCGGGAGCGACCGCATCGCGTCGATTATGGAAAGGATGGGGTTGAAGGAGGGGGAGGTGATCCAGCACTCCATGATTACCCGTTCCGTGGAACGGGCGCAGCGGAAGGTGGAAGAGAACAACTTCGGCATCCGGAAGAGGTTGCTGGAATATGACAACGTCATGAACCAGCAGCGCGAGGTTATCTACACTCGCCGCAGGAAAGCCCTGCTGGCGACGCGCCTGAAGGACGACGTCCTCGACATGGTCTATGAATACGCCGGGAAACTCGTCGGCCAGTTCTATGATAACGGCGACCTCGAGGGGCTCCGCAACGAACTTCGGGCGCAGTTGCTTGCGGACTTGCAGATGACGCCGCAGCGGTTCCAGGATATCGGACCGGACGGCGTCAGGGATGAGATCGTCAACGCAGCGGCTGAGTTCTACAAGAGGAAAGAGGAACGGCTCGGGACGGAGATCATGGGGCGCATCGAAAAGATGGTCGTGCTCCAGGTTATTGACGAGAAGTGGAAAGACCACCTCCGGGAAATGGACGATCTCAAGGAAGGAATTCATCTCCGGGCGTACGGACAGAAGGACCCGCTGGTCGAGTACAAGACCGAGGGTTTTCGAATGTTCATGGAGCTCGTGGATCAAGTCGATACGGAAATCGTGACGAGCGTCTTCAAGCTGTTCCCCGCGCCGAGCCAGGAACTGCCGATGCGCGGACCGCAGCGGCCGCCCGTCAACATGTATGCGACGCACGATGCCTCTGCCGGCATGGGATTCCAGCCGAACCGCGAAGCCGTGCCGGGCGCCGCCCCCGATCCGGCGCACGCCGGCAAGCCGCAGCCTGTCCGCGTTGGCGACAAGGTTGGCCGTAACGACCCGTGTCCCTGCGGGAGCGGGAAGAAATACAAACAGTGTCACGGGAAATAGGAGTGCCGGCATGAAAAAGATTGAAGCCATCGTACGCCCTTTCCGCCTCGACGATGTGCGCGAAGCGCTTGCCGAAATCGGTGCGAAGGGGATGACCATCTCCGAGGTGAAGGGGTACGGGCGGCAAAAAGGACATACGGAACTCTACCGCGGATCCGAGTACCAGATTGATTTTCTCCCGAAGATCAAGGTGGAGATCGTCGTTGCGGATACCATGGTGGAGCAGGTGGTCGATGCCATTATGAAGTCGGCGCGGACAGGCCAGGTGGGCGATGGGAAGATCTTCATCTTCCCGGTGGATGACGTCATTCGCGTCCGCACCGGAGAATCGGGAGAGTCGGCACTCTGATCTCCCTTGCGTCGGTGAAGTGATGGCAATGGAAGACACTTTCCGCTGCGGCTATGTCGCCATCATTGGCGAGCCGAACGTTGGAAAATCGACGTTGATGAACGGCCTTCTCGGGCAGAAGATCTCGATCGTCACCCGGAAGGCACAAACGACGCGGCACCGCATCCTCGGTATTCTTTCCACGGCCGACTTCCAGGCGATCTTTCTCGATACCCCCGGACTCCTGCAGCCGCGGTACGCCCTTCAAAGCGCCATGGTGGAGTCGGCCCAGTCGGCCATCGCCGACGCGGACCTGATCCTCATGATGATCGATGCGACCCGCAGTGATGGGGGAGGGAAGCCGGAAGAGAAGGCCGTTCTCGAACGCGTGCGGCAATCGGGGAAACCTGCCTACTGCGTTCTCAACAAGGTGGACCTGGTTGCAAAACCCATTCTCCTGCCGATGATCGAACGGTATGCGAAGGAGTTCCCCTTCCGCGAGATCTTTCCCGTCAGCGCCCTGACGCTGGAGGGTACGAAGGAACTTTTGAACGCGCTCGCCGCCGAACTTCCTCTCCATCCACCCCTCTATCCCACCGACATCGTCAGCGAACAGAGCCAGCGGTTCTTCGTTGCAGAGATTATTCGGGAAAAAGTATTCCTCCGGTGCCAGGAGGAAATACCGTACGCGACATCGGTGGATATCGT
>PMNE01000074.1:0-20319 GCA_003162635.1 Ignavibacteriota bacterium
AGGTCCAAATATGCTGGAACCTGACATTCTTGATGAATTATTGCATGTTCGTGCGAGCGGCAATCCCACCGCTTGTTTCCCACCGGTCACTTCGGTAGCTTTCCTCAGGAATAACTTCGCGGGGAAAATCCGCCCTCCGCGAGTGGGTGACACAATGAGCCGGGTGTCGCACGCAACAAAGCGATTGACATCGGCTGCTCTGCTTCAAAAGAAGGATTTTGACAATCCGGGGACGATGTATGAAAAAGCTTGCACTGATCCTGTTGATTGTTTTCTCGGGCGAGAGCGCCATTGCGCAACTGCTATCAGTTCAAGCCTCAAAGCGGTATTTGGTTGACCAGAATGGAAACCCATTTCTTCTCGTCGGCGATGCGGCATGGTCGCTGATTGCACAGCTGCCCGATTCTGATGTTGACTATTACTTCGCCCAGCGTCAGCAGATGGGATTCACGACCTCGTTGATTAACGTCATTGAACATCAGTTTGCAACAAACGCCCCCAACAACATATACAACCAGCCACCGTTTGACGGCAACTTGTTCACCACGCCTGACTCGGCGTATTTCGCACACGTCGATCACGTCGTCATCTCCGCCGCACAGCACAATATCGTTGTCATGCTGGATCCGACATACGTCGGCTACGCCTGTGGGGGTCAGGGCTGGTGCGCAGAGATTCAAGCGGCCGCGACCTCGGACCTGACCGCGTGGGGGCAGTTCCTGGGACAGCGTTATGCGCGGTACGATAACATCATCTGGGTCATCGGGGGAGATACAAATCCTCCATCGTCTGTCCGTGCGAAGCTGCGGGCGTTCATTGCCGGTCTCAAGCAGTACGATACCAGGCACCTTTTCACCACCCATGTCAACGGGGAATCACCCCCCCTGACCGTGTGGAGCCTTTCAGACACAAGTTGGCTTGCGCTGAACAACGTTTATACGTACAGTACCACGCTCTACGCAAACTGTCAGACGGAATACCAACGGACTCCCACGATGCCGTTTTTCCTCATCGAGACGGCTTATGAGAACGAGCACGGGAGCACAGCACAGCAGCTCCGGGCGCAATCCTATTGGACTGTCCTCAGCGGCGGCATCGGGCATGTGTTCGGGAATTGCCCTCTATGGCACTTCGATTCCTCTCCCGGTTGGTGCAGTGTCGCGGGGTGGAAGGCGCAGCTCGCTTTGCAGGGATCGATCAACATGAATCATTTTAGCACCCTTTTCCAATCCCGGCACTGGTCTGCGCTGATCCCGGACTTTCACCACGCCGTTCTTACTTCAGGATACGGTTCATCGACCTCATACGCGACGGCAGCATACTCTTCCGACAGTTCTTCCATTATTGCCTACATTCCTTCCGGAGGCGCCGTCACCGTGAACACCACCTTTGTCAACGGAAGTCGCGCCAACGCCTGGTGGTTCAATCCTGCGGACGGGACTGTCACACTGATCGGGAGCGCCCCGCAAGGGACCCAGAACTTCACTCCTCCATCAAACAGCGATTGGGTCCTGGTGATCGACAACGCAGATCTCTTCGGGAATGCGTTTGTGCAGTTTTCCTCCTTTACCGATTCCCTTCAGGTGACGCCGCCCGCTGTGAACGTGGCCCTGATGTGGAACACGACGCAAGAGAGGAATGTCGCGGGGTTTTATGTGCAGCGAAGAGCAGGCAGTGCAAATGCCTTTGCCACGCTCGGCGGGAGCTATCAAACGGGCCATGATACGTCGGTCGTTGCGCAGAGCTATTCCTGGACGGACTCATCGGTTGCACCGGGAACGTATTACTACAGAATCAAGATCATCGGGACTGCCGGTGACTCGAGTTTCTCGCTCAACCGCAGTGTTGTCGTCCCGGATGCCATGATGCCCTCAACGCCGGTCCTCCTCAGTCCCGTTCCCTTCGCAACAAATGTCCCGATGAATCCTCGCTTGGTGTGGAGGCCTTCCTCTCATGCAACGCATTACTGGGTTCAGGTCTCAACCGATTCGCTTCTGCAGAATCTTGTTCTTAGTGACACAACCAGCACCGATACGTCGAAGACCGTTGCGCAGTTGCAGCCCCAGACAACCTACACCTGGAGAGTGGAGGGACGGAGTGGGTACCAGGCCGGCGCATTTTCCGCGGCTTCCACATTCATGACCGGGAGTTCGAGTGCTGTCGCTCCGGGATCCAATGCGCTACCCGCGGCATTTGCTCTCGAACAAAACTATCCCAATCCATTCAACCCTACAACCATCATTCGTTATGCCTTGCCGCAGGCGCGCCGTGTGAGAATCGAGGTGTACAATACGCTTGGACAACAGGTGGCGCAACTCGTGAACGGGGACCAGGAAGCCGGTTACCACGAAGTACAATTCGACAGTTCGGGACTTGCGAGTGGAGTGTACTTCTACCGGCTGCAGGCGGGGACGTACGTGGAGACACGCAAGTTGCTGCTTTTGAAATAGTATCTCNNGGACATGGCATCAGACCAGCTCCACTCCTATCAGGCGACGGAGCATGGTTTTGTCGGGTCCGGGTATCGTGGGGACGGGGGGCTGGGTCTTTCGTTCTTCCAACAATGGGGTACAACGGACAGCAATCAACTCCGGCTTGGGCAGTACTGTTATCTTTCTCGCTGTGAGCAATACGGTTCTGGTTCTCACGACGGATGAGACTAATAGTAGTGCGCACGTGTTCGTCACAATGGAATGGAGATGTCTGGAATTCTAAGGCCCATTCTTGAAAAGACACGCCGATATTTGGCGATTGTGATTTTGAACGGCATCCTTGTCGTGTTCGGCACGTCGGTCGCGGTTCTGGCATCTGAACTGGTCCTGCGCATCTGGACCCCATCGTCGCTGACGGACAAGCGCGTTCGTCAATCGGATCCGATATTGAACCACTCGTTGACGCCTTCCTCCAGTTTCATTTCAAAGACGGATGAGTGGGAAGTTGAAGTGAAAACGAATTCGGACGGATTTCGGGACCACGAATGGCCGAAGCCGGGTGCGGATGCTTTCACCATTGCAGTTCTTGGTGACTCATTTGTCGAGGGCATGGGGGTAGATCTTGATAGCAGCTTTACCAAGCGGTTAGAGCGGGGGCTCAATCATGAGAATCGTGATCGAAATGTGGCTGTGCTCAATTGCGGGGTTGTGAGCTATTCACCCTTGATTGAATATTTACAGCTCACAACAAGAATCCTTCAATACCGGCCGAACCTGGTGATTCAATGCTTCGATATGTCCGACATTCGGGACGACTATCTTTATACGATGATTTCCGAGTTTGACTCTCGTTCAAGGCCTGTCCGCGTGTGGCCGGTGATGCCGGTCGAATTCCAAAATCGGTCACACGCATGGTGGTCAATCAAGTCATTCATTCAATCCCATTCGTACCTTTACCCACTCGTCGGCAATGCTCTTCTCGACCTGGCCAAAAACGACCCGGCGATACTTCAGAACAATATTCATTCCGGCGGTGGAGCGCACATGATGGATTCAACGCTCAGATACTGGGAACCGTTCTTTAAGAAGTCGCAACAGTACATCTCCCTCACTTCAGATACATTGAGGTCTCTTGGGATACCCTATCTTTTGTGCATTTACCCTTATGGATGCCAGGTGAGTCCACGTGAATGGAAGGAGGGTCGATCCAGAGCCGGTATTGGCCCCGGGGTCTACAACTCCGCAATTTTCCGTTCTATGAAGGAGTTTGCTATGGCGAAAGGGCTTCACTACCTGGACATGACGCCGGCATTCAAGCGTTGCTCAGACGGGACTCTTTACTTTGCAGAAGATCCTCATTGGACCTCGCGCGGGCACAAGGTCGCCGCAGATACCCTCCAAATCTTCCTGAAGCAGCATGGCTTGCTTTCAGACAGGTGATTCCCGGGATACAGAAGGTTGGAAAAGATAGCGGGATGTGCAGGTTCGTTGAAACAGGCCTCTCTGGTCCGATCGAATGGACGGAGGGGCCGCCTTGCTTCCGAGACATTTATCGCTGTCGCCGCGCAGTTTTTCATGACTGGAAAGCGCGCTGCACGAGAGTCTGTCACATTCTCCGACGAACTGCCGTAGTGAAGGGCGTAGAGAATTTTGCGGAGAGGGTGGGATTCGAACCCACGATACCGTTGCCGGTATACCACCTTTCCAGGGTGGCCAGTTCAACCGCTCCTGCACCTCTCCAGATTTGTTGCTTTCTTGCCAAATATAGGATGATTACCGCGGAAATGCAATGGAAGGGAAAAGAGGGAGATTGAGACTACGGCAGCCATCCCGTATATTAGAACGAGGAACGAACTTCCCCCACGAAATGACACTCTCTCCCCCGACTGAAGCGATCTCATGAGTTTGCAGATCACACTTCCCCGAAGCTTTTTCTGGAACCATCTGGGGAAGACGATCGAATATGTCGGCGTGTATTGTGCCTCCCTCCTCATCGCCCGGGGACTTGGGGTCGAAGGGAACGGCGTCTTCGCTTCGCTCGTGAGCTTTTCCCAGCTTCTGCTCGTCCTCTCGTCGTTCGGACTGGAAACCGCGGTGAACACGATCTTCCCCCGCCTGGCACAGGGGGACGCTGCGGAAGGGAGGGGGAAGATTCTCAGACGCCTCCTGGTTCTTCGGACGGGCTTGTTCATTGGGATCGCAGCGCCATTCCTGCTTGCAGCGACATGGTTTTCCTCGTGGCTGGCAGGACCGATTTCCTCGTATGCATTTGTCCTTCTTGCGTACACGGTGACGAGATCCCTTATCCCCCTTCTCGCCGCTGCGTTGACGGCTGATCTCCGTACCGATATCACGGCACGCATCAATGTCGCCGTACGGCTCATCGAACTGGCCTGCCTCTGGTGGATCGCCGCACACGATATGACGGTTGTCTCGGTGCTGCACCTTTTTATTGTCACCGGAACGCTGCAACTCGCCGCGTACATGGTCGCGTGCAGACGGCTCCTGCCCGTGTTGCGTGCGGCCGGACCGATCCGTCCGCTCCTTGCGTTCGGCGGAATCTACTGGATCAATATCGCCGTCGATTATGTGCTCGGCCGTCACGGCGATATCTTCCTTCTCTCGCGTTTGCTATCCGATCAGACCGGCGCGTCTTTGTATGATGTGTCGTACTCGATCACCCAGCTTGCGCAAATGGGGGCGACTGCGGGTCTCGGCGGGGTGACGCTCGCGGCGTTTGCTTCGCTTGCGGCGGCATCCCCGTCGAAAATGCCGGATGGATACAAGATCATGGTGCGGCTCGTCTCTTTGCTGACAATCCCGCTATTTGCCTTCCTTGCCTTTAATGCGCTGCCGGTTGTTGGTTGTCTCTACTCGCCCGCCTACGCGCCTGCCGCCGGAATCGTCCAGGGGATGGTGCTGTTCCGGATCGCCGGCCGCCTCTTCGGAGGAGGGGAAAATGCGGATGTGCTCCTGGCTCACGGAAGCGTTTCTTCGTTGGTCGGCATCGGGGTCGTTGCCGCGTTCCTGAACCTCTCTCTCGACATCCTTCTCATTCCCCCCATGGGCGCCTGGGGGGCCGTGATCGGCAGCGGCATCGGCAATTGCACGGCGAATGTTCTTGGGTACCTCCTGGTCCGGCGGAGCTACAAGCCCTCGCTGCAGGTGGGCTATTGGGGACGCCTTGTCGGCGTCTGTCTTCTCCTCTCCTTCGTCGTCTCGTTGTTCGATGCTTCCTCCCCAGGCGTCACCGCCGCACTCCGGCTGGGCGCGTTCCTTGCTGCAACAGCCGCCTGCGCGCGCCTGCTGATCACTCCCGACGATCGCACGCGTCTCCGCGCAATACTCATCCGCCATGACCGGACGGACCCCCCGGAGATCCCTGCATGAACATCGCCCTGACAGCTCTTTCCTGTGATGACGAGACGGGAATCGGAAGAGTGGTGAAGAACCTGGCTGAGCATTTTGCAGCCGCAGGTCACAGCGTCGATGTGATTGCTTCCCGTTTCGGCAGCGTAGGGAATGGGGTGGTCTGCAGGCGCCTTCGTACCGTTCCCGGACCGTATACCGCGAATTTTCTCCTCTGCTCTCTGCAGGCCCGTGCGGCCCTTCGGCGGGGGAAGTACGACGTTTCGAACTCCTTCGGTGTCGGACGCGGAGCGTCGATCGTCACCGCCCAGAGCTGCCACCGTTCCGGCGTCGAGATCCAGCGAAAGTTCCGGAGAGGGAGAATCGGCTCGGAGGGGTGGGGGATTTTTGACACGGCTGCCCTTGCGGAAGAGAGGGCTCTCGTGACGGCCCGCTCGACCCGGCTGATTATCGCTGTGTCGCAACTCGTGAAGGAGCAACTGCAGGATTGCTACGATGTCCCCCCGGACAAGATTAGGGTTATTCCCAACGGGGTGGAGATGCCGGGAGAGAACCAGGGGGCGCGGGCCGGCCGGCGGCGTGCTGCGCGCGCGCGATTCGGTTGGAGGGAGAATGACTTCGGTCTCCTCTTCGTTGCCAATGAATTCGATCGGAAGGGACTCGAGACGATCATCGGGGCCCTGTCACTCCTCCATGAGCCTGAGATCCGACTGGCAGTTGTCGGCGGCGACGATCCCGCGCGTTATCGGCTTTTAGCGGCACGGGGTGGGGTTGCTGACCGCATCGAATTTGCAGGAACCATTCGCGGGGCCGAATCTCTGTATGCCGGCGCGGATGCCTTCGTCCTGCCCACCTGGTATGAGCCCTTCGGCATGGTCATTATCGAAGCCATGGCGGAAGGGGTGCCGGTCATTACTTCCGCGCGTGCAGGGGCGGTGGAGGGGATGACGCATGAACGGCATGGCCTCTTCCTGCAGGATGTGCGATCGGCGGACGAGCTGGCCTCGGCGATCGGACGTATCCGGGATGATTCTTCATTGCGTTCGTTGCTTGCGTCGAGCGGGAAGGACGCAGCGCGGCGATTTGCGTGGCCTGTTGTCGCGGAGGAAACCATGGCGGTGTACAGGACAATTGTACGGGGTTCCGCTCGCTTGGATTGAGAAGAAGACACTATGACCCTTATGAACCATGAAAAGGATATTGCATGTGTCGTGACGAACTGGAACGGCGGGAGGAGGGTGTTGTCTTGTTTGCGTGCTCTTGGCTCATCGCAGGGGGTTGCTGTCCACGTGATTGTGGTTGATAACGGTTCCACCGACGGCTCGCTGGACTCAGTGCGGGAGGAATTTCCTGCGGCCGAAGTTATCGCGATGGGAAAGAACGTTGGTTTGGCGAAGGCGCGTAATACGGCTGTCGCGCATGCGTTGCTCGCGGGGTTTCGATACATTCTTTTTGTGGATGATGATGCCCTTGTGGGGAACACGACCCTTGCGCTGCTGCAACGCGCGATCGAAGATCATCCGCGATGCGGCCTTGCAACCCCGAGAATCTTTGATGCGAAGGGAGGGAAGAAGATCTGGTATGACGGTGGTGGGGTGAACATATTTGGAGATGCTATTCATGTGACTCCGGAGGAGAGTACACCCGATGAAATGGCGAACCGCGTGATTGCATTTGCGACTGGATGTTGTTCAATGATAGTTGGTGAAGTGTTTGAGAAGATCGGCTTCCTGGATGAAGATTTCTTTATCTACAGCGAGGATGTGGATTTCTCGTTCCGGGCTCGTGTTGCGGGTTACTCCATCGTTCACGTGCCGGTAGCTTCCGCGTGGCACGAGCAATCGTCATCTGCAAAGGAAAACAGGGGGAAATGGTACAGGGATTACTACGTCACGAGGAATAAGCTCTTGCTCTACAGGAAACACTATCAGGGATGGCGACTCGGGTTGGCCCGAGTCTCTTTTTCCATCCGTTGGCTCCTGGTTCCACTCACGTATACGTTTCTCCGGGGGGAATGGAAAAGAAGCGTTGCCATTGTCCGGGGGGTCGCAGACTATCACCGTGGGCGATTCGGAGGCACGTATCGATGAAACTGCTCGTGGTCGATCAGGATGCCGTTTCCGGGAATGACCGCGGCCTATGGCGTGCCCTCGCCAAACGAACCGGCATAGAAATTGTCCTTGTCGTTCCAAGGCGTTGGCGCGTGAACGGTCATTTCGTCCATGCTGAGTTGGAGAAGACGGACCTGCGCGTGCTGCCAATGACCGCCCTTCTGGCCGGCCGGACTCATCGGGCATTTTATCCTGGACTCGGGAGATTGGTAAGGAAAACGGAACCGGATATCCTGTACGTGAATGGAGAGCCGGAAAGTTACCTCGGATTCCAGGGGGCGTGGATCAAGAACCATATCAGACCGCATATGAAGTACGCCCTCATGTCGTGGCGCAATATCGACTATCCTCCGGGTGGTTTTCCCTACAAGCTGGCGGGTTTGCACGATTGGGCTGAAGAGTATTCTCTGCGTACGGCTGACGCCTGCATGACGCGGAATGCCGACGCTGCATCAATTCTTAGGAAGAAAGGGTTTGGGCGAAGTGTCGTTATTCCCCCTGTCGTGGATCGTTCAGTCTTCTTTCCCGGCCCTGGGGGTGAACGACAGGCCGGTGATGAGCATTCGCTCTGGGTCGTGGGCTATGTAGGCAGAATTCATGGGCAGAAAGGGATCGATACACTTCTGATGGCGGCAGCGTCCATGGGTGCGGGGGTGTCTGTGGTGATCACGGGTGATGGGCCTGCGAAGAAGACACTCCAGCGATTGGCGCAATCGCTCGGGATGGCTGACCGGGTCAAATGGGAATCCGGCGTCCGACACCATAACGTCAGGGAACGCCTCATCCGCCTGGATACTCTCGTCCTCCCCTCACGAACGGGAACCAGCTGGAAAGAGCAGTTTGGGCGCGTTCTGGTCGAAGCAATGGCCTGTGGTGTTCCCGTCGTCGGCTCCGATTCAGGGGAAATTCCTCATGTCATCGGAGACGCGGGGATCGTTGTGCCGGAAGGGGATCCGCACGCTCTCGCTGATGCTCTTCTTCGTCTGCGTGGCGATGAGGGATTGCGGCGGGGATTCATCGCCAAAGGGCTCTCGCGCGCGGAGCGCCTCTTCAGTATCGACGCCGTCCTCCCCTTGTATCAGGACTTCTTTTCCCGCCTTTCGGCAGGACCCGCTCCCGGGGAAGAGCTTTGAAGTGTTTGGGTTTTTCGTTACATTTTCATGCCTTTTCCCCGCATTTCGGATTCCGTTCCGATTCGTCGGCGTCTGAGAGCTGTTTCCGGAGAGGCCGCGCAAACCAGCACCTGTGAGGGACCTGTTGCTGTCGACGTTTGCTGTCCACCTCTTGCGCAATCGTGCCGCGAATCTCCCTGATCTCGGCATCGACCCGGCGGCAATTCGGTCNNGCCCGGTCTGCCATGATGGTGTGCGACCGGTATGAGGAACTCGTGCGGGTGGCGCTTCCCGGGATCGACGTCATCGGCATCCGGAATGTCCCGCCGTTCGCGGGCGAGATCCGGGGCGTGACCGAGGCAAGGAGACGGGCTGCGGATCTCCTCCTGTCGCTCGGACCGGGACGCAGGAATGGCCTCGTCGCGCTCCTGAGCGGATCGCCGCGGATCGCCGGGTATCTCGAATGCGTCGGCGGATCGGTTCCCTTTCTGCGGGAGAATTCCGTTGAAGGATGGGGCTTCCGGCCGGCTGCGTTGGAAGTAAGGTACGGAAACGAACCGCACGCCCTCCGTGCGCTGAAGGTGTGCCGTTTGCTCGGAGTTCCTGAAGTGCACAGTCCTCTGCCGCTGCGGATCGGCAGCGATGTCGCTTCGAGAAAGCGTGAACAGCTTCTCCGTGCGTCGGTGCCGACGGAGGGGCGGTATTTCGTTGTCCATCCGTTTGCAGGATGGATCCATCGGCAGTGGCCTCTTGATGCCTTTGCGGGTTTTCTGCCGCAAGCTGTCCGGCTGACGGGAGCGAAGGTCGTGGTGATCGGCGGCAGCGCTGACGCCGGCGGGATGAAGACGCTCCGGAATCTCGTGGGGACGAATGCGTCCATCACGTATCATTGTTCTGAAGATATCGTCGAGACCGCCGTGCTGATGCACGGGGCCGTTTTCTTTGTCGGCAATGATTCCGGTCCGCTCCATCTCGCCTCGGCGGTGGGAGTTCCTTCCGTCGGTCTCTTCGGCCCCGCTTCCCCCGGTCTTACCCGTCCGGCGGCGACGGAAGGATGGCGGCTCATTTCCATCTATCACCAGGTGCACTGCTCTCCCTGCCTGCAGGTGACATGTCCGGGGGATGAGCGGCTGTGTATGAAAGGCATCTCGCGGCGACAAGTCCTTGACGCCGTGGCAGAAATCACTTCGACGCAAGCGGATTCCCGAAAGCCGGCCTATGCGTGATGGCATCGATGTCCTCGGCGTCAGAGTGGATGCATTGACGCAGCGAGGTCTGGAAGAGGAAATTGTGGCCGCAGTAGAACGGCACGGGCATTCCTATTTCGCCTACGTGAATGTCCATGCCATCAATCTTGCATGCGACGACATGGAATTTCGCCGCTTCCTGCAGAGTGCACCGATCGTCTATTGCGACGGGGAAGGTGTGCGATTAGGCGCCCGCCTTCTTGGATTCCACCTCCCGCCGCGCATTGCGTTGACATACTGGATCTGGGATCTCTGCGCGGTCTGTTCGGACCGCGGCTATTCGATCTATCTGCTCGGCGGCGATGAGGACGCCGTCCGGGATGCATCGCAGAATCTTTCGGCGAGAGTTCCCGCGCTCCGGATCGTGGGGCGGCATCATGGGTATTTTGAAAAGACGGGACCCGAGAACGACCTGGTCGTCGCAGACATCAATCGCGTGCAGCCGAACCTCCTTGTTGTCTGTTTTGGCATGCCGCTTCAGGAGCGGTGGGCAAGAGACAACTTCCTGAACCTGCGGACCAACGTGATCCTCTTTGGCGGATCCACGATCGACTACACCGCGGGGAGGAAGAAAACCGCCCCCCGATGGATGGGCCGGATGGGGCTTGAATGGCTCTTCCGCCTGGCGCAGGAACCGCGCCGGCTGTGGCGCCGCTATCTGATCGGCAATCCGCTGTTCCTCTTCCGTATTATCCGCGCGCGCATTGTGCGCGGGAGGAAATCATGAGGGCCGCCGCAGGATTTCTCCTGCTGCTCTCCGTCGGGGCCGTCGCCGACGCACAGACGATCACGGGAAGAGCCCATAGTTCGTTCGTCCTGCAGAACGAATCGGACGGCTGGACAGTGACATATAACAATGTCCGTCCCGCTTCTGTCTCCATCACCGTCGATGGACGCCCTCATCTCCTTTTTCCCCTTGCCTATGGCGCGCCTGCTGATTCGGGGCTCCCGCTTCTTCCCCGCGAGGCGTTGAGTCTGGGAATTCCCTACGGCGATCGCCTGAGCGTGGAACTGGTGAGCCCGGTGTACGAAGAAAGCCCGGTCCCGCTCCTTGCGCCGTGCCCTGTCTGGCGGCGGACGTCCGAGGGGGAATCGATTGCACTGTACAGGAAGAACGTGCAGGCGTACGCATCGAACAGGTTTTACCCTGACCGCGAAATCTGGTGCGATCCCCCGGTTCTCCTCCGTGCGCAGAACATCGCCGTCATCCATCTCTCCCCCTTCCGGTACGATCCTGCGACGAAGATCCTTCGGCGGCTGGTGAAGGGGACGATCCGCGTCCGGCTGCTGGGAACAGGCGGCGGCTCCGTTGCGGCGGCGAAGAGTGCTGCAGCGGACGATCCGCATTCGGAACCGATCTATAAAAGCATGGTCGCCAATTATGCGCAGGCAAAACCGTGGCGCGTGGGGTTGAAACTGGATCCGGACAGCGACTCTGATCCGACGTGGAATTGGATCGTGCCCGCGCAATCGTACTGCCGGGTTCCGCTCACCGACGACGGCTGGTACCGGGTGACGCCGGCAGAGTTGGCGGCCGCCGGTGCTCCGATTGCGTCAAAGGACACCGCCTCGCTTTCCGTCTGGTTTCGCGGCAAAGAGATTCCGATCGTTGTCCGGCCGGATTCGTCCATCGAGTTCTATGGCTGGCGGAATTACGGCGATTCCACGTACGACGATTTCTTCACGGATACGAGCGCGTATTGGCTCACCTGGAGGTCGGGACATGGGCGCCGGTATGCCGCGGCCCCTCCCGTGACCGGGCCCGCGACGGCTGCGAGGATTTCCGGGACTGTCACCCTGCATATGGAGGAGAACACCGACTATTATGAGGGGACCAGCGATGCTGAATTGGTGGACAACGGGACCGCGCCGGGGGAGGGGTGGCTCTGGGAGTACTACTATCCGGGCTCGACCTTCAGCCACACATTTGTGATCGACAGCCTCGACACATCGTTCCCCACGGCGCAGCTCCGCGCACGCCTATTCGGTACGACCTCCACATCGAATCCCGCCGTACCGAACCATCGCGCTCATTTCTGGGTCAACGACTCCCTTGCCGGCGACGCGACCTTCGCCGAAAGATCGGAGGGATTGCTCAATGTCGGCTTCCCGACCCGCTGGCTGAAACAAGGGACGAATACGCTGCGGATCCAATCGGACCCGCCTCCCCAAAACGTGATCAATCAATTCTACCTGGATTGGTTCGAGGTCGATTATGCTCATATATTGCGCGCAACGGCGGACTGCAGCATCTTCGATGTTCCCGCCAGTCCGGGCGTCATCGCTTCGTTCACCGTCTCGGGATTCACGTCGCCGGCCATCGACGTGTATGAGCTGAACGGGAGCAGGATGATCGGAGGAGGGGTCGTGACCGGCGGCGATGCCACGGGATATACGATCGTCTTTCAGGATTCGCTCTCATCGGNNGCCCAGCGGGAGGCAGTCAATGGCGTGCGGACTGCGGTGGTCGATGTCCAGGACATCTATGACGAGTTCAACTTCGGCGTGATGAACGACGATGCGATGAAATCGTTCGTGCGCTACGCCTACGAACAATGGCGGAGGCCGGCGCCGCTCTACCTTCTGTTCCTCGGCGATGCGAGCTGGGACTACCACGGATATCTGTCAACGACCGTGAAGAAGAACTATGTCCCTTCGCACGGCGTCCCTTCCGGCGACAACTGGTTTGGCTGCTTCGATTCCCGCTATCCCTTTATCCCTTCACTCCTGATCGGACGTCTCCCGGTGGAGAATGCGGGCGAGGCGCAGAGCACCGTGGCAAAGATGATTCAATATGACGCGACCGTTCCGGCCGACTGGGTGAAGAGTTTCCTGTTCATTTCGGGGGGGACCACCCCGTCGGAACAGGCGACTTTCAACAGTATCTGTGACGGGACTGTGGCGACGTACCTCACGCCTCCCCCCATCGGGGGCTATACCTACAAAGTGTACAAAAGCACTCCCAATACCATCGATGGGGAAAACACGCAGCTCCTGCAGGGGATCGTGCAGGCGGGGGTCTGCTGCATAAACTTCCTCGGTCACTCGGGAGGGCGGATCTGGGGGGTGGATATCGGGAGTCCGGACGATCTGCAAAATACCAACGGCCGACTGCCATTCGTGACGTCGGTGAGCTGCAATGTCGGCGCTTTCGCTGATCCCCGCAGCAGCGTTCTCTCGGAGGACTTTGTGCTGGCGAACAACCGCGGGGCTGTGGGCGTCTGGGCTTCTTCCTCGATTGGATACTCGGATATCGGACCGGTGCTGGTGAACTATTTCTTTGACGGCGTCGTGAACGATTCGCTTCGTGGCTTCGGAGAATTGACGACGGATGCCCGCTATCGCTTCTGGCTCTCTGCCGGCTCCGACTACAGGACGATTGCATCGGTGAATTTGAATCCCCTCCTGGGGGATCCCCTGTCGCGCCTCGTTGTGCCGCTGAAACCCGACCTGGCCGTCGCGTCGGCCGATATTCATCTTGACACGAACACACCTTCGCCGAATGACAGCGCCCTCACCCTGAGTACGCTGATCCGCAACTACGGCCTGGTTCCCTCCGACAGTGTCGGGATCGTGATGACGGATCTTTATAACGGCCAGACGTCTCCGGTGTTCGCCGGCAGGATCGGTCCGACCCGCTTTAAGGATTCTGTCGCCGTCCGGTGGCGGGGAACGTCGCAGATCGGACTCCACACGATTCGTGTCGCGGTGGATCCGGCGGACCAATACGATGAAGTGACAAAGGCGAACAATGTCGCGACGGCCGACTTCTACGTGTACGCCAACCTTCTCTATGCGCTGGGACCTTTGCGCGATCAAGTCGTCCCACCGGCTCCGCAGCTCCTCCGTGTTTCCAGTCCGATCGGTGCCGACTCTGCGGATATGCAGATTGTCTTCCAACTGGACACCGCCAGTACGTTTTCAACGCCTTTCCTCGTCTCCTCCGGACCAATCACGCCCGGACCGGTGAGCGCCCAATGGATGACGCCGTCGCTGCAGGAGGGGAAGGTGTACTACTGGCGTGCACGCGCCCTGACGTCCTCCGTCCAGGGTGCATGGCTCGCATCGGCGTTTTCGACCTCATCGGTTCTCCCGTCCGCGCCGCTTCTGCGCTGGAGGGAAAACACCGCGGGGCTGTTTGGCGGCGGCGTCATGGCGCAGACGGCGGTGACTGATTCAGGGGTAGCCATTGGCAGCAGTCACCCCATTTCCATCGAGGTCAGGTCCCTGGGGAACCGGGCGGACATCAACAACGACTACTACAGCACCCTCCGGCTCGAGGGACAGTCGATGGCGGGTCTCTGGTGGGTGAACGGGAGCGGGTTCATGGGACTTGCGGTGGACGCATTTTCGGGTGCCGGGATTTTCAAGGCGTTCGATGTCCCCTCGACGGCGGCACAGGCGGATACGCTGGCCCACTTCATCAACACGACCCCGACGGGGAACTACATTGCACTGACCGTGATCTTCGACGGACGGACAAACGTAAACGCGGCCCTCCGGACTGCCATCAAGTCGCTTGGGAGCACGCTGATCGATTCGGTGCAACCGGGAGACGCATGGTCGATCATCGGCAGGAAGGGAAGTTCCGGGCCGGGAATGGTCCCCCTGGAGCACTGGAGCCGGACAGGCATCACGCAGGATAGTCTTCAGGTGCCGAATTACTACAGCTTCGGCCGCGGATCATTCGATGGAACAACGATTCCCATGCCTCAGCGTCTGGCGGCCTTCCGGTGGACAACGGGAACCCAGCCGGGGATCACGTCGGTCAGGGCGGCGCTCCTCGGCATTCGAGCGAACGGGACGGTGGATACCCTTCGCATCGTTTCCCAGGACAGCACGGCGGTCGATCTTTCGGCCCTTCACGCCATCACGGTCGATTCTTCCTATGTGCGGTTTCGGCCTGCCGCACTGCTGGCAAGCAGCGATGCGCTGCAGACACCGGTGCTGCGGGATTGGTCCGTCGATTACGAACCGCCGGCCGACCTCGCTGTGAGCTGGCGGACACTCTCGTCCCCAAAGATCTCCCTGCAGAAGGCAGCGGACGCAAGTGTGACATTGACGGTCTACAACGTCGGATACCGCACGGCGGCGAGCGCATCCGTCGTTCTTTCGCTCCTTCAGGCGGATAACACGTTCCGTCCCATCGCTTCCACGGTCACCGACAGTATCCCGGCGGGCGGATCCAGAACAGTGCAGATACCGTTTGCGACGGATGGGTTCCCTTCGAGTTTTACCGTGCAGGCGCGGGTGACGCCGCCGTCCGGACAGAAAGAACTTCTTTGGGAAAACAACACGTCGCTTTATCGTTTCCTCATCGTTGGCATTGCCGAGAAGCTCAGCGCAAGGGTGCAAGTGTACGCCGACGGGGTGATGCTTATGGACGGCGATTATGTCGCGGCCCGGCCCCGGATTGCCGTGCGGTTGGCTGAACTCTCGGGTCCGGCGACGGGCATCCCCCGGGTGGATCTCTTCGTCGACGGGGGACAGGTGTTCTCCTCTGCGTCTCTGGTCGCGGGGGAGACGGGCGGAACGGTGCGTGATGGCGATCTGTTGTTTTCCCCTCTGCTCTCGTCGGGATCGCATGAACTCCGCATCCGGGTGGCACAGATGGACGCCGCGGGGCAGATTGATTCTCTCGTCCGGACCGTGGGAGTGACGGTGGAAAACGACTACAAGATCCTGCAGATGTTTAACTATCCGAATCCTTTCCGATCAGACACATGGTTTACGTTCGTTCTCACCGGTGCGCGGCCGCCTGAGGATCTGACGGTCCGGATTTTTACCGTGGCAGGGAGAAAGATCAGGGAACTCCGCGCCGTCCCCGGCTCGTTGCAGGTTGGATTCAACCGCCTCTACTGGGATGGCCGCGACACCGATGGCGACGACGTGGCGAACGGTTACTATCTGTACCAGGTGCAAATTCGCGGAGAGGGGAATACAGGGACTTCACTCGGAAAACTCGCCCGCATCCGATAGTTCGGAGTTCAGAGTCCTCCTCACGGGCCACCGTCGTCGTCGGACATTTGAGAGACCAGGGTCTTGTTCCCCATTCTGCGGTGCCCCAACGAACCATGGCTCTTCTCAAGAAGCAATATCGATTGACCATAGTCAATTGACTATCGACTATTGTCAATCGGCTGAGAACCAACGAACCGGATTTCTTCTTAAGAAGTCGAAATAATCGGCCATAGCCAACGGGCTGCCTACCTGTCCGCCGTCTCATTGGAGCACGTCGGCCCGAACTCTGAATTCAGAGTTCACGGAGTTCGGCATTCAGAGTTCCCCTCGCGCTTCTCACTTCATCACGACCATCTTCCGGCATTCAACGTACTGCCCCGCGCTCAATCGGTAGAAATACACGCCGCTCGCAAGACCAGAACCGGAGAACTGCACAGTATAGGTTCCGGGCTCCTTCACCTCGTTCACCAGCGTTGCCACTTCCCGGCCCATGACGTCGTACACCTTGACAATAGTCAATTGACGATTGACTATGGTAAATTGAATTGTTGTCGAAGGGTTGAACGGATTGGGGTAGTTCTGATGAAGTGCGAATGTGAATTGTCGCCCTTCGGCCACTCCTGAGAGCACGGACTCGACGGGCTCGCTGTAATGGATCGATTGATCGAGGTTGATCTCTTTCAACCGGTAGAAATGTCCGTCGATTGAAGTGGAATCGACGAAGGAATAGGTTTGAGGAAGGATGGTCGTCCCGTGCCCCGGTATCAGAGCGGAAATGCTGCCGTAGTTGTCTGCCCGTGAAGCGGATTTTTGCACCTCAAATCCATAGTTGTTGATCTCGCTGACCGTGGTCCAGCTCAGATACGTGCGCGTTCCCTTGACAACTGCAATGAGCTTTGCAAGTTCGATGGGGAGTTGCGCGTCGTTCCATGCCGTCGAGACGCGGACTCCATCCAGCGTCAGCGTGTAGGACACGCTTCCCTGTCGATATGCCACGGCGCCGATCTCGGCAATGTCCGTCCCTGTGTCCGTCTGTTGGACGGCGGGAGCGGGCTCTATGCCGGACAAGGGCGGGTTGACCCAGAGGAAGACCTCGTCGTCGTTGGTTGCATCGGCATGGAACAGGTACTTGAGCACAACGAGGTACGTCGTTCCCGTTTCGTAGGAGTATGGCGTCCATCGAATGAGCGAATCCGCAGACGAGCTTTTCGACACGCCAAAGGCGATTCTTCCCGCAGTGTCCGATCTGGCGAGCACACGGCCCCGGAAAGTGGTCGACACGGTCGAAGGACCGAGGTGGAAGAAGTAGTCGCCGACGGCAGAAACGCTGGAGACGGAAATGAGGAACGAAGCATAGACTGCGCCGAAAGAGACGGCGGGAAATGTCCTGTTCACGTCTTCCCGGCTTCCCGATCCCCCCGTCAGGACGACGGAATTGCCGACGGCGGAGAGGGGATACCCGGGATACGAGAGACTGCCGACAACCACCGTCACAGGATGCGCACCCGCGCCGCTGTGCGCGGTGTAGCCATCGGCGGTGAGCACCGAACCGACCGGGTAGTCGAAGTTCTCCTGCAGCAACTGGGCGGTACACATCTGCGCCAAAAGGATCACGGCCCCCGTGGCCCACACGCTCCGAAGAATCGATTTCATGCGCGACCTCATCATGAAAAATGGAAGAGAGATGCTCTGCCATATCATACACGTCCGGGCATGAGTTTTCCGAAGAGACCGGAAAAGAATTCCGGGATGAGGAACACGGAGCATGGGGAAACAGAAAGAAGGAAGAGAGGCGCCGGCGCGAAGAATCGTCACATCGGCGGGAGGGGACCGGGACCTCCTGCAGCGTTTACCGGGAGATCCCCGGAGCAATCATCCGCGCTATCCCTGCGCTGAGAGAGCGTCCGCGTCGATTTGCTTCAACAGCTTCCAGATCGTCCTCTCGGAGATGCTGATGTTGTAGTTCTCCTCAAGATATGTCCGCAACCGCCGCTGGCCATAGCCGGTCTCCTGACGGATCTTGAAGAGGAGCTCCACCTTCTCGGGCGACGTGGCGTGGGGGAAGCGGTGCGGCCTCCGGGAGCGATCGCCCAAACTTGCGCTGTCACCGTTGGCCTGCTGATATCGCTTCAACCATTTGTAGAATGTCTTCCTGCTGATGCTGAACCGGGCGCATACCGCCTGCACGCTGTTCGTCTCTTTGTACACCATCATCCACGCAAGGCGCGGATGAAGGGATCCGGAAAGAAGAGGATCGGAGACATCCACGATCATTCCCATCGGTTTTTCGGCGTATGCTTGCTGCGTCATCATCTTCTCCTGTGGATATGTCATTTCAACAAGACCATTCTCGATGTCCATTGGCCGTCTGACGTGACGAACCGGCAGTAGTACGTACCGGAGGCCATGCCGGAGGCATTCCAGGTGATTGCATGATCCCCGGACCGTTCGGTTCCGTCGGCAAGGGTTGCGACTTCCCTTCCCATCTGATCATAAACCTTGAGAGAGACGCGGCCGGCGTTCGCGAGCCGGTACGTGATGGTGGTGGTCGGGTTAAATGGATTGGGATAATTCTGGTCCAATCCCGGTCCCGCCGGGCGAGCCCCGTCCTTGACGACGGTCGTCGCGGAGGTGACCGTCACGCTCTGTGATTCGCTGAAGTAAACGGAGTTGTCACGGTCGATCTGGCGTAACCGGTACTCGTACGTTCCCGCTGTGAGGTGAGCATCGGTCCATGCGTACGACCGCGGCTCGACGGTTGTCCCGCCTCCGGGGTGGAACGACCCGGGGCAATCGGCGAATTGATCCGCAGCCGACGCCCTTCGCTGGACGAAAAATCCGTAGTTGTTGATTTCCGATGCAGTCTCCCACAGGAGATCGACCGATGAGGAGGATTCCTGGGTGCGGACGGTGAACATCGCAAGCTGGATGGGGAGGGCGTAGGACGTGGTGCTGAAGCCGGTTTTGGGATCGCCAACGATCACATCCATCCACGAAAGATACGAGGAAGCGGCATAGTAGCTCTCCGCAAGGTTGTAGCCGGAGAGGTAGCGACTGAACAGGATCGAGACGTCCGCCATCGCGCTGACGAACGGTTCGTCCACATACCCCTTGACGCCGCTGGCCCCCTCGTGAATCAAATCCGCAATGAGCGACTGTCCATACACGGGAGGAGCAGCAAAGGAACGCCCGGATGTCGAAACGTATGTTTCAGCGATGGCTCCCGGAACCCACGTGTTCCCCGGGATCGCGTTCACGGCATAGTTGGCAGCGTGATGATCGTTGCTTCCCCAGCTCACATATCCGCCGATGTTCTTTGATCCGGTGACGTACACCGAATCGACATTGAGGATGACAGGGCGACCCTTGGACCGGATGGCGACCGCCGCGGAATCCATCCTGGAGTTCAATGGCGCGTACACTCCTTGCCAAAACGGATCCTTGTCGAGAACGATCGATGCGACGAGATTGGAGGGAAGTCCCGGACCAGACTTGTCGATCATCTGTTTGACATCGTTGAAGGAATATCCATCGAGGCGCGTGACGAGATAAATGCCGAATGCTTTGTGTGAAAAATGTTCCGTGCTCTTGGAATAGGGCGATAAGAATCCGCCTCCGCTGCCGATCAGGGATTTGTATGGACCGAGGATGAGCGTCAACTCGCTTTCCACCGACGCGGTGCCGGTCCAGCTCGTTCCCGATCCTCCACGATCGATTTTGAGCGGCATCCCCTTGGTGGTGACGATATAATTGATGGAATCGGCGAGGCCGGTCCCCGTGAGGGCCGTCTCCAACTGGCTGCGAAGACTATCGAATTGCACGCCCGAGATGACTTCCGCAGTCGCGACATTCAACCTGATGATGTGCGACGACCTGATCCCCCGGGCTGCCTGGAAGTAGGTCCCGATCGAATCGGAAACTGCGCTTCTGGCGTTCACGAGGACGGCGACGTCGTCATAGGGGGATTGAGCCAAAGCTGCCCCTGCCGTGAGGGCTATGGCGATGAGGGGGAGGAGGTATTTTCGCGTTGCTGTTTTCATGTCCGGTACGTGTAGGTTCACCGGACGTGCCAGATCGGTAGATTTGG
>PMNE01000074.1:20499-25520 GCA_003162635.1 Ignavibacteriota bacterium
GCGGCATCTACGGAATGGGGGTCATTGGCGCGGCAGTCTACTTCATCCAAAGTGCAGTCACGTTTTGGGGAGGAGTTATTGGCCTCGTCAAAGCGCTCTTCTGGCCTGCAATGCTGATCTACAAGTTGCTGGAGTATCTGAAGATGTAGTGACCCCTACCGGAGCTCTCTTTGCGATGGGTGCCGTGCTTGTCACTGCGGATGAGCGGTCATCGGTGGACATTTGAGACACCGGGGGCTTGTTCCCCATTCCTCATTCTCCATTNNTCTCCATTCTCCATTCTCCATTCCCCATTCTCCGTTCCCCATTCGGCCGGTTCTCTTCTCTAGAAACAAAATCGATTGACCATAGTCAATTGACTATCGACTATTGTCAATCGGCTGAGAACCAACGAACCGGATTTCTTCTCAAGAAGTCGAAATGATCGGCCATAGTCAACGGGCCGCCTGCCTTTCCGCCGTCTCTTTGGAGGACGGCGGCCCGANNCATCTTCCGGCATTCAACATACTGTCCCGCAGTCAATCGATAAAAGTATACTCCGCTTGCGAGCGATGACGCGTCTAATTGCACAGAGTACGTTCCCGGTTCCTTCACCTCATTTACCAGCGTTGTCACTTCCCGGCCAAGAATGTCATACACCTTGACAATAGTCAATTGACGATGGACAATCGCAAATCGGATACTTGTGGATGGGTTGAAGGGATTGGGGAAATTCTGCTCAAGCCCGTACGCATGGGGCGGATCCGAAATCTCTTTCACGGCCACGGTGCCGATAATGGAGAACTGCATCCTCTTTTCAAAATGAGTGGTGCCCAGGCCAAAACGTGAATCGACAAGAACGAGCGGCTGGAAGAGCCCTGTCTTGCCGACCTGATTGGGGAAAAGAGAAAAGGTGACGAGCTGGGAATCTCCCGCGGCAAGTGAAAATGCGACGGGTTCCGCCTGGATTGCCGAGTGTTGTGTCACCTGCTTGTAGTTCAGAGAGACGTACACCGAGTCGGGTCCGGTCCCGATGTTGTGGACGGTAAACGTTGTGTCCCGGCGGACCGTGTTGATATCGACGCTCCCGAAATTGTACGTTGTCGTGTTGACCGCGAGCAGCGCAACGGGGTTTGAATTGCCCATCATGGGGATCTTTGCGGGGCGGCTTACGGACGGATCGTTGTGGTACACCAGCAGTGTGTCCTGAATGACAGTGTTCACAACGGGCGACCAGGTGAAAAGGATGGAATCGGAGAGGGTCGGACCGATCAGGAGATTCGCCGATTTGGCCGGTGCGATGGTGCCGCCCGGGTCGGATTGCACCCTTGCGCTGTCGACGATGACAGAACTTGCCCCGACATTTTTGATCCGTAGCACTGCAGTGCGCTGGTTTCCGGGAAGCGTATATCCGAAATCGATCACCGGCGTGGGAAACGCAATCCCCGGCGCGGAAAACCTCCCCATGAGTGACGCCCCCGGTCCGCCGTACGCCCCCATGTCATTACGCACGCTCCCCAGCGATGGCCATGCGGCATTGCCGGGATTTCCCGGATTCTCCGGATCATTCGAAGAACCTTCCGGATCGCCGGCGTCCACACAGGGTGATGATGGGGAGAGCAGTAGGGCGCTGTCGGCGAACACCGGTTCCTGAGCTATATTCCCCTGGCCCGTCCAACCCCCCTGGATATCGGAGTATGTCGCGGTGACTGACGCGGGTGACCGCAGACTGATTTGCAGACCCGTGACTTGCGTGTTATCCCAGAGAATGTTATTCCGGAGCGTGGCGGCGGTGGACCAGAGAAGGACACCCCCTCCATCAAGAGCTGAAGCGTTCCCGACGATGGTGTTGTTCTCTATGATTTTAGCGAAGGGCCCGTTTTGGTTGCACCAGATGCCGGAGCCGCCGTAATCTTCACCCCCTTTGTTCGCGAAGATGACGTTGTTCCTGATCGTTGCCCCGGTATAGTTCAAAACAATCCCCGCTCCATATCTTCCTGTGTTGAAGGCGATGACGTTGTTCAGGATATGGGGATTCCCCCCGTCCGATCGAATCGCCCCTCCGCCTGCGCTGGTCACGCCCGAAGTATTGGTGGCCGAATTATGCACGATCCGATTGAATCGAATGGTCGGAGAGGAGTTTTCGGTGAGTACCCCGCCCCCTTCGCGATAGTACCCGCCGATATGCTTGTCCTGCCACTTCGTCCCCGCCCCGCCGGTCAGGGTGAATCCGTGGAGCACCGCCGTGGAGTCTTCACCTGATGCGATGATGACGCAACTCGACGTATCGGCCGAGACGGGACTGCTTCCATCGATGACGGTGGTGAGAATATCGTTCCTGTCGCCGCTGAGGAGCTCCATGCCGGCGACCACGATATTCTTCCCGCGGAAATTGATGTTCTCGTGATATGTTCCCGGAGAAACAAGGACTGTGTCTCCCGCGGCCGAAGCATTGATCGCCCCCTGGATGGATGCGAACTCCGATGGGACATGGCGCAGCGTGGCCTGGGAACTGCTCGCAAGAAGTACGCTGAGCAGACACATGGGAATACGGTTTGCCTTCATCATGACGTCCTTTTTCGTAATGTGATCGCCCGAATCGATGACCTCAACGTACTGCCGGGGAGGACCAGAGGCCACCGTTTGTCGACGAAATGGAGAAAAAGGCGTTGAAATGGGTGGAAGAAAGGACGAGCTGCTTCAGGGGGAATGTTTCATGTGCCGAAGAACCCGATCCCGATAACTCCTGCTGAGGGTGAGCTTCTGCCCGTCGTTGAGAATGAGACTGTATTCGCCATGGAAGAGGGGGTGCAACTCTTTGATCCGGTCGATATTCACGATGGACGACCGGTGGATGCGTATGAATTTCGCGGGGTCGAGCTGTGCCTCGATCTTGTTCATCTTCTCTTTGACGAGATGCTTCTTTCCTCCCACGTGAAGTCCGGCGTAATCTCCCTGGGCTTCAATCCAATCGACCTCGTCGGCCTTGACGACGATCACCCGGCCGGTCGATCGCACAAGGAATCGCTCCGTCGGTTTTGGCTCCCTGCCAAGATCCGCCAGAAGCCGGGAAAGCCTGTCATCCATTCCGCGAGGAGATTTTCCCGTTGCGGGCGCTGCCTGGAGAGTCTGCCGGGCCCGCCGGATTGCTTCGCGAAGGCGCGAGGGATCCACTGGTTTGAGCAAGTAGTCCAGAGCGTGGACCCGGAACGCGCGCACGGCATACTCGTCGAACGCCGTTACAAAGATGACGGCGGGAAGAGACTTGGCGTCGAGCGCCCTGAGGACATCGAAGCCGTCCAATTCCGGCATCTGGATATCAAGGAGGATCAGGTCCGGCTTCTTCTTCCTGATCTCCTCTGTCGCAGACGCCCCATCCCCGCATTCGCCCACAATGTCGACGGCCTCCTCGTCCTGAAGGAGTTCCCTCATTCCTTCGCGGGCCAGGGGTTCATCGTCGATGATCATCACCCGCAAGGGGCTATCCGTCCGACGCTTCGTCTTCACGTGTGCCGTTGGTAGTAAAAGGCAATGTGATCTCTGCGATCACTCCTCCCCGGTCCCGGTTCCTGACCGACAAGTTAGCCGAATCGCCGTAGAGCTGGCGGAGACGGGAGCGAGTGTTCGCAAGACCGACCCCTTCCGTCACGGTGTTCCCCTTTGGGGAAGCCATCCGCGGACCCTCATTCCAGACCGAAAGGCACAGAATGTCGTGCTCCTTCCGTGCGGCGACGACGATGGACGACGATCCGCGCCGCTTCGCCACACCGTGCTTGATCGCATTCTCCACAAGAGGCTGGAGTATCATCCCGGGGATATATGCGCCGCGAATCTGCGGGGCAACATCGAACGACGCCGAGAGTCGGTCGCCGAACCGGGTCTTTTCAATCTCCAGGTATCGCGTGAGAAAGCGCATCTCGCTTGCGAGCGTGACCTCATGGGAGGTCCCCCCCTCCAGTGCGATCCTGAGCAAGTCGCTCAGCCGCGCGACAGTTGCGCGCGCCGCGTCCGGGTCTTTCTTGATGAGCACGGAGATCGCATTGAGGGTATTGAAGAGGAAATGGGGGTGGAGTTGCATCTTCAGCGCCTGAAGCTGGGCACGCGAAAGCTGGGTCTCAAGCTGCGATGCGCGAAGTTCTTTCTCTCGCAGGGTTCTTGCCGATTCGACCGCATGGCCGATCAGGAGAAGGAGCCAGTAGAGAAGCATGCCATAGTCGACAAACGAGAGCAGGTTCGCGGAGAACCGCTCCCAGGAGAACGTCCCGCCCAGGAAGAGGACGCGGTACAGATCGAACGTCATGCCGTACAGAGTTCTCTGCACCAGCGACACGCATGCACTGAGCACGAAATGGAGGCCCGCCCGCCGGACGAGACGTCCACGCCCGATGGGAAACCTCCCGGTAAGGAAGAAGATCAACGGCGTCAGGAGGGCCCAGCAGGCGGCGTAGAGCAATTCCTCAGGAAGTACCCGGGACCAGAGAGCCGGCTGTCCCTGATTGATTGCAACGACATAGTCCTGGCAGGCCATGTAGGACCCGAAGATCGCCCAGGCGCTGACAAGGGTCTTCCATCCAAAAAATGTCGGGAGGGAGGGGTGCTTCTTCACGCAGCACTCCCATTCATGCGGCTCTTCATAGTCCGAATATAGCGATTTGCATCTCCACCGTCCAGAGGGGAACTCATCGGCGGCATCGCAATCGTTGAACGTGAGGATTGTGTCGATGGAATGGAGAAGGGGGTAAGCCCTTACGGAGTCATCCTTCGGACTTTGATCCTTGAACCTTGCCCTTGATCTTTCGCGCGCCCTGTTCTTTAAGGTCCAACCCAACCAGCACACGTTCTGTGTTGGAAAGATCGCCGATGATGTTCCTCACCGGCAGGGGCAGTTGACGTACGAGGGTCGGAACGGCAAGGATTTGGTTATCACGAGCAAGCTGCGGATTCTCCAGCAGATCAATCACTTTGATATGGTATTTGCCATGCAATTGTTCTTCACAGATGAGTCTGAGATTGTTCAACGCGGTGACGGCCTTGGGAGTCTG
>PMNE01000074.1:25610-26178 GCA_003162635.1 Ignavibacteriota bacterium
TCACGCTTGCGCTCCAAGCCAAACCGTTTGCGTCCGATATCCTGCTGGCGCAGCAATTGTTCCGCATTGTCTCTCGCTTCTTGTGATAATCGCGCCGAGCCTGTCAGGACGCCTCCCGGGCCGACATAGACGTCCAGCAGTTCGATACCGTGATTCGTCAGCTTGAACTCGCGAATCTGATTGGAGTGCGCCATGCCGCGCGACTTCAGCACATACAATCCTCTGTTGCGTTCACCCCCGATTTCAATATCGCGCAGAAGCAACCATGTATCTATTAAGGATGAGAAGTACACATCGGTCATCTCCATGGCGTCCCCGGCGGAATTGAGACTTGTGAAGAATGCAGTGATCTTCTTCATCTTCAGGAAATCGACAAGGCGCAGCAACATTGTTTTGACCTCAGTCTGGTTCTCTCCCAACACGAATGCATTAATAGGGTCGAGAACAACGACGTGAGGTTTAAATGTATTGATCAACTTGACACTCGTTGTCAGATGAGTTTCCAAACCGTAGTTTGTCGGACGGGTCGCATGAAACTGAAGCAATCCCTTTTTCACCCACGGTTCCA
>PMNE01000097.1 GCA_003162635.1 Ignavibacteriota bacterium
CCTGAGCCCAAACCTGAAGCCAAAGCCGAGCCCAAACCTGGAGCCAAAGCCGAACCCAAACCTGAAGCCAAAGCCGAGCCGAAACCTGAAGCCAAAGCCGAGCCGAAACCTGAGTCTAAACCGGAACTCCATCCGGGCGTCAAGCCCAACGCCAACCCTGAATCCGGGGAAAAGTCATGAGCGAGAGCACAGCAGGTTTGCGCCGAAAGATCGCCGGAGCCGAGGATCTTCGATCCGTAGTCCGCACAATGAAGGCTGTGGCCGCTTCGAGCATCGGGCAATACGAGAAATCGGTACATGCCTTGGACGACTACTATCGTACTGTGGAGCTTGGGTTGGGCGCCTGCTTCCGAAAAAGCGGGCCTGCGCCCTTGATGGCAGAACGGAAAGGAAGAACGGCTGTGGATGCGATTGGTGCGGTGGTGTTTGGTTCAGACCAGGGGCTGGTAGGCCAGTTTAATGATGTAGTAGCCGATCAAGCGGTCAAGACGCTTGCGGCTTTGACGGCCAAATCTGAGGTCTGGGCCGTTGGTGAGCGCGTTCGCGCACGCCTGACGGACGCAGGCCTGCCGCTGACCGGACTCTTCTCCGTGCCGGGCTCCGTCATGGCCATCACCCCTCTCGTCGGGCAGATCCTCGTGGGGTGCGGCTTGCCCCGCAGTCAGGGTGACGCCACCGAACTCCATCTCTTTTTCAACCGACCCACGTCCGGGTCGGGTTACGAACCCGTTCATCAGCGACTGCTGCCGCTGGATGAAAACTGGCGACACAGGTTGGCCGATCTTCCGTGGCCGACGGGAAATCTGCCCGAGGTCACGGGGAGCGGTACCGCGACCTTGCGGTCGTTCATCCGGGAATATCTGTTCGTCTCGATCTTCCGGGCGTGCGCGGAATCTCTTGCGAGCGAGAACGCGAGCCGCCTCGCAGCGATGCAACGCGCCGACAAGAACATCGACGAATCGCTGGAAGACCTCAACGGGAAATTCCATCGTTTGCGCCAGAGTGGCATCGACGAGGAACTGTTCGATGTCGTCTCGGGCTTCGAAGCGTTGAGCGCAAAGAAGAAATGATGGGGACTTGCCGCAAATAACTTCGTACGAACCTTGTATGAACGGAGACGATGAGGAATCTGGAAAGGGGAGTCAGAGTGTTCGGAAATTCAAACGGTAGATTGTCCCCAAATGACTGACGACAAACACAACGTTGTCGTCAAGCAGAGATTTCTCAAGGCGTTCGCTCGAAACCTCGAACGGCCGATGCTGTTCCTTAGCTTCGTGTGGTTTGTCGTCATTGTCACGGAGCTTGTCAATGGTATAAGTCCGTTCCTGCTGATTTTTGGCACGATACTCTGGGCGCTGTTTGTTTTTTATTTCGTCGTAAGATTGGCAATCGCTCCCAGGAGCGTGACCTATCTGAGACGGAACTGGCTCTTTATCCTTGCCATTCTCGTACCCGTACTTCGTTTTTTCCCTTTCCTCCAGACGCTTCCCCTGGCGCGTGCGTTGACCGCGACCTTTGGAATGCAAGTGGTTTGGATGTTTGCCTCGGCCGATCAAGGATTGAGATCGCTTCGTCGGACCATAGGACGCAGGGGCGCAGGCTATGCCCTCACATTCACTGTTATCGTGATCGTGGCGGGTGCCGTCGGCATGCTTCATTTCGAAAACGACTCACCAGGCCCGGACGGCATTCACAGCTATCCGAAGGCGCTCTGGTGGGTCGCAATGCAGATGACCAATATCGGCTCCGGGTACCAGCCGACGACACCTGGCGGGCAGGCACTCTGTCTTGGCATTTCCATCTTTGCCGTTGCAATATTCGGCTATCTTACCGCGGTCTTTGCCGCAGTTTTTATCGGGCGGGATGCCGAGGATCCGAAATCAGAGATCCCTAACCAGGCATCAATTCAACAACTCTCGGGTGAGGTGGCTCTGCTGAGAAAATCGATCGAAGATGTTCTGAAGCACGTACCCAACGCGGTTCCGCGAGTTGCCGAACCACCACCTCTGACACGGGAGCCGGGCCAAATCAAGCGGGGAAAGGGTTCAGGATCAACGGGAAAGGATCAAGTATGAAGGGAAAAGGCAAAGTACCCGGGGACAAAGATGCTGTCGCGGCCGGTGGAAAAGAGATTCACGACAATTCTCCAATCATTCTTGCCTCAGATCAACCGACTCCTCGCAAGAGAAGTCGGCTGTACCTCCTCAAACCGTTTCGTCCCTCTTTCGCCTGAGACAGTTGCTGGCGAGTGCGTTGGTATGGCCATCTCTGCGTTATTGTCCTTCGCGTGATCCTTTCCCCCTGCGTGATTCAGTGTCGTGGTAGATATTTGATAATGCCGCCGGTTGGATGAACCCGTCACGCGGGTTGACGATGCCATTTCAGTTTCGTATCGTTGATAGTCCGCCATATCCATCAATTGTGAGATGTAAGAGACAATGAGAAGACGACTGACTGAGACATCAATTCTGCTCGTGAGCGTGGTGAAGTGGTTCTTTCTTGCATCGGTGGTTGGTCTGCTTGTTGGGGGGTCAACAGCCCTTTTCCTCTGGTGTTTGCGTTGGAGTACTGACGGACTTAGCGTCATCCCGTATCACTATGCCATCCTTCCGATTGCTCTGTTTCTGTCGGCACTCATTGTCCAGTACCTTGCTCCTGACGCAAAGGGTCACGGCACCGAGAAGGTTATCGAAGCTATTCACCAGCGTGGCGGCGTCATCAAGCCGCTCGTCGTTCCCGTCAAGCTCCTGGCAACCATAGTGACGCTGGCTGCCGGAGGATCGGCGGGAAAAGAAGGTCCTTGTGCGCAGATCGGGGCTGGTATCTCCTCCACTCTGGCCGGCTGGTTCCACTTTGATGAGACCGATCGTAAAAAGCTTGTGATCTGCGGTGTCAGTGCCGGATTTGCCACGGTCTTTGGGACTCCCGTGGCTGGTGCACTATTTGGAGTGGAAGTCCTGGCGATCGGGCAACTCCAGTACGCTGTCCTTTTTCCCTCATTTGTGGCAGGGATCGTTGGATACCAGATCTCAACTGCCATGGGGACGACATACTTCCACCACCCAATCAGCTTTATCCCTACGTTCAGTGAGTTTTTCTTCTTCAAGGTGGTTCTTGGGGGGGTGGCGTTTGGCCTCGTCTCGCTCGTTTTCATCGAGCTGCTCAAACTCACGGAACGTCTGTCGGAACGAATCCACTGGTGGACGCCCCTCAAGGGATTGCTTGGCGGAGCGCTGCTACTGGTCACGCTCGTGCTAGGCGACCGGTATCTCGGTCTTGGTCTTACGACCGTCGAGTCGGTCCTCAATGGACAAAGCGTGGGGATGGGATACGACCCGTTCATCAAAATGGCCGCAACGGCTGTCACGCTCTCGTTTGGGGGAAGTGGTGGGATTGTCACACCGATTTTCTTCATTGGTGCAACCGCAGGAAGCTTCCTTGCCTGGATGTTCGGACTGGACCCTGCGACGGGGGCGGCGCTGGGTATGGTCGGGACGCTTGCCGGGTGTGCGAACACCCCGATCTCAGCAAGTGTCATGGCGATTGAACTTTTTGGGGCAAGTCTGAGTCCGTACGCTGCAATAACATGCGTTGTTAGTTTTCTGATGGTCGGCCACAGAAGCGTGTACCCGAGTCAAATTCTTGCCGTCGCCAAGTCCTCCTCGCTCAGCCCTGACCTTGGAAACACCGTTGAGCGCATGGATGATGTGAGGATAACCACACGCGACGTGTCGGCGTTCGGGCTCGGGAGGAAGGCTCTGAAGAGACTACGAAGGAGGCCCGAAAAATAGGTTCGCCTGTTGATTCACTCTCCCTGTTGCGAGGTGGTCCTACTGCTGTGCGTGCCCGCGCCTTCTCCCGCAGTGTAATGATGTCCTGCACCAGTATCATTTGCCTTTGATCTCGAACTGCAGTAGTTTTGCAGTATTCTCTGTTCCTTCCAATGCACCGAAGTCGAATCCGCTGCAAGTGCTGCGTCCACACTGAATGGAAGTCGTCATGATCGGGACGACCATCTCGCATTATAAGATCGTTGAGAAGCTTGGCGGCGGTGGTATGGGCGTCGTCTACAAAGCCGAGGACACCAAGCTCAGGCGCATCGTGGCGCTGAAGTTCCTTTCCCCGGACCTCGCGCGCGACGAACAGGCGAAGACTCGCTTCGTTCACGAGGCTCAAGCCGCCTCTGCACTTCGGCATCCCAACATTTGTACTATCCATGACATCGATGAAACGGCGGACAACCGGCTCTTCATCGTCATGGATTTCTATGAGGGAAAGACGCTGAAGGAAATGATTGAGAGCGGGCCTCTCCCAATCGACAAAGCAATTGATATCGCCATCCAGGTTGCTCAAGGTCTTGCCAAAGCGCATGAGAGCGGAGTTGTGCACCGGGATATCAAGCCTGCCAATATCCTGATCGGCCAGGATGGTATTGCAAGGATTGTTGACTTTGGTCTTGCAAAGCTCTCCGGTCAGACGATGCTGACCAAAGCCGGGTCAACGCTCGGAACGGAAGCGTACATGTCCCCGGAACAGGCACGGGGCGAGTCGGTTGACCATCGGACGGACATCTGGTCGCTCGGCGTGACGATGTATGAGATGGTGACCGGCCAGCCCCCATTCAAAAGCGAGTATCATGATGGGTTGGTCTATTCTCTTCTGAACGAGCAACCGTCACCGATGACCGGACTGCGAACGGGCGTGCCGATGGAGTTGGAAAGGATCACGGGCAAGTGTGTGGAGAAAAAAGCCGCGGATCGATATCAGCACGCAGATGAATTGCTTGTCGATTTGAGATCATTGAAACGGAGAGTTGAAACGGGCGGGGCAGCACAGGCCGCAGCCGTCGCGAAGCCATTGATGAGAAAGAAATATGCGGTCTATGCAGGATTATTCATTCTTGTTGCTGCGATTCTCCTTACAGTGAAGGTTCTTCTACCGACGAGAGAGGTGCTTGATTCGATCGCCGTGCTGCCGCTGGAAAATCTTTCGGGCGACCCTGCGCAGGAGTATTTCTCAGACGGGATGACCGATGCTCTTATCACCGAACTGCAAAAGATCAAATCGCTGCGGGTGATCTCCCGGACATCTGTCAGACAATATAAGGGGACAATAAAGACGCTTCCGGAAATTGCCCGGGAGCTCAATGTAAAAGCGGTCGTTGAGGGATCGGTGCTGCGAGATTCAGACAACGTACGGATCAATGTGCAGTTGCTGCAGGCATCGCCGGAAAAACACCTCTGGGCGAACGCCTTCGACCGAAAGATGAAGAATGTCCTTGGGCTGCAGAGCGAGGTTGCGCAGTCGATTGCGCAGGAGATACGAGTGACGGTGACTCCGCAGGAACAAACCCGCCTTGCGAGTGCCCGCACGATCAATACCGAGGCCTATCAACTCTATTTGCAGGGTCGCTACCACTTTGCCCAGAGGACCCTCGCCGCGTTCAACAAGAGCATACAGCTTTTCCAGCAGGTGCTCGATAAAGATCCGGACAATGCTCTCGCGTATGCCGGGCTTGCCGAAAGCTATGGCATCCTCCCCTTTTATGGCGGGGCATTGCCCAAAGATGCGTTTCCGAAGGCGAAAACGGCTGCGCTGAAGGCACTCGAGCTTGACAACTCCCTCGCAGAAGCCCACACCGCTTTGGGATTTGTGCTCCTGTACTGGGACTGGGATTGGCCGGCGGCTGAAAAAGAACTGTTGCAGGCGATCGATCTGAAGCAGAGCTATGTCGTTGCTCACCACTGGTACGCAGAGTATTTGAGTGCCATGGGACGCCATGAGCAAGCCGTCGCCGAGATCAAGATCGCCCAGGAACTCGATCCGGTTTCGCCTCTCATGCTCGCCATCGGAGGTGAGGTCTGCAATTATGCAGGGCGTTACGACGAGGCCATAGAGCAATGCCTGAAAGCGATCGAGATCGATCCGAACTTTGGCCTGGCCCACGGAAACCTTTCTGGTGCGTACAGAAGAAAAGGGATGTACAAAGAATCCATTACCGAAGCTGAGAAGTCAGTCGGACTGTATGGCAGTACCTTCGACAGTCTGATCTTGCAGGTGCGCGTGTACGCTGTGGCGGGGGCCAGAGCGAAAGCCCTCGCGATCCTCAACCAAGCCGCGCAGCGATCGAATCGACCGGAGTTTGATACTTGGGAGATGGCCATTGTGTGCGCATTCTTGGGCGAGACGAACGGAGCGCTGGATTGGCTGGAAACAGCTTACGACCAACGGGACCCCTACATGGTATTCTTGATTGTTGAACATGATCTGGATGCTCTGCACTCCGAGCGTCGCTTCCAGGATCTGGTGCGGCGCATGAACCTTCCCGCCACAAAACGGTAGTCTGGACTTGGAATTCGACCCCTCCGTTTGCTCGCAGGGCAGGCGCCTGAAAGCGCCTCTGTGGGCAGAACCATCCCACCCATTTCCGCAGAACAAGTCAATGTGCGGCGTTTCGTAAATCCTCGATTTCCCTCTGCCCTTGTCAATACTTCTGCCAACATTTCCCGCAGCCCTCTGTGACTCGAATGTGGCTCGTTTCTGAGTTCCATCTGAAGCCAAGATATCGGCCTTTCCGTCGAGCTGCAAGAACAATCGATTGGGGCAAATGATCGCTGCTCCAAGGGAACTATCGTGCCCCGCCTGCGGTTAGAGACTAAAGTGCGTCCGCGCGAAATCCTGGAAGGGACAACTCTATCCGTTGGCAAGAGCCTTTCCTTGGGTGCCCCGTTCCATCATACGCCAAGAAAACATGCCCATCATAGAGGGGGGCCGGTATGGCCGAATATCTATTTCTTGTGGCACAATGACTCTTTGTCTTGCCGCAGGTGTGCTAACGGAAGGAGCGATGAAAAAGCCGCCCCCGGCACCGCACAAATGGTGAATCGAGGAACATGCAAGATACGGGAAGGAGCAGTCATGTTGAGCGTTCACACTCGAGAGTTCAGCAACTAAATCACTTTACGACCAGTCACAATAATCAAAAAGGAGTCCCACGATGCCACTCTTCATGGATATTCACAAGCATATCCCTGGCTTGACTGCCGAGGCCGTTAAAGGTGCCCACGCGAAAGACCTTGAAGTTCAGAAGAAACACGGTGTGGAGTATCTGAAATATTGGTATGATGAAGGATCAGGCAAGGTCTTTTGCCTTGCAAAGGCCCCAAGTAAAGAAGCTGCCATGGCAGTTCATCGTGAAGCCCACGGCCTTGTTGCTGACGAGATCATAGAAGTCAAAGAAGGTATGTAGCTGCCATTGGCGATTTGGGCCGTGTTCGAGTTTGGATGTTCTGTGTGGGCAGGAAGTGGGAGTACCCACTTGACTTTCCGTGTGCTGTTGTGAGTCCCTTCCTGCCGTCCCGGGACACTACGTTGGAGAGAATGAACGGTCAGATCACAGCAACTGGGCAGGAGTTCACGAGGTGAAGTTGGATGCGTCTGAATTGGCGAGCGGTGTATATCTCTATCGTCTGGCGGCGGGACGGTATGTGGAGTCCCGGAAAATGGTGTTGCTGAAGTAATCGAACGTTCCGCAGAGATTTCTCATCTAAGCTCTGAGCTTAGAATTCAGAATTCGGCCTCGTCTCCAGAAGAGACGAGGCCGTGGGGTGTACCTCTACCGACTTCAGGCGGGAGACTTCGCGCAGACAAAGCGACTGGTACCTTTGATGTACGGCGATGCGAGTAGACTTGCCGAATCCCACATCAGCAATGTTGTGGGATTTGTGTTTTGGGGCCTTCGTCCTCGTCACAGAGACGTTAACAAACACCTTTTTGGGGACCCAGGTATCGACAATGCTATGCTAACCCAATTGGCGAAAACAGCCACGGCAAGGGGATGGCAACAATACTCCAGATTCTGCTGATTTGCCATTAGACGACGGGGCAACGGGAAAGACCGAAAAGAATACACCCATTTCCGCAGAACAAGTCAATGTGCGGCGTTTCGTAAATCCTCGATTTCCCTCTCCCTTTGCTAATAATTCTGTCAACACTTCCCGCAGCACTCTGTTGGTGTAAAGCCCACCCCGACGGCCCCCAGCCGTAACCCGACGAGCAACAAGGCCTTTCTTCAAAGAGCTAACTACTTTTTCGTCCTTTTGGTCGATTCCCTTCCAGGCCACTCATTGGTATACTTCTTCATAGTAGACGTAGTCCCGGCTTTGCCGGGTTCCCCCCGACGCAGAAAAAAATGTGGGAGAAGGTTCATAGTATGCAACCAATAAGAGGGGTGCTCATATGAAAAAAATGATTACAAGTTTGATTGTGGTGTCGATAGCGTTGATGCTTCCGGCCACCACGTCTGCAAGTGCGTCGAATCCAGCACCCGTAAGTCTTGGAAGATACGCCGGACGTTTCGTTATCCTGGCAAAAACCGCAATCACATCGACGGGGGCCACCCATATTACAGGTGACGTTGGCATCAGTCCGAATACCGCAAGTTCCATGACTGGATTTGGATTGATAAAAGACCCGTCAGGCACATTTTGGACATCATCGTTGGTCACGGGAAGAGTGTATGGTGCATCAGATGTTGTGCCAACCCCAGCGATGTTGACTCAAGCTATAGGCGAGATGCAAACCGCATATACGAACGCCGCTGGACGTCCGGCCGATTCGACTGAACTGTACGCCGGAGACCTGAAGGATCGAACGCTCACTCACGGTGTCTACAAATGGAGCGGTAACGTTCAAGTGTCTTCTGGTAGCGTCACGTTCTCAGGCAAATCAACAGATGTTTGGATTCTGCAGATTGCGGGAAATTTTGACTTAATCGGCGCTGTTGCGTTCAGTGGCGGTGCCCAAGCGAAGAACCTCTTCTGGCAAGTTGCCGGCCAGGTGACACTCGAATCGGGCGCTGTTATGCAAGGGGTGATACTGTGTAAAACGCAGATCGTCATGATCACCGGCGCCTCGTTGAATCTTGGTCTCGCGTTGGCGCAGACCCAAGTTACATTACAAGCAAACACAATTGTCTCGCCTGGAAATCTCAGTGCGGTCAATGACAATAGTACGCTGCCTCAAAAGTTCGCACTTGAACAGAATTATCCGAATCCCTTCAACCCTTCAACGACAATTAACTTCTCGTTGGGCAAGAGTGGACAAGTCACGCTGAGTGTGTACGACTTGCTTGGCCGGCAGGTGGCCGAGCTGGTGAATGGCAAGATGGAGGCGGGAGTTCACGAGGTGAACCTGGATGCGTCTGAATTGGCGAGCGGTGTCTATGTCTATCGTCTGACGGCGGGAGGCTTTGTGCAGTCCCGAAAAATGGTGTTGCTGAAGTGACGCAAGGCGATGCAAGCGGACTTACCAAATCCCACATCAACAATGGTGTGGGATTTGTGTTTCCAGGATGCAATCCTGTCAACAGACGAAAGAGGCGGAAAATGAGGAACGACACGTTGCGAAACGGTGTTTGACCATTGCGGACCATTTCCAGCCTCAAGAGAAGTCTGTCATGAGAAGAACCGTCATACTTCTCCATGGTCCTTCATCCACACAAACACTGGAGCTCAGCATGAAGATTCTTTGGCCACCCGCACTGATTCTTTTCGCAATCGGCATTGCGATGGGGCAAGGGCACTCGCCCGTCACCCCGTCTGCGCGCACAACGGCAGAAAACCCGCGCGAACGTCTCGCGTTCCTCGTCGGGAGTTTTGTGACCGAACCGCATATCCTCCCTGGCCGTATGTTCCCGAAGGAATCTGTGGGGAAGGGGACCTCGGAGGTGAGGTGGGTTCTCGATTCGATGTTTGTGTTTGTCGATGAACGGAGCGTGAATCCGGTTCTGGGCGTCTATAAGGGGATTGGACTCCTCGGCTATGACCCGCACGACAAGCAATACACACTCTCAATGTACAACAACTTCGGCGACCATCCCGAGTACCGCGGCTCGTTTGCGGGGGACACGCTCGTACTGGCCGCGCGGATCCCGGCACCCGGCAAAACCTTCGACCAGCAGGTCCGCTGGTACCCTGAGGGAGAGACTGTGCGCCTGGAGGTGCTCAACGACACGGGGGAGGGATTCGTTCCGGTCATCACGCAGGTTTCGCGTCGTGCCCAAGGCAGCGGCCCGCAGACGCCGGGGCGCTAGGAGCGAACGCGTTCCAGGAGCGCGCGATGGAACGCGCTCCTTTGCTCGCCTTCTCTGTCGATGTTTCCGTTGACAAGGGGAGATCAACCACATTCGTTCCTTCAATATCCATTCTTCCCCGGAGAGTTATCTTCTTAATGCCGTTCTCCAGGCGTTCAACACCCATTTTCTTGTAAGAAATCGTTAAGATTCAATGGCGAGAGCCGGGACGTTCTTGCCGGAGTTCTTCATTTGCGCCCGCGATTTCGATGCTTCCTTCAGAGTATAATCGGTGCCATCGAAATCGCGTAGCCCCTTGCCGGCTTTACCAGGACGCCCCCGAGAGCTTTCGATCTCGCAAGGTCCCATTCCGACCGAACTTCACGATCCATGGTGAAGTTCGAAGTCGGAATGAGGATCCGCCATCTTTTGGGCGGAATCTTTCTGGGTACTCTTTCTCTCGGAGAAAGAGTACCACCTCCGGAGGAGCAGAGCGGAATCATAAAGTCCCCCCCCACGGGAATCCCTCTGTCGCAGCGGGATCCGTTCAACAACAAATTGTTATGATCCCTTTTGAAACACCAGCATCCCGAATGTGTACGCGATCGACAGGTCGGGCGAGTGATAACGGTTGTCGATGACGGGTTTGCCGAGTGTCCAATCAATGTCGTCGGCGAGTTCCAACCCCTGAGAGTGACATTCGTTGACAAGACGCTCGACATCGCTGCGGTCGAGTATCTTCCAGGGAAGTCCGAAAATTTGAATTTGCGGAATAACCCGCGGCGTCCAATAATCGAATGTGACGTACAACTTCCCCCCGAGAGAGAGCAAACGGCAGGCCTCGTGCGCAAAGGCCGCGAAATCGACGTCGTGTTCAAGAACGGAAAGACATGTGATGTTCCTGAATTTCCCGTCAGGCATTCCCGTCGCCGTGAGATCTCCGATTTCGTATTTGACGCCTTCTGCCGGTACATCCGGATGTTGTAAGTCTATGCCGCACTTCTCCCCCTGCACCCCTTTGCGAATCGCATTTGACAGGAGGTAGGAATCTGAACTCCCCATGTCCAGGAGATTGCCGTCGGAGAGGTCGGCAATGATATTCGCGAGATCCCAGTCCTTGCAGCCCAGACGGTGGGAGACATAACCGTGGGCATTCAGGTACGAAGTGCAGGATCGGATCTCCGAACGAGAGAGGAGGAACTTGCACAACGTAGTTCTCTTTGGGGCGGGTCTCATGAACTCAATGAAATCCGTGCATGCGTATCCTGTCTTCCGTAGAATCCTCCGCGCCCGGTCCACAGGCGATATTCTCGTCATCGGCGTGGCTGGCTGCGTCAGGCCGGACTTGTCGCTGGGAAAGTCACTCATGTCCTTCTTCGTGTGCGTGGACGACATACATATCTCCTTGAGAGTGATGCAGATAATCTTGTTTCTCCATGGGGGAGAGCATGGCTTCCCGGCATGTGATTTCGTAAATTAATCCAAATCAAGCTCATTAGCTAACGAGAGGCCCAGTCTGCTTTGTCACGATCTTCCCACACAACTGTACGTGAGGCGACATGAAGAAATTGCTCGCATATGGCTCCACCTTCCTCTGTGTCTTCTTTACGCTCGTAAGCAGCGGGTCAGCGCAACAGGTGACCATTCTGGACACCGTGTATGTGCCGCCGGGGTATGCAGAAGGTCAGCTCCTCGCCAGCGTCTATATCCCGGCGAAACCCAACGGGGCGGGCGTTGTGCTGACGCACGGGATTAGCGCGACACGGAAACAGATGGATATTTGGTGCGACACGCTCGCTGCACGGGGATATGTGGCGATGACCATCGACTACTACGATATCACCAATACAACCCATGGAGGGTATCCCAAACCGGTGCGCGCGTTCAAAACGGCGGTGCAGTTTCTCCGGCGCAACGCATCCCGGTTCGGGATCTCGACGGCGAACAGGATCGGGGGCATCGGCCTTTCCCAGGGGTCGATCGTATGGGGGCAGACGGTCATCTGGGATAACGACTATGAATTTTTCCAAACCGACTCAACTATCAGTGACCGGCTCGACGCTCTTGTCACGCTCTATGGGTTGTTTGACACGGACCATTTTCTGACCAGCAGTCAGCCTCTTGAAACGTGGCTGACGACATATTTCCAGGCGAACCCTGCACTCCGATCGACGAAGGGAGATTGTATCGCCAATTTTCGGAATATCACTTCCCCCGTTCTCCTCTTCCATGGGACGGCTGATCCGGTTCTCCAGTACCTGCAGTCCGTCCAACTCGATGACAGCATCGCGGCAAACGGGGGAAGCGTTGAGTTACGGCTCTTCCAGGGCGCGGGACATGAATTCGATTTGAACAGCACCGAAGATGCCTTCACCGCATCCGGGCTGATTGCCAAGGACACAGTCCTTGCATTCTTCCGGAGGACCCTGGAACCATCGGGCCCCACTTTTGTCTATGCAGAGGCGGCTCCGAGCGCCCCGGACGGATTCCGGCTGTTTGACAACTACCCCAACCCATTCAATCCTACGACGAATATCCGATTTACAATTGTCTCCGCCCAAAGCGGATCCGC